>NZ_JAMBOR010000020.1 GCF_023715845.1 Fictibacillus phosphorivorans
TAAAGCGCCCATAATAAAAAGCCTCTGTGAAGAGGCTCATTGATGTTCATATGAAAATCCCTTAAGAATGGGACTCAATTGAATATTTCTCACAAAATTTATCTCCACTTTATTGACAGAAGTCCAAAACGAGGGTCATCTTGCGCGAACGTGTAACAGATTAAAAGAACACGTACCGTAAAAAACTTCGTTGAAGATCTTTTTGATTCAAAAAAGAAGACTGACGTAATTAGGTTCTTTTAGATGAAACGATCAAACAAAAACTTTTTATAAAAATAAGTAAAAAACTTATTGTCAAACCCTCAATATCATGGTAAAGTAACACTTGTCGTGAAAAAACGACATCGTTTGTTTTTAAGTAAGAGCCATTAGCTCAGTCGGTAGAGCATCTGACTTTTAATCAGAGGGTCGAAGGTTCGAGTCCTTCATGGCTCACCATTTTTTTCAAAAAGTGGCCCGTTGGTCAAGCGGTTAAGACACCGCCCTTTCACGGCGGTAACACGGGTTCGAATCCCGTACGGGTCACCATTTTTTTATATAAATATTTAACTTTAAGTGGACTCGTGGTGTAGTGGTTAACATGCCTGCCTGTCACGCAGGAGATCGCCGGTTCGACCCCGGTCGGGTCCGCCACTTTTTAAATAAAAAAATTTTTGGCTCGATAGCTACGAGCATTGCAGCACGATTTAGCTGCGAGTTGTCTCGACGGACTTCTAAGATAGACGTGCAGAGGAAGAGACACAAACTGAATAAGATTAAAAATTCGGTTTTAAAAATTTTTGGCTCGATAGCTCAGTCGGTAGAGCAGAGGACTGAAAATCCTCGTGTCGGCGGTTCGATTCCGTCTCGAGCCACCATTTTACTTTATATCCTAAATCATGCGGCATGCCTTTAGAGGCATGCTTTTTTTATATACTAAAGCTTGTTTAAAAAGCATACATTTGAAACAGGAGGGTTCTGTTATAAACAGGGTTAGATCGATCGTGTTTGTGATTACAAACTGGAATGAGGGAGGCGGATGATTATTCAATGGAATTCCAATGGGTAATGTATGTTATCGCAAGTTATCTTGTTGGTGGTTTGATGACAGGGTTCCTGGTAGCGAAACTATTAAGAGGACATGATCTAAGAGTAATGGGAAGCGGCAATATTGGTGCGAGAAATGCCGGACGTGTTCTTGGAACGCCTGGCTTCGTACTTACATTAGCTGGTGATATTCTTAAATCAGCTGCAGTAGTGTGGGCAGGTATAGAATTCGGTTTTCCACCCTATATCCAGCTCCTCGGTTTTTTAGCTGTCATTTTAGGACATCTATATCCCGTTTTCCTTCGCTTTAAAGGTGGGAAAGGAGTAGCTTCGTTTATAGGAGGATTGCTAATCTTTAATTGGTTGTCTGCCATCCTGGTGGGAGCCGCGTTCCTGCTGTTCTATTCTATAAAAAGAAGTCTTACCGTAGCGGGTCTTTTCGCATTTGCACTGGCTCCCTTTTTTTATTGGCTATTAGAAAAACAATGGCTGGAGACACTGATCCTCATTCCAATCAGTCTATTAGTGGTATACGTACAAAAGGATGATATTAAAGAAAAGCTCATGGTAAAAGAATAAAATAAAATCGTTGAGAGCAATGGGAGAAAATCCTGTTGCTTTTTTTAATGAAGGCCAAAACGCCATACCCGTTTCCCATCTTCCTGAAACCCCCGTTTTTTACAGTTGCATTACAAAATTCGAGAAAATCTGACAAATGGAATTCCATTATGATAGGATACAAAAGGAATTACACGGAGAATTTTGTCATAGGACAATAGACTTAGCTGAGATTTAGCAGAGAATCTTTAGGGGGAACGAGAAGTTGAAAAATCGAAAAACCACTGAAAGATTTATCAAAATGACAATGCCATTTCTTATGGCGGTTATCTTACTACTCACAACATTTACGATGAATTCATCGGTCACATATGCACATCATGACGATAACCAATTAATCAAGACGGTCTTTCATGTCTATGTAGATGGAAAGAAAATCGGTACCGTTCATGAGAAAAGTGTCGTGGAGCACGCTGTAGAACAACAGCTTAAACAGGCAAAAGAGAAAAAAGGGGATTTTGCATTTACATTAAATGAATCCATTGAACTGAAGCCAGAGAAAATGTTCAGACCACAGTACGATCATGACGCTGTAAGAGAAACATTATCAAAGGAACTATCGGTTTCATTAGAGGCTTACCGTCTTATGATCGATGGACAAAATGTAGCTTATGTATTCAGTGAAAAAGAAGCGGAAGATGTTCTATTAAAGTTAAAACTTGAACATGTTTCTAAAGACGAACTGGATGCTCTTGAAAAGTACAAGGATAAAGATAAAGAAGCTCAAATTTCTGAACTAGAGCCGGGTGAAAGTAAAGTAGTAGATATAGACTTTTCTTCACCGATTTTAGTTAGTAAAGCTCAAACCTCTTTAAGTGAACTAGTTACAGTTGATGAAGCCATTTCTCGTATTAAGGGAGGAACGCTTCAGAAAAAGGAACATCTTATCCAAGAAGGGGAAACAGTAGAATCCATTACGCAAAAGTACCATCTTACAATGGATCAATTTTTCACATTGAATCCTCGGTTTATGTTAGCGCCTGTTATCCGAGTTGGAGAGAAAGTTACCGTTACGGAAAAGAAACCTTTTACGAAGGTTCTCGTTTTTGAAGCGGTCAGGAAGCAAAATGAGATTCCTTTTCCAGTAGAAAAGCAAGAGGATAGTACACTTGAAAAAGGTGTCACCAAAACTGTTCAAAAGGGTCAAAAAGGGTTAGAGAATATTACGTATACCGTTAGAAAAACGAACGGGAAAACCATCGAAAAGGATATATTAAATCAAGAACGGGTGAAAGAGCCTGTAACAGAGATTCAAAAGATCGGAACAAAAGTTATTCCTTCTAAGGGGACAGGACAGCTTTCTTGGCCGGCTGTAGGAGGTTACATCTCAAGTCATAAGGGATCACGCTGGGGCCGCGAGCATAAAGGAATGGACATCGCTCGTCCTTCAGAACGTTCTATTCTTGCAGCAGATAACGGAACCGTTGCTTTTGCAGGATGGGATGGGGATTACGGAAATAAGATCATCATCAACCATAATAATGGTATGAGAACGATCTACGCGCATTTAAACTCAATTTCCGTTTCACCTGGAGATGTAGTGAAAAAAGGATCTAAGATTGGTGTTATGGGAACAACCGGACAATCAACAGGTATTCATCTCCACTTTGAGGTATACAAAAACGGAGTGCTGCAAAACCCTGATGAATATCTATAAATGAAGGCATTTTGCCTCCCAGGAAAAAATTTTCCCTGGGAGGTTTTTCTTATTTGAAATAAAAGGTTTTACCGGTATTATGGAGAAAGTTTCACTTATGATAAAATAGTAGAGATACAGCATTTTATAGGATACTAACATTCAAAATTCAATCAAGCTTTCATTAAAATAGAGTTTCCGAAAAAAGGAGCGTTCCCATGGATAAGAAAATTCTCGTTGTGGATGATGAAAAACCGATTGCAGATATTTTGCAATTTAATCTTGAAAAAGAAGGCTTTACCGTTATGTGTGCATACGATGGCATAAATGCGCTGGAAAAGGTTGAAAAAGAGAAGCCTGACATGATTTTGCTAGATATCATGCTACCTTTGAAGGATGGTATGGAAGTATGCCGTGAGATACGCAAAAAATACGATATGCCGATCATTATGCTGACTGCTAAAGATTCGGAGATAGATAAAGTTCTTGGGCTTGAACTTGGTGCAGACGATTACGTGACGAAGCCATTTAGTACACGAGAGCTGATCGCACGTGTTAAAGCCAATCTGCGCCGTCATCAGCAGGAGTCTGAACGCGAAGTAGATGAAAACAACGAAATTACGATTGGTTCTCTTACGATTCATCCGGATGCTTATATTGTGACAAAGCGAGGAGAAACAATCGAACTGACACATCGGGAGTTTGAACTGCTCCACTATTTAGCTAAACATATCGGACAAGTCATGACGCGTGAACATTTGCTGCAGACCGTTTGGGGATATGATTACTTCGGTGATGTACGTACAGTCGACGTAACGGTTCGACGATTGCGTGAAAAAGTGGAAGATAATCCGAGTCATCCTTTATGGATCATTACGAGACGCGGAGTGGGGTATTACCTAAGAAATCCTGATCAGGAGTAATCATCATGGATAAAGTCAATTTTTTTAAATCAATACATGTAAAATTTGTATTGATTTATGTTTTGCTCATCTTAATAGCCATGCAGGTCATCAGTGTTTACTTTATTAACAATTTAGAGAATGACCTGCGTCAGAACTTCACCAAATCACTCTATGACAGAGTGAATTTGCTGGAGTTTAATATTGAGCAGAAAATGAAAGACGAAAAGAGCTATGAAGACCTTAAAGAGGAAAACGAAGGAAACGAAGAAGATATTAAAACGCTTGAACAAGATATTCAAGCGTTAATCGACGAGGAGTTCGAAGAGAAACAAGTCCAAGTTTTAAATAAAGATGGTGTCATCCTCGCAAGCAGTAATCAAAGGTTAGTCGGACAGATCAGTTTCAACCCCAAAATTAAACTAGCACTTGAAGGTACCCAGGCTGACGAGATCATGCTGTCTGGAGGAGAGCGTGTGATGGTCTTAGCCAAACCGATCATAAATGATGACACCGGGGCAACGATTGGTGCCATTTACTTAGAAGCGTCCATTGAGAGTATTTTTAAGCAAATCCAGCGAATTAATAATATTTTAGTTACCGGGACTGTAATCGCACTTATCATTACGGGGCTTCTCGGTGTCTTTTTGGCGCGCACGATTACGCGTCCGATGGCAGATATGAGAAAACAAGCGCTCGTCATGGCAAGAGGTGACTTTTCTCGTAAAGTTCAGCTTTACGGAGATGATGAAATCGGACAGTTAGCGATGACTTTCAATAACTTGACGAAAAAGCTTCAAGAAGCGACAGCGATTACAGAGAGTGAAAGAAGAAAGCTTCGTTCCGTCCTTACTTATATGACAGATGGCGTAATCGCGACCGATCGGGATGGCGCGATCATTCTTATGAATGACCGGGCAGAAGAGATGCTGAATATTTCAAGGCAGAATGCACTCGGCACATCTTTGATGGAATTATTACGATTAAATACAAACTATACATGGGAAGAACTTTATAACGAATACGAGTCTATGCTTCTCGATTTCAGTACAGATGACCTTCATTACGTCGTAAGGGCAAACTTCTCAACGATTCAAAAAGATGATGGACCGATTAACGGTCTGATCTGTGTATTGCATGATGTTACGGAACAAGAACAGATTGATAATGAACGAAGAGAGTTCGTTTTTAATGTATCCCATGAATTACGAACACCGCTGACTACGATGAGAAGCTATCTTGAAGCTCTAGCAGATGGTGCCTGGCAGGATGAAAATATCGCACCTCGCTTTTTAGAAGTGACACAAAACGAAACAGAGCGGATGATCCGACTCGTTACAGACCTGCTTCAGTTATCTAAAATGGACAGTAAAGACTACCGCTTTAATTTCCGTGAAATTGATCTGGTAGAATTCCTGGATGGCATTGTGGAACGTTTTGAGATGCTTGAGAAAGAAAATATTGTGTTATCCCGCTCTTTTCCTGACCAAGTAATACCTGTTCAATTAGATACAGATAAGATGACTCAGGTTGTTGATAATATTATTTCTAATGCCATGAAATACTCTCCTGAGGGGGGTACGATAACCATCGCTGTTACAATCACAGGAAGAAAAGTAAGAGTAAGTATTTCTGACCAAGGGGTAGGAATACCAAAAAACAACGTATCCAAAATTTTCGACCGCTTTTTCCGAGTCGACCGGGCACGTTCCAGAGACCTTGGAGGTACGGGGCTTGGCCTTGCGATTGCTAAAGAGATTGTTCTGGCACACGGTGGAGATATTTGGGCAGAAAGTGAATGGGGACAAGGAACGACGATACATTTTACTCTTCCTTTAAGAAAAATTAAGGAGGGGCAGCAACGATGAACTGGTTAAAATGGGTTGCTCAATCAAAAAAAATCATTAATCTTTTTCATGAAAACTATGAACTCATTAAATCGATCACGTTAACCTTGTTAATTTTATTAAGTCTTGTCTTAACTTGGAGTCTCTGGACGTTCAAGCCGAGCTACTCCACTATTGAAGATGCCAGAACGGTTAAAAAACAAGAAGTTGTTGACGAGAAAGATTTGACCGATGTTGTTAGACCGACTCAGGTTATTTATCATAAGGAAAGTCAGATATATGGAGCGGAAGCGAGTCCGATCATAGAGGAATTTCATAAAGGTTTAAAAGATACAAAATTCACGGTCGATACCACTAAAATAGAAACGTTCGAACCAGATGAAAAAATTGGCCTGAATAACTCATACATTGAGGTCATTTATCCTGTAAATATGACTCAGGACATCTATAAAGGGTTGTTCAAATTTAATTCAGCTTCTGGACCGGATAACGTTGATCGAATTTTTTTATATCAGGATAAAGATACAGATGGAATAGAAGGGTATCTCGTATCTTATCAATCAAAAAAGATGCAAAAAATTAAAGCATTGAATAACGCCCTCATTCCGTTTATAAAAGGGATGGGTAGCAGCATTAATAACGGTGATTTCGTTTCTTATATGAAATACGATCTCGAGCGGCGAAAAGACAATGGAGAAAGTGAGATAACGAAGAGACTTTATTTTCCGGCTGAAAAAATTAGCCTTAACCGGTATAATTATCTCTCTAATTCACCCAACCAGGATACCTATGAAATGTATAAAAAAGCGCTTTTTAAGGATCCATTAGCGGTAAAGAGTGCTACTAGTGACAATAAAATAACGTATGCTGATGGAACTGCAGCGATGGTGGTCAATACTCTGCAAAACCGTTTTTCATATAAAAGCTTTACAGGCATGTCTAATATAAATCCAACGCCAACTTCTCCCCTTTCACAATCAATCAGGTATATCAACACACATGCTGGATGGGGAAATCCATACATTTTATCAAATGTAACAGGAAGAACGACGGGATCGACGGAGTTTTGGCTATTTGTGGAGAGCTTACCTGTCCTCGATTCAAACATGCAGATGAGCCTTAAGTGGAACTACGGTGAACTTCAGGAATATAATCGATCGATGGTTCAACTGGATTTAAGTGAAATACCTTCTTCCCAGTCATCCATCACTCTTCCGTCAGGAAAAGCAGTTATAGAAAAGGTAGAGTCAGAGTCTAACACGAATAATATTAAGGATATACGTATCGGATATACGATGGAGAAGCGTGAGACCCTTTATACGCTTGTTCCACGATGGTTTATAAACTATGAAAATTCAAATATGGGTTATGAACAATTAAGATTTAAACAAGGAAGAGAGGAAGGATTCTAAGTGGATTGGAAGAAAACAAAAAGCATCTTTATCCTGACCTTTCTTGTCTTGAACCTGTTCTTAGGATATCAGCTCTATAAGAAAAATGATTTAAACAATATTGAAAACCTCTCAGAACAACCAATCGAGGAAAAGCTCAAAATTAGTAACATAGCTTATCAGGATAAAATTCCTAAATATGATGATCAACAAACTTTAATCAGCGCACAGCGTTATAAGTTTACGGAAGACGAAAAAGAACTGGATTCAAAGGATATCAAGTTTGAAGAGGAGTTAAGCACAGATATTACTCTCCACTATACATTGAGCAAACCTCTTAATCTGCCTAAAAAAGATACAAAAGACTTAATTACAGAACTTGAAAAATTTCTAAAGGAAAACGTTTCACGCGGTAAGGATTATACGTACTTTGAATGGGATAAAGAAGAGAATATCATTTGGTTTAATCAAAACTATTTTGAAAAACCAATCTACTATAACCCTTCTAATTTTGATGAATTAGCGGATTTAAAACGGGATTTCGAAGCACCGAACGGAATGATCAAATTCGAACTCGATGAAAAAGGAAACCTGATAAAATTTACCCAAACCTACCTGAATATTATGCGCCAAGGCGGATTTCAAGAGATCATCTCTCCTAAAAAAGCATTAGAACGTATGTTGGATACGAGGATATTAAAGAAAGGTCATAACATTCTTGATATTCAGCTTGGCTATTACAGTCTTGTAGGAGTAGGGGATCTTCAGGTTTACGCACCAACATGGCTGATTGAAACTGAAAAAGGACAATATTTAGTTAATGCAACTGACAGTTCCATTCAAGTTTTATCTGAAAAAGAGGAGTAGAAAGGAACATGCGGTTATGAGTTTAAAATTCAGTGTCCTCGCCAGCGGGAGCTCGGGGAATGCGATTTATGTAGAAACAGAGAAAACAAGACTGCTTGTTGATGCTGGGCTCAGTGCGAAGCAGATAAAGCTTCTTTTTGAAAAAGCCGCTTGTGGAGAAGTGGGAGATATTGATGGAATATTAGTCACCCACGAACACAGCGACCATATAAAAGGGCTGGGTGTACTTGCCCGAAAGTTTAAGCTGCCCATCTATGCGAATAAAAACACGTGGAACGCGATGAACGGATTGATCGGAGAAGTAAGTACGGAACAGAAATTTGAGTTCGAGATGGAAACGGTTAAGACATTTAACGATCTTGAGGTAGAGTCATTTGGTGTGTCCCATGACGCTGCTGAGCCGATGTTCTATGTGTTTCATCATAACGGCAGGAAACTTGCTTTGATGACTGACACAGGCTATGTGAGCGATCGTATGAAAGGCATCATTCGAGACAGTCATTCACTCGTGATTGAATCCAACCATGATATCAATATGCTGATGATGGGAAGATACCCGTGGAACATTAAGCGTCGTATACTAGGGGATCATGGACATATCTCTAATGAGGATTGTGGACATGCTCTTGCGGATGTGATCGGTGACGAAACAAAACATATTTATTTAGCTCATCTTAGTAAAGACAATAATATGAAAGACATTGCTCGTCTTGCCGTTGAACAAACATTGAAGACCCATGACATCTTGACAGGAGAGCAAGTAATTTTACACGACACGGATGCGAGTCAGCCAACAAAGCTGGCAGTCGTGTAAAAACGTACTTGTTTAAAGTAAACTGTTTCAGGAAATAACAAGAAGTGTGGGAAATTATGAAAAATAACCCAAATTGTCCACATTTTAAGGATTTATTACTTATAATGGGTTATGAATTTGAACACTTCATTGTTGAAAGGAACGGTGACATACATGGGTTATTATGATGGAGATCATGAATACTCATCTCGACAAAAGGGAAACCGCGGAGGTAAGTTTCTACCAGCTTTGCTAGGAGCAATTCTTGGCGGTTTACTTGTCTTATTTACAGTACCAGCATTAGGAGGTGCAGGTTTGCTTCCTGATAATCTATATTCTTCAAATGGAGAAAAAGATGGCTTAGGTACAGATGAAAATATAGAAAAACGAAGGATTGATGTTGATTTAACTACCAATGTTACTGAAGCGGTCGATAAAGCTTCGGGAGCAGTAGTGGAAGTGATCAATATTCAACAAACTGATTTTTGGAGTCAACAGCCAGCAGGAACAGGATCAGGTGTTATTTATAAAAAAGAAGGCAACAAAGCTTACGTGGTAACGAACGATCACGTTGTAGCAGATGCAAGTCAGCTTGAGATCACTTTAAGCAACGGAACAAAGCTTAAGGGTAAACTTCGTGGGACAGATCCTTTAATGGATCTTGCTGTGGTTGAAATTGATGGCAGCAAAGTGACTGATGTTGCAGAGTTTGGTGTTTCGGGTGACTTAAAACGCGGAGAACCTGCCATTGCGATCGGGAACCCGCTTGGAAATTTCCCCGGTTCTGTTACACAAGGAATTGTTTCAAGTGCTGACCGTTCTATTCCTGTAGATATTGACCAAGATGGAAACCCAGATTGGCAGGTAGAAGTGATTCAGACAGATGCAGCGATCAACCCTGGAAATAGTGGTGGGGCGTTGATCAACATTGCGGGGCAGGTTATCGGAATCAACTCTTCAAAAATTGCTCAACAAGAAGTAGAAGGAATCGGTTTTGCGATTCCATCTGATGTAGCAAAGCCTATTATTGAGGACCTCGAAAAGTTTGGTGAAGTACGAAGACCTTTCCTAGGCGTAAACATCATTCCGCTTTCACAAGTAAATACGTATCATCGTGAACAGACATTAAAGATTCCAAAAAGCGTAAAAGGCGGAATTGTTGTGATGGAGATAACACCAACCTCTCCAGCTGCTCGTGCAGGAATTAAGGAAATGGATGTTATCGTAGAGATCGACGGAGAAAAAATGAATGATCCAATCGCTCTTCGTAAGTTCTTGTATACGAAGACGAAGATCGGTGATGAAGTCGAAGTCGTTTACTATCGAGACGGTAAAAAGAAAACAACAAAAGTTGAATTGGGCAAACAAACATAAAATAAAGATAGCAGGGGGCGATGAGCCCCCTGTTTTCTTTGGTATAAGAAACACAAGATGTGGACAACTTTTTACATGTATAACGTTTACAGAAGGAACAGAATTCGATAGGGTAAGATAGAGAATTGTGGATAAGTAAGGAGATTTGTAAAATGAAGATTATTTGTTGTAAAGAGCATGCTGAGCTTGCGATTGACATCATTGTAGATGAGTTTGAAACGCCTCCTGTTGTAGAGTTACTAACAGGAGAAGGTGAGTTATCAACAACATGTGAATACTGTAATGAACCAGGTGCATATAAAGTGTCGAACATATGAACGCCTACAATATATGGGCTTAATTGTGCATATGTGGATAAGTTCTGGGGATAACTTATTTGGAAAAGGAGTTTTCAACAAGTGAATATTTCGATTGTTTCCGTTGGGAAACTAAAAGAAAAATACCTAAAACAAGGAATAGCCGAATATTTAAAAAGGCTTGGACCTTACGCAAAGATAGAAATTATAGAGGTTCCTGACGAAAAAGCGCCAGAAACGTTAAGTGATCAGGAAATGAAACAAGTAAAAAATGCAGAAGGTGAACGCATTTTAGCAAAGATCGGCCAAGATGTTCATGTTATTGCGATGGCGATTGAAGGAAAAGCAGTCTCATCCGAAGATCTTGCTGAAAACTTAGATAAGCTGGCGACTTACGGAAAGAGCAAAGTCGCATTTGTTATCGGAGGTTCTTTAGGTTTAAGTGAAGCTGTCATGAAACGCGCTAATGAAAAAATATCGTTTGGAAAGATTACATATCCGCATCAGTTGATGAAACTCGTTTTAGTTGAGCAGATTTATAGGGCATTTCGGATTAATCGGAATGAACCTTATCATAAATAGGTGCGGTTATATTGAATATTCATTTGAATCTTTATAGGGTTATTGTAAGTTTTTATACGATAACGTTTGAAGTGAAAAGTGAGAGTTTCATAGTTAATACCTCTCTATAAATACTATTAAAAAATGACAATTTGCCATGTCCGTGAAGGATATGGCTTTTTATGTTTTATTCTATGTTTATTTATATAGGCAACAGTAATGCCAAAGCAAGAAAAGAGTGAATCGGGGAGCAAAATTGTAATTAAATTTAAAAAATGCTAAGTAAGGAGGGTTTTTTTAAGTAAGGTGTCTCAATCGTGTAAAAACATTTTTTTCGTTCATATTCAGTTCATAAATAACCTCTATAATCCAACTTGTAATCGATACAAAAGTAAATACAAACATGGAAAGAAATTAGTTGATTACAAGGAGGATCATATGAAAAGTGATTATAGAATGAAATCAGAAAATGTAAAGTATGCAGTCGAAGCACAAGGACTTATAAGGACCTTTGGCGATCATCGCGCGGTTGATGGAGTAGATTTGATGGTGCCCACGGGTTCTATTTATGGTGTGTTGGGACCAAATGGCGCTGGAAAGACGACAACGATTAGAATGCTGGCAACATTACTTCGAACTGATGCGGGATCAGCAAAAATTTTTGGTTATGATGTTGAGAAGGAATCACAAATTGTCCGACAGTTAATAGGAGTGACGGGTCAGTATGCTTCAGTCGATGAGTCATTAACTGCGACTGAGAATCTCATGATTTTCTCCCGATTACTAGGACTTAGTCGTCTGGAGGCAAAACGGAAAGCGAATGATTTACTCGAGGAATTTGGGTTAATGGATGCTGCAAAGCGTCCATTGAAAAATTTCTCAGGGGGGATGCGCAGACGACTGGATTTAGCTGCTAGTTTAATTGCACAGCCACCACTCATTTTCTTGGATGAACCGACGACCGGGCTAGATCCGCGTACACGAAATCAAATGTGGAACACCATTCGTCAATTAGTAAAATCAGGGTCGACCGTCTTGTTAACAACTCAGTATCTGCAAGAAGCTGATGAACTTGCGGATCGAATTGCTGTCATCGATCAAGGAAGAGTCGTTGCTGAAGGAGCCGTAAATGAACTTAAAGAATCGATGGGTACTTCATCCTTACATTTAAGTATCCAACACACGCAAGATATTCCGAATGCTCGATTGATTGTGGAACAAGTCTTAAACGTAACGTCGGCGGTGTCTCCAGAAGGCCGGATGATTACTGCCCCGATGACGACTGCGGATAGGGTGACAGATCTGCTAGTCGCACTTCGGGAGGCAGATATCAAATTGGCTGAACTAAGTGTACGAAAACCATCTTTAGACGAAGTATTTTTAACAATTACGGGTGAAGGCAGAGGGGAGAACCTGACTCATTCGAATCATAAAAAAAGGGGGATTATTTAATGGGAAAACAATCTACTATGTCGGTTTCTGACATTCAGCTGCGAAATAAAACTAGCTTCAAACAGACTATACAGAATTCGTTAACAATGGCTTACCGTGGATTATTAAAAATACGCCGAACACCAGAACAACTATTTGACGTTACCTTTCAGCCGATTATCTTCACCTTAATGTTTACTTATATTTTTGGCGGGGCTATTTCTGGAAATGTGCAAAATTATTTACCGATTATCATCCCGGGAATTCTAGTGCAAACTGTAATCACTACTTCAATTGTCACGGGTACACAATTACGGGAAGATATGGATAAAGGGGTGTTCGACCGCTTTAAGTCATTGCCAATTGCCCGGATTGCTCCATTAGCCGGGGCTCTGCTTGCTGATACCATCCGCTATACCATCGCCACGGTCCTTACATTCTCGATGGGATATGTATTAGGCTATCATCCTGAGGGTGGAATTGGTTCTGTAGTCCTTGCTGGACTGCTTGTCATTACCTGTTCATGGGCAATCAGCTGGATATTTGCCTTTTTTGGAGTTATTGCTAGAACAGCTTCAAGTGTTCAAGGGATCTCAATGCTTATTCTCTTTCCACTAACCTTTCTTTCAAATGCCTTTGTGCCTGCTGAAACCATGCCAAACTGGCTGCAAATGTTCGTGAAGTTCAATCCCATCTCCCATCTTGTGACCGCAGTCAGGGACTTGGCGAATACTGGAACATTGGGGTGGGATCTCATTATTTCACTCACTGGCGCAACTGTTATCGTAGCTATCTTTGCACCGCTTACAGTTCGGGCTTACATGCGCAAAGCATAGTGAATTATCCCAAAAATGTTGTAGAATAAATGGAAAGTGATGGAATACCGGTTGCTGAGGCGATTCAATTTTTGAAAAAGGAATGATCCTATGGCAAAAATATTAGTGGTCGATGACGATTCGCATATTAGAGAATTGATTTGTGTCATTCTTTCTAAAGAAGGTTTCTCCTTAGCAGAAGCATCAGATGGAAAAGAGGCACTATCATTACTGGAAACAGAAAAAATTAATTTGATTATTTTAGATATTATGATGCCGAATATGGACGGATGGTCATTTTGCAGGGAGGTTCGGAGGTATTATTCGGACACTCTTCCGATACTCATGTTAACCGCAAAAGGAGAAACTGCACAAAAAGTAAAAGGCTTTGACCTTGGTGCAGATGACTATTTGGTCAAACCCTTTGATGCAGCTGAACTAACGGCACGGGTAAAAGTCCTTCTTAAACGGTATCAAATTACAGTGGCCAATCAAATTACGATTGGAAAAGTAGTCATTGATCGTTCGTCTCATACTGTATTAGCAGGGACAGAGCGGATCACCTTGCCATTGAAAGAATTTGAACTATTGTTTAAACTTGCCACTCATCAACAAAAAACCTTTTCAAGGGAACAATTAATCGAGGATATTTGGGGCTTTGATTATGAGGGAGATGAACGGACAGTTGATGTTCATATCAAACGACTGCGTCAACGATTTTCACAAGAAGAATGCCCGTTCAAAATTATAACGATTCGCGGTCTGGGCTATCGGCTGGAGGTAAGAAGTTGAAGTTAATAAAATTTGTTAAACGAATAGGCAGCGTGATAGCAGTCTCTATTATTTTATTATCAGCTTGGTCTCTTGCTTACTTGTTAACCACATTGCTCTATACAGAAATACATTATTTTCCCAATGAAATAACAAGACAACACATCAACTCATTTTTTGGATTATGTTTGTTCGTTTGCTTTATGTTTCTGCTAACAAGGAACCCATGGATCAGATCAAAGCAAAATGAACATTTATCTCCGATTATTCAAGCGATGAAAATGATCGCAGAAGGAAATTTTAATGTGGATCTTTCATTTTATACAAGCCGGTTCCGCGAAAGAGATAAGCATCATCCATACTATCAAATTGTCGAAAACATGAAGCTGATGGCAACGAAGCTGGGGGAGATGGAGGAAATGCGACAGGAGTTTATTTCGAATGTTTCCCATGAAATTCAGTCTCCCCTTACTTCTATTAGTGGCTTTGCCCATGCCCTGCAGAATGAGGAATTGAGCCCTGAAGAACGTAGACATTATTTAGAGATCATCGAGATGGAAAGTCTTCGATTATCCAAACTAAGCGAAAACCTATTAAAATTAACTTCACTAGAGTCCGAGCATCTATCCCTTGAACGAAAAAATTACCGGCTTGATCATCAGCTTCGCCGCATCATTCTGGCCAATGAACCTTTGTGGGCTGAAAAGGATATTAACATGGATATCTCTCTGGATCATGTGATGATTACAGCAGATGAGGAGCTCATGGATCAAGTATGGATTAATATTATTCATAATAGTATTAAATTCACACAACAAAGAGGCACCATTTCAATCACTGCCTATACCCTAGAGGATGGCAGCGTACAAGTAATGATACGGGATACAGGAATCGGCATGGAAAAAGATACAATCATGCATATCTTTGAACGTTTTTATAAGGCGGATCAATCTAGAAATCGGAAGTCTGGAGGAAATGGGCTGGGTCTTTCCATTGTTAAAAAAATCATTGATCTGCACAAAGGTGAAATTCGAGTGCAGAGTGAAGTCGGAAAAGGAACAGCGATTACTGTTACTTTAAGTGGAAATATTCAGGGTGAAAGATAGAAAAAACAAAAATGAGATCATCCAAGAGGCACTAATGGTGTAAAAATATGGAAGTGTATTTGTCTTTTTAAATTTGTTTCGTGATAAAAAATATTTGGTAATGAAGAAGAGCTATTAACATTCGTACAGAAGAAGGTGTATCTAGATTGAATAGCTATAAACTTGAAGAAAAAATTAAATTGCCAAACCTCTTATTAAATAAAAAGATATTAGGAAATGCGATGATAGTTAGTGGGAAAAAATAACGAGACTATTCTTTTAAAGCCTTATCTTTTACGATTCAATAAATCTAACAATCTTTTTAAAAATGCAAAACTAATACCAACCCAAATCCAACTATAGATAAAAGAAAATAGAAGGATAAAAACAACCGTTGGAAAATGGAAACTCTGTGAAATGGGTGGTCCTAATACAGGAAATTGTACGCCATATAATAAAAAGATTATGCCAATGAATAAAAACAGAGCTCCACTTAGTATGATATTTATCTTTTTTTCATAAAAGTGGGAAGCGAGGCCGATTCCTAATCCTAATAACCCCGTAGTAAAAGGAAAAACAATGAGTTCGCTTGGCATTAGAATCATTAAGAGAAAAATCGTTACCATATAAGCTACCATTCCAAGAGATTTTGAAAAAATCGTACAAATCATAATTGGAGCTGTTGCAAAGGGACTCACAAAGTAACCAACTACCGGAAAAGCACCACCTGCTGTCTGGAACAGGGTTGCAAGGCTGCTAAGTATAGAGGCAATCATAAGTTGTTTAATTTTTGGCATGTCGTTGAATGTACGATGAAGAGATTTGATGACTAAGGAAACAGACATGAATTTCACCTCTTTTTAATAACCAATCGACAAAGGAAAAGATGCTTCAAAGCGACCATTTTCTTTGTCGTTTTTGTTTGAGTACAGACTTCCTTACCTAATATGATTGAAAGGTTATTTTCGAATGCGAATGGTAAGGATAGTAAAAAGTTGTTCTGAAAAGAGGAATCGTATGAAAGCAACAGATTTACTTGTTCGATGTTTAGAAAATGAGGGAGTTGAGTATGTTTTTGGGATCATGGGGAAGGAAACTCTTGACCTGATCCATTCGTTGTCAAAATCAAAACAAATAACATATATAAATGTTCGCCATGAACAAGCGGCTGCTTTTATGGCAGATATATATGGTAGGTTATCGAAGAAGGTGGGTGTTTGTACCGCAACATTAGGTCCTGGTGCTACAAATCTGTTGACTGGAATTTCAAGTGCTCAACTAGATCATTCTCCCGTTGTAGCGATTACTGGACAAGCGGGTTTTGAAAAGCAGCATCAAGAGTCACATCAATATATCGATATTGTTAAAATCTTTGAACCTGCTACAAAGTGGAGTGTGCAAATAAAAGATTCCGAAACGATTCCAAAGATCATTCGAAAGTCCTTTCGATTAGCACAAATGGAAAAGAAGGGTGCTGTTTTGATAGAATTACCGGAAAATTTAGCATCACAAATGGTATCTAAACAGCCAATACCTGTTACCTCTATCCCTACAGGTACACCTGATACACAAACTTTGGAAAGTACAGGTTCCTTATTAGGACAATATCAGAAACCACTCATAATCGTAGGTAATGGGGTAATTCGGCAAGGAGCGGTAAAGGAACTCGTAACCTTTATAGAAAAGTTAAAATCACCTGTTATTCATAGTTTTATGGCTAAAGGCATACTACCTAAAAATCACCCACAAAATTATTATACGTTTGGCTTTAGTGAAAAGGATGAAGTCTTATCCATTATAGAGGAAGCGGATTTGTTATTCGTTATTGGGTATGATTTTGTTGAAAAACCTCCAAAGGATTGGAATAAAAAGCAGCGTCCTATCTTACATATCGATTCACTGCCAGCAGAGATGGATGAACACTATCCTCTAAAAGGAGAATTGGTTGGTGATTTGGACCAGACGTTACAGGAACTCAATAAAGTAGATCTTCCAACGAAACCATGGTTTCCAGCTGGGAATACTAAAGAAAAAATTAAGTTGGTCTACCAAATCGATAATGCAGTCCAACAAAATGAGCCTTTAACCATAAAAAATGTCTTGAAGGTCATTGAAACAGTCACAACCGAACAAACGATTATCCTTTCTGATGTGGGGGCTCACAAGGTATCGATCGCCCGTACGTTCCAACCCAAACAAGCGGGTCGACTCATCATATCCAATGGATTAGCTTCCATGGGAATTGCATTGCCAGGTTCTATTGGTGCTAAGTTAGCCCGCCCAGATGCCCCGGTTATTTGTATCACTGGAGATGGTGGGGCACTGATGAATATAACAGAACTTGAAACGGCTAAACGTTTAGGTCTATCATTTATCGTTATCATTTTAAATAACGCAACATTAAAATTAGAAAAAGAAATGATGCAGCAAAAGTTCAATAGTAGCTTTGGAACTTCTTTTACCAACCCTGATTTTGTGCAATTGGCTAACAGTTTTGGCGTAAAAGGTGTAAGACCAAAACAATTAAATGAGTTGGAACAGGTACTAGAGGAAGCTTTAAAGCAGACAAAAGAAATAACCTTGATTGATGTTCAAATGGCCGAATAAAAGATACAAGGAGACGATTGGTCTCCTTTTTTGTTTGGAACTATGGAACAATCTCAAAAACTGTACCTTGATTAGGATCACTTACCCTCATAGAACCATAAACCCCTAAATATAAACGGGTTTGATCCAAGTTTGACCCCAAACTCATAAAATAAGCAGATTGAGAGCCGAATGGATAATCGATATCAATGATACTGTAATCATTCAGTTTCCCGTCTATTCTTAACCTGGTATAAGCTAACACGCCTCTGGCTGGAGGTTGAGGTTCATTTCGAATAAGATCTATAAACACAACGCTTCCCGTTAAATCAGGGATCTCATACCCCATATATGGCTTGACGCCTGTAAGAGCAGTTCCACTAAACTTACCTGGTCTAGAATCTTTATGAAAATAAGTAGTTAATGGTGGGAGACGGTCCACTGATGTTTGTATAGCTTCACTAGTATAAGCGACTATGTTCTCATTTAAGCTGGAATCGTTCGTACAGCCTCTCATAATTAAAGTAGGAAAGGCACCTTCCCAGCCCCGCCAGCCAAAATTAATAAATGCTTCATGGATAGGATTAGCATTCATTAAAGTAGCCTGAATAAGGTGAGTAACAGGTATGGGTTGATAGCGAACAAACGAAAAAATCGTCTCTTCAAAATTCTGTCCGACATTTCCTATATATTTAATAAATTGCTGATTAAATCTTTGAAATGAAATGCCAGATATATTTCGAACACCTTTGGCTATTACCGTAAGTGTTTCTTGTATCGCAACAGGAAGTTCATTAAACCGTGTAACAACAGGTGGATCATTGATGAATGTATTCATCGATACATCAATTTCAATGATTTTCCCTGCGATCTCCATATTATCCTGACTTAAATTAAATGGATCATAGCCAGATCCACCATCACCAGTTGTTAAAACAAGTTTTCCTGACTCAGGGGAAAAGTTTAAGCTGTTGACCCCATTATGATTCGAAAAAGGTCTTCTTAAGTTAAGCAATGTGCGTCGTTTTTGAGGACCATTTGGCTGTAAAATCCACTCTTCAACGGTATCAATATGATCATATTGAGTTTCTCGATTTATCCACCTGAGGTTTAACGTTTTTGAATCACAAGGGTTCGGATCAAACGGCCCTTGCAGTGCACCAGGTCCTTGTGTTCCTTTAACTGAATAATGAAGATAAAACAGACCGTTATAATAAAATCCTGGATGAAACGCTAGTCCCAGCAATCCTCTTTCATCATATCCGTTTAGTTTAATGACGTTTGATCGAATATCTAAAAAAGTCCTAATCTCTCCATTTCCTATGTAAAGGACCTCTCCTACTTGGGTTGCAATAAATAACCTTTCAATGGAGTCACCTGGAAGTCTAGTTGTTTTCAAGACGGTAGGTAAATTGATTCCACTTACAATGGGACGTAAACGAACCTTTACTTTTTTCAACTAGCTCCACGCTCCTTTTCGTACTCTCTATATAAAATTTATGAGAAAATCAGATCTGTTATTACCAAACCGCTTCTCGTGAAAAGGATAAATAAAAAGAGACCATTCTGTTTGAGACGGTCTCCTTTGAATTTATTAAATTTGTATTTCACTCAAAAATGCATGAGTATTATCTTCTGTATCTTTGAAAAATACCATCCATGTTTCGGTTTGTCCCATTTTCACTACGACATGCGGCTCATCAATAAAGGTGACACCTTGGCCAACTAAGCGTTCATAAGTCTCTTGAATATTTGCTACTTGAAAATAAATAACGGAACTTGAATGAGCGAATTCATCTTTTTCTGGTAGAGATAACATGAGTCGCAACCCATTACAATCAAAGAAAGCCATACTTTCCGTGTTGAATAATAGGGAGAGACCTAACTTTTCCTTATAGAAATCTAATGCTCTGCTTAAGTCTTTAACAGGTACACTAATCTGTCCTACTCTTTGAACGGTTGCAGTTGTTTCCATCATCATTTCTCCTTTCAAATACCTATTCTAGTTAAGCCTAAAATATTTCCTCTAATATTTCTTATCCATTATCACTTTTTTTCGATATTCTTTAGGAGATATACCAACATGTTGTTTGAACATTTTACTAAAGGATACAGGGTTTTGAAATCCAAGTATAAAGGTTATATCCGTTACATTATTATTTGTTTTTGATAATAATTGCTTTGCTTTTTGTACTCTAAATTCTGAAATGTGCTGATGAGGTGTTCTACCGTAAATTTGATTGTAGTTCCTTAATAAATGGTTAGGTGATAAACATGCAACTCTAGCAACTTCATCTAGTTTTATAGGTTGATCAAAATTTGACCTAATATAATCATGTGCAATGCTTACTCGTCGATATAATTCTTCACGTGTAGAACTTCGAATGGCATGTATGGACTCAATTTCTTTATAGGTATCAAAATGTTCATTCAAAATTGAACACATTATCTTATGAAATTGTTCCTCATAACCAACAGAACCAATTTCAAGACTAGGTACTATCTGCATGAAACTTTCGAGTTGAGAGGATAGAATTTTATTTTTATGATAGGTTTTTTCAAAAAAACCAATAGGACTTGTATCTTTAAACGGATCGCTTAAAAGACGATCATTTTTTTCCTTTAAGGAATGAAAGACTTCTTCTGCAAAACTATCTTTGAAAAATAGACAAAAAGATTCTACAACTTTAGGTTCATCAATGGATATGGTGTATTCACCCTCATTGAGAAGGAGGTATCTACTCTCTTCAACGGCAAAAAAACCTTTGCTAGTTTTATACTGGGCCTTACCATTAAAAAATGTTTTAAGAGATCGTTGACCAATCCCTTCCCAGTAAAACTGTTCGCTTTTTGCATGCAACACGAAATTGGTAGACTCTTTTTTTGTCATAATTCGATCTCCATCATAATAATAGAATGTTAAATCTCAATCTTTCCACAGGTCCAATCTACTTTTTATTAGTAATAGGATACTTCAATCCGTTCTTAATGATTTTCTCTTTGATAATTGTTTCGACATCCAAGTTTAATTCCTTACAAAGCATAAGACCATAGATAAATACATCAGCAATTTCTTCTTTAATATTTTCAATATTTTGCTCTACAGCTTCCTCACTGCTTTTCCACTGAAAATCCTCAAGTAATTCAGCAGCTTCAATCGAGAGGGAAATGGCAAGGTCTTTTGGATTGTGGTACTGCCCCCAACCTCTTGCTTCTCTAAATTCATCAATTGAATTCATTAGTTGTTTGATTTCACTCAAGTTGCTCATCCTTTACACATAATAATCTGATTTTAAGAGTCTTTATTAATACTTACTTTTATTCTCTGCAGCTACTATAAATGGTTTTGGTGACAAATCGTTGTAAACTACAGATTTGTTTAGCCTATCTTTGAAATATGTATTTAGTCCAGGATCTGTACAAAAGATAAAGCACCCTTTCTGGCCTCTGGTCATAAGTGTTCTGTATGTATTCCTAATAATTTGATCTGCAAGAACATGAGCATTTTTTGGATTTATTTTTGCCATAGTTTTAATACCTTTTAGAGACTGATCAGTTTTTGCACGTTTAGTAAAGTCTGTAATCACTTGATTATCCTTTAACCTGAGGTCAGGTCCAATTATAACTCCAACGTAATCAAATTCTAACCCCTGGGAAGTATGAATACAGCCTGCTTCAGAGACAGAATCATTTTCGATAGCCCATATACTATCCGACAGGTTCCAGCTAATACCAAAATTATGCTCGGGTATTTCGATGTCTTTATGAAGGGTATTTGTACGGCTATTTTTTGGCCATTCCCAACAGTAACCTGCAAGAATGCGTGACTTGTTATTTATTTTATTCAGTTCTTCAATTTCTTTTAGCATTGTACTGGGATCATCATATACTCTAAAGACATAATCTACGCCGCGGTCATTTGCATTTGCAGTTTCTTTAATTTGAAGCACATCATCTAACCATGCAATATAAGCATCAGAGCCGTCACAACGAAATTGTGAATTAAGTTTACCTTGAATAACTTCAGCATTTAACTCTTTAGCATACTTTTTAATTAAACTTATACTTCCAATATCTTTTAGAGTAACCCTTTGATTTTCATCAATAAAAAAAATAGTGAATTTGGATGAGTGGATTACTTCTTTTATTTGATTTTCACCTAAATTACTGAAAAGTCCGGATTTCTCATTTAATCGATGTGCTTCATCAATTAAAAGAACGTCGAATTCATTTTTTTCAGATTCATAAAAGCTGCCTGATCCTTTGAAGAGGTTATCAATTTGTGTTTTTTTAATCGTTCCTTTTAGTTTAGCAGCATAAACATTACGAGGAGCTGAGTTTTTCGATACATAAAGTGCAGTAAGTCCTTTATTAATAAGATTTACAAGAAGATTCACAGCCATTACCGATTTACCTGTTCCCGGTCCACCTTCAATAACCATTACTCTTTTTTGGTTATTTTTAATACTATCGAATGCCGTATGATAGGCATCTTCATATAAAACCTTTTGTTCATCAATAAGTACGAATTCTTGATTTCCTTTCAGCAAACTTGTAAGAGAATCTTGCAAAGACTTAGAGGGTCGGATTTTACCTTGATCTATCTGATAAATTAACTGGTGACGATCCCCGTAACGCACGTACTTTTTAATAAAGTCTCTTAATTTTTGTATCTCACCTTTTGCAAAAATTGGTGCTTTAGAAAGATGGTCTGAATAGTGAGGATCTAATAGGGGATCATTTTCAATTTTTCGATAGTTATGTAGATATGCACATGGTTTCAACATAATATCTTGATCTTGTACGTTCTGATTAAAATCATGAATCAAAGCAGCATATGACCATGCCTGATAAGAAGGATGAGTGACATTCCGGCTTCTTCCCCCAATATAGGTTGACACTAGTGCGTCTTTTGTTGTTACTTTTTCAACCTCTGACCACTGTTTCAATTCTACAATTACAACATGATCCTGCACACCATCATGACCTGCAACTAAGAAATCTACACGTTTAGATGTGTTTGGAATTTTAAATTCGATTGCCACAGATGTATCTTCAGGAATTTCTACATCTTGCATAACATTTGACATACGTTGTAACGAATTCTCCCATGAATTGATTTCGCTTTTAGTAGTTCTACCTATTTTGTTTTGATAAGAATTATAAAGACGCTCTACGAGAAGCTCGTTAGTAACATCAGAAATAAACTCGGTTTTTGTAGCTTCGTATATAATCAAGTCAGTGTCACCTCTTTGAGGAATCTATAATTATAGTCTAGCATTTATTGTAAAAAGCGTCAGAAAGAATTCAAAATAATGAAAATAAAACCTTTTTTTGCTCGTTCCTATACAGCAGAAATGTGTTAAATATTCCTGTGTGTTTTTTTACTTATGGTCAAATACCCAAGTTAACTATCATACATTTTCATATTAGTATGTTTACTTGGGGGGAGAAAAGCTTTGAATAGAACATTACTGGATTCTCTGAAACGAGGCGGTTTTATATTCTATGTAAGGCACGGTGAAGCGAATGTGGGGAGAGATTCGCCTTATTTAGACTTTCAAAATTGTTTAACCCAAAGAAACCTTTCTGAAAAGGGACGGAGACAGGCTAAATACTATGGGGAAATTCTTAGATACTTGCAAATTCCTATTCATTATCCTGTATCCGCGAGTCCATATTGCAGAACAATAGAAACCGCTCAATTAGCATTTGGAAGAGACAATGTGCAAGTCGATCCTTTTTGGTTAAACATACAAATGTTAAGCGGAAATTTATCTAGTATAGAAAGACAAAGAATTCTTAACCATCTAAAATTTATCTTGGAAACAAAACCAGAAGAGGGAACAAATAAGGTGATTGTTGCGCACAGTTTTCCAAATGGAATGGGTTTAGGACGTATATCGAATATGGGAACGGTTATTATACAACCATATGGACGAGGAAATGGCTATATTGTAGTTGGCCGATTATCTATTGAAGATTGGAGTACACTAGATCGTTTTATAAAAAGTTGATCCTAAAAATCTATCACAAGTCGGAGGTTACCTGTTCATTAAAAGGAATATGAAGTAAAATGATAATATAATTGATGATTTTAAATGGAGGAAAACACATGTCTATTTTGCCGAATTGTCCAAAGTGTCATTCAGAGTATACATACGAGGATGGAAGTTTTTTGGTTTGTCCAGAATGTGCTCATGAGTGGTCACCTGAGAATGAGTCTGAAAACCATGATGACAAAAAAGTAATCAGAGACTCCAATGGTAATGAACTACAAGATGGAGATACCGTCACTGTGATTAAAGACCTTAAAGTGAAAGGAACTTCATCTGTAATAAAGATTGGTACGAAAGTGAAGGGTATTCGTTTGGTTGATGGCGATCATGATATTGATTGTAAGATAGATGGATTCGGAGCTATGAAATTGAAGTCTGAATTTGTTAAAAAGGTATAAAAAAGAAAACAATGACTCAAAGTTAGAAGCTTTGAGTCATTGTTTATTTTTCATGTGTACCTCAGCGACCGCTATTTAGACAGGTATTATACTTGTTTAATCTTTTATTCACTGAATTCACGCAACAACTTTATAAACTCTTTTGTCGCGTATGTTGCATATTTGTCTTTCTTTTTTATAATGCCTAGTTCATAGGGAAGTGATGGATTTGTAATAGGAATCGCCTTCACTTTATCTTTGTCGATTTTCCCCGCTATAGATTCAGGAAAGATTGATACTCCTAAATTTTCTCCAATCATACCGCTTATAAAATCCCACTGAGAGCTTTCATAAGCAATTTGAGGACTGAACCCTGCGTTTAAACATTCTTGTTTAACTCTGTCATGAAGAGTAAACCCTTCTTTAAACAAAATAAAAGATTCATTATGCAGCTCTTTCATTTCGATCCTTTTTCTTTTAGCAAAAGGATGGGAGACATGAACGAAAAGCATAAGCCTTTCTATCAAAAAAGAGACAATTTCAAACTTCTCTTTATTTATGGGCAGGACCACCACAGCTAGATCCAATAAGCCGTCACTCACTTCTTGCTGCACTTTATTGGCACCATGTTCGACCATACGGATCTGAATATCGGGATAGAGTGTTTTGAATTTTTTAATGATTTTTGGAAAAAATAAGAAACCAATTAGTGGTGGAATTCCGATAGTAATCTTCCCTTTATTTAAGTTCATCAGGTCATAGAGATTAGACGAAAGGTTATCGATATTTTCTAAGATCACCTTACTTTGTTCAAAGACGATTTCACCGGCTTCTGTAAGTTCGATTTGCCTGGAGGAGCGATCGATCAGATCCACGTCCAGCTCGTCTTCTAAATTTTTCACCATTTTACTTAAGCTTGGCTGAGAGATATGTAATACCGCAGAAGCCTTAGTAAAGCTTTTGTATTTTGCAACTTCGAAGAAATAAGTTAATTGTCGTATATCCATTCTGTAACTCCGATCTATAACTTTTGTGCATACTATCTATAGTTATCATTCATTTTACTAATTACATACACAGGGAGTACAATGTCCTTCGTGCCAATGAATCAATTAAAAAGAAGTGCCAAATGATGAAAGCGTACTTTAGGAGGAAAAACCTTGATAAGTATCATAATAGGGCTTGCCCTGCTTATGTTCTTTGCCTACCTCGGATGGTCAATCATATGGGTTGCTCCAATCGTCGCAGGTATTGTCGCTTTAATGAGCGGGTTAGACCTGATGGATGCATATACAGACACGTATATGACGGGCTTTGTGGATTTTGCGAAGCAATGGTTTCCGATCTTCTTATTAGGAGCAGTACTAGGAAAACTAATGGAAGACACCGGAGCTGCAAAATCAGTAGCCATTCAGTTTACAAAGTTTATAGGTGAAAAACGTGCCATTTTAGGCGTATTGGTTGCATCTGCTGTACTGACGTATGGCGGTGTAAGTTTATTCGTAGTCGTTTTCGCGATTTATCCGATCGCCCTTGCACTATTTAAGAAAGCGGATATCTCCAGAACGCTCATTGCACCAACCATTGTCCTCGGTGCATTCACCTTTACAATGACAGCCGTACCAGGAACGCCTCAGATTCAGAACTTAATTCCGATGAATACGTTTAAAACAACACCTATGGCGGGTACAATCATCGGTATCGTTGCAACGCTGATCATGGCTATAGGCGGTTACCTATGGCTGAAATTTAGAGAGAAACGAATGACAGCAGCAGGGATACAGTATACGGAACCTGATAAATCAAAAGAGGATGACGACGAAAACGAAGAAAACCTTCCAAACTGGATTCTTTCGTTAATGCCTTTAATAGTCGTTGTGATCTTACTTAATTTCTTGAAGATCGCACCGATCCCCTCATTATTAGCTGGGATTTTAGCAATATTACTTATTACCGTAAAGCAATACAAAACATTCATTCCATCTGTGAATGAGGGAGCAAAAGGGTCTGTTATGGCGATTATCAACACGAGTGCTGCAGTTGGGTTTGGTGCGGTGGTAACAAGTGTGCCTGATTTTGATCGCATTACAGACATGCTATTAGGCATTTCAAGCAACCCTCTCGTATCAGAATCATTAGTCGTTCAGCTGATGGCAATGATTACGGGTTCTGCATCAGGTGGTATGGGTATTGCTTTAGAAGCGCTTGGAGGAACTTATTATGAGTTGTCTCAATCAACTGGCATGAGCCCTGAAGCGTTTCATAGAATGGCATCTATAGCATCTGGAGCCTCTATTCTTCCTCATAACGGGGCATTATTGACTCTTCTTGCCGTTACACAGTTAACGCATAAAGAAACGTATAAAGATGTGTTTGTTGTTGCTTTAATTATCCCAACCCTTGCTGTTATCGTCGGTATCATTATGGCGAGCATGGGTATTATTTAAAATATTAGGAGTGAGAATTGTGGTAGAAAACAAAGTTGTTGTAATTACAGGATCTGCAAGCGGAATAGGTTTTGAAATCGGAAAGACCTTTGCTGAAAATGGAAGCAAAGTCGTTTTAACAGATTTAAATGAAGAAGGGGTAAAAAAGTCTGCTGAAGAACTTAAAGGACTAGGGTATGAAGCGATCGGACTTAAAGCGGATGTTACGAGTGAAGAAGACATCAAGAACATGATTGAAATCGCTCATAAAGAATACGGACGTGTAGATGTTCTAATCAACAATGCCGGCCTTCAGCATGTATCACCTATCGAAGAGTTTCCTACAGATAAATTTGAGCTGATGATTAAGATCATGCTTACTGCACCATTTATTGCTACGAAGCACGTTATGCCGATCATGAAAGAACAAGGCTTTGGGCGTATCATTAATATATCGTCGATCAATGGTTTAATCGGGTTTGCAGGAAAAGCGGCTTACAATAGTGCAAAACATGGCGTAATCGGTCTTACTAAGGTTGCTGCACTAGAATCAGCAGCAGAGGGTGTTACTGTTAACGCATTATGTCCTGGTTATGTAGATACTCCACTTGTTCGCGGACAATTAGAAGACTTGGCGAAAACAAGAAATGTTTCTTTAGATAAAGTGCTTGAAGAAGTTATTTATCCATTAGTTCCGCAAAATCGTCTGATGGAAGTAAGTGAAATCGCGGAGTATGCCATGTTCTTATCAAGTGACAAAGCGAAAAGCGTAACAGGACAAGCAATCGTTATCGATGGCGGATATACAGCTCAATAAGTTATGAGAAAATCCTCAGCAATTTTAGCTGGGGATTTTCTTTTGATTAAGTTGTATAGAATTAACCTACACTTTTAATGCAATGTAATCGATTACTGTATAAAGTCATGGATTCAGGAGGAAATATTAATGAAAATTTTAGCGATTACTTCATGTCCGAATGGAATCGCCCATACGTATATGGCTGCTGAAAACTTACAAAAAGCAGCTGATAAAATGGGAATAGACATCAAAATTGAAACTCAAGGTTCTATCGGCGTGGAGAACGAATTTACGGAGCAAGACATTCAGGAAGCAGAAGGCATTATTATTGCTGCAGATAAGACGGTAGACAAAGAGCGATTTGTCGGTAAAAAGGTACTTACTACAGGTGTGCAGGATGGTATTCGGAAACCAGAGGAATTAATCCGGAAGATACAAACCGATGATGTTCCAGTATATAAAGCTGGCAGTAAAATAAACACTACGAGTAAAGAGAAGAGAGAGAATCCCTTTTATCGCCATTTAATGAATGGTGTTTCCTTTATGGTTCCTTTCATTGTTGTAGGTGGTTTGTTGATCGCGATCGCCTTGACGTTAGGCGGGGATAAAACACCAGAAGGCATTGTCATTCCGGATGGTTCTTTTTGGAAAACGATTGAGCAGATAGGCGGAGCTGCATTCACCTTCATGGTTCCTATCTTAGCGGGTTATATTGCATACAGTATCGCAGACCGTCCAGGGCTCGTTCCTGGTGTTATAGGCGGTTATATAGCAGCTAATGGAAGTTTCTATGGTAGTGAAGCAGGTGCTGGATTTCTTGGCGGGATCATCGCAGGTTTCTTAGCTGGTTATGTAGCGTTAGCCATCAAAAAAATAAATGTTCCAAAAGTCATTCAACCGATTATGCCTATCATCATTATTCCTGTAGTAGCATCTTTGGTTGTAGGCTTAGCGTTTGTTTTCTTAATTGGAGCACCAGTGGCGGGGATATTTGAAGGGTTAACCGCGTGGCTAGCAGGTATGCAAGGGACGAGCTCTCTGCTTTTAGCACTGATTTTAGGTGCGATGATCTCCTTTGATATGGGCGGTCCTGTAAATAAAGTAGCGTTCTTATTCGGTTCGGCTATGATTGGTGAGGGCAACTATGAAATTATGGGACCTATTGCAGTGGCCATCTGTGTACCTCCTATTGGAATGGGGCTTGCTACACTATTGAACAAAAGAAAATACCAAGCTGGTGAACGCGAAGCAGGGAAAGCAGCATTCACGATGGGACTCTTCGGGATTACGGAGGGTGCGATTCCATTTGCTGCACAAGATCCGTTACGTGTAATACCCAGTATCATGGTAGGTTCAATGACAGGATCCGTTATCGCGATGCTCGGGAATGTAGGGGATCGGGTAGCACATGGCGGGCCGATTGTTGCTGCGCTTGGAGCAGTAGATAATGTACTCATGTTCTTTATAGCGGTTATCGTTGGAGTTATTGTAACAGCTCTATTAGTTAACCTATTGAAGAGAGATATAGAGTCTGAAAATCATGTAACAGCTGAAGAAGATTCTAATAATGTTCCACATGAAACAATTCAAGATGATGTATCGATCAATAAACTGACGGATATTACAAATCTTGACCTCATTGATTTAAATGTAGATGGTTCTACAAAGGAAGAAGTAATTGAAGAGATGATCAACAAACTTGGTGATTCAGGAGTCCTTTCCTCACCGGAAGCATTCAAACAAGCTATTTTAAACCGTGAAAAGGAAAGTACAACTGGAATTGGAATGAACATCGCGATTCCTCATGGAAAATCCGATTCAGTTAAAACCCCAAGAGTTGTATTTGGTCTCAAACGTAATGGAGTATACTGGAATAGCCTTGACGGCACACCGGCTAAATTAATATTCATGATCGCTGTACCCAAGCATAGCGAAGGAAACGAACATTTAAAAATCCTTCAAATGCTTTCCCGTAAGCTTATGGATGAGAACTATCGTGAAAAACTATTAACGGTTCAAACAAAAGAGGAAGCTTATGAGCTTTTAGAAGAAATAAAATAAAGAAAAAAGAAGGTGATTAGAGTTCACCTTCTTTTTATTACCTGTACTCATGATTTACCTAATACGGAATCTGCTAAATTATAAACGATCGCGTCATCTGTAGGTGGGTTATGAAGCCCAGCACGCACATCACGAAAATGTCTTTGAAGCGGATTTGATGCAGATAGACTTCTTGCACCGACAATTTTCATGGCTAAATCAACGACTTTATTGGCACTGTTTGTAGCAATATGCTTAACAGCAGCAAGCTCTTTACCCATATTTATGCGTTGCTCTGGCTGTTCAACCCATTTCCTTGCAACTGAGTATAACACTTGGCGTGCGTTAAAAAGTTCTAACTCAATCTTTCCAATTTTTCTTCTCACTTCTGGTACATCTTTTATAGGTCCAGGAAGAGTACTTGGACTATAATCTGAAGCGAATTTTATAGCATAATCCTTTGCAGCTGCGGCGATTCCTATATAAACAGCGGGTACTTGTAGGTACCATCCTCTAGCTGTGAACGACTTGCCATCTTCTACGAATAAGAGGTCTTCTTCTTTTACGAATACATCATTTAAAACAAGGTCATCACTCTTGGTACCTCTCATAGATATGCTGTCCCACGTTTCTTTTATAGAGATACCTTCCAGATTATGATCAACTAAGATGAAACCTTTAGTACCCGTGTAATCTAGGTCAGCAGTAATAATCGAATAATCAAGAGCTTCAGCCATAGAAGTAAATGCTTTAACACCATTTAGGCGCCAGCCGTCTTTTACTTTTTTTGCGGTTGTGCCAGGGGTTCCGCCTCTTGAAGGACTTCCTGTAGCTCGTTCTGTCTGAGCCAAATTTAAAAGAGCCTTATTCCGAACAATGTTCGTGCTGACTTTTTCAAAAGTCGAACCTTGCCAATGCCTGTTCTCAGCGGCTTCAAGTAGGACTCCTAAATGCCAGCCTAAAGATAAAGCGGTAGGGGCATCACCTTGAGCAATAATCTCTTGGACTTGCAAATATTCTAGAAGATTTAGACCTTTACCCCCATACTCTTTTGGAATAGTGAGTGAAAGAAAATTTGCATTCTTAAGATCAGCAAAATTCTTGTAAGGAAAAACACCTTCTGAATCTATCGCATCAGCTCTTGTACTGAAAATCTCTTTTAGTTCTTCTGCTTGTTTCAGGATTTTCTCTATGTTTGTTTGGTCCGTGTGTTGTTTTGTTTCTGCAACTGCAACTGCTTTTACCAAAAATGTTCCCTCCCATACTTTTTCGAGGACATAAAAAAATCCTCCTTTCAAAATGACGAAAGAGGACATGGTTATAAGAACTCTTTCTCATCTCTCAGACATTCGTAGTCTGCTGGAATTAGCACCTTTCCTATCTTTTAATGATAAGCGGTTGCTGCAGGATCTTAGGACCAGTTCCTCCCCTGACTCGTGATAAGAATATAGAAAAATAAATTTTAATAGTCATCACTATAAAATAATTGAGCATAACTTGTCAACGAAAAACTGAAAACTTATAATTTTTTTATTATTTCTAAAATAGACGTTGACAGGTGGTTTTTATTCCTGTATATTCTGTTGATAAATTCAATATTATCGATTTCTTATCGAGAGAGGTGGAGGGACTGGCCCTTTGAAGCCTCGGCAACAACTATTTTAGTACTGTGCCAATTCCAGCAAGCTTACAAGCTTGAAAGATAAGGAGAGATCGAATGCGTTTTTCATATTTACGTATTTCACAACCTCTTCTTAATCATGAAGAGGTTTTTTTATTTGGATTCATAGGGAAACGTGCAACGTCCGAAAGTGGCTCACCAACTGCCCAGCGGATAGCGAATTTCCTGGAGCATAAATCAACACAAAAATAAACGTGTAATGGAGGAAATCATTTTGAGTAAAGAAATTTTATTTAACGCATTTGAAATGACGAGTGCTATGCATAATTCTCACGGACTTTGGAAGCACCCGGAAAGTAAACGACATACGCACTATAAAGACCTAGATTATTGGATCAAATATGCCAAATTGCTTGAGAAAGGAAAGTTCGATGCCGTATTTTTTGCAGATGTGTTAGGGGTCTATGATGTGTACCAAAAAAGTAAAGCGCCTTCTATAAGGGATGGTCTGCAGGTACCGTTGAATGATCCGGCGCTCCTTATCTCCGCTATGGCGAGTGTCACTGAAAATTTATCGTTCGCTGTTACGGTCAGCACCACGTATGAACAGCCTTTTGGAAATGCACGTCGTTTTTCGACACTCGATCATTTAACAAAAGGAAGAATTGCCTGGAATGTCGTAACGTCCTACCTACCGAATGCAGCCAGAAATTTCGGTCTGGAGGATATGATTAAACACGATGAGCGTTATAACATCGCGGATGAGTATTTAGAAGTCTCTTATAAGCTCTGGGAGAACAGTTGGGAAGACGGAGCAGTCATTGAAGATATCGAGACGAATACACTTGTTGATCCTGAAAAGGTTCATGAGATCAATCACGAAGGAAAGTATTTTAAAGTAGAAGGACCTCACTTAAGCGAACCTTCCTTGCAAAGAACGCCTGTCATCTACCAGGCAGGCACTTCAGAAAAAGGACGTGATTTTGCTGCTAAACACGCAGAGTGTATTTTTGTAGGTGGACCAACGCCACAAAGGATTCGTTTCTATGCAGATGATATTAGAGAGCGGGCTAGAAAACATGGCAGAAATCCAGAGACTATTAAAATCTTTTCTTTCCTGAACGTTGTTGTGGGCGAGACAACGGAAGAAGCAGAGCGAAAGTTTGAGGAATACGCAAAGGTTTGGAGCTCAGATGCTGCAAAGGCACAGTATGGAGCAAGCGGATATGACATTGCTGAATACGAAGAACTTGATCCAGACCTTCCTTTTGAATATTCAAAATCAACCGAAGGCGGTCATTACAAAGCAGCCTTACTTACAAAGGATGCACCTAAAAAACTTACTGTTGGGGAAGTACTTAACCGGTTTGAAACACCTGGGAACTATATCGTGGGAAATCCTGAGCAAGTGGCTGACGGAATCCAAGCTCAGTTTGAGGAATCTGGTGTTGATGGATTTAATTTAAATCATCTTGTAACCCCAGGTGATCTAGAAGCTTTTGTGGAACTCGTCGTACCTGTCCTTCAAGAAAGAGGATTATATAAAAAAGAGTACAACAAAGGTACCTTGAGAGAGAAATTGTTCCCTCAAAATGGTCGTTTGCTGCCGAGTGACCATCCAGCAGCGAAATATAGAAGAGTTCTAGCAGAATCAAAATAAAATGATAGAGGAGTAAGAAACGAATGAAAAAAATAGTACGTTTACTCATAGGGCTTACAGTTATCATAGGTCTAGCTGGATGTGGAGCTTCAGGAGAAGAGGAGAAGAAAGAGATTACTCTTGGAGCGACCGTTCCATACAGTGATATGCTTGAAAAAGGGGTAAAACCTTATTTAGAGAAAAAAGGCTATAAAGTGCAAGTTAAGGAGTTCAATGACTACGTTCAGCCGAATATTTCCCTTAAGAGCGGTTCGCTTGATGCGAATCTTTTTCAGCACAAAGTATATATGGACGCTTTTTCAAAAGAGAATGATATGAAGCTAGCAAGTGTTGTGACTGTACCAACCGCACCGATTGGTATATACTCCAACAAATATAAATCGCTTAATGAGATTAAGCCTGGGAGCACGGTGGCACTGGCTAATGATCCAACAAATCTGGCTCGAGGTTTAACAGTCTTAAGAGATAATGGATTAATCGAGATTGATAGTAAGGCAAATCCGCTGCGCGTCTCAGAAAAGGACGTTATAAAAAATCCGAAGAAGCTTAAATTCCAGCCTGTCGAAGCGGCTCAAACTCCACGAACATTAGACTCTGTTGATCTAGCAGCCGTAAATGGAAACTTTGCGATCTCATCTGGTTTGAACTTAGAAGATGCCCTTGTAAAAGATAAGCTTCCGGATGAAATCATTAATCGTATCGTTGTTTTAGAAGAAGATAAAAACTCAAAGTTGGCGAAAGATCTTAAAGATGCTGTAGAATCTGAAGAGTTTTTAAAGGTGATCAACAGCGACTTTAAACCATTTCATAAACCCGAATGGATGAATAAGGAGACTGCTTCTAAATAAGCGCTCATTTTCAGCATAATATTGAATATCTCTAGCAATAGCCGTTACCATTTTTCTTTCATTTCATAGAATATGTTATGTTGAAAAACGGGGGTGATAGATAGTGAGTAATTGCCCACACTGTGGTTTGTTCCGATACGATCTAAGCGGATGTGTCTGCAGTGATCAAGAGTATAACAATGATCAGTACAAGAGAGCTATAGATGAAATTTTCAGCAATGAAAGTAAGTTCCTAAGAGCGCCTAAGAAAGTAAAAAGGCAAAACCCAAAAGATTTGAGAATAATAAGTCTCATATATATTTTTTTAAAGTGGACAAGCTGGCTCGTAACAAGAGTCAGCTTTAAGTTTTATATATATGAGAGTTATAGCAGGGTATAGAAGTTCGAAATTTGTCGCCACTTGTCGACTCGTGGTTATTTTTTTATTAACGTGGGATTATTTCATTTATCGTAGGAAAAAACTGAACAAACGTGGGATTAATCAGATTTACCGTGGGATTCTTTGTCTCAGTACCCTAGGAGGTATTCCGAGCATAAATTCTAACTAAAAAGCAGATCCAGTATTTGTCCTGGATCTGCTAATTTTATGCAATTACATAGATAAACCTAGTGATGGCGGTGAACTTAGCCTTCTGATATTAGAGGATCGACGAGCAAGATTTGGCTGAGTTGAGACTGAGCCCGATAGACTTTTTTGGATGATGATGTTTGAGCCGATCTGACCTTGTACTTCAAAGCCCCAGCGTTGAAAAACTTTAAGAGCCTCGGTGTTTTCTACATCTACCGAACCAAATACCATTTGAATGCCCTGTTGTAATAGGTGTTTTTCAAAAACAGGAGCAAATTGACTTCCGATTCCTTTTCCTTGATGCTTCGTATCCAGCACCACATAATCTACATAAATCATATTACCTAATCGGAACCGGTAACTAACGAAACCTACGATTTGATCATTGCTGTCGCATACAACCATAACCTCGTTTGCCATTCCTAAAATAAGCTGGATGACTTCCTTTTTTACTTGGAAGTTGTTAACCACCAAATCAATCAATACGGGATTGTCCTGACTAGGATTCCATTTACGAATATACAAAGATATTCCCCCTTATATTACTCTACGAAGGGGATGTTTTGTGAAAACTCATATACATCCATTGCAAGAATTAAATTAATATTTGTTTGTATATTTTTCCCCCTTGCTTGTACTATATGTGGTTGTCCAAACAATGGTCTGGATAGTATCCTAGTTTTTGATAAAAGGGGCCACTTCTATTTAAATTAAAAAGCCAGGAATTTTATCCCGGCTTTGTTGAGGCAAGCTGTTTACACAGGTCTTTTTGATTGCTTCTTGCATGTTTTCTTTCTTTTTTTAGATGAAAATAACGGTAACACTATAGACCCCCCTTTCTATAAGTGAACCTGAAAAGAGAGGAACCCTCTCTTTTCTCTTTTATTTTACGCAAGCTTGTCTAAAAGGTTTGGACAAACACTTATATTTCATAGAAAACGCTGCGCACAATTTTTTAAACAAAAAAAACCACTGGCTTAATGGATTTACCATTAAACCAGTGGCTTACATAAAAAATGATTAACGAATCCCTTTCATGAATCCTTGAATCTTTGGAGAGATTACGAAAAGTATTAAACTTAATAGAATGGCAACTCCACCGATTGTACCGAAATACATCATTTCCGTTTCTGCAGAGTAGAACTTAACAATTTGAGCGTTGATTGCTTGTGCAGCGGCACTTGATAAGAACCATAAACTCATGGTTTGTGCAGAGAATGCAGCTGGAGCTAATTTTGTTGTTGCTGAAAGTCCGACTGGTGACAATAGTAGCTCACCAAGTACAACGATAAAGTAACTAAGAACGAGCCAAAATGGGTTTACTAATGTGTTCTCTCCGCCAAAATAAGCAGGCAGAAGAATAACCAAGAAGGATAGACCAGCAAATAACAAACTTAAAGCGAATTTCTTAGGTACTGTAGGCTGACGATCTCCAAGCTTCACCCACATCCAAGCGAATACTGGCGCAAAAATGATAATAAATAATGGGTTCAACGATTGGAACCAAGCTGGTGAAATCGTGAGACCAGCAAATTCAAGATCTGTACGCTTGTCCGCATAAGCAGCAAGAATCGTTGATCCTTGTTCTTGAATCGCCCAGAACATTACAGAAGCGATAAACAATGGAATATAGGCTAAGATTCTTGAGCGTTCTGTAGCGGTTGTTTTTGGACTGCGGTACATGACGATAAAATAGATCGTTGGAATCGTAATACCGAAAATACCTACTAAAGTAATAAATACATCAAGAGTAAAGATTCCAGCAGGAATTGTAATTCCTAAGATAACTGCTAATGCGACTACAACAATTCCAGCGATTAATGAATATTTTTTCTTCTCAGCTGGAGAAAGTGGGTTAGGTACAGTAGCTCCTGCAAGACCTAAGTTTTTCTTTTTCGTTACAACAAATACGATTAGACCTAATAACATACCAACTGCTGCAATTCCGAAACCTAAGTGGAAGCTCGTTTTAGCAACTTCACCTACGATTAACGGAGATATGAAAGCACCTAAGTTGATACCCATATAGAAAATACTGAATCCAGCATCACGTCGGTTATCTTCTGGAGCGTACATATCACCTACAACAGATGATACGTTAGGCTTAAGTAAACCCGTACCAATAACGATAAAGACCATTGAAACAAATAACATTGTCAGATCCCCTGGTAAGGACAGGACAATATGACCAATCATAATGAGAATACCACCATAGAATAGTGCTCTAGATGTACCAAAAACTCTATCTGCTAACCAACCACCGATGACACCAGACATATATACGAGTGAACCATAAATGGACATGATTGCTAATGCAGTGGATTCTTCAAGACCCAATCCACCTTTTGAAACTTCGTAGTACATATAATAAATGAGGATTGCTCTCATTCCATAGTAAGAAAAGCGCTCCCAAAATTCAGTGAAGAAAAGTGTGAATAGGCCTTTAGGATGTCCGAAGAAGCCTTTTTGAGGCACACTATCCACAATTTTCTGTCTATTTATGTCTGACATAAGACAACCTCCTTTAGTTCATTAAATATAATACTTTGAAATATTTATTATTGTCAAAAGTTTTCGGCTAATCTATTATTGCAAATTCTTACTTATTCGTAAATGGAAATTACCACCTACATAGGGGAAAAGCCTTATATAAGAGCAAGAATGAGTTAAATCCATTACTAAAAAAGACCTAAAAAATTAGTATTATCTTTAAGGAGAAACTTTAATAGGAATGAATGGGAAAACACATGATAACATTGTGGGATTCACAAGTTTTCAGTAGTATAGAAGAAGAAGTTTAAGGTTTTGAAAAGAGGTCTTTATATGATTACTAATTCCATTTATGGATTAACATTTGAACAGCTTGCCGAATGGCTTTTAAAGCATGGACATAAACCATATCGAGCATCACAAGTTTGGGAATACCTTTACCGGAAGAGAGTAACGGATTTCTCTGAAATGACAGACGTTCATCAGGATTGTATTTCTCTTTTAAAAGAAAATTTCGTGATCCATACGTTAGCGCAACATGTGAAACAAGAAGCATCTGACGGTACAGTTAAGTTCTTATTTAAACTGAAGGATGGCAACTTAATTGAAACTGTCTTGATGAAGCATAAATACGGATTATCCGTTTGTGTTACTACTCAAGTAGGCTGCAACATCGGATGCAGTTTTTGTGCAAGCGGCTTATTAACCAAGACGCGAGATCTAACGAGTGGCGAAATCGTAGAGCAGATCATGAATGTTCAGCATCATTTAGATCAAGCAGGAAACGGGGAGAAAGTAAGTCATATCGTCGTGATGGGAATCGGTGAGCCCTTTGATAATTTTGAGAACATGATCGACTTCTTAAAGGTGGTCATTGATCAAAAAGGACTTGCGATCGGATCCAGACACATAACGGTTTCGACGAGTGGGATCGTCAACAAGATCTATGAATTTGCGGATACAAAAATCCCTGTGAACCTAGCAATATCCTTGCACGCACCTAATAATGAATTACGTACGAAAATCATGAAAATCAACCGAGCGTACCCGCTTGAAAAATTGATGGATTCAATCAATTATTATATCGAGAAAACGAACCGCCGTATAACAATCGAATACATCTTACTTAAAGATGTGAATGATCATATAGAAGAAGCAAATGAACTCGCAGCACTCTTTCAGGATAAAAAGAAAAAAGTGTATATCAACCTCATTCCATATAATCCGGTCGATGAGCACAGTCAATATCAAAGAAGTGAGCAAGAATCCGTACTAGCTTTTTATGATACGCTCAAAAAGAACGGAATCAACTGCAAAATCCGCCAAGAGCACGGAACGGATATTGATGCGGCCTGCGGTCAGTTAAGAAGTAAGCAGATAAAAAAAGAAAAAGATAAGTCAGTTAATCTTTAATAAAGTTGAGGATATCTCTTTAATGAGGTATCTTCTTTTTTTATTGAATTTATGTAGTAACGACTCATAGAAAAGCAGTAATGACTCATAGAAAGCGTATTTAGACCCCTAGAAATTTGGTTGACTCATAGAGAGCTCATTTCGGGTCATAGAGATTATTTTTTGACTCATAGCGTTCTATAGATTTTATTTTTTAGAGGGAATAAAGTTTATCAACATGTGGATAAGTCAGATCGCAAAAGTTTATCCACAAAACAGATCAAAAACAGATAGAAAAAATTAATCCACAGCTTAATCATGCAAGATGAACAAGAGTTTAAAGATAGCAGGAATCCTCTAAGTACTAGAGAAGTTAAATGAGGAGAAACATATAAAGCGAGGATTATTTATGGAAAGTAAGATTATAATCAAGTCTTTAGGTTTAGAGGATTTAAAGGACACTTTTTTAAAGGATTTTAAACGTTACCAAGTGACCCATAAGGTTTTATTTATGGAAGATGATCAATATAAAGTGAAGTCTGATCATTTTGTTGATGATTGGGATGATGTTAAGAAAGCTCAAGTACTCTCGGATCTACGTACTTGTCTTTTAAAGGGCGGGAAAGTGATAGGTGCTTTTATTAGTGAGGAACTAGCTGGCTTTGCCAATATCGAAAGCTCTTTATTTGGCTCGAAAAAAGAATATGTAGAACTTCCTTATATTCACGTCTCTTCAGATCGAAGAGGTTATGGGATAGGGAAAAAGATGTTTAATAAATGCTGTGAAGAAGCAAAAAGGCTAGGAGCAGCAAAGCTTTATATTGCAGCACATCCATCTGTTGAATCACAGGGATTTTATGAAGCGGTGGGTTGCAAAAAGGCTGTTGAAATCAACGATGAAATAAAAGCGAGGGAACCGCTGGATATCCAGCTCGAAAAAGTTTTATAAATAGGAAAAAGACTCCTTTCAGCGGAAGAGGAGTCTTTTTATTATTATGCATAGACGTTTACTTTTTCAACGAAGGCATTCTTAACATCTGTTCCTACTTCAACAGCGGTTGTAAAATACTTATCACAGTTAATATTTTGAATAACAATATCATCCGCACGGTGACTGCCTCCATAGACTTTAATAGCGGGCCCAGCTGTCGTAAAGTCTTTTATAGATACATGCTGCAAGAAGACATTGCGTGCACGGTATTGTATGGCGATAAGAGGATTTTTCTTATAATCATAATGGGGATCGCCAATAAGGGTGAAATGGTTGATCAATACATGGTTATACCCGGATACAACGAGTCCTCGTGGTGATGAGCCTTCGTATAAATCAGTATATACGGGTGCAACTGCTACGATGTTGGTCGCAGAGATATGAAAAGCTGTTTTTGATTCATCATCTACATCTTTATGGTGGCCGATGTGTCTGAAATTATAGGATCGATTATCTTTTACAGACAAATGACCAACAATATGGACATTAGAAGCAGCGGAAGCATTATGGTGAGCTTTTATTTCCAAACCTCCAAAACACCTTGTAGTGGAGTTATTTAAAAGCCAGACGTTCTGAGAGCCATCATCGATTTCAATACCATTAGAGTTCGAAAAGCCTTTCTTATGCGATCTTCCGCTAGGATCACACATATGGCAGTTAGAAATAAAAATATGTGAGGAGTGATGAGTTGTTATGCCGTCATCTCCAAAACCAAAGCCATTAAGGTTATCTAGCCAAATATATTTACTTCCTCCCCTTGAAAGCGTTCCATCCCCTAGATAGGTATAAACAGAAGATGAAACATCAAAGCAGTGCAGGCCAGGATTAATAGCCTCTATCTCATGCATCCAGCCGTATTTGACATTAGCGAAGGTAAGACAGCTGGAACGATTGTTACCCGCGCTAGTTTTTTCGACAGCTCCTAACCTTTCGATGTTCCAATCTAAGCTCATTCCTTTGACAAAAATATGACTGTTGCCCCAGAAATGGTTTTTATTTGTGATCAGCCATTTACTCTTTGGTGACTGGTCATGCAGTTTTAAGACAGTCTTTTCCTTTCCTTCCCCTATTAAGCATGTCCAAGAGGGTAGTTTTATCCCTTTTGTGAGATAAATACCTTCTGGAACGCGTACAATGACTTTCCCTCGTCCTATAGCTTTCTTAAAAGCCTTTGTATCATCAGCCACTCCATCTCCAATCGCTCCATAATCTTTTACGTTTACTTCCTCTTTTACTTCTTCTACGAGTTTCATATATTGGTCATCCAGCTTACTTTTCCATGTTGGAAAAATAGATTCCTTTGAATCACAGCAAATTTGAGTCGTGGATACTTTTTTATAGCCCATATTCTTAACAAGAGCCCTTTTCGTCAGTACTTTCATCCAATTCAATCTTGATGAATTTTGTTCATTTTTATTTGTATAGTGACTTCGTTCTTCAAATAATGTTTCAGTATTTAATAGTGCTTCTTTTAATGAAAAACTCCTATCATGAAATTCTCTAATTATATCTGCATTCTTTTTCGGATCGTGTTTTTTCTCTAAATGTACCAATTTCGTCTCACCTCTGTTTCATTTCATCGGTCTATATTTAATGATTCCCGTCCGATAATTTTATAATCAGCAAACAAAATTGAGTAGGGGAGGGCTCGCAAACAAAAAAGTTTATATGCAAACAAATAAGTTTACATGTTTGCGAAAATGTTTGCATTTGTTTGCAATTAAGTTTACATGTTTGCAAATGCGCAAACATATTGGTGCGAAAGGGTTTGTGGGAATGCAAGGTAATTGTTTACAATATTGTTTGCATGTTTACGTTTTTGTTAAAAGAAAAAATAGGCATTGTTAAATTTGCCGATCCATTCTAATCTATTAATATAGCAACAAAATAACAATTGAAAAAAGAAAGGATGAGTACCGTGAGTAAATCTAGAATTGCAGCAATTGATGTAGGTAATGATTCTTTAAAAGGGATATTTGGAAAATTAGAACATGAGCTGAACATACCAAACGTAATCGCACGAGATATTGAAGACCGTCCTGTAATCGGGATTGAAGAATTAGACAGTAAAAATCCATTAGAAGGCATACATATTAGAGTCCACTCCCCTGCTCTTAAAGAAAACAATGTGATTTATCGTGTTGGTGAATTGGCGGCTAAAAGTGATAACTCTACAGAATTAGATCCGGGCAGCAGCAAATCTGAAGAAGATCAAACATTGATCATGTTATTTGCAGCGCTTGCTCTAGACGCCGTTAAGGAAGAAAACGCTAAAACATTCACTAAAAACAATAATGTACTTGATACAAGCTATATTTTAGGTACTGGATTGCCTCTTCGTGAAGTAAAAGAAGGAAAAGATGCTGGATACCGCTCTAAGCTTCTAGGCTCGGTTCACCAAGTAGAATTTTTAGTGACACCAAAGTATCAAGGATTGAAAGTAAACATTAAGTTTGATGAAGTAAAAGTCTATCCAGAAGGTTTTGCTGCTTTCATCAACCTAGTAATGGATAATGACTTGAATATCATCAATAAAGATCTGATTGACAAGCCTATCCTCATTCAAGATATTGGCGGACTATCAACAGATATCGCAGTAATTAAGAATAGAAATGTTGATGATGACAAAGCACAAGGGTTTAACCTTGGTGTTTCTGAAGCTTTAGAGCAGATCAGAGAAGAAATTCGTTCCAAACACGGTGTTGAGCTAGACAGCCGACGTGATGTAGTAGAAATTATTACGAAAAAGACAAACCGTAATCATATTATGGTGCGCGGAAGCCGTACAAGCGTCCACGATATTACGGACCGTATCTTGGTAGACTTAGCTAAAAAACAATACCGTCTGCTTCGTAATGTGTGGCAAAAGAATTCTCAGACTGAAATCTGCTATTTTGTTGGCGGTGGTTCTGCCGTCTTAAAGGATTATATTAAGACACTTAATAATAATCTTGATGGCTACAACATCGATTTTTTTGAGGATGAAAAAGAAAGCATCTGGATGATGGCTAATGCTTATTACAAGCTGATTTCGGATCACATTAAGAGAACAACAAAAGAAGAACAAAAGAGTGAGGACAAAGAGAAAAAAGCCGTTAAAGCTTAAGTAGGGTGATGAAATGGATAAAAAATCTGCCAATGAAATAACCAGAGGAAAGACGATCGCTTTTCGGATACCCTCTGATACCCCTGATCACGTCTTAAAAGAGCTCCAAAAGCTTAAAGAGACAGAGAGACGCAACTTTTCCAGCAGGATTTCAGAGTTCGTCATGCAGGGTGTTGGACAAACCATTCAGAAAGATAGAGAAACCATCACCATCCCGCTCCCAAAAAATTTAAATAAAATGCAAAGGGATTGGCTTAAGCATGAGCATTCTGAGGCATTATTAGGCAATATTATGTATCAGCTTATATCGAATCCCGTAAGAACGGCTTCATTACTTGCCGCTTTAAACAGCAACTCTACAGATATTGACGAAGCGTTATATCTGCAAGAAGAGCAGGAAGATGAAGTTACGTTAAACAAGTATGATGAGCCAGCCGTTCAGCCCGCTCCCATTGATGATTTTGACGATGATGATTTAAGTCAATTTGATTGGAATAACGCAAAACGTGAAGAGGAAGAACCGAATGAGGAACCGAAAGATCCTGAAAAGGAAATGGAAGATCTACTAGGAGACTTCCTCGCTCATATGAATAAGTAATATCTAGCGCAGCTGACTTTATAGCTGCGCTTTTTTTTCTGGAAATTACCGTTTGTTCTCTGTATACGAAGGGAAGGTCTCGCAATGGGCACAGAATACTATTATAAGTTTTAAATAAATGCAGGTTCATTTTTAAAGCTGCTTTTTTTATTTGAGAATGAAATAAAAAGATTTACCCAAACTACCTAGGAAACGAAAATAAGTTAAGGAGAGATTATATGAAGAAAAAAATTATGTCGATATTCATGGTTTTAGCAATCACATTCCCTGTATTTTCAACCCCGCTACAAGTCGATGCAAAAGCACAACGGGATCAGGGACCTTGCTATAGTCAAAATGCATTGAACCTGTATTCTACTCAGAGAAGACTTTGGAAGGACCACGTTTATTGGACAAGAAGCTATGTTCAAAGTGCTTTGTCAGGACATCCCAATAAAGATGCAGTTCTAAAACGATTATTGCAAAACCAAAAGGATATCGGCAATTCTATTAAGCCTTATTATGGAGATGCAGCTGGTAACCAACTTGCTAAGTTATTGACAGAACATATTGTTCTAGCAGGGCAGCTAGTAGATGCACTAAGTAAAGGAGATAAGGTTAATGCAGATAAATATAATAAAGAATGGTACCGAAACGTTGATGAAATAGCAGCATTTTTAAGCAAGGCTAACCCTAAATGGGAAGAACAAGAATTGAGAAACCTTCTGCATATGCATTTGCAGATTTTAACGAGTGAAGTTGCAGCATTTTTAAACAAAGATTGGACTGGGGAGATTATTGCTTTTGATAAAGGTATCAATCATATCCTTGTTCTAGCGGACGAGATAACGAACGGTATCATGAAGCAGTTCCCACATCAATTTAGAAGTTAAAAGAAAAAATGACCCGCATTCAAATTGAGCGGGTCATTTTTATATACGTTTATTTCTTATTCTTCTCTTGTTTCTTCTTTTCATCAATAGTTCCTTGCGTGAGCGTATCATTGACTTGCTCATGTACCTTTTCTAAGTCTTTTTCAGTTTCAGATTTATTCTTCTTATTAGGTTCATAATTCTCTTCTGCTACTTTTTCGGATTGTTTATTTTTATCACTCATTTATATTAGCCTCCTTTAAATAACAACCATTCATTAGTGTTAGCGTAAAATGGCTGATATATTTCCATTCCCTATAGAACAAGCACGAAACTTCCAAAAAATGAAATACCCCATCCCTAAGCTATGGGAGAGGGTATAACTATTATTAAAAGAAATCCATAAAAGCTGGCGGGCGCTGTGTAATACTTTGTTCAAATTGATGAATATCTTTCTGTTCACCATTGATTTTCCCGCATTCATGTAAAAAGGAAGCTTTTTGAGATCCTAAAAGTACGGCAGTCAATGTTTGGATGTCCATACTGAGCTTGCCTTTTTCGCTTATTGGGTTAGACACGATTCCATGATTAGAAATAGTGAAAGTTTTGTTATTCCACTCTGCTTTTTCATCGGAGACCGAAATCGAAAGAGGGGACTCCATTACGCGAAGAGGGTATTGATTTAAAAACCCTTCGACATCCACGATTCGGGCCATAAAGTAGGGAATTTGCTCTTGATGAATCCTTGGGTTATTCAGTAAAAAAGGGAGCTGATCACTAGATGGTGCAACGATCTTCACTTTATCGACCATCGAATCATGCTGACAAATAAAGTTCCAAAGGGCTCGTCTTGCATTTTCCGTATAATACACAAATTCTTGAACATCCAGTAGTTTGTCTGCAGCCTTACAGCACAAATATCCTTGAGGCACTCCCCTTTCATCTTTATAAAGAATCCGGTTATACCCTTCAGTAAAAACATGGTTATCCCACCAGTAATCTGGTCGAATCATTAGATGATTATACTTCGCGGACCATCTTTCATAAACCGTATTTAAAAGGGAGTTTCCATCTTCTTGAGAAAGTCTGATTACATGGCCAGGAACGTCTTTGTAACGGTCCAGATCATTTTTTTCGATTGTATACTTATTGACAGAAGCCGTAAGTTCCCATCCAAACCTGCGATAAAACGAAATATTAAAAGGATGCAGCAAGCTGATCGTCTGTCCTTTTTCCTTCATTGCCAATAGGGCTTTATTCAGGAGACGAGTTACCGAACCTTTACGTCTATGCTCAGGCCATGTAGCGACCCCTGCTATACCACCCATAGCAAATCGACATTTTTCAATGGTTATTTCCAGGGAAAGAATATGTACCTTTGAAATTAGCTCTTCGTTTTCAAACTCTCCCCATATTTCATGCCGTTTTAGCATCTCATATCGTTTAGGGAGATCTTCTTTTTTTACTTTGTACTGAAACGCATATTCAGAAAGTTGGATCGCTTTATCAAAATCTTTTTCTTTTATTATTTTTAAATGCATGATGAACAACCTCCTATTCCTTTTCCATTTTAAAGTTCAGGCAGCTGCTTGGAAAGTAAATTCATAATAAAATTCTGATAACAGATTCAATGAAATGCCAAGAAATCGTTAGAGAAAAATATTGGATATTTATAAAAAGTATCGAAAATATATTCAAATGGAGTTATAATTATAAACTGTTGTGCATAAAGCCAACGATGAAGTGAGGACATTCATGAGAATTCATAAATATATAAGTTTGACGGGATTCTGTTCCAGACGTGAAGGTAAACGGCTTTTAGAGAACGGACGGATTACTATAAATGGCGTTATCTGCAATAAAGATACAGAAGTTGAGGAAGGCGATATCGTACTAATCGATCGGAAGCCTATTCCTAGAAAACAATCTTCTATTTATATGGCTTTTAATAAACCAGTAGGTATTACCTGCACAGCAAACCCTGAGATAGAAGGAAATATTCTTCAATGTGTAAACGTTCCTGAACGTGTATTTCCAGTAGGGCGCTTAGATAAAGCCTCACAAGGGTTGATTCTGCTCACGAACGATGGGGAACTTGCAAATCGCATCTCTCAATCTGATTTTGGACATGAAAAAGAGTATGAGGTGACTGTGGATCAACCAGTGACCGAGCTTTTTCTTCAAAAAATGTCAGAAGGTGTACCTGTTCTTCATACAGTAACAAGACCTGCTCAAACAAAGTTTGTCAGTAAATATGTGTTTCGGATAACACTCACCCAAGGACTCAACCGTCAAATTAGAAGAATGTGCAAAGCGCTTGGTTATGAAGTAGAGAAACTCGAACGCATACGCATTATGAATATACATCTCCATACATTACAAGCTGGAGAGTGGAGAGATCTCAAGCCAGACGAGCTTTTGGCGTTAAAAGGGAGTTTAGATCTCCTATAAATAGGGGTAAGATACTACGTCATACCCATACAATTTAACAATTCTTTAGATTATTTATAAATTTGAGAAAACTAAAAAAAGCAAATATACTTGGTAATGGAAAGTGTATGAAAGCGTTTTACATTTAAGGAAGAGAGGCATTTCAACATGGAATTACAGAAACAGCAATCTTACAACGAGACGAAGCAGAAGAGCTTTAGTAAGTTTATTGTTCCGTCATTAATTGGTATTTTTCTTTTTATGATTCCTATTTCATATAAAGGGGAGATTACCATTCCAGTTGCTATTCTTGCAGGGATTCTGCAGGATGGGATTGGAGATTTTATTCCCCAGATCATGACTGCTATTATTGCAATAACTGTTATTGGATCGTTGATCACATACTTTACAAAACCAAAGGTGATTGTTGGCAACCCGTTTTTAAACACTCTATTTAATGTCAATATCGTATGGCAGTTGATTCGGGTTCTGGGATTGATCTTTGCGGTGATGACCTTATTTAAGTTAGGACCAGAAGCTGTTTGGTCAGAAAATACAGGACAATTATTACTTTATGACCTAATTCCTGTTTTATTTTCCGTATTTTTGTTTGCGGGATTATTCTTGCCGTTGTTATTTAACTTTGGGTTATTGGAATTTTGCGGAGCTTTACTCGTGAAAATCATGCGTCCCATCTTTAAACTTCCAGGACGGTCTTCTATTGATTGTTTAGCGTCTTGGCTTGGAGATGGAACGATTGGTGTTCTTTTAACGAACAAACAGTATGAGGAAGGATATTATACAAAGCGTGAAGCAGCTGTAATCGGTACAACGTTTTCGGTTGTGTCTATTACTTTTGCGATCGTAGTACTTGCTCAAGTAGAACTGACTCATATGATCGTACCGTATTATTTAACAGTAGTACTAGCTGGCTTAGCCTGTGCGATCATTATTCCACGTATCCCGCCACTATCTAGAAAAGCGGATACGTACTATGAGGGTGCTAAGGAAAATGTGGCAGATGAAGTCATTCCTAGCGGGGAAACACCTTTCAGTTTCGGTCTTAATAAGGCTTTAGAGCGCGCAGATCAAAACAAAAAAGCGGCTCCTTTAGTTAAAGAGGGCATTCAAAACGTTCTGGATATGTGGATGGGAGTCGTACCGATTGTAATGGCAATTGGGACATCAGCATTAATGGTTGCGGAATTCACACCATTCTTTTCTTATCTCGGAGCCCCTTTTGTACCCGTCTTAGAGCTTCTGCAAGTTCCACAAGCTTCTGAGGCAGCTCAGACAATTGTTATTGGTTTTGCGGACATGTTCCTACCGTCTATCATAGGTGCGGGAATCGAAAGTGAGCTAACGCGTTTTGTGATTGCAGCCATGTCAGTAGTACAGTTAATCTATATGTCTGAAGTAGGTGGACTGCTATTAGCATCAAAAGTGCCTGTTAACTTTAAAGATCTTGTTATTATCTTTTTCCTGCGTACCTTCATATCGTTACCGATTGTAGTAGGTATGGCACATTTATTATTCTAAAAGATAAAAAAGCTGTTCAGAGGAATCTCCTTTGAACAGCTTTTTTGGTTATAGCAATTCTTTTAAATCTTTTTCGATGGCCTCTGGTTTGTCGGTTGGTGCATAACGTTTTACAACACGGCCATCACGATCGACAAGGAATTTTGTGAAGTTCCACTTGATCGCTTTGGAACCTAGTAAACCAGGAGCTTCCTTCGTTAAATGTTTAAAAAGAGGATGTGCCTGATCTCCGTTTACGTTCACTTTCGCAAACATCGGGAAGTTTACGCCGTAGTTTAGCTGACAAAATTCTTGGATCTCATCACCTGTTCCGGGTTCTTGTCCACCAAATTGATTACAAGGGAAACCGAGAATAGTGAATCCTTTATCTTTATAGGCATCATAGATTGATTGGAGGCCTTCAAATTGTGGCGTGAATCCACATTTACTGGCTGTGTTTACGATCAGCAAGACTTTCCCTTTATAAGGATCTAAAGTGGTATTGTCGCCTTTAATCGTTTCCACAGGAATATCATAAATGGACATTTTATAGTCTCCTTTTAATGTTTCTTCTTAGTTTACAGGTATTTGAAATAGATTTCATTTGAAACGCTCGCGATGGTAAAATTAGGGGATACAAAGGGGGATGGAAAAAATGGATGCAGTGTTTCATGTGGAACATCAAGTTTTTAACTATCGTGTAGCAGGGGTTTTCATTCAAGAGGGGCATGTTCTCATTCACCGATCAAAAAATGAAACTCACTGGTCTTTGCCAGGCGGCCGAGTAAAAGTGGGCGAAGATGCAAGGTCGAGCCTTAAGCGTGAGATGTTAGAAGAATTAGCAATAGATGTGGAAGTTAGGGATCACATTTCTACAGTTGAAAACTTTTTTACATACAACGGAAAAGACTTTCATGAAGTTGGATTATATTTTTTAATTAAAGCTCGGGATCCGTTCTCTTTATATAAAGGAGAAGAGTTTTCGGTTGAAGAGGCAGAAAGACTTGTCTTTAAGTGGGTATCTATTGAGGAACTAGGAAGCTACAAATTATATCCGGAATTCATTAAAAATAAAGTAATGAAGGGTCCTCTTGAATCTGAGTATGCTTTTGTAGGTGATCTGTAGAATGTATAAACAAAAGGGAAAATAGAGACGCGTAATTGAGTACGTTGGATATCAATAAGACCAGAGTTTCTGGTCTTTTTTTGTTTGTTTTTCTGAAGGGGGCAGACCCGGGTCTGTCCCCCTCTACGCCTCAGGTCTTATTGGAAAATACAGCCATGGCCAGTTTTGAGAAACGTTGCACCGAGGTAAGCTAAAGGTACGAAAGGAGGCAGCCATTATGAAAAAACTAGGCTTGCTTGTAGTTGGAGGAATTGCTGCTATCGTATTGATAGCTAACTTAGGTCCGATGGTCGGACTGGCGATTGGTCTTGCTGTTATGTACTACGCTTATAAGAAATGTGTAGTTGCAGAAACGGGCGGAAAGAAATTTTGGTGGGGAGCACTTTCTGTTATCGGACTCTGTATAGCTGTTGCTAATCTCCCGGCGATTTTAGGAGCAGTTGCCATTTATGTACTTTACCTTGTGTACAAAAAGTGGAACCAAAGTGAAACGATCGTTGAGCAAACAGAAAATGATCCCTTCACAAACTTCGAAAGAGAATGGTCAAAATTAAAAAATAGCTAAAACAAAAGGAGCGAATTAAAATGAACGTACTTGAAAGAATCAAAAACGCAATCACAGCTGATGTTCACGAGCTTTTAGATCAAAAGGAAGAAAAGAACCCTCTTTCACTTTTAAATCAGTATTTAAGACAATGCGAGCAAGAAGTGAATAAAGCGCATAAGCTTGTTGAACGTCAACAGCTTTTGAAAAATCAATTTGTACGTGAGGTTCAAGAAGCAGAAGCTAAAGCAGCTAAGCGCAGTCGTCAGGCTGAATTAGCCCAACAAGCCAATGAACAAGAGCTCTATCAGTTTGCTATACTTGAGAAAGAACAGCATGAAACACGTGCTGCTAAGCTGAAAGAATCAGCAGCCCAAGCGGAAAAAGACCTCACAGAGCTTGAACAGAAGTATGAACAAATGAAGCATAAGCTAAAAGATATGCAGATCAAACGTATGGAATTAATGGGGCGAGAGAACGTAGCAAGAGCTCACAGAAAGATGGATCAAGTCATTGATCCTTCTAGTTTGATTAAGAAGACTGTTTTTAAATTTGATGAACTTGAAAATTACATGGATCGTCTAGAGCAAAAGGTAAATGCTGATTATTACGCGAGTTCTATGGAAGTTAAACTTGCTAAGCTAGAAAAAGATTGGAAAAAAGAAGAAACTACTCCTAGCGTTTAATGGAGGATATGGTACGATTATGATAGATAGAGGCGCATATTTTCTGCGCCTTTTTATGCCGTTTAGACAGATTGAAAGTGAGTGAGTGCAGATGCCGGTCAAAAAGAAGAATGATGTTATCAGCTGGGTGTTTTTAATCGCAAGTGTCATGGTGCTGTTAGAAGCGACGATCAGAGGAGAGGGTCTTGTATTCACTATACTAATCTGTGCTGGACTTTTGTATTTTGGAAGAAAAAAAATGCCGAGACGTTCTGGCAAATTCATGTTTTGGGCTGGTGTAGTGGTAGCTGTCGTTACGATATTAGGGATGTTCACGTTTAAACTCATTTTAGTTGGACTCATCGTTTATTTTATCGTTCAATTTTATCAATCGAAACAGAATCCGTTTGTGATTAAGCCAGAGGTTAATGAGGGAGGAACTCATTCATCAGAGGAACTTTACGAAAAAGAATCTTTATTGAAAAATATACCTTTTGGAACGCAGCAGACACCCGATCATGTCTATGAATGGAACGATATTAACATTCAATGCGGTGCTGGTGATACCATTATTGATTTGAGTGAAACGATTTTGCCTTCTGGTGAGTCGGTTGTGTTTATTCGAGGTCTTATTGGCAATATTACAATCTACGTTCCTTATGAGATTGATGTAGCCGTAAAACATTCTGTTATAGCAGGCAGTACCGTGATCTTTGACCATCACGATTCCAAGATGTTTAATCAGGCAGTATCTTATCGAACCCAGAACTACAATGAGTCTGCAAAAAAAATTAAAATCATGACAAGCTTGTTTGCGGGGAGTCTGGAGGTGAAGCGAGTATGAGTACCGTTTTACGTCATATGTTTTCTGGTATCTTATTTGCATTTGCTGTCACGATCTTATTAGGCTCTATCGTATACACGCTTTTTCCTATAAACGATTGGACCTTTTTGCTACAAGAGCATCTATTGGACTTCCCTCTAGCGTTTGTCGTCCCATTTCTCGTATTCATCATGGGGGCTTTTTTCGGATTAAATTCTGGCATCACGGCTCGAAAGCAATTAAACCTCATAGACCGCACATTGAAGTCTATTGAAGACGGCAGGCAAGTCAATATGAAAGAGGTCTCGAATCTTGAGTTAAAAGCCATCACGAAACGCATGGAGGGAATTCAGCAGCAATTAGGCGAAAAGATTCGCCAGTCGCAAAAAATGGCGACAGAGAAGGCGGTCGATCAGGAGAAACGCATTCAGGAAATCATCTCTCAAGAAAGAAACCGTTTAGCGAGAGAGCTGCATGATTCAGTTTCCCAGCAGCTTTTTGCGGCAAGTATGATCATGTCTGCCGTAAATGAAACGAGAGCCGATTCAGAAACACGCGAATCCAAGCAATTAAAGCTCGTTGAAGAGACCATCCACCAGACCCAGCTCGAGATGAGGGCACTTCTTCTACATCTGCGTCCTGCTGCATTGAACGGAAAATCACTTCAAAAAGGTATGGAAGAACTTCTGCAGGAACTTTTGCAAAAAGTTCCGATCGAACTGAAGTGGAAGATCGAAACGGTTCCTCTGGATAAAGGGGTAGAAGATCACCTGTTTCGTATTCTGCAAGAGTCAGTGTCTAACATTCTTAGGCATGCTCAGGCCAATAAAGCGCAAATTCTGCTGGTTCAGCGGGATGATCTAATCATACTCCGCATAGAGGATGACGGTATTGGCTTTAACATGGACCAGGAAAAAACAGGTTCGTATGGGTTGCGAAACATGCATGAACGAGCGGCCGAGATTGGCGGTTCACTTAAGATTGTAAGTTTACCAGGCGAAGGGACTCGTCTTGAAGTGAAGGTTCCCATTTTATCAGCAGAGGAGGGTAATGCATGATAAAAGTTTTATTAGTTGATGATCACGAGATGGTTCGGATTGGAGTTTCAGCTTATCTTTCGGCACAACCGGATATTGAAGTAACAGCTGAGGCTGAAAATGGGAAGATTGCTGTTGAAAAAGCGTTAGAACTAAAACCCGATATCATCTTAATGGACCTTGTGATGGAAGAGATGGACGGTATTGAAGCTACCCGATTAATCACGCAATCTTGGCCGGAAGCGAAGATTATCGTCGTAACAAGCTTTTTAGATGATGAAAAAGTGTATCCAGCACTGGAAGCAGGTGCTTCTAGTTATATGCTGAAAACATCAAAAGCGAGTGACATCGCACAGGCTGTTCGCGACACGTATCATGGCAAGTCTGTTTTAGAACCAGAAGTAACTGGTAAGATGATGAACAAGATGAGACAAAAACAAACGCGTGAGCCGCATGAAGAGCTGACTCCGCGTGAGATGGAGATTCTTTTGCTCATGACAAAAGGGAAGACCAATCAAGAGATCGCGGATGAACTGTTCATCGCTTTAAAGACGGTGAAAGTCCACGTGAGTAATATCTTAAGCAAGCTTGACGTACAAGACCGTACACAAGCTGTCATCTATGCGTTTAATCACTCGCTCGTATAGAAGAGAATTGTAGGAAATAAATAAAAACCCAATGAAAAACGGTCCCGTTAAAGAGACCGTTTTAATCATTTTTATTCACTTAGTATGTCGATCACACGGCCAACTTGACCGTCCTCTAGTCTCACTTTAATACCGTGCGGATGATTGGGCGAGTTCGTTAAAATATCTTTAACGATTCCTTTTGTTTTCTTACCTGTACGCTGATCAGCTTTTAAAATAACATGAACGGGAAGGCCGGGGGTAATGTTGGAACGTTTACGATGCATTATACACCCGTTCTCCGAGCCTGGTTGTTCGCTTTTTTCGTTTGCTGATTCTTCAGCTGGTTTGCTACTTTAACAGGTCCTTTATGGAATGCTCCACCCGATTGCTGTGCTTTTTTTTCAGCGAGACGCTGTTTCGCAATTTCTTGGAAGCTTAGTTTCTTTTTTTCTTCTGCCATGTGGCCACCTCTTCTATTTTCTCTTTTTGAAATCTGCTTCTTTTAAGTAGCCTTCAGCTTCTGCGTACGTCTCAAATGCTGCTTCAAGAGCATCATCTTCATCAAAGATAAACCACATGCCATCTTCACCCACAAGTCTGATTTTTTCATGACTGTGGCTGAACCAATGTTCTTCTTTACGTTCTGTATCATCTGTACGATCTTTTTTTGGTTGCTGCCATCCGTGTTTCTTAGAAAGGAACGCCATGGAATCCTTAATAAGTGCAATAAGCTCATCAGCTTCATAGTCACGAATGTTTACATATCCCTTATCGTTCTTAACGCTTTGCGGAAGGTGTCCCCCATATACAAATCCGTTGCCGTTCGGGTGAAGGTGATACACGACGATCTTCTTGTCCTGCACACTTTCCTCATAATGGAAATTAACACGGCCAAGCGACACTTCGTGCAACTCCAGCTCAGGGAAATTCTCTTGAATTAAAGCCATTTTATCTTCAAATGAAAGCATTTTAAATACGCTCCGTTTCTTTTATTGTGATTGGTTGATTATAACATACAGAAAGATTAAAACGAAAATACCTGTCGAATCATCTCCATGCATCTGCCTTTATGACGGTAACGGTCATTTTACGGTACGTCTTTTTATAATTGTTACACGTTCGCTCAGAAATTCAGATCTTCGCTCAAAAAATTATCTGTACGCTCAAAATCCTTTACGTACGCTCAAACTGGATGTAGTTTCGCTCAAAATTTTACACGAGCGCTCAATAATCCTATTTTTACTCAAAAAAGGAGCCGACATCCATGTGTCAGCTCCTTCTTTTGTATATTTTATCGTGTAGAGGCTTCTCACTTGAAGGATTTCTCCAGCTCAAACCAATAATCAGCGAGGGTTTCCATACCTTTGTCGAAGTTTTCCAGATGGAAGTGTTCGTTTGGCGCATGGAAGTTTTCTGTTGAAAGTCCAAAGCCCATTAATACAACGGGAATGTTTAACATTTGGTCGAATGTTGCAACGATTGGAATGGATCCGCCGCCGCGAGTGAAGGCAGTCGGAACGCCATACACTTTTTCATAAGAACGTGCTGCCGCTTGAATGGCAGGATGGTCAAACGGTGTTACATAAGGAGCTCCTTTATCAAAAAGGGTTACTTTAACGTCGATTCCAACTGGCTTATGTTTTTCAATATGTGCTTTTACTTTTTCGATGATCTCATCCGGCTCTTGGTTCGGGACGAGGCGGCAGCTGATTTTCGCATGAGCTTCTGCAGGGATTACCGTCTTGATGCCTTCGCCTTGGAAGCCTCCCCAGATTCCGTTAAGCTCTAACGTCGGTCGTGCCCATGTGCGCTCGATGTGAGAATAACCTTCCTCACCTGTTAGTTCCGTAACCCCAAGCTGCTCTTTAAGTGCTTCTTCTGTTAACGGGAGTGCACGGAACGCTTCTCTTTCTTCTTCTGTTAGCTCTTGAACGTTTTCATAAAAACCATCAACTAAAATACGTCCGTTTTCGTCACGGAAGGATTGCAGAAGCTCTGTGATCGCATGCAGTGGATTTTGAACCGCTCCTCCATAAAGACCGGAGTGGAGATCGCTGTTTGGTCCCGTTACATCAATCTGCATCGCGCACATGCCGCGAAGACCATAGCAGATCGCAGGCTTGCCGCGGTCAAGCATTCCCGTATCAGAGATTACGATCACATCCGATGCTAATAGGTCCTTATGATTTTCGATAAACTTCGGAAGGCTCGGACTGCCGATTTCTTCTTCTCCTTCGATACAAAACTTGAAGTTAAGAGGAAGAGTCCCTTCTGTTTCTAGAATAGCTTGAAGTACTTTCAGATGCATGAACGTTTGACCTTTATCGTCAGAGGCACCTCGTGCATATAGTTTGTTGTCTCGAATCGTCGCTTCATAGGGAGGTGTCTCCCAGAGTTCTAGTGGATCAACGGGCTGAACATCATAGTGTCCATAAACGAGCACGGTCGGTTTACCTTCAGCTTTTAACCAGTCCGCATAAACAACAGGGTGACCGTCTGTCTCATGAATCTCTACATTCTCCATGCCGATCTTAGATAGTTCGTCCGCGATCCACTCTGCGCCTTTTCGAACATCTTCCTTATGTTCAGGCAGTGCGCTCACACTTGGTATGGCGAGCCAGTCTGTTAACTCTTTTAAATGAGTATCACGGTTTTCTTTTAAATAGTTCGTGATCTTGTCTGTCATCTTAAGTCCTCCTTATGTATGGTTGCGCTTTACTTATTAGTTTAATAGAGTTCTGCTTCGAAATGAAATATTCTTCCTCTCTTTTTGTTACAGTGTTTTGAGTTATAGGTGCCTATCCATTTCACACACCTTATGTATTTGTGGTTTACTAAAGGTAAAGCTAACGGTAAAGATATTCTGTAAAGATGGAAATAAACCTTTTAAAAAATAAAATAGAAAGAAGTGCAGAAGCATTGAATAAAAAAATCGGATTTATCGGCTTTGGTAAAATGGCACAGGCGATGGCAGGGGGGATGATTCGTTCCGAGCTTATCAGAACGGATCAGATCATGGCGAGCATGCGGACAAAGGAATCACGAACGCTTGCGGCTGAACGGTTCGGAATAGAAGTTTCAGCTGTAAATAGTGATGTTGCAGCATTTGCAGATGTTTTGTTCCTCGCCGTGGCGCCTTATACGTATGTTGAAGTGATAGAAGAAATAAAAGAAACCATCAAACCTGATGCTGTGATCATTACGGTTGCCGCTGGTATTACGACAACAGATGTTGAGAACGGGTTCGGTAAAAAGGTAAAAGTGGTACGTACGATGCCGAATACGCCGTCTTTAGTGGGAGCGGGAATGACTGCGGTCTCGGTGAACCGTGAAATCACAGATGAAGATTTGGAAACCGTCCAACAATTGTTAAGCAGTTTTGGAAAAGTAGAGATCATTGCGGAAGCTCAAATGGATGCGATTCCGGCAATCAGCGGATCTTCTCCGGCGTATGTTTATATGATGATTGAAGCGATGGCAGATGGCGGCGTCCGACAAGGGCTATCACGCGATCAGTCGTATCGTTTAGCGGCTCAAGCTGTCCTAGGAGCAGCACAGATGGTTCTTGAGACAGGAAAACACCCTGGAGAGCTTAAAGACCAAGTAACATCACCAGGCGGAGCAACGATAGCAGCGGTTTCGACACTTGAGCAAGAACGATTCCGTGGTGCACTACTAGCTGCGATGGACAGCTGTACAGCAAAAGTGAAAGATTTGGGGAAAAAGTAATGAGTTTTAAAGAATTAGGCCTATCAGATGCTCTTACTGAAGTTCTTTTACAGAACGGAATCGGTGAACCAACACCTATTCAAAAAGAAACGATTCCTATCATTTTAGAAGGAAAAGATGTAGTGGGTCAGGCCCAGACCGGAACGGGTAAGACTCTTGCCTTTGTATTACCGATCCTTCAAAAAATAGATAGCGAGAGTCCTTTTATACAAGGTTTGATTGTAGCTCCAACAAGAGAGCTGGCCATTCAGATTACGGCTGAAGTTCGAAAGTTAACAGAGCCTTTAAACGAGATCAATGTCCTTGCTGTTTATGGCGGACAAGATGTGATCGCACAGATGCATAAGTTAGAGGGGAAAGTGCATCTTGTAGTGGGTACACCTGGCAGGCTGCTTGATCATATCCGCCGTGAAACGATCGATTTGTCTGAAGTCACAACTTTTGTGCTAGATGAAGCGGATCAGATGCTGCATATTGGCTTCTTAACAGATATAGAAGACATTATGGAACAAGTGCCGGAGTCCCGCCAGACCTTACTGTTTTCAGCAACGATGCCTGAGGAAGTAAAGAAGCTTGCTCAAACTTACACAAAGAACCCTAGGGATATTCATATTAAAACGAAACAGGTCACCCTGAAGGAAATCAGACAGCGTGTCGTTGAAACGACAGACCGAGGAAAGCAGAACGACCTTATTCAAACCATACGTTTATTGCGTCCTTACTTGGCTATTATATTCTGCCGAACGAAGCGGAGAGTAAGCAAGTTAAATGAGGCGCTGCAAAATATGGGGTATAACGCCGATGAATTGCATGGCGACCTTTCACAAGCGAAAAGAGAAGATGTCATGAAACGTTTTCGTGAAGGCGAAATTCAGTATCTTGTCGCGACAGACGTGGCTGCGCGAGGACTTGACGTCGAAGGTGTGACCCATGTTTTTAATTATGATATCGCCCTTGATACCGAGAGTTATATACACCGGATCGGAAGGACCGGACGGGCTGGAGGAAAAGGCTTAGCTGTTACGTTTGTTGCGCCAAAAGATCAACGGCTGCTTCAGATGATCGAACGGGAAACAAATCAAAAATTGAAGGCTCTGAAACTGGAATATTTATAAAATTTAATCAAGATTATTTTTCAAAAAAACGGGAATCCTTCAAGGAGACCCGTTTTTTTGTGGGTATATAATACCAACTATTATTACCAGGTAATAAAAACGGTTGCGTCATAAAACAAACCTTGTTACGATGATGTGGTATGAGAATTCGAAAGAGTCAGATTTATAGGAGTTGAGTAAATGAAAGATCTACAATCGTTTGGCTGGTATGCAGCAAAAATTGCTCCCAAGCTGCCGAAAGAGGCATTCAAACCGGTACCATCACGGTTATGGGGAGGACTTGTCTATTTATTGATTTCAATCACCGGTATATTGGTTATCGGTTTATTAAATAATTTGAATCCTTGGTTAGGACTCGGTATCGCGATCATTTTAGGTTCATGTTTTGCAGGAATGGGCTTTTTAGGACATGAAATCTTGCACGGAACGGTCATTCGCAAACCTTGGCTGCGTGACTTTTTAGGAGCTGTAGCATTCTGGCCGTTAAGTGTCGGACCGAAACTATGGCGCAAATGGCATAACACCACACATCATGTACACACTCAAGAAGATGGGGAAGATCCAGATGCTTGGCCCACATTAGAAAACTTGTCACACAAGCCATTCTTACAAAAAGTATACAAGCTTCCAATGTGGATGCGTTCTATTGTAAGTTTTGCTTTTCTATCGATCTCGTTTACAACGCATGGTCTTTTCATGTTTAAACGATTTATAAAAGAATTTAAGCCAAGCAATCGTCCTTCTGTATGGCTTCAGCTGTTGCTCCCTTGGGCAACATGGATTGGACTCTTAGTATGGTTGGGTCCTGTTAAATGGATCTTTGCGGTATTGCTTCCGCTATTAATTGCAAATGCGATTGTAATGAGCTATATTGCAACAAATCATCGTCTGAATCCAATGACTGATGTGAACGATCCGCTCGCAAACAGCTTAACCGTTACGGTTCCAAAATGGGTGGATGTGCTTCATTTTAACTTCTCTTACCATACGGAACATCATTTGTTCCCTGGTATGAGTCCAAAATATTATCCGCTCGTAAAGAAACATATTAAAGAAATGTGGCCAGAACGCTATCATGAGATGCCGCATTGGAAAGCATTAGTCACGTTATGGAAAACGCCTCGTGTCTATTTCAATCAGCATCAATTCGTAGACCCTGCACCAGGTTATGTATATCCATCACTTGGACATGGTCTGGATCCTGACCGCATATCTTATCAAAAAGGTGAATCAACCGAAAATGAGATCACCGCACCAAAAGCCACACCTAAAAGCATCCATTAATCTGGGTGCTTTTTCTTTTTCCAATTAACAGTAAAACTTATTTATAATGATAGGAGGAAGCGGTTTTTCAGGAAACTTTACAGCATTCGTCGCGTTCCTTTTAGCGTGCATCCTATTGTTTAAAGATGTCACTTGGGGATAGACGGTTGTTTGTGTGTTTATCGTACTCATGCGTTTCTAATCGTTTATACGTTTTGAAAAAAATCCAAAGTGAAAAAGCGTGCTTTCCTTTATTGGAAAGCACGCTTTTTCTTAAAAGTGTTGAATTTCGAGTGTTTTCTTCCTTGTAAGTTGATTGGAGCGCAAGGTTGCCGACTCTTGCGGGACGAGTGGGACAGGTGAGAGTCTAAATGACGCAAAGCGGCAGGAGGATCACCCGCCCGCCCCGCGGAAAGCGTGCAACCTGGAGAGGAAATCAACTACCAAAACAGCTTTTTAGTTCACTCGGTAGACGCGAGCTTCATAAGGTTTTAATGAAAGACTTGTTACATCATCATGTGCTCCAACTTCTTCATTAGCTAGAAGGAGATTTTCAGCGTTCAACGAAAGCTCCGTTTCAAACACGGCTTCCTTTTTAGAAAGGTTCGTAATGACAACCACTTGTTCTTCACCGAGCGTACGAGTGTATGCATAGATTTGCTTATTGTCTTCAAGCAGTAAATCATACCTTCCGTACGTAAATATTTCGTTCTCTTTTTTAAGGGAAATCATTTTTTTGTAGAAGGTCAAGATGGACTTCTCGTCATGTTCCTGTTTTTCTACGTTGATCTCCTTATAGTTAGGGTTAACTTTCATCCAAGGTGTGCCGGTTGTGAATCCAGCGTTCACGCTGCTGTTCCACTGCATCGGTGTACGGCTGTTATCACGCGAAGATGCCCAAATGACGGCCATGATGTCTTCGTGTGAAACGCCTTCTTCTCGCTTAATGCGATACATATTTTTTACTGCTACATCATCGTAGTCTTCGATGGAATCGAACTGAACGTTCGTCATCCCAATCTCTTGCCCTTGATAGATGAACGGTGTTCCTTGCATAAGGAAGTACATTGCTCCCATACTTGTAGCACTTTGATACCAGAATTCTTTATCGTTGCCCCAAGTGGAAACAACACGAGGCTTATCATGGTTCTCGATGAATAAAGCGTTCCATCCTTCTTTTTCGAGACCTTTCTGCCAGCGTGTCAGCACCTTTTTCAGTTCAACGATATCCAGATCAGGGCTCGTTTCTGCATCCCAAAGTCCAAGGTGTTCGAATTGGAAGATCATATCCATCTTCCCTTGTTTTTTACCAACCCAAAGGTCTGCTTCATCCACCTTAACGCCGTTTGCTTCACCAACCGTCATGACGTCATAGTTAGCGTAAGTGCGGTCTTTGAATTCTTGGAGGAATGTATGGATCCCTTTCTGGTTCATATGCATATCGAATGAAGATACGTACTTTTCGTTCTTCGGATTTGGCATGTCTGGGAAGCCAGGACGTTTTTTGATGTGACTGATCGCATCGATTCGGAAACCATCAATCCCTTTATCAAGCCACCAGTTTACCGTATCGTAGAGGGCTTCACGCACTTCAGGGTTTTCCCAGTTCACGTCAGGTTGTTTAGTCGAGAAAACATGAAGGTAATATTGGTCTGTTTTTTCATCATATTCCCAAGCTGAACCTGAGAAAATACTTTCCCAGTTGTTCGGTTCTTTCCCATCTTTACCGTCTCTCCAAAAGTACCAGTCACGTTTCGGATTGTCTTTTGATGAACGGGACTCGATAAACCATGGATGCTCATCACTTGTATGATTAAGGACAAGATCAATGATCAGCTTCATACCACGCTTATGCACTTCATTCAAGAGTGCATCAAAGTCTTCCATCGTTCCGAAATCTTCCATGATGTCCTGATAATCAGATATATCATATCCATTATCATCGTTCGGAGATTTGTACATCGGACAGATCCAGATGACATCAATCCCTAGGTCTTTAATGTAATCTAAGCGTTGGATGATTCCTTTTAAATCACCGATTCCATCTCCATTTGAATCTTGGAAACTGCGTGGGTAAATTTGATAGCCAACAGCTTCTTTCCACCAAACTTTTTCCATCATGTTACCTCCAATATCACTTAACATCAGGGTAGGGGATACCTTTAAACAGGTTCCCCTTTGTCTGTTAGTTTTCTAGATCTAAAGTTACGGCTACACCAGCGTGATCTGAGACAACTGGTGTTTCTATTCCGTTAAAACGAACAAAAGAACTTTTTACGTTGACCGGATTGTTGCATAGGATGTAATCGATTCTTCGTCCATCTTCTTTTCCATTCTGATTCCATCCCGCAATGGCGCCTTTAATCGTTAGTCCATCATCTTTTTCTTTAGCTAACTCATACGTATCATAGAAGCCGTTTGATTTTACATAATCAAACCCTTCGCCTCTTACGTTCGCATCATTGTTTAAATCACCCATTAAAAAAGAAATTCCGCTTTCTGGAACATGCTTAAAGAATGCGTCGATTTGTTCTTTAAAGGGTGCGATATCATCGTTCCACCAGCCAAAATGGCCAGAGAAAAAGGTTAGTTCTTTTCCTTGATAAGAAATAGCAGCTGAAATGATCTTTCTTGTTTTCCAGTTATTCATGTCTTGAAGTTCTGTAACAAAAAAGCTGTTGCTTGACTTGATCGGATGACGGGTTAGAATAGCTACCCCTTCTTCATACGTTACAAAACCATAGTGGGCCATGTCCCAAACAAAATCATAATCGTTAACCCCAAGTTCTTGTAATAGCTGGTTTAAAACCAATGCATAATTGTTTGCTTTAATATTTTTGTTAACAATAGGTGCGTCGATTGACTGCATGACCTCTTGAAGTGCGATGACATCATAACGCTCGTTCGCAATATCACGAGCAAGCATCTTTAATTTTTCCATCTGGTTCTCTTCTTGCCAGCCATGGACGTTTAGCGTTAAAAGTTTCATAGCTTATTACATCTCCAATCGATCTTGAATATCAGACTTTAAAACGTCTGCTTTTGGTCCATAAATCGCTTGAACACCTTTATCTTTAAGGATGAGACCTAGTGCGCCATTATCCTTCCATTCTTTTTCTGTTGCAACATGATCAATGTCTTTCACTGTTACGCGGAGGCGAGTCATACATGCATCAACGTCTTCAATGTTGTCAGCTCCGCCTAAAAGACCGATGATCGCAAAGGCTTGAGAGTTATCTGATCCAGCTGTTTCATCCTTTTTGGCAGGTGCTGCAGATTCACCCTCCGTTGATTCGATATAGTTACCCGCACGTCCTGGTGTTGGCAGGTTGAACTTTTTGATCAACACATAGAAAATCGAGAAGTTTAGTCCAAAGAATACGATACAAGTAAGTGCAAAGTTGATTAAATCGCGAGTTAATCCTGCTTTCACAAGCAAAGGAGTACGAGTTAATAATTCAATAAAGCCAAATGCGTGAACACGTACATGAATGAGGTCAGCTACTGCAAATGCAAGACCTGTCGTAATCGCGTAAACCACATAAAGCAGTGGTGCCGCGAACATAAACATGAATTCAATCGGTTCTGTAACCCCTGTTAAAAATACAGCAAGTGCCGCTGAGAAGAACATAGACTTATACTTCTTCCGCTTGTCTTTATCAACGTTCATGTACATCGCAAGTGCGATTGCGACTAAAGAAGCCGTTGAAAGAACAACTTGCCCCATTTTAAATCGTGCAGGTACAACATCATTTAATAGAGCTTGATATGCTTTTGAATCTCCAGCTTGCAAGAAGTTGTTCAAGTCATTAATCCAAGCAAGCCACAGCGGATCTTGCCCGGCTACAGAAGAACCAGCACCAGAACCCGTCATGATTTGGTAGGTTCCGCCAAGCTCTGTATAGTTGATAGGCACCGTTAACATATGGTGTAGACCAAAAGGCAACAACAGACGCTCAAGTGTACCAAAAATAAAGGGTGCGATGACGGGAGCTGTGTTACGAGAAGTTGCGATCCATTTACCAAAGTCATTTAGAAGCCCTTGAATAAACGGCCAAACCAATGCAAGAATCAGTGCCGTAACGACAGACCATAAAATAACGGCAAATGGCACAAAGCGTTTTCCATTGAAAAAGGCTAAAGCATTTGGAAGCTTGTTATAGTTGTAATACTTATTGAATAGAACGGCCCCTAAGAAACCGGAAATGATACCGATGAAAACACCCATGTTAAGAGCAGGAGCTCCAAGAACAGAAGTGAAGTAATCCCCAACGATCAGCTCACTGCCAAAAAGGGATTTTACTTTTGCTCCTTCTTCAAGCATCATGGCATTGTTTACACCAAAAATTGCACCAGTAATACGGTTGATCAGGATAAAGGCGATAACCGCTGCAAATGCACCACCGGCACGTTCCTTTGCCCAAGAACCACCAATGGCTACGGCAAAGAGAATATGCAGATTCGTGATGATTGCCCATCCGATGTCTTCCATTACTCGGGCAATCGTTTGCACCAACGTAATGTCACCACCCGACATAGCAATAACCTTACCTAGTGATATCATCAAACCGGCAGCTGGCATAACGGCTACAACCACGAGAAGTGCCTTACCAAGCTTTTGCCAGAAATCAAACGAAATTAGTTTTCCACGTTGTTTCAAAACGATTTCCTCCTTTAAGTATATATCTTTCGCTGTTTTTTTGAAATCGCATTCATTAGATTGCAAAAATTATTTATGAACCGCTTGCAAAGTTGTATAGGCAAGTAGGTGCAATCGTTTGCATAAAAGGATTGTAAAATAAAACGGTTACATTTACAAGCGAAAAATAACGAAAAAGGAGATAAAAAGTTTTTCCATTGAGGATTTTAGGGATTTGCGTTCCCTGTGAATGCCTGTGAATGCTATTTTGAGCGAAAAATGAAGATTCTGAGCGAAGATCCATACAGTTTGAGCGTAGCTTAAATTAGTCTTAAAAGTGGAGACATCCTTGTGAGAATTCTTTATACTTAAACAAAACTAATTTAGGGGACGTGTCCACATGAAAAGAAAGTCTTTAGAGTACCGAGAATATGTCGCGAAGCTTG
>NZ_JAMBOR010000021.1 GCF_023715845.1 Fictibacillus phosphorivorans
TAGAGTTACTTGGTGACGTCCTTCAGTAGTATGCTTAGATAACATGTATATTTCTCCCCTCAAACATTATCTACTTTAATTGTACAATAAAAAAAGCTTGTAGACATGACTTTGTCTACAAGCTGAAGCCAGTATATATACTGGCTCTTAATTAAACGCTTTTTTGTTCTTTACTTTCTGTTTCATAACGGTTACGAGGATGTTCTAAACATTCTTTTGAACATGAACGTTTATGCTTAACTTCACAATCCGTACAGCATACATGTTGTCTGTTACACTCAGGATTTGCGCAGTTAACGTATCGATCTTCTGTTTTACCGCAATAATAACATTTAGCGATTACTACATCTTCTTCAGTGCGGTTGATTGGTACAGCAATACGCTCGTCAAATACGTAACATTTACCATTCCAGAATCGTCCTTTTACTTCAGGATCTTTTCCGTAAGATACGATACCACCCTCAAGTTGTGAAACATCTTTAAAGCCTTCTTTCAGCAGGAAACCAGTGAACTTTTCGCAGCGGATTCCTCCTGTACAATAAGTTAATACTTTCTTATCTTTAAATTCACTTAAGTTTTCACGAACCCATTTAGGGAAATCGCGTGATGCTTTTACATCAGGTTTGATCGCACCTTTAAAATGTCCGATTTCGTATTCATAGTCATTTCGACCATCGATTACGATAACATCTTCATCTTGAAGTGCTTCATAAAACTCTTTTGGAGACAAGCGTTTACCTGAAAGCTCGTTCGGGTTTACGTCTTCTTCAAAGCGCCAAGTTACAAGCTCTTTTTTATGGCGAACAAACATCTTTTTAAATGCATGCTCTTCAACTTCATCTATTTTAAAGACAATATCTTCAAAGCGTGGATCTGCTTTAAGATGATCCATATAGATCTCTGTTTGTTCAAATGTACCTGATACAGTTCCATTGATGCCTTCTGGAGCAACAATAATACGCCCGCGAAGTCCTAAATCCTTACAAAACTTAAGGTGTTCATCCTTAAAGCTTTCTGGATCATCAATCGGTACATACTTATAATACAAAAGTACTCTCATTTTTTCTGACATTATTCATCACCAACCTGCAACGTTAGTTTATTTATGACGCCAAATAAAAAACCACCGGTCTCAATTGCCATTCCCCGTGGTGAGTACCGGATTGAACCGATAATCAATATTCAATTGGATAGTGGCGCGCCCACCAGGATTCGAACCCAGAATACGAGAGCCGAAATCTCGTGTGATATCCATTTCACTATAGGCGCTAATTACCGTCACGATTAATATCATAAACAATAAACAGAAAAAAAACAAGCTTTATTTAAACAAATTATATATATTTTTCTTAATTTACTAAGTGTAACGGAGTGATTTTTTCTTCAGCACTCTGATAGACGGTGATTAACGGTTCCTCAGGATGCCATTTAAAGATTCCTTTTTTTCCATTTAAAATGGCTGGAAAATGGAGTGTAGATGAAAATGCATCTTCAAACCAAACACCGTAAGAAAGAATATTTGAGATAAAAACTTCAGCCTCTAACTCCATATGTTGAATTCTTTTTTCCCATTCTACTTTTTCTTCTGCATTTAAATGAGGCTCAACCTGCTTATACGATTCGTACCAAAGATCGAATTCTCTTTGTAGATTATGTAGAGAATCAAATTGTTTGGATAAGACTGGCAGAAGTTGGTTCGCTTCTTCTAATGTATAACGTTTCATCATTCATGCTCCTTCATATTCTTGTTCGTATTATATCAAATGAAGGTATGCATGCCCACTAAAAACGGCAAGAAGAAAACCTTTTGGTTTCCCAAAAGGCTAAACGGTAAGGCATATTTCTTTTTTTGGATTCTTTAAATCTAAATAAAAATCTCTAACCTTGTCGTCCTCAAGCAGTTCAGGAAAATCTCTTCTGTATTCAGAACTGATTAAAATTTGTTCTACTAAATCAACAGAATCCTTCCTGAGAAGCAGCCTTAATGTTAACCATTTGTCCCTTTTGGATTTTAGATGAAACTTCGTTATAAACAACATGATTCTATCATCACATGTGAACGTCTTATCCTTTTCTTTTCTTAAATTAATATAAGATACCGTTTTCATAGAGAAACACCCTCCTTTAATTTGCGAGCTCTTAATACCATTATTATTCAGTTTTTTCTGAAATATACTTGTCCACGTAATTAATCTAGCTTTTTAATGGACTGGTATTAATAGAACAGCCAAAATTTGCCCCAAAACTTTTTATTTGATTAAATAACCTTATACAAGCAAATATAACTAGGAGCTGTGTTCAATGAAGAAACTGCAAAGAGAAATGGTAATGGGTAATTTTCATTCGATCTTATCAGAATCTGACACATGGAAAATGGGAGGTTTCCCACTTCCGGATGGTTCTTTTCATGAGTTTAGAGAGCCTGAAGCGGTTGTAATCGTCAGAAATGATGAGTTATATGTCAGAGTTAATCCCTTTACTAAATCCCACCCTTCTATACAATTTTTAGATAATGCGAAGCACATGTATTATTCGAAAGAACCTGTGAAAATTCCTGAAGAAGGAAGTATCACATTTAAGTGGAAGATGCGATCACGTCCAATCGGTACAAATCCAGGCGATTTATATGATGGATTCGTTTCTGTGAATTTATTAGATTTTACAACGGGTGCTGCACTTGACTTCTTTGCTGGTAATGATCAGTATGCAAGTGTTTATGCAGTCCTTCCTTTTCCAGGTGTAAAGGTACCTGAAACGGGTAAAACCAAATATTTTTGTGTTTTTAAAGAAGAATCAGCTTTTAAGCATAGAGATTGGAATGAGTATGAGATTTCATATCACCGTGCAACCGATGAAGTTGTTTTCACAGTGAATGGTGAAGTAATTAGAATGGAAAAGAATGTTCCAATCAAGTTTAATGAATTTACAGTTGCCCTTGGTTTAATGACAGAAAAAGATTTATCTCCTGAAGGAAGCACTTCTCTTCATGGGCAAGGAATTATCGGAGAATGGACTCCTATGAAAATCTCAATTGAAGACTAATACAGCAATTCGGCTAATTCCTTCAAAGGTCTGCATGATGCGGGCCTTTTTTTATGTATTCTATAAATAGTATGAAAATTCCTTTTTTTGCGACAGTTTTATATAATAAGTAATAAGTAAATAAGAGAGGAAGCGCCAAAATGTCACAAATCAACGTGTTACAAATAGATGAAATGACACTGGATCAGCTGCAAACCTATTTTGAGAATGAAGGAATAACCTCATCCGAACTTGTTAAATATTACTTAAAACGTATAGCATTATACGATCAATCAGGTCCGACAATTAATTCTATCTTAGAAATAAATCCCGAGGCATTATTCATTGCTCGAAGTCTTGATACTGAGAGGAAAAATAGGGTGATTCGTGGTCCTTTACATGGTGTCCCTGTGCTTCTAAAGTATAATATAGATACAGGCGATCAAATGCATACGAGTGCGGGATCGATAGCCTTAGAAAATCATTACGCAAAGAAAGATGCCTATATTGTAAAAAAGCTTAGGGACGCCGGGGCTGTGATTCTCGGTAAGGCGAATATGACGGAGTGGGCGAACTTCATGGCTTATAATATGCCAAATGGGTACAGTTCAAGGGGTGGACAAGTCTTAAATCCTTATGGTCCGGGTGAACTTGATGTGAGCGGTTCAAGTTCTGGATCAGGAGCAGCGGTAGCTTGTAATTTTACAATGTTAGCTGTTGGAACAGAGACTTCAGGCTCTATCCTCTGCCCAGCTGGAAATAATAATATTGTAGGGATAAAACCTACCGTAGGTCTTGTATCAAGAACAGGAATCATCCCTATCTCTTTTAGCCAAGATACAGCCGGACCAATGGCAAGAAATGTTAAGGATGCAGCTATATTACTCGAGATCTTAACTGGCTATGATCCTGAAGACTCAGCTACACATAGTGCACCGCCTGTGGTTTCCTACATGGAAGGACTGCCTCACGCATCATTAAAGGGCAAACGATTAGGAGTAGCATATGATTTTTGTATAAAAAACTTAAGTGAAATACAAAAATCTGTATTTGATCAAGCTCTTTTTGACCTCTCAAAAGCAGGAGCTGAGATTGTTCATTTAGACCAAATTTCTCCTGTAGAGAAGAAAAACAGTATTGATTATCATGTTTTGCTGCATGAATTTAAATCTGGGATCAATCATTATCTGAAAACAGTATCTCCTTCTTTAGGGTTACAGACCTTATCAGATATCATCGCCTTTAACGAAAAAAACAAAGCAGGTTGTCTAAAATATAATCAAGAATTATTGATTGAAAGTAACAAAACAGGAGGAACGTTAACAAGTCCAGATTATATAAACTCCAGATTGAATGATTTAGAGCATACACAAAACAATGGAATCGATTTAGTCATGCACGAAAATCAGCTTGATGCGCTTATCAGCCCAAATGATGTTTGGTATGGAATCCCCGCAAAAGCTGGCTACCCTTCTATTTCGGTTCCTTCTGGGTTCGATAAGAATGGAATGCCTCTAAGCATCATTTTTACTGCAGAGGCATTCTCAGAGAAAAAATTAATCGAATTTGCGTATGTCTATGAAAAATCGACCCAAATGCGTAAACCGATTAAATTCAGCTAAAAAAGCCGGGGTCATCCCCGGCCAGTGTTTTGATAACCTTATGCGATTTTCTTTAATGCAGAGATAGCCTCTTCAATATCTTCAAAGCTCACATCATAATGTGTGGTTAAACGGATTTGGCCTTCTCCAAATGATACACCAAGAACTCCTTCTCTTTTTAGATCTTCTAAGAATTCTTCATTAGACTTGTTAGTCTTTTCAATATTTAAAATGACTATATTGGTATCTGGCAGACTTTTTAGAGTAAGTCCACTAATTTCCTCTATAGCATTTGCTAATCGTAATGCTTTTTCATGATCTTCAGCTAATCGATCTACCATTTCAGTTAATGAAATAATGCCGCTTGCTGCTAAGAAACCTGCTTGCCTCAAACCGCCGCCAAGGCGTTTTCTCCATTTTCTAGCTTTCTTAATCATCTCTTTCTTTCCTGCTAAAAGTGAACCGACGGGAGAACCTAAACCTTTTGATAAACAAATTTGAACAGAATCACAGTATTGTGTGTAGTCGATAACTTTTTTATTAGATGCTACAGCAGCGTTAAATAATCTTGCACCATCTATATGTACAGGTATAGAAGCCTGTTTAGCCACGTCAAAAATATCTTTCATATTCTCTGTTAAAACGATTGATCCTCCTGAACGATTATGTGTGTTTTCTAGACAGATTAAGGAAGTATCGGGAAAATGAATATCCTCTGATCTTATAGCCGCTTTAACGTCTTTAGGGTCCATGGCCCCTTTATGTCCTGTAACTACACGGGGTTGTACTCCAGCTAAAGCTGAGATCCCTCCCCCTTCGTAATAAAAAATATGAGACTCTGCTTCTACGATGATTTCATCTCCTGGCGAACAATAGCTAAGTACAGCTAATTGATTTCCTTGTGTTCCACTTGTAACAAACAGCGCGTCTTCTTTACCAAGGATTTCTGCCGCAAGTTCTTCCAATTTATTTACCGTTGGATCTTCACCGTAAACATCATCCCCCACAGTTGCTTCATAGATCGCTTGTCTCATTCTTTTGGTCGGCTGTGTAAGTGTATCGCTTCTTAAATCAATCATACTATCACCTTTCGTTTATGTATTTTTTTCCAATACTCCATATAAAAAGCTGGCGTTTCTCTGAATTACGGTAAATCCAAGCTCATTAAATTTGCTGCTGTTTCTGCTGTCTTTTAACACCACTCGCTGTGATGCTACTCTGAAGGCTTCTTTAATAACTTCCGGTGTGAGTACACGATAATCTGCACTCCCTTTTAAGCCTTGTATTCCAGGTGACTGGATACTTGATTCAAACATGGGATCAAAATAGACTACATCAAAGGAATGATCTGATTGTTTTTTTAAGACTTCATAATGGTCACCGTGAACGACTTCAATACGGCGCATGGCATCGTTCATTTCTTTAATACTGCTATCCCATACACTTAACCCACTTTGTACAACAAATGCAATGGCTTTGCTACTCTCAATCCCAGTCACCTTGCCATCCTCACCAGCTACTAAACTGCCAACGATCGAATCAGAACCGAGACCAAGTGTACAATCGAGTAATGACATTCCAGGTTTTAGTTTTGCCGCTTCTACAAAAGCATCTTTATCGCCTCTAAGCAGTTGCTTAACCCTAAACATGGAAGAGTTAGGATGAAAAAAGAACGGAGAACTCCCGTCTTTAGGATGATAAGAAATTTTTTCTACACCGATCATCAGGACATCATCGTTATATTTTTCAATAAATGAAGAGATAGAATGACTGCCTCTCTCCAAAAATGAGCTTTTTAATAACAGTGCTGTTTCTTTCGCTTTTTTAATAATTTTTTCTGCATTTTTTCCTGCTGTTGTTACTATCATAAAGATCATCCTGTCTAAATCAATTGTCTATTTTATTTATGTAACGTAATAGTTGCATATCTCTTAGAACACACCTAAAATATGGGAAGATATGTACAAGGAGGCTCCACCATGAAAAAAAGCTCCCCTTTCCTGAGACTAGGCAGAATTACTTACCGATTCCGTATTGCTATTATAGCATTTTGGATGTTAACTACCATTCTATTAGGCTTTTTTGCAATAAAATTACCTTCTATCTTGAGCGGCAGCGGTTTTGAGATGGAGGGATCTTTCTCAAAGGTTGAAAATATCCTCCAAGAAAGATTTAATCAGCCAAAGTCTTCCGTGATGTTAATCTTTGATTCAAAAAGTTATGAAGCACAAGATGATACATATAAACAATTTGTGAATAACACGCTTAAATCTATGGAAGATGTTGAAGATGCAGTAGGTATCGAGAGTCCTTATGAGGCACCAGACAAAATGATTAAAGACAATGTTTCATTTGCGTCGATTCAGTTTGACAAGAGTTTGAATGATCTGAAGAAATCGATCGATCAAATTAGAGACAGACTGCCGAAAGACCATGATATTACAGTCTCTTTAACTGGCGGTCCTGTAATTGCTGAAGATATGAATACAGCAAGCCAGCAGGATTTAGCACGCGCGGAAGCTATTGGCATTCCTGCTGCGCTCCTTATCCTATTGCTTGCTTTTGGTGGCCTGGTCGCGGCAGGATTGCCGATCATTGTTGGACTAATCAGTGTAGCAAGCTCCCTTGGTTTATTATACTTTTACGGTCAAGAAGCGAACGTAAGTATTTTCTTATTAAATGTTGTTCCGATGATCGGACTGGCATTAGGAATCGATTTTGCCCTCCTGCTCGTTAACCGCTTTAGGGAGGAACTTCATAAGGGGGTTGAAAAAGCAACCGTAATATCTGTACAGACTGCTGGAAGATCGATCGCTTTTTCAGGTTTATGTGTCTTTTTAGGGTTATCAGGAATGCTTCTTATAGATATAGATATTTTTAAAACAGTGGCTATCGGCGGGATGGTAGTTGTTGTATTGTCTGTCTTAATCGCTATTACTTTTCTGCCGGCCTTGCTTGCTATTCTTGGTAAACGAATTAATGCACTTAAAATTCTTAAAATAAAGGAAAATGATCGTTCGATCTGGTATTCATTTGCATCTTTTGTAATGAAACGTCCGGTTATCATGGCATTATTTGCAGCTAGTTTGCTCATTTTTTCAGTAACGCCTGTTAAAGATATGAAACTTTCAATTCCTGAAGCAGAGGCTTTACCTCCTGATTATGAATCAAGAACGGCTTTCGAAAAGTTTGAAAAGACTTTTGGAGAGGATGAATTGTATCCTGTACTCGTTGTTGCAGAGTCGGAAAAATCATTTCTGAAAGATAAAGAGGCATTTCTTTCCTTGGAACGTTTGATAAGAGATCTCGAAGGTCAAAAAGAAATCGCGAAAACAGATTCATTTTTTGATTATACCGATCAGCTGAAGAGCAACGAACTATTTCAATTCCTTCAAACAGAACAAGGAAAACAACAGCTTTCCCCAGCGCTCGATCCATTCGTGAATGATCGTACTGCAGTTGTTCGTGCTTATCTATCTGTAGATGTTACAGGTAAAGACGCAAAACAGTTCGTGAAAGAATGGGAAAGGGAATATGAAGGTCTTAGCTTGACGATCGGCGGGTCAACTAAGTTTAACCAGGAAATCTTTGACGAGATTATTGAGAAAGCTCCGTACGGGCTTGCTGTTGTCCTTGCAGCTACTCTATTTATCTTAATGATTGCATTTAGATCAGTCTTTATTCCGATAAAAGCAATTATTATGAACATGCTAAGTTTATCAGCGACTTTCGGTATGATCGTATGGATTTTTCAAAGCGGTATAATGATGGAGCCCGTGGATATTGGATTAATGATTCCTGTCTTTACATTTGGTATCGTTTTTGGATTAAGTATGGATTACGAAGTGTTCTTAATCTCTAGAATTCAAGAAATGTATGAAGAAACGGGTAATAATGATCATGCAACATTGAAAGGTCTGACATCAACCTCGAAGATTATTACATCTGCAGCGGCAATCATGATCGTTATAACAGGATCTTTTGCTTTCACGGATGTGATGCCTGTTAAGCAGATCGGAATAGCCATTGCGTTAGCCATATTAATCGATGCAACCATCGTAAGGATGATTTTTGTACCTTCATTAATGAAGCTTCTCGGCCATTGGAATTGGTGGATGCCTTTTTCAAAACGACGTAAACCACATAAACAACGAAGCACTCTTCTTTGATAGGAGTGCTTTTTTCTTTAAACAATAGTGGGAAATTAAATTATAATGTCCTATAATAAGAACTAGCTATTTAATTTATAGGGGTGTTTATATGATCGACACAGTTATTATTTTTCTTCTTTCTTATTTGCTAGGCTCAATCCCCTTTGCGCTACTGGTAGGAAAAATCGGTTATGGAATTGATATTCGTCAGCATGGCAGCGGTAATCTAGGCGGCACAAACACGTTTAGGACTCTAGGTAAGAAAGCTGGATTCATTGTTTCTGCAGCAGACGTATTAAAAGGCACCCTAGCTGCTAGCCTGCCCTTTCTGCTGCAAGCAGACCTGCATCCCTTAGTGGCAGGAATCCCTGCCGTTATTGGACATTGTTATCCTGTATTTGCAAATTTTAAAGGCGGAAAAGCTGTAGCTACATCTGGAGGCGTTCTATTATTTGCACAGCCGTTATTATTTCTACTGGTCTTGATTACTTTCTTTGTATCTTTATATATAAGTAAGTATGTATCTCTTTCATCAATCTTAGCTGGTGTGGGCTCAGTAGTCTTAAGTATTATTCTTGCAGATACCATTACAACGTATATCCTTAGTGGTTTTACCCTCTTTTTATTGTACAGACATAGACAAAACATTGTCCGGATTGTTAAGAAAACTGAACCAAAAGTAAAATGGATTTAAGACCGTTCTTTCTGTTAAGAACGGTTTTTTTCTTTCTATTTTTAAAAAATAGGCTCTTCTCCTAAAAAAGTACAGGCGTTTTCACTAAAAATTCCGCATTTGTCCGTGTCGGCTTAGGTAGTCCGGTCATATTGTGTAATGTGACGTTGACCTAGACTTAAATTTGGAGGGACTGAAATGGAAAACAAGAAAATGAATATACCTTATGGTGACAATATGAATATTGGCATGAAGCCAGTTGCAAACGTGCCGATTCATGGCGGATATGGCGGTGGCTATGGTCATGGTCATGGTTATGGTTGTGGATTCTTAATTATTGTTGTTCTATTCATTCTATTAATCATTATCGGTGCTACAGCTTTCCATGGTAAAGACGATTGCGACAAAGATGAGTCATCTTGTCATTAATGTAATTATTTATAAAAAGAAAGAGAGAAGCGGATTCGCTTCTCTCTTTCCATATTCTGTGATAAAATAATCTCACATCATTTTTACAAAATTATCCATTAAGAACAATGCTGATCATAAGCTCCTAAAAGGTTCTCTAGAATCTCTTCTGGTGAATGATTCTCAATGTTATGTCTGTGGATAAAATGAACAACCTTACCCTCTTTTAAAAGAGCCATAGAAGGAGAAGATGGCGGAATATCACCAAAATATTCTCTTATCTGTGCAGTGGCTTCTTTATCTTGTCCCGCAAACACTGTAACCAACTGGTCAGGTTTTACGGAGTGGTTCAATGATGCAACTGCAACAGGACGAGCAAGACCTGCAGCACATCCACATACAGAGTTAATAACAACAAGGGCTGCTCCCTCTGTTTCTTGCATAAAATAATTTACTTCTTCTGGTGTCTTTAATTCTTCAAAACCAGCACGAGTTAATTCATCTCTCATAGGCTGAGCCATTTGTTTCATATATTCTTCATAGGCATTCATCATGTATTCCTCCTGAAAACGAATCATTTACATACAATGTTATTATAGCGTAGATAAGCATTTTTTTTAACTGTTTCGGCCTAACTGATGAATATCCGTGTTTTCTATGATATTTACTTGATGATTAGAATGATGAAAAATGGATTTAATCATTGCTCTGGCAACATCAGTAGATTCGATCGGTTTATATTTTTTTGGAAAAGCAAAAGGCATTGCTGAAAAGATTTTTTCCGCTAATTTTTCTCCGAAACGAAATTCGTGACGATCTCCAATTAATAAGGATGGTCTTACGATTGTTAAATTTTTTAGCTGTAAGTAGATTAATTGTTTCTCCATCTCCCCTTTTACACGATTATAAAAAAAGGAAGAATTCGGACTTGCTCCCATTGCAGAAATAACTGCAATATGTTGAATGTCTAACTTAATTGCCAACTTTGCGAGTTTAACGGGAATATGGAGGTCTACTTCTTTAAATCTTTCTTTTGTTTTTACTTTTTTCATCGTAGTTCCGATACAAATAATCATGCCGTCTGCTTCTACGTTCTCGAGCTCATATTCTGATTTTGTATAATCATACAAAACTTCTTTAACTTTTTCATGTTTAGTTTCGGACACTTTTCGAACAAGTGATATGATTTCTTTGCAATGAGGGTCGGCGATTAACTGCTTTACAACTTCCTTGCCAACCAGACCGCTTGCTCCTGCTACAATAATCGTTTTTGCTTTCATATCTTTAATCCCTTCTGCTTTTAAGAAAATTTTTTTAGTGTATAAAAATATTTTAGACAGGTTGGTGCTACTCTTGGAACATACTTATCTTATCACTGGATTTCCAGGTTTTATAGCTACAAAACTCTTAGAAGCTCTTCAATCCAAGTACCCCTCTTCTCATTTTTATCTATTAATTCTAAAACAAGAGAGAAGGATTGCAGAACAAAAAATGATGGATCACAAAAAGAACATCACTTTAATAGAAGGAGACATAACGAAAGATGGCCTTGGTTTGGCTAAAGAATTGAGACGCGAAATAGCTGAAAAACTAACGCATTGCATCCATCTTGCTGCACTGTATGATTTAACTGCAGCATACGCCCCTTCTTATTCCTGTAATGTTCTTGGTACAGAAAATGTATTAAAATTCGTGATAACGTGTAAAAATCTGAAGCGTTTTGCTTATTTCAGCACTGCTTATGTGTCAGGAGAAGAAAAAGGCCAAGTAGTAGAATCCAACTTGTCAGAACCTAGTAGCTACCGTAACTTTTACGAACAGACAAAGAATGAGGCAGAACGGATCGTAAGGATGCATAGGGATGAACTGCCAATCACTATTTTGAGACCTGGAATTATCGTTGGTGATTCAAAAACCGGACAAACGATAAAGTTTGATGGGCCGTATTTTATGATGAGGTTCTTAAGCAAGCTATCTTCCCTGCCAATCCCATATATCGGTCGATCAACATCTAAAATACACCTTGTACCAGTTGATTTTATCGTGAATGCTTCTGTGTACTTGATTCATGATAAACGGGGTGAATCTAAAACCTACCATTTACTAAGTCCATCATCGCCAAAGATTCAAGAGGCGTATACATTAATCTGCAAAGAGCTTACTGGTAAAAAACCAAGCTGGCAGTTGCCACGATCCATTGCCGATAAACTATTATCGTTATCATTTTTTTCTAAATGGCTTGGTGTACCTCGAGAAATCCTTTCTTACTTTTCACATGAAGCAGATTATGATACTTCTCAGCTCGTTCATGATTTAGAAGGTACAGGTATTACATGCCCGGATTTTGAGGAATATGTGCCGGTACTAGTCCGTTATTACAAAGAAAATGCTTCTGATGTTACATTAAGACGTTATTAAATTTAAGAGGGATGCTCAAAAGTATTTCTACTTGTGAAGCATCCCTCTTTTTTAAACAAGACTGTTATTTACTAACAACTTCTGCACCTAATGTATGTTTAAAATGCGATAAAGCCCATTCATGACCCGGCTGGCTAAAGCTTTGAACAGCATCTTCGTGGATCACAATTGAAAAACCTTTATTGTATGCATCCACTGCAGTATGTAAGACACAAATGTCCGTACACACACCTGTCAGATGGATTTCCCTTATATTTCTCTCCCTTAATTTAACCTCTAACTCCGTCCCTGCAAAAGCGCTGTACCTTGTTTTATCAAGCCATAAAATGTTTTCTTGTGAACGAGCCATGTTTTCAATATATACATCCTTAAGCTTTCCGTAGAGCTCCCTGCCTTCTGTATTCTTAATATTGTGTGGCGGAAACAATTTGCTCTCTGGATGGTAGGGATCATTTTCTTCATGAATATCCACGGCAAAAACCACATAATCGTTATTTTTTATGAAGTCATCAGCGATTGTTGCAATCCTCTCTTCAATCGCCTGACCCGGTTTTCCGCAAGTAAGCTTTCCTTCATCGGCGACAAAATCATTTGTGTAATCAATCACGACTAAAGCTTTCATATTATCCTCCTATTAATCAAGGGTTTCGATCTCAACACTTCGTATTCCATGAATCTTTTTCATATCATCATATAGATCGGTCGTGTACCTTTTTTCATAGATGGACGCTGCCATCTCCATTTTTCGATTATCATTCTCAAGATCTTTAATTCTTACGTTTACAATTTTTACGTTTAGCTCATTTATTTGTTTCATTACTTCACTCATGTTTGATTCAGGTTTTACGATTAACTTTAACTTTATATCGATCTGTCTTAATGCTTTTGGACCTATCCCTTTCATAATTAATGGGATTAATTCGACACTGATCAAAATTAGCAAAGCTCCTGCTGCAGCTTCTTTATAAAAACCAGCTCCTGCAGCGATCCCTAAGCCAGAAGCCCCCCAAATCATAGCAGCTGTTGTTAGTCCTGATATGACATCATTGCTTCTTCGTAAAATTACTCCTGCACCAAGAAAACCTATACCGCTCACGATTTGTGCGGCTAAACGCATAGGGTCCATAACGGTTTGTCCCGATAAAGTCGAGTAATGTTCGGCTGATTCAATGCTTACAATGGTGAGCAAACAACTGCTTATTGAGATGACAAGACTTGTTTTAAGACCTACGGGTTTGTTCTTTAATTCTCGTTCAATTCCGATCATTAATCCAAATAATGCGGATATTCCTAATTTGATTAAGACAACACTCATGATGTTAGCACCTCTTCTCTGTAATTTGCCCTTACTTAATAATACGCAAACAAAAGCATATATTCCTTCAACAATAAACCTAGATTCATTGAAATGGATATCGTTTTCCGTTTATAATTAAAAAAGCTCTATTATCTGAAAATAAAAATAATTCTGTTAAGGGGGGTGTCCTTCAGTAATCTTCAATTTAAATAAAAGGAGGAAACGGCGTGTTACCTAAAAGACAGAAGAATTATAATGAACCAAGGTACAGCGAAATCGTCAAATCCAATGATTTTAAACAACTGATGGAAGAGAAGAAGCGTTTTATTTTACCGATGACATTGTTCTTTTTAGTGTTTTATTTCAGCCTTCCCTTACTAACAGCTTATTCAGATGTTTTAAACAACAAAGCAATCGGAGACATTTCTTGGGCATGGATATTCGCCTTTGCCCAATTTATTATGACATGGGCGTTATGTATGATTTACACCAAAAAAGCAAAACGATTTGATGAACTTGCAGATAAAGTTGTTACGGAAATGGACAAGGAGGTCTCCTCATGAATGGAACAGCATTCACACTATTCTTGGTAATCGTCTTCCTCACATTAGTCATTACATATTTTGCTTCCAAAAGGACGAATACAACGAGTGATTTTTATACAGCTGATGGTGGACTAACTGGAATGCAGAATGGATTAGCCATCGCAGGAGATTATATGTCAGCTGCTTCATTTCTAGGTATTGCAGGTTCCATCGCATTAGCCGGATTTGATGGTTTCTTTTATAGTATCGGATTTCTAGTTGCTTATCTGGTTGTTTTATATTTAGTAGCTGAACCTCTTCGGAATTTAGGGAAATATACAATGGCTGATATGATCGCTGCTCGTTTCAATGATAAAAAAGTTCGCGGTGTCGCAGCATTGAATACGATGTCCATCTCAACCTTCTATATGGTTGCTCAGCTTGTGGGTGCAGGAGCTCTGATTAAACTTCTCCTAGGTATTGAGTATATCTATTCTGTCCTCATCGTTGGCGTTTTGATGACGGTGTATGTTGTATTTGGCGGAATGACCGCGACGTCTTGGGTTCAAATTGTAAAAGCTGTTCTTTTGATGATCGGAACTTTTATTATTTCTGTAATGGTTTTTGCCAAGTTTGGGTTTAGTTTTACAGAAATGTTTACGCAAGTCAAAGCGTCTACTGCTTTAGGAGATTCTTTCTTGAATCCTGGCAACAAGTTTAAGGATCCGCTCGATACGATTTCGTTGAATTTAGCCCTTGTATTAGGAACAGCTGGACTTCCTCATATACTTATAAGGTTTTTCACTGTTAAAGATGCACCAACCGCTAGAAAGTCGGTTGTTTATGCAACCTGGCTGATCGGTGCTTTTTATATCATGACAATCTTCTTAGGATTTGGTGCTGCAGCTTTTGTTGGACAAGATAACATCGTAGCAGCAAATGCCGCAGGTAATATGGCCGCTCCTCTATTGGCACAAGTACTAGGCGGTGAGTTCTTGTTCGCATTCGTATCCGCTGTTGCTTTCGCGACGATTTTGGCAGTCGTTGCAGGTTTAGTTTTATCAGCAGCTTCAGCGTTTGCTCATGACTTTTATACTCACATCATCCGCAAAGGTAAAGCTACGGAGAAAGAGCAGATGAAAGCAGCGAAATGGGCTTCTATCGGAGTTGCGATTTTATCGATTATACTGGCTCTATTCGCTCAAAAATTGAATGTAGCTTTCTTGGTTTCATTGGCATTTGCCGTCGCAGCTAGCGCAAATCTTCCTATAATTTTATTGACGATTTTTTGGAAGCGCTTCAACACGGGGGGTGCTGTTACAGGAATGATCGTAGGTTTATTAAGTTCTCTAATCCTTGTAGCCTTATCTCCAAGTGTCTGGTCCCCTGTAGAAGGAGCAGCCATTTTAACAGGTGAACCAATATTCCCTCTTGAAAACCCTGGAATTGTTTCGATCCCGCTTGGTTTCTTAGGTGCAATCGTAGGTACATTGCTATCTAAGCCTTCTGACGAAGAGAAATTTAATGAAATTCTTGTAAAAGCGAATACAGGTTCAGGTCTACGTAAAGGTGCATAAAGGAAAAAACCGGCTGTCATTCAGCCGGTTTTTCACTTGTTTCTGCTTCTTTTGGAACGAACGGAAAAAACAATATACCAGAAGCAAGAAGGGCAACTCCAAATAGGAATGTTTTAATATCTGCTGTACCTGCATAGATGACCCACATTGAGTAAATCGCTGCCAATCCTGCAATAATTCCATCTACAGTTCTTTTGTTGCCGGACTCCCCATATGTCTCCCCTTTTATTACGAGTTTTAATTGATAAAAGGAGGCGACAATATACGGAACTAAAAACGCAAGTGTTGCGATAAAAATCATAAAATCAAAGGCCTGTGCCATGGATTGTGAAACAACTGAAAATAAAAAGAGCTGTGTACATAAGTTTGTAACCCATAAAGAGAATACAGGTGCTCCATTTTTATTTTCCTTAAGAAAAGCAGGTATAAACATTTTTTGCTGTGCAGCCTGAAAAGGTACTTCAGCCGAAAGCAATACCCAGCCGATCGTTGCCCCTAATAAAGAAAGGACTCCTAGAAGTGCCATGATCATACTTCCAGATGGACCGATTGCAGCCATTAGCGCATCGACCAGTGGCTTTTGAGAAACAACTAATTCATTTTGAGTAAGAGTTCCCATAACCAAAAGTGTAATACTTAAATAAAGTGCTAATGCGATTAAAAGCCCCAAAATGGTTGCTATTTTTACATCGCTTTTTTTTCTAGCACGTGTTGAGAATACAACTGCAGATTCAACTCCAACAAATGCCCAAAGAGTCGCAATGGCTGCATTGTTGATCTGACTTAAAAATCCATTCGTTACCCCGCCTTCAGCTTTAACTGGCTCGTAGAACGGAAGAAGGTTGCTGCTTTGAAAAGCATACATACATGCTAAAATGAATAATAAGAACCCGATTATTTTCGCAGCTGTAGCAATAAAGTTTACTTTTCCCGCACCTTCAATCCCATTTAAGATGAGTATATGCACTCCCCATAGAAGTACCGTACATACGACAAATGTGATAACTCCCCCTGTTGTGACCGTTGTTCCCATCACTCGAAATAAAGCTTGAGAACTTGTCATAATAGGAAAGAAAGTAGATAAATAACTAGAAAAAGTTGTAATAATAGCAACGTTACCTGACCAGTTTGCTACCCAGTAGCCCCAGCTGACAAGATAACCACTTAGTAAGGAGGATTTCTTGTTTTCTCCGAATAATGCTTTCGCATAGTTTTGCGGACCACCATTTAATTCCGGCTTTCTGAGAGATAAATTACCAAAAACCAGTGCTGTCATTAACACGCCGAAACCTGTGATGACCCAAGCAGAAATAACCCCAGCAGGACTTGCAACTTCTGCTAAAGATCGAGGAAGCATGAAAATTCCTGATCCGACCATATTTCCGACCACCAAGGCTGTTAAAACCCATAAACCTAAATTCCTTCTCAATGAAATACCACCTTTCAATCATCATCTATTTTACCCCATGGGCAGAAATTCAACTCGGAGTCGTTTTAAAACATTCATTTTTTGAACAAAAAAAAGAGCCTTTTTGAGGCTCTCAGTATCTTTAAATTTGAAGATATGTTTTACCGTTTTCCTGTATGATTTTCTCTTCCTTCAGAAGCTTACCAAGTGCTCTTTTAAAAGCAGCTTTACTCATTTGGAACGTTTCTTTGATTTCATCTGGTGATGACTTATCCGTTAAAGGCATCTGTCCTTTATTTTCTCGAAGGTATTGATAAATACGCTCTGCATCTTCACTATAAGCGACTTCTTTTCGAGCTTTCATGGACAAATTAATTCGTCCATCTTCCCGTACATAAGCGACTCTTGCGCCTAGCTTTTGTCCTAAGCGCGGTTTAACTTTCAATTCATCATTATGAATAAATCCAATATGCTGTTCATCTGTAAATACTAACACACCAGATTCGTTGATTTTATAAACATACCCGGATGTTTGTTTGTTAAACATCTCTTCAGTCGCAGCTTCTGCTTGTTCTACCATCTCTTCCTCGGTAGCCAAATCTGCAAAAAGTCGACCTTTTTTATCAAGTTTCATACCCGCATACAATTTATCTCCAATATGTGGCCATTCATCCCAAGATTGGGGGAGATCGTCTTTTGAAAGAAGGAGATCTTTTTTAATGCCCATATGCAAAAATACGCCAAGTTTATGATTAACTCCTGCCACTTCCAACCAGGCTAAAGAGTCAAGTCTTACTTTTGGAATGGTTTCAGTCGCTGCTAGTCTTCCTTCATGGTCCTGATACAGAAAGACTTCAACATTTGATCCTTCCTCATATTTTCCCTTCGCTTCAGCTTTATGTAAAAGCACTTCTTTTCCATCTTCTAAATCTAAAACATATCCTAAATCTGAATCTCTAAGTACTTTGAGTGTATATACTAATCCAGGCTTTTTTGGTTCCATCGTTTCATTCCTTTTCTGTTGATCAATCTTGTTTTTATTCACCACATCACTCTGTGAAGAATTTTCGAAAAAAAGAAAAACCTACATAGTAGGTTTTCGCCTTCTTCATCTTAATTATTCATCTTTAGTATCTTTTGCTGCCTCAAGCTCCATAAGTTTTTTTACAAGAATGTGTTGAGGCATATGCATTAACTGCTCTAGCGGTACATTTAATTCTTTTGCTAATCTAACTGCAGTTTCAGCCGATAGTTGTAATGGTTTCATATCCTTCCCTCCAGCAAAAAGTATAACAGAAATATGAAAGGTTAAATCGATGTTTTAGAATAAACCTACTGCTTTACCATCTTCCGTTACATCCATGTTATTCGCAGCAGGAACTTTTGGGAGTCCAGGCATCGTCATTACATCACCTGTTAACGCCACAATAAATCCAGCCCCAATAGAAGGTTTTAATTCTCTAATCGTTATTGTAAAGTTTTCGGGGCGGCCAAGTTTTTTAGGGTCATCTGAGAAAGAATACTGAGTTTTAGCCATACAAACAGGTAGTTTGTCCCAACCAAAATCACTATATTGCTTCATTTGTTTTAATGCTTTAGGTGAAAATTGAACCTCACCTGCCCCATACACCTTTTTACAGATCATCTCAATTTTTTCTGAAATCGATAAATCAAGATCGTATAAAGGACGATAGTCATTCTTCTCATTTTCAATTGTCTCAATGACTCGTCTTGCAAGACCTTCTCCGCCTTCTCCACCTTTTGCCCAGACATCAGCTTCCTCGGAAGCGATTCCTCTATTGCTGCACCAATCTTTGATAAAAGAAATTTCTTCTTCCGTGTCTGTAACAAACTTATTGATGGCTACAACGACTGGGACTCCAAATTGTTTTAATGTATCAAGGTGTTTTTCAAGGTTTGGCATTCCTTTTTCAAGCGCAGCAAGATCAGGATTTTTCAAGTACTCTTTCGCTAATCCTCCATGCATCTTAAGGGCCCTTACGGTAGCAACAATTACGACTGCACTAGGATTGATACCTGCGTATCTTGCTTTAATATCTAAAAATTTCTCCGCACCTAGATCAGCACCGAATCCTGCTTCAGTAACTACCATATCACCTAGTTTGGACGCAAGTTTCGTTGCAATAACACTGTTGCACCCATGGGCGATGTTTGCAAAAGGACCGCCATGAACCAACGCAGGTGTATTTTCGAGTGTTTGAACAATATTCGGACGGAGCGCATCTTTTAACAGAAGTGTTAGAGCACCGTGTGCATTCAAATCGCCTGCTGTAACAGGTTCATTGTCATAATCAAAAGCAACAACCATTTTAGACAGTCTAAGCTTTAAATCTTCCAGGTTATTAGCCAAGCAGAATATGGCCATGATCTCTGAAGCAACAGTAATATCAAAACCGTCTTCCCGAGGTACACCTTGAACGGGACCACCTAACCCGATGACAATTTTTCTTAAAGCGCGATCATTCATATCTAAAGCGCGTTTCCAAACGATTCTACGCGGATCAATATTTAATGCATTTCCTTGGTGGATATGATTATCAATTAGTGCAGCCAGAGCATTATTAGCAGTGGTGATCGCATGAAGGTCACCTGTAAAATGAAGGTTTATATCTTCCATTGGCATTACTTGTGAGTAACCTCCACCTGCTGCTCCGCCTTTAATCCCCATGCTAGGACCAAGGGAAGGTTCCCGTAGAGCGATAATCGTTTTCTTTCCAACACGGTTAAGGGCTTGTCCAAGACCTACTGTTACAGTAGATTTCCCCTCCCCTGCTGGTGTTGGACTGATTGCTGTAACTAAGACTACTTTTCCATCCTCGACATTTTGAAGCTTTTGAAATAGATCTAAAGATAGTTTCCCTTTGTATCTTCCATAAGGTTCCCAATCATCTTCATCAATTCCCAGATGTCCTACAATTTCTTCAATGCGCAGCATCTTGGCTGATTGGGCAATCTCGATATCACTTTTATACGTAACCTTTTCTAGCATGTTGATTTGACCCTCCATATGTAAAATTATCTCCACTCCCTATTGTATATGAAATAGGTTTGCGATGCGATTAGTTTTTATACACGTAACTTTGATTCGTTTAATTTACTTCCATTCAGGTTATCGTATAATAGAAATGGAAAGATATTCTTAAGGAGGTACATACATGGCAAGAATTGATGTACAAGGTTATGGAACGTATAACGTTGAAAATGGGAAAAAACTAGTCCTAGCGTTAGAAGACAATGGAATTGATATTCTTCACCGCTGTGGAGGAAAAGCAAGATGTACAACATGTCGTGTTGAAGTTTTGTCTGGAGACCTTGGTCCAATAGGGGAAAAAGAAGCGAACATCATTGAAACAAAAGGCTTATCTGAAAACGTTAGACTATCCTGCCAAGTTTGTGTAAGTTCAGATGCGTCCATCAAACCTGTATTGACGGCAACATCTGAAGGATTAGATGCTGGTCCTCGTCCTGACGAAGAATGCGAATAAAAGGCTCGAACTCAAAAGTGTAACAGCTTTTGAGTTCAATCCTCTTTTTTTGTAAAACAAGAGTTAAAATGACGTTTTGAAAATGTCTGAATCAGCAAGTTTGCGCGAAAAACTACCTGTCCTGCTCGAAAATCAAAGTTTTTGCGCGTAGCTCGACGCTTCTGTGCGAAACGAGGGTCATCTTGCGCGAACGTGTAACAGAATAAAAGAACACGTACCGTTAAAATGCATTCGGAACTTTTAATTGAATAAAAAGAAGGCTGACATGGTCAGCCTCGCTATCTAAAACTTCATCGAGGGACTAAAACCTACCTTTTCCCTTCCCATTCTTCAAAAAACTGCTCTAAGAATTTTTCTAAAAAGGCATGACGTTCATCGGCCATTTTTTTTCCGATTTCCGTGTTCATCTTATCTTTTAACTTTAATAATTTTTCATAAAAGTGGTTAACCGCAGTACTTTTTTCATTTCGGTATTGATCTTTTGTCATCTTTTCTCTGACAGGAATATTAGGATCATACATTAGTTGTCCTTTTGCTCCAGAATAAGCAAAAGTTCTTCCTATCCCAATAGCACCTATTGCATCCAATCTGTCCGCATCTTGGACAACTTTTCCTTCAATCGTTTGCATAGGAGACTGATTTCCACCTTTAAATGACATTGTGCTGATAATGGATACTATATGGTCTATGTATTTACTTTCCAAGGCGATGGATTCGAGCCATAATTTAACCTCTTTTAGTCCTTCCTCTTCTGTGCCCGCTATTTTTTCATCCGCTATATCATGCAGTAATGCGGCCATTACACAAATGAAGCGATCAGCACCTTCATGCTCTGCGATCGTTTCTGCCAGCTTTGTTACACGGTAAATATGGTACCAGTCGTGTCCACTACTTTCATCTTTTAATTTTTCTCTAACAAATTCCTCGGTTTTTTCTATTATGGAATTACTCATTTATTACCCCACTATACAAGATTGGTTCATTTCTCGGCTCGACTGTAAATGATCGAGCCATTCATAAGCGCGCTTTTTTGAACGGACACCTTCTTGAACAAAGGATTCAAGAAGTGCAATAAAATAACTCGCATCAAACGATAATTGCTTGACGAGCGTAACTTCTAAAGCTATCTTCACTTGTGATTCAGTTGCTTCCGTATAATGCTTCCCAAAATCAATAAAATGAAGATCACCATCTGAAAGGCGGAAACCTTTTGAAGCTAGCCATGCTACATAATCTTCTAGAATGTTTGCTGCCATATTTTAACCAACCCCAAAGTCAAAAGATTCTAATAGATTGTATCAGTTACAATCAGGAATTATCAATGACTTCTTTTTTTGCTTTGATGATCTTTCCGTTCAAAGCTTGGTTCACTAAGTGGTCAGCATCTTTATTTTCGTTTCTTGCAATCCATTCATAAACCGGCTCAATTTGAAGTTTTTTGAACAAGATGTCGATTTTATCTGCCCAGTTTTGGAGATTCACTTCATAACATGGCCACTCACCTTTCATCTGTTCGATCACAACCTTAGAGTCCCCTTGAATAACGACCTGTTCATATTGAACGCCTAGTTCTTCAAGTTCCCGTGCAGCTTCCCATAACGCTGCATACTCTGCTTCATTGTTTGATTCAAGATTTGTATAGTTAGCGTTTTTCTTAATCCGATAGTTTAACCCATTCTGTGAATAGTAGATCACAATCCCTTGGCCGCTGATACCGGATTCCGCCAAAAAACCACCATCAAAAAATAACCGGATGTCTTTAGGCTCTTCTTTTTTAACTTCAGTAAGCTTTAGTAATTCTTTTTTTGTCCAAGTTACACCTTTAGAATCAACGAATAGCAATTCGGAGAGTCGGCCAGTTTTTTCAAGATCATTAGCTGTGAAAATGGCTTCTTGTAGAGAAACCGGATCAGAAACAAATTTGATTTTAAAATGAGATTTAGGATGTTTATAAAAATATTCGATGGAGAACTTCATAACAATCTCCTTTTTGTTTTATTTAAAGTCCATTATAATACGTATATAAGTTTATATAGAGGAGAGTCATCCATTGATCGAAGTATATATAGATGGTGCAAGTGCTGGTGACCCTGGTTTATCAGGTGCAGGAGTTTATGTAAAAATTGGAGATGGGACAACCCAATCTTATCATTTCCCATTAGGTATGATGTCTAACCATGAAGCAGAATTTCTGGCCCTCATCCGTGGCTTAGAGTTATGTGTTGAAAACAATTGGCGTATAGTATCCTTCCGAACCGATTCTCAAGCTGTAGAAAGCGCAGTTGAAAAAAGGTATGCAAAGGACAAAAGATACACGGTTCTCCTTGAGCAGGCTTTAACTTTTGCTGACCAGCTCGACTTATTCTTTATAAAATGGATTCCATCGAAACAAAATAAAGTAGCCGATGAATTGGCCAGAAAAGCCATTCAACTAAACAGGAAAACCAAATGATAAAGAAACCATGGTTTGCGGATTTTAATTTGCTATTAGTTGCGTTCGTTTGGGGAACGACTTTTGTAATTGTTCAAAAAGCAATCGCATTTCTTGAACCTTATTCATTTAATACGGTACGTTTTTTTATAGCAGCCATCCTTTTATTATTTATTGTATACTTTTTTAAGCGTATTTCGTTTAAGGAATTCCGAAACAAACATCTATTAAGAAGTGGCTTGATATTAGGATTTTGGCTGTTCCTAGGTTATGGCTTTCAAACTGTGGGACTTCTTTACACGACTTCTTCTAAAGCTGGTTTTATTACGGGATTAAGTGTTGTTCTCGTCCCTCTTTTCAGCTATGTATTACTCAAGCAAAGGTTAGACTGGCAGATCGGAATGAGTTCAGTACTCGCAGTGTTTGGATTGTATTTACTAACGATTCATGATCGTTTCTCATTAAACATAGGTGATGGCTATGTGCTTTTATGTGCCATATCGTTTGCCCTCCATATCGTTTTTACCGGTAAATTTGCTAAATCATTTGATGCATTAGGTTTGACTGTTGTGCAATTGTTTACCGTATCTATATTAAGTTTGATTACAGCGTTATTTACTGAGCGATGGCAAGGAATATTTGCTATGAATATGCTGCTTAAATCCGAAGTCATAACGGCCTTACTTATCACATCATTGTTTGCGACAGCTCTCGCCTTTTTAGCTCAAACGTATTTTCAATCTTATACCACTCCTGCAAGAGTGGCCTTAATCTTTGCGATGGAACCTGTATTTGCAGCAATTACTGCATTTATCGTACTAAATGAACGTCTAGGCTCAAAAGCGCTTATCGGATGTATTCTTATTCTTTTCGGTATGATTCTTTCCGAGTTGAAGTACACGGATGTAACATTCAAAAAGAAAAAAAGAGTGGGTTTCTAACCCACTCTTATTTGTATTTCTAAGGCTTGTAATGCTTCACGAACCGCTTCTTTATTTAATTGATATCGGCATTCATCAAGATCCTTCTCGATGAGGTCCGGAACATCCGTAAAGATCGTACATAATTCTTTACTTAAAACAGCCATATCTCTTCCTGCTTCAAGCTTTTTTAGATAACGTTTAAATTTAGGATCCAGGTTTTCAAAGTTTTCATAGATATGTTCAACAGCACCATATTGTTGGATTAGTGGCAAAGCAGCTTTATCTCCAACCCCTGCTACTCCCGGAATATTATCACTCTTATCTCCTAATAACGCTTTTACATCAATCCATTGAGCAGGAGTGATCCCATATTCTTCTTGAAAATGATTCAATGTATATTTCAGTTCTTCTCTCTTTATAGAAATAAGCTGAGAAGTTCGATCACATAATAGCTGTAATAGATCACGGTCATTACTATAGATAATACATTCTCCGTCTTTTTCATTACGCCAGCGGTTTACCAAAGTACCGATGATATCATCTGCTTCATATCTAGGAATAGTTAGCTGAGAAATGCCAATTGAATCGAACAGTTCAACCAGTGTTTCATACTGCTGAATAAGTGGCTCAGGCAATTCGTTTCGTGTTCCTTTATAATCAGCAAATCTTTCTCTTCGAAGAGTCTCTTCCCGTTTTACATCCCAAGCAACTGCAATATGCGTTGGCTCGTGTTCTCTAACAAGCATCAGTAACTTCTGAATCGTTACACGAATGGCGTTTATGAATTGCCCTTTCGAATTTCGAGGCAAATCATGCATTTCCTTTCCGTATGCTGTTGCAAAATAACATCTGCTCAGCAGGTTAAACCCGTCGATCAATAATAATACTTCTTTTTTCTCCATACCCGTTTCCCCCGTTATGTTATGAAAAAAGCGCATTTTACAGTGAAGTAAAATACGCTTGTTGATGGTTAAGTAAAATCCGCTCTGCCGTGACTTTATATGCCTTTGGAACCTGATCTCTCAGGTGGGTATCCGCAGCTGCCGTTACAGCCTTCCATGTCGAGTGCAAGGCATGACTGTCTGACAGATCATATAGGATTCCCGTCTTTAGCACATAGGTTAAAGACATTGGAAAGCCACTAACATCGCAGATTTTTATTATACTCTGTATTAAGTCAGATGTAAATTCATTTTGTTTTCTTACCGTGATGCATTTTTTCAACTTCTAACTCAGCATAAGAAGCAAATTCCGTCTGGTTTTCTGCTCCGTTTTCTTTTACATTGTTATTTCTTTGCGCATTCGCATTCCCTTTTTTCTGTCTGCCCATTTATTATCCCTCCTTATATTTACTATGGCTAAAAATGATTAAATTAAAACTTACATAATTTTTCCTTAAATGGTTAATCTAAATACTAAAAAGGAGGTCTTACTATTGGCAAATCCTTATTTATGTCCTAATTGCAAAACAAATCGAACGCGTTTTAATGTCATTGAACAAAGGCCAGTCTCTGTAAAACTAGACCCTTCAACAGGAAATGTTGTACAACAATATGAAGAAGGTCAACTCGATATGTTTCACATTCCGTATAAAGGTTCCGAAAGATTAATTCAATGCGGAGCTTGTGGTGTTGTAGGTGAAGAGGAAATGTACATTAAACGTGCACAAAGCAATCCAAGGTAATAAAAAAAGGCTGCAGACATCTTAGCAGCCTTTTTTATTTGCTCAACGCAGGAAATTTAACTGGAATCTTAATCTCTTTCTTCAAAGGTTCAATCCGAGTTAAGTTTGAAAGGGTTATCGTTAAATCGTCTTTTGGTATGTCATCATAAAAAGAAATCATGAATTCAGAATTCCTGTCAGTGATGATACTCTCTACCCCATAATCCTCTAGTTCTTTCCCTTTAGAGTCTTTTATCGAAACTAAATTTGCTAAATAACGTTTATCCTGTTCCATTTCATCTATATTTTGATAATGATATTGGGGTTTTGGGTAAAACATATAGTTGTCAATCGGTTCTGCATTCGTTTCCAAGGTGAATTTAATTCCAAACTGGTTATTAGTCTGATCAAAAATTAATCCTTTATAAAAGGCTTTAATCCCTTCTTTAACTACAATTGATTGGTTCATTTGAATTTGAACGTCAGGATTATTAACAGCTTTAGCCATTTCTTTTTTAGGTACAATAAATGAATAACTGCCATCTGTTACATGTAAGGATTGAGATACAGTGAATTCAGATTGATCCGTTCGATCCATCATTAGTAATAGATTCATTATGGAAAAGGATTCTATATAGGTTTTCCCGTTCGGACCTTTATGAATTCCATATTCGATCGGAAAGCCTGAATCTTTATTCCAGCCACTAAAACCAATTAAATGATCATTTTTATGTTTATCGGTGGTTAATCTTGTGCCCATCTGATAAAATTCCAGCTTGTTTAGTTTTATCTCTGTACTATCATAAAGTTTTAACGTTTTTTCAACTTTGCTTGAAGCAATCGTATCACCGTTTGGGTTAATCTTAAAAGCTAAAGAGTCAACAGCTGTTTCTCCCTTACTAGAGTTAATGCTCAATGATGTTAGTTCCAATCTCTCACTGTTGCTGAATTTTTCCCAATCTTTTTCTTGAACGTCCTCAAAATTTGGATAAACCATAAACGAACGATAAAATCGATGCTTATAGACATAACCTTCTAAATCAGTGTTTCCTTTAAATAACTGAGCTTCCGTTTCGAAACCTTCTCCCTTATTCGTAGTCATTATTATCTTATCAACTCTTAGCTTCGGAATTTCCGCCTCATTTTTGTCACGTTCTAAAAGGTCCACACTGTAAAGGACATAAAATTGATAGCCATTATTCCATGTCTTTTCGATTCTTAGTGTTCGATTTTCGTTTGGGAGTAGAATTGATTTATTGCTGTCTTTGAGCATATTAAATCGAGTGGCGAATTTCAGATCATCGTGCTTCATTTCTTCTTTCTCCAGTAATTCGTCCCAATCGTTAATAACCTGAAAGTTTTTTCATTCACTTTCCAAACAGGTTCAGCATTTTGCTTATATTGAGTAAAAATGATAAATCCAATAAGTAAACCAACTCCGATAAAAAGCTTTTTCCATTTATACAAAACCGCGACCCTCATCTCTATCTCTCTTTTAGTAAAAGAATATCATAATAGTTAGAATATTAATGAAATTTTTCTACTTTTTGGAATAAAAAAACCTTGCCGTCGCAGCAAGGTTTAACTTATTACATGGATACAGTCTCACTTATATGATTCAGCTGTTCTTCAATGATGTTAAGTCCTTTTTGTAGCTGTTCTTCTGAAATAACGAGTGGCGAGAGAATTCTGATCACATTGCTATATAATCCTGCTCCCATAATCGCAACGCCGTTCAGGTTGCATAATGCGATAATTTTCTTTGCTTTGTCCGCATCTGGTGCTTTTGATTTCTTATCTTTCACGATTTCTAGTGCACACATGGCTCCGATTCCTCTTACATCACCGATAAATTCGTATTGATCTTTCCATTTAGTAAACGTACTCAATATGATTTCACCAATTTTATTTGCCTTCGTTAATAACTGTTCTTCTTCGATCATGGAAATAACTTCAAGTGCTGCTACACAACCAAGTGGACTCCCGCCATATGTTCCCCCGATTTCTCCAGGAGCTGGTGCATCCATCATTTCAGCTCTGCCTGTTACTGCCGAAATAGGAAGGCCAGCAGCGATTGATTTAGACATCGTCATCAAGTCTGGAACTACATCAAAGTGCTCCATGGCAAACATTTTTCCAGTACGTCCGAAACCGGTTTGGATTTCATCTGCAATCAATACGATATTATATTTATCACAAATCTGGCGGAGTCCTTTTATGAAATTCTTTGATGGAATTACAAAACCTCCTTCACCTTGAACAGGTTCAAAGATGATTGCTGCGATTTCTTCTGGGGGAACTTCACCTAAAAAGAAGTCTTCAAACTTGTTTAAAATCGCTCTATCCGTTTCTTCTGTATTACGTTCATCTCTATAATAGTAAGGGTACGGCATCTTGTATGTTTCAGGAGCAAAGGGACCAAATTCAAATTTATACGGTTTTACTTTGCTTGTTAATGACATGGCAAGAAGCGTTCTTCCATGAAAACCTCGTTCAAAGGAAATAATCGCTTTTCGTCCTGTATATTTCCGAGCTATTTTTATAGCGTTCTCTACAGCTTCTGCCCCGCTGTTTAAGAAGAAGGTTTTTTTGTGATGAGTCCCCGGGGTGATCTCGTTTAACTTTTCAGCGAGCTGGATGTACGGTTCATACATCATGACATGAAAACAAGGGTGAATATATTTATCAAGTTGTTTTTTTAATGCATCAACGACTCGTGGCGGGCAATGGCCGACATTAAGCGTGCCGATTGCACCGGCAAAATCAATGTATTCTTTGCCGTCAACATCTGTCATCGTACTGCCTTTTGCATGATCCAGAAAACTCAATACCGTATTAAAGGGTCCTCTGGGGACATGCAATTCTTTTCTCTTTAATAACGCTTCTGATTTCTTCATCAGTTACTCCCCCCGCACCAGTCATAAATGGTTAAAGCGATAATCTCTGCCGCTTCGATTATCTTAGAAATTTCAATGTACTCATTCGGGTAATGTGCTACTGCCGTAACGCCTGGACCAAAAACAATGGAAGGTGTGTTTCCTACTTGTGAAAGCAGACCTCCATCTGTCCCCCATGGAGAAGCTTCTATTGTGGGGCGTACTTTTTTTACGTGTTCATAGTTCTTAATAAGTGTACTCATGAGAGGATGATCCGTCTCAATCGATCCAGGAAGCCATTGTGCTCCAAACCATTCTACCGTGACCGGATTCTCAGATAGCCAATCATCCTGAATACTAGAAAGATAATCTTCTAATTCCTGTTTTACTTCCTCAAGTGTTTCATTAGGGGCAACACCAATTCTACCTTCTAATTTAACAGTATCAGGAACGGAAGATGGCCAGTTTCCGCCAGTTATTTTTCCAATGTTAATAGGTACTGGTATGGGTATATCCTTGTATAAGGGGTCCGTTATTCTTTCGTTGCGTTTCGTTTCAAGAGATTGAATTGCTTCTAATACGACAGCCGTTTTCTCGATGGCACTGATTCCTTCATAACGGGTGCCACCATGTGCAGACTTACCTTTAATCGTAACTTTAAACCACATGGATCCTTGTTGAGCCGGGAATATTTTCATATTTGTTGGTTCAGGAATGATGGCTGCGTCCGCCGTATACCCTCTAAGAACAGCTGCCAGTGTTCCTGCACCTCCACTCTCTTCTTCTATGACACTATGAAAATAAAGGTCTCCCTCTAATATAGTTCCTGTTTCTTTTAAAGCCTGAATGGCAAGAAGAAGAGATAAATTTCCTCCCTTCATATCAGTAGAGCCACGACCATAAAGCTTGCCATCTATGATCTTCCCGCTGTATGGATGGTCATCCCATTGTTTCAGATCACCTTCAGGCACAACATCAATATGTCCGTTTAAGACGAGTGACCGTCCATTTCCTTTTCCTCTCCAAATCCCAACTACATTGGGGCTCGTATTAAAGTTCGTACGGCTTGCACAAAAGTAAGGGTGTTTTGCAAGCTCTTCTCCATCAGGATGCCACATGTCCACTTCGAGACCCATATCGTTTAGTTTCTTCGCGATCAAATTCTGAACGCCAGATTCATTTCCAGTCGTACTTGCTTCTTGAACGGTTTCCTGCAAGAATCGTATAGCCTTGTCTTGCTCATTCAACAGCCAATTTGAGAGTTTTTCTTTTAAAAGCATGATTGTCCTCCCTAAGCAATTTATTGAAATACAGAAACTTTTTCATCCACAACTACAGCAGCACCTGTTGTCTCAATAACCTCATTGATCGTATATGGATTCATGATTTCCTTGAGAACTAATTTTCCTTTCTCACACTGAAAGACTGCTCTTTCAGTGATGATCATATGCGCCCCTTCTTTAACCGTAAGGGGCAGTGAACAGTCTTTCACAATTTTGGGGTTTCCGTACTTGTCTGTATGATTCATTAAAATGATTACTTTTTTCGCTTTTTGTGCAAGGTCGATCGCACCTCCCATGCCTGGTACACGCTTTCCAGGTACGATCCAATTGGCGATATCGCCTCTCTCACTAACTTCCAATGCACCTAATATCGTTACATCAAGCAAACCTTTGCGAATGATTCCAAAAGCTGTGGCGCTGTCAAAGTAAGAAGCACCAGGCTGAATCGTTACTGGATATCCTCCCGCATTAGATAGGTTTCCGTCTTCCTCACCTTCAAGAGGTGAACCGCCCATGCCTAAAATGCCATTCTCTGTATGGAGCATAATATGTAATTCTTTTGGGATATAATCAGCAACTAGTGTAGGGATTCCTATGCCCAGGTTCACTGTCATACCATCTTTTATTTCGAGCGCTGCCCTTCTTGCGATCCTGTGCCTTGTTTCAATTCCCAAACCCATTTCCAGTCCACTCCTTTACTTTGAATAATGTAATCAACATAAACACCAGGAGTAATGATTTCTTCTGGATTTAATGAGCCGATCGGCACAATTTCTTCAACTTCAGCGATCGTAATCTGTCCTGCTGTAGCTACAAGAGGATTTGTATTTCGCGCACTTTTGTCATAGATGAGATTCCCATAGGGATCTGCTTTTTTTGCATAGACTATTGAAACGTCAGCTGTTAAAGCGGTCTCGATCATATACTCTTTGTGGTTAACCTGAACTTTTTCTTTGTTTGCTTCAACCACCGTACCTAAACCTACATCGACTAAAATACCGCCTAATCCCATACCCCCTGCCCTGATTTTTTCGGCGAGTGTTCCTTGAGGGACAAACTCAACGTCCAAAGTTCCCTCCTGCATCTGTTCACCAGCTTCCGGATTTGAACCAATATGCGAGGCGATCAATTTCTTAACTCGCTTTTCCGTAATCAATTTACCTGGCCCGATCCAAGGAAATCCTGTGTCATTGCTAATCAGAAAAATATCTTGAATATTTTTATCCAGAATGAGATTTATGAGGGATGGAGGAGCACCTACTCCTCCAAACCCCCCTACCATCAGTGACATTCCGTCAAAAAAATATTGAGATGCACTTTCTAATGAAATTTGTTTATTTACTTGTGCCATCTCTCACACCTCTTTCAACTCGTGGCTTCCGTAATATATAAACCTTCAGAGATTAGTTGATTCGTAAGTTCGCAGATCGATTGATCTAAAATATCAATAATGTCATTGATCTGTTCTTTTGTAACCGTCAGTGGCGGAGAGATAAGAATAGAATCTCCTGAGAATCCGGTTACACCTCCAACCGCCGGATAGACAAGCAGACCTTTTTCAAAGCAAATGGCAAGGAGACGGTCTGTGATCTTGTTAGAAAGCTCAAATGGTTCTTTCGTTATTGGGTCTTTAACGAGCTCAAGACCGCATAATAATCCTTTTCCACGAACATCGCCGATCAATGAATACTTCCATTGCAAACGCTGTAAATGGTTGAGAAGATAATCTCCCATCAATGCAGCATTTTCTTGGAGGTTATGTTTTTCCATATAATGAAGAACAGCTAAACAGACTGCCGCTGATTGTGGATTGGCACTGAACGTATGACCGCTCATCACAATTTTACTTCCAGATTCAATCGCTTTCATCATTTTGTCTGATACGATTGTTGCAGCCATAGGAGTATAGCCTGCACTCATCCCTTTACCGATAGCGATGATGTCTGGGACCACTCCCCAGTGTTCCATCGCAAACATTTTCCCCGTTCTTCCCATTCCTGTCATTACTTCATCAGCGATCATTAAAATATCGTACTTATTACAAACCGCTCTGATTTTTGAATAATATTCATCAGGAGGAACGATGGCTCCGCCCGAAGCGCCAATTATTGGTTCAACAATAAAAGCGGCGATCTGCTCGGGCCCAATTGCCTGAACAATGTTTTCTAGTTCATCGGCGCACCTTATCCCGCATCCCGGATAGGTTTCTTTTAACGGGCATTGATAACAATAAGGTGCTGGGGCAACAGGGAAATCTTCCAAAAGAAAGTTAAAACGCTGCCTTCTTATCTGATGTCCAGACATTGACAAAGCACCTAGTGTAATTCCGTGGTAACTGGTCCATCTGGATAGTATCTTTGTTTTCGTGAAATTCCCTTGCTCTTGAAAATATTGAATAGCAATCTTTAATGCGGTTTCTGTCGCCTCAGAACCACTATTAACGAAGAAAACGGAATTTAGATCTCCCGGTGCGATTTCTGCTAGTTTTTCTGCCAATGTTTCAGCAACATCACTCGTAAACTGAGATCGATATACAAAGGATACATGTTTTGCTTGATTCCACATCGCTTCAGCAATTTCTTGAACTCCGTGCCCAATGTTGGCAGTAATCGCTCCTGATGATCCGTCAATGTACTGCTTTCCATCCTTATCGTATAGGTAGATTCCTTTACCGTGACTAATTACTGGATAATCATTTCCTAGAACCGGTTTAATGAGATGTGATTTCCTCATAAAAAAGGCTCCTTCCTCTAAGGGGTGAAAAGGAAATGCCCGAAAGTAGGACATTTCCTTATTAACATGAGTTGTTATAGCTTAAAATAATTTTTCTTTAAAAATCTTGGTATACTCATGAGCTCCGTAAACGAAATCGATTCACCGATCTTTTTTGTGTCAATAAGCATAAGCTGATCCTCAATTTCCTCTACAACGTGGTCTTCTTGATACTCCATTCCACAAGATGGGCAGGAAACTGAAGGAATGATCGTTATTTCGATTGCTCTTGTGCCGTCCGGCAGTTCCCAATAACCGGTACGTGCCGTCTGCTCGGCATTGTCATTTTCACACCATAAACACTTCATGTTATCCTCCATTCTTATGCATTCTTCTGTTCTTCAGGAGGGATTGAATCTCCTGCGTTTTTCTCTTGTTCTAATTTAAATTTTTTCTCTTTCAATTCATCACGTTTGTCTCGTTTATCTTTTAATGAACTATGTTCAGGATTTTTTTCATAATTTTCTCTTCGTTCTAAACGTTTTAAACCTTGCGGAACCAAGTTGAATGTTTCGTCACGCATCAATGCTGATATTCCAATGGCAGGTTTGATATGGTTGGTTCCCATAATCTCATTAAAATAAGCATCCGCTCTGCCAGCTTGATAGTTTTGCGGTTCAGGATAAGAAGTGATGACACCTTCAAAGTTTCTGAGAACCACTTTTTCCGGAGATTGAGAGATTATATAATTTGGCTGAACGGCGATTTTTCCTCCTCCGCCTGGAGCGTCCACAACAAATGTTGGAACAGCGTAACCTGATGTATGCCCTCTTAAGCCTTCAATAATTTCAAGTCCTTTCGATACGGGAGCTCTGAAATGTCCGATTCCTTCAGAAAGGTCACACTGATAGATGTAATAAGGTCTAACTCTTATTTTTACAAGATCATGCATTAACTTCTTCATGATTGGTACACTGTCATTAATTCCTGCTAGAATAACAGATTGGTTTCCAACCGGTACCCCTGCATTCGCAAGCATTTCACAAGCTCTTTTCGACTCTTCTGTAATCTCTAATGAAGTATTAAAGTGTGTATTCAGCCACACCGGATGGTATTTTTTAAGGATATTACAAAGATTTTCTGTAATTCTTTGCGGGAAAACTACAGGAGCTCTAGTACCGATTCGAATAATTTCAAGGTGTGGGATCTCTCTAAGGTTCTTTAAAATATATTCGAGAATATTGTCATTGATTAATAGACCATCTCCACCAGAAATTAAGCAATCTCTTACTTCCGGATTATTTCTTATATAATTAATAGCTGCATCAAGCTGCTTTTTTGGAACTCCCATACCGATCTGACCTGAAAACCGTCTTCTCGTACAATAACGGCAATACATAGAACATTGGTTAGTTACTAAAAAGAGAACTCTGTCCGGATAACGGTGAGTAAGTCCAGGAACAGGTGAATCCTCATCTTCGTGAAGGGGATCCTCTAAATCGTACTTGGTCTTTAAAATTTCCTTTCCGATCGGTACAGACTGCATACGGACCGGGCATCTCGGGTCGTCTTGATCCATCAGCCATGCATAATAGGGTGTGATGTTCAATGGAATTGTCATCGTTGAGATTTTTACGCCTTCTTCTTCTTCAGGAGTTAGATTGATCACTTTTCTTAAATCTTTTAAGTTTCTAATCGTATGGGTAAGCTGCCATAACCAATCATTCCATTGCTCTTCCGTCACATCTTTCCAAAGCTCATATTCTTTCCAATGTTTTTTTGGTTGATATAATCCATTAACTACCGGCATATATAATGACCTCCTTTATTTCTACACCACATAACACACGCAAGATTCATGCCAATTTTTTTGAAATTTCAAAACGATAAACAATGCCTTATAGTTTATGCAAGGTAGAGCGTTTTTGGGCCTGCTCTGTATTGGAAAGAACTTCATGAAAAAGAAAAACCGCCGAAAAATCGGCAGTTTATTTTTGTTTCATTTTATATTGAAGCGTTTGCCTTGGAACCTGCAATATTCTTGCAGCTTGCTGAATATTCCCGTCAGTTTGCTTTAAAGCCATTTTTATGAGCTGTTTTTCGTATTTTCCTAAAGCTTCCCTTAATGGGGGAATGGTTGAATGTTTAGGTATTGTTTTTTCCAATGTCATCGTATCTTTGATATGTTTTGGTAAAAGAGAAATTCCAATCGGTGAATCGTTATCAGCGAAATTCATACAATGCTCAATAGCGTGTTTCAGTTCGCGAATGTTCCCCGGCCATTTATATTCATATAGAAGGTGTTCAGCTTCTTCAGTTAGTCCCGTTACATTCTTCTTAAAAGCAGTATTTAAATCTTTTATGAAACGATGGGACAAAAAAGAAATATCCTTGAGCCTTTCACGTAATGGCGGGAGTTCAATATAAACGACATTCAATCGGAAAAACAAATCCTGTCTTAAAACGCCATTTGATAAACATTGTTCAGGACTTTCATTAAGTGCCGAAATGATCCTTACATCTACTTTTCTAACATTTGTACTTCCCACTCTCTGAACTACACCTTCTTGGATCACCCGAAGAAGCTTCGCCTGCAGTTCGATAGGCATAGAATTGATTTCATCTAAGAATAATGTTCCTTCGTCTGCTAGTTCAAAAACGCCTGGCCGGTCAATTGCCCCTGTAAAACTGCCTTTTGTTGTACCGAATAATATTCCTTCAAGCAAAGGCCCTGGAATAGCAGCGCAGTTTTGGACAACAAATGGTTTATTGGCTCTTGGTGATGCATGATGAATCGCTTGAACAAACATTTCCTTACCTGTTCCCGTTTCACCGTATATCATAATGGGAGAACTCGTTCTGGATGCTTTTTGGCATTGTTCTTTTATTTGGTTTAGTATGGGGTCAACACTTAAAATATCATCAAAATAATACGTTGAATAAGATTGGTTGTCATTTTTACTCTTGGATTTCTTCATCTTTGCCTGCAATTCAAGCAGTTTGTCGGAAAGCTGTTTAACTTTTGATATATCTTTTGCTACCTCTACTGCTCCGATCAATTCACCATTAAGCCAGAGCGGAAGTGTAGAATTAACTGTATCAATTTGTTTTCCTTTTCGATTCATGTAAGACTGATGTTTGTTGTATATAGGAGTACCTGTTTGAATCACCTTTAATAAAGTACTCGTTTCTTTTGTAAGTGAAGGAAATGCTTCTAAAACGTGTTGATTATGTACCTCTTCCATAGTCAAGCCATCTAACGAAGCAGCTACTGAATTATAGAAGATCGTTATTCCGTTTGCATTAACTACATGAATGCCTTCATCAATTGTTTTTAAAATTGCATTTAACGTTTCAGCTGTTTCCAAAGATCCAGAAATCATGATACAACACCGCCTTTTTATGCCGATTTTTTGTCAGCAGAAGCGCCGGATTTTTGGCGCTTATTTGGTTTCAGATAAATCTTTAACCCATATATTCATGTCCTCAAATTTATCGAAAATTTTACAGTTGTTGGCCAGTCTTCCCTTATATACGTATCCCTTCTGATGGAATACAGCATTCATACCAAAAGAAAGAGCTCTAGCGATTGAATAGGAACAATAGATTTTTTTCTTGAATAGTTCTTGTTCCAATCGACTGACCAAATGTTTCATTAGACCAAATTTTCTATGTTCAGGGAGCGTTGCGCAATCCGTGATTTCGGCATTATGATAGTCAGCATTTACATCAGCTGATGCAGCGCTTATGATTTTTTGTTGATGAGTAACCACACAGAACAACGTTCCGGATCGTATCATTTTAAGAACATATTCCGGGTCATCCATAGGGGTAGGATATACCTCAAACACTTGATTATATAAGTCGGCAAGTTCTTTTGAATCTTGTTCATCAGCCATACGTAATTCATATTCTTTAGGTAATGGATTCAATAAAGAACTTGGCGCCAGTTTTAATACGTTTTTCAGGATTTTATCTTCTTCTGTCCAGTAGATGCTATTTCTTCTTTCGTTATCCAAATACTTGCACATCGATACGGCAGATGCACCGTTAAAATAACCCGTAAACTCCCCTTCGTATACAAAACCTAACTCAAGCCATCTAAAAAGATCCTCTTGACGAGATTTAATAATAATCTTTTCAAATTTATTCTGAGCTGCGATCTCATCGATCCAATTTGATAATAAACGAACACTCCCACGATAATCATCAATTCGGAGCCGTTTATTATAAAAGTCTAAACACACGTCTGCTGTAAAATTCGGCTGTTCGATTTTATCGTTTTTATAAAAAGTAGTGTGCATTTCGTTAACCCCCTCTTTATTTACATAGATTCCATAAAAAACAGATAGATTCCTGCACAAAAAAACCACCCGTGTAAGGTGGTAATAATTCTTGCTATTATAATGCTCTATGTGGCAACCTCCATTTATACTTTACGGACAGCATTCTAAATACGACAAGGATACCAAAGAGCAGCATATACTCAATGGTGCCGTTAACGATTTTTAAACCTACAATCAGTCCGCCTAAAAGAGCCCAAACCGCATATATTTCTTCTCTTAAAACAACAGGCTTTCTACCAGCCAAAATATCACGGATGATCCCCCCGCCTATTCCGGTTAAAATCGCGGCAACGATAATCGCGCTTATCGGATGATTCATGCTTGAAGCAGCAATCGCTCCTTGAATAGCAAAAGCAGAAAGGCCAATCGCATCAAAGAAATTGAGACTTCTTTTAGAATACTGGATGAATTTTTCGGGCATAAAAAAGACAATAGCCATAGCAAGGAGAGCTGATTTAAGAAGGAGTCCCTGTTCCCAAATCGTATCTACAGGAAGTCCGATTAATACATTTCGTATGATTCCCCCACCGAATGCGGTAACCAGCCCTAAAATAAAAACACCTAATATATCATAATCTTCTTCCATCGCAACGAGTGCACCGGAAATGGCAAATGCAATGGTTCCAATGATGTTCAATAAATCCCAAGTCAAACTCGTACTTCCTTTCTGTATTCAATCATTCTCCGTATTGAATCATATAAGGTTACAAGCGTGGTGGCAAGGGTTATTTATAAAAATTCTTCAACTGTTCCAAAGTACTTAATGGAACTGAACAGCTTCCGATATCTCCATGAAAGACCTCACCATTCCTGAAGCCATGAAAATCACTTCCTGCAGTCTTGATCAATGAATATTTTTCTGCGATTTCTTCATATTGTTGAACCTGTTCTACAGTATGATCCGGATGACAGTATTCGATGCCTGCAAGTCCGTTTTCACTTAATAGTGGGATCAGTTCATCAGCATCATAGATTCCAGGATGCGCTAACACTGGAATACCCTTCGCATACAAAATAATTTTTACTGCATCTATAGGAGATATTCTGTCTGGTATAGCATACGCTACTTTTCCTTTCCCCAAAAATTTATCGAACGCTTCAGGAAGTGAATTCACGATACCTTTCTCCATTAATATCTCAGCTATGTGTCCTCTGCCTACGTTACCATCGCCACATCTTTTTGCTTCAAGTTCTTCTTCATCAATTCGAATCCCAAGCCCATTTAATTTTTGTAGAATCATTTTATTGCGCTGATCTCTAACTGTAGTAAGCTCTTCTAATTTCTTTATAAGATTCTTATCCTTGTAATCCAAATAGTATCCTAAGACATGAATATCTTGTCCTTTATACAATGTACTGATCTCAATTCCTGGGATACATTCAAAATCATTATACTTGTTTGCCTCTTTTAAAGCACCTTCTATCCCGTTAACCGTATCGTGATCAGTGATCGCAATAGCTTTTAACCCTTTTTCAACTGCTCGCTGAACGTTCTGTTCGGGTGAAAAAGTTCCATCTGAAGCCGTAGTGTGCGTATGTAAATCTCCTTGGTTCAATGTTTTCATCTCCAATTTAATAATCATATACGGTACGTGAAATTATATTGTTAACCTTTTTCAACTTCATGATCTGTATAGCTGATCCAATCACTCCAGCTGCCTGCATACAATAAAGGCCATTCAAAACCTGCTTCATCCATTGCTAGTATGTTTACACAAGCCGTTACACCTGAACCACAATATACAATCGTTTTTTTGTTATTCATTAAAAGTTCTTTATATAACTGGCGAAGCTCATTCTTGTCCTTCCACCATCCCGTTTTACTAAAATGCTTATCCCAAGAAACGTTTACTGCTGTAGGGATATGTCCCGCGACTGGATCGATAGGCTCTGTTTCCCCTTTAAATCGCTTAGACTCTCTTGCGTCGATAAGCAATTTATCCTTTTGTTGGACGGCATTAACGACTTCATCACGTGTGCTTATCATATTCGTATTAATATCAAATTTTATCTCTGACGATATTTTATCAGGCACTTTACTTGAGACAGCATACCCTTTTTCTTTATAGTGTGTGTAACCGCCTTGCATCACATAAACTTTTTTCAAGCCCATGTATTTCATTAGCCACCAGAACCTGGCTGCCATTGTACCGGATTGATCATCGTAGGCTACTACTATTTTTTCATTGTCTACTCCACAGTCGCTTAAAAATTGTGATAATATGTTTACGGAAGGTAACGGATGACGCCCACCATGAGTGGTAAGTGGTCCTGATAGATGTTTTTCCAAGTCAGCATAAAAAGCTCCTTCAATATGATCTTCTTCGTATAACCGATAACCCATTTCTGGGTCAGCCAATGAAAAGCGGCAATCGATCACAATCGTATTTTTATCCCTTATCTTATTGTTCACCCATTCGGGACTTACGAGATTGGACATAAGATAACCTCCTGTTTATGAAGTATTTTCGTTAATTTATCTTCATCTAGGGAAAACTGTAAAAAATAGAACAGATAGAAAGAAGTGACTTGCAAAATGATACATAGTATACCAAATGCTTCTATTGTAATTTTTGGAGCGACAGGTGATCTTGCTCACCGAAAACTCTTTCCTGCTCTTTATCAATTGTATCAAAAGGGCCACATGAAAGAGAACTTTTCTGTTGTAGGTGTATCCAGAAAAGAATATTCTCACGAGAAATTTCAGCAAGAAGTGTTCGAAGCAGTTAACGAACATACTCCAAACGCTGAAACGGATAAGCTAAAGAAATTTGTTTCTCATTTCTACTATTTAAAGATGGATGTTACAAGCGAAACAAGCTATCATGAGCTTGAAGAATTACTAAACACACTTGACAGAGATTATCAGACGAACGGGAACCGCCTCTATTATCTAGCGATGGCACCACGTTTCTTTGGTACCATTCCTACCTTCTTAAAATCTGAAGGCATTACAAACACCAATGGCTGGCAAAGAATCGTTATTGAAAAACCGTTTGGCCATGATCTTCCTTCAGCTACAAAACTTAATGAAGAAATTCAGCAAAGTTTTAATGAAGATGATATTTACCGTATTGATCACTACCTCGGTAAAGAGATGGTACAAAATATACAAGTTATCCGTTTTGGAAATGCGATCTTTGAATCAATCTGGAACAACAAATATATTGATTCTGTACAGATCACTTCAAGTGAAACTCTTGGTGTAGAAGACAGAGCAGCGTACTATGAAAAGTCAGGTGCTCTATTAGATATGGTACAAAATCATATGCTTCAAATGGTAATGATGGTCGCAATGGAACCACCTGGTGAACTAAAACCGGAGCATATCCGTGATGAAAAGGTAAAAGTTCTTCGTTCATTACGGTTCTTTAACGAAGAAGAAGTAAGAGAAAACGTGATTCGCGGCCAATATATTGAAGGTGAAATGAAGGGTGAATCCGTTCCTGCATACTTAAAGGAAGAAAATGTTGCACCTGATTCCAAAACTGAAACGTTTGTAGCAGCAAAACTGTTTATCGACAATTTCAGATGGACAGGCGTGCCTTTTTATATTCGAACAGGAAAGCGTATGGCTGTTAAATCTACAGAGATCGTGATCCAGTTCAAGCAAGGACCGATGGCACTCTATCATGCAAATACAGAGAAATATCAGCCGAACCTGTTGAGAATCCATATTCAGCCTGATGAAGGTGTAAGCCTTACTCTTAATGCAAAGCCGAAAGGAGATACATCGGACTTATTGCCGATCGATATGACATATAACAATAAATCAACTACTGACATGAACTCCCCTGAAGCTTATGAGAAACTTTTACATGACTGCTTATTAGGGAATTCCACGTACTTTACTCGTTGGGATGAAGTTGCTTTAAGCTGGGAGTTTATCGACCGTATTACGAAAACTTGGAATGGCACCGGCGCTCCAATTACGTATTATGAATCTGGCAGTATGGGACCTGTTGAAGCAGAACAATTGCTAAACAGAGACGGCCATTCTTGGTGGGAACCAACTAAAGTTAGAGAGGAATGCTAATCATGAAAATCTATGACGTTTCACTACCGATTTATGAAGGTATGCCTGTATATAAAAACAAACCTGAAAAGCAGCCTTCCTTTAATACTTCACAAAACGCTCATGTAACTGAAACGCGAATTGCGATGGATGTTCATACAGGAACACATGTCGATGCTCCCCTTCACATGGTACCTGGCGGTGACACGATCGAAACTTTGCCGTTAGAAAAATTGGTTCGAAAAGCAAAAGTGATCGATCTGACGAATGCTGAAGATTCGATTAAAGCGGAAGATCTAACCGGTAAAGATATTAAACAAGGTGATTTTGTACTATTTAAAACGAAGAACTCATGGGATACGGAATTCAACTTTGAATTTATATATGTAGATAAAGAAGCTGCTAAAACCCTTGTTGAGATCGGAGTCTCAGGTGTAGGTATTGATGCTCTAGGAGTTGAACGTGCTCAGGAAAATCACCCTACCCATAAACAATTATTTCAAAATGATGTAATCATCATAGAAGGTCTTCAATTAAAAGATGTACCAGAAGGCGAGTATTTAATGGTAGCTGCTCCTTTAAAAATTAGAGGACTAGATGCTTCTCCAGCACGTATTGTTTTAATCGAAGAATATTAAAAAAACAGCGGATTTGATTCCGCTGTTTTTTTCATTTACTCTATGGCTGGCTTTAATTGCTTTACCGGCTTTTTTTCTTCACTGCCTTCCCCTTCATCTCCTCCACCCTTTTCTTTTTCAGGTTTTATTGCAAAAAAGGCAGCGATTGCAGCAAGAACACTTACCCCGGCAGACGTATAGAAAACCATCTCGTGTGATGATTTCATGAGAACTGCATAGATTGGCGGCCCTAAAGCCACCCCAACGAATCGCATAGAACTGTAAATCGAGGTGATCGTACCTCTTGTTTCCTTATCAATTCCCTCTGTGATCAATGCATCCAAGCAAGGTAACGCTGCACCAATCCCAATACCCGCAATAAATAATGCTCCTAAGAGAAAATAAACGTTCTCAAAAAAAGTGATCAAGAATGTAGATCCTCCAAGAAGAACCATTGATATAAACGTACACCATTTCATGACTATTTTATTTTGTTTGATTTTTTTACCTGCAATATAGGAACAAATGGATAAAGCCAATAATGGAACAGCAAGAACCAGACCTTTCATTACACCATTTATGCCATATCTCTCCTCTAAGATCGTTGAAAGATAAAATAAAATACCAAAAAGCACAAACATGATGACTCCACCTATAAAAAAAATCGCCGCAAGCCATCTACCTTCAATATGAAAAATTTCTTTTATTTCCTTTAAAAATTCTTTAAAAGGCTGCTTTTCTTGATCTTGCTTTGGTACTTTTACTAAAAACAACACCAATAAAATAGATAGAACACAGAATACAGGAATGAGCCAAAAAGGTAAAAACCAAATGATCGTGGCTAAGAATGCTCCAAGGATCGGGCTTAAAACCTTCCCTATCGTATTAGATGTTTCAATCAGACCTAGACCAGAGCTTACCTGTTCTTCATCTTTGAACATATCTCCAACTAGGGGCATCACGACTGGTGCTGCACCTGACGAACCTACTCCTTGAAGAAACCTCCCTACAAGGATAAGCATAAAAGCATTATCTGCTTGCCAGGCTGCCCATCCTGAAATTAACCCTCCTAACCCCGCAATAAACAAACTCGGGATAATAACTTTTTTACGACCATATCGATCCGAAAGGTAACCTGCGATGGGTATTAAAAGAATAGCTACGATTGAATAAACCGTAATGATCATTGAAACCTGAAAGGAAGAAATCTTTAGTTCCTTTTCAATTTCAGGCAAAACAGGTATAAGCATCGAATTTCCCAATGTCATTACAAGAGGAATTGATGCGAGTGCAAGCAGATCCCATTTTTTCTTTGCTTCCATAATATCCTCCACTACCGTACTATTACCTCTTTAGTATTGTTTAAAGAACTAAAACCATACAAGAAAATCCACCCATTGACGCAAGAATCAAATTAAAGCTACACTTATGGCAAAGTGAATGTTAATCCATAATTCTAAGATAATGCTTGTGGAAGATGAAAGGAAGTAAACGATAATGGAACAATTATTAAATAGCCGCGCAAGATCGATTCAAATATCTGGGATTCGCAAGTTCTTTAATGAGGTCGCAAAATATCCTGATGCGATATCCCTTACCCTTGGCCAGCCTGATTTTCCTACTCCACTGCATGTGAAGGAAGCAGCGATTCAAGCCATACATAACAATCAGACAGTCTATTCACATAACGCGGGCTATGAAAAATTAAGAAAAGCCGCCACTACATTTGTTAATGAAAAGTATGATTTACAGTATAACCATCAAAATGAAGTAATTGTTACAGCGGGAGCAAGTGAAGCCATCGATATCACTTTGAGAGCCATTTTATCTGAAGGTGATGAAGTATTACTTCCTGCTCCTGTTTATCCCGGATATGAACCCGTAATTACACTTTGCGGTGCGAAAGCTATATATATGGATACGACAGAAACTGCTTTTAAAGTGACCCCAGATCTTGTTAAGGAAGCAATTACTCCTAAAACAAAAGCCATTATTCTCCCGTTTCCATCTAATCCAACCGGGGTAACATTAGAAGATTATGAACTAGAAGCTCTAGCTGATTACTTAAGTAAACAAGAGATCTTTGTCCTATCTGATGAAATCTACAGTGAACTCAGATATAACGGAAAACACCGATCGATCGCAACTTATGAAGGTATGCGGGACAAAACCTTTGTAATCAACGGCCTTTCAAAATCACATAGTATGACCGGCTGGAGAATCGGGTTTTTATTTGCCCCTTCTAACATCCTGCAGCATGTACTAAAAGTTCATCAGTACAATGTAACTTGTGCATCAACGATTTCACAAGCTGCCGCTATTGAAGCACTGACGAATGGGAAAGATGATGCAGCTCTTATGAGGAATGAATACAACAAACGGTTACAATTCTGTTCCATGCGTTTAGAACAGATGGGAATAAATTTTGTAAAACCGAATGGGGCATTTTATTTATTCATACCCGTTTTGCAATTTGGTTTAAGTTCGTATCAATTTGCTCTAAATCTCCTTAGGCAAGAACATATCGCAGTAGTACCAGGTGATGCTTTTTCAACTTTAGGTGAAGGTTATATCAGGATCTCTTACGCAGCATCTTTAGAACAGTTGGAAAAAGGAATGAACGGACTCGAAAAATTTATTAAAACTCTCTGTTAAACTGCCCTAAATTGGGCAGTTTTTTCGAATAGTTTACATAACCAGATTACGGTTAATTTTGGTTCATGGTATAAGAACTCAAATTAGAAAAACACTACAAATACTTTATTAAAAGGATGACGTTTCCGTGAATTTAAAAGGATTACTAAACCATCTGCATATTGCAGCACACACAGATCAAAATCCAATAATCACTGGTATTACTTCTCATTCCAAACATGTAAAACCAGGTTATTTGTTCTTTGCAATTTCTGGTGTGCAGGCGGACGGACATCAATACATACAAGAAGCATTCGAGAATGGTGCTGCAGCCGTAGTTGGTGAATATCATGAAACATCAGCCTCTGGACTTTACTTTTACGCAAAAGATACGAAACGACTGTTAAGTATCGCTGCTTCTTATTACTATGATGAACCGTATAAAAAGCATAAAATGACTGGAATAACTGGAACGAATGGAAAAACCACGACTTCCTTCCTCTTGCGGCATATACTCATTTCACACGAAATTACAACCGCGTTGTTTGGAACGGTTCATCATTATATTAATTCTGAAATTGTTCAAAGCTCTCACACAACCCCTGATCCTGTTACCTTGCAGAAAATGTTAAAAGAAAGCAATGATGAAGCGGTTGTAATGGAAGTAAGTTCTCATGGCCTTGAACAAAAGAGGATTGAGGGAATCACGTATGATCAGGCCATCTTTTTAAACCTAACTCATGATCATCTGGACTACCATGGTACGATGGAGTCTTATTATCAATGCAAAGCAGAATTATTTTCATACTTGAAGCCAAACGGTACCGCTATTATTTGTAGTGAAGGAAACTATGGTAGACGTTTAATAAAGGAATTGTCAACAAAAGATTCCTTACAGGTATGGACATATGGAAAAAGAAAAAGTGATCACTTCTATATTGAAGATATAGGGAAAGATTATTTTAATCTTGTTCATGAAACCCTGCATGTCACTGTCCCCCTTCCTTTGCCTGGTGACTACAACGCGTTAAACACGAGTGCCGCTATCGCAGCTGCCCTTGATTATGGTGTTCCAATAAAGGAGTCGATCAACTATCTGAAGACCTTTGGAGGTATTCCAGGAAGATTTGAGGAAGTTACACTCTATAATGGTACTGAAGTCATCATCGATTATGCACATACTCCTGATGGTGTTTCTCAAGTATTAGAGGCAGCTAGAAAAAAAGCCGGTGACCGCCCTTTCTATCACGTTTTTGGATTTAGAGGAAATCGGGATGTGACGAAAAGAACGGAAATGATCAGCATCTCACTTGAATATAGTGATCAAAGCATTTTAACCGTAGATGATCTAGACGGGGTAACAAGTGAGCAGCTTATTAAAGAAACAATTGAAGCCATACCTCCTGGACCATACTCACCAACAGTTATTGCGGACAGAACAGAAGCAATCTTCTATGCTTTAAGGGAAGCTCCTCCAAATAGTGTGGTCATTATTACGGGAAAAGGACCTGAGCAATATAAAGAAAAGTATCAATACCCGTCGAATTCAGATCTATCTACAGTTAAACTTTTTCAATCGTCGAACAAAACAGCGTTATAAAACAAAAAATATCCTATTAAGTCACAAAATAAAAGGGCAGACCCCAAAGTCTAAAAACTTTTGGGTCTAGCCCCTTTTTTATTTAAAAAAGTGAACGTTTTGATGAATGAAAACCAGATGAGATACGAATTCCATGCAAAAATGCTTATACACGGTGTCTTATTGCTGAGCAAGGTTCGAATCAGCAAGTTTGCGCGAAAAACACGTACCGTAAAAACTTCATTTGTATTTTATCATTCAAAAAACAGACTGACGGCGTCAGCCCATCTCATTCAAAACCACAAAACTAACTACAATAATTAAATTAGGGGTATACAGCCTTCCTGTATAGCTAAAAATTCGATGATAAAAGTCGATTCTTCTATCAAATCGATTCTAAACAAAAAATCGCAACGAGTTCCGTCGCGATTTAAAGGTAACACTGAAATTAATATTCCATCTTTTCCAGGCAATTTTTTAATTCTGCCATCCGTGCTTCTAAATCACCTGGTTTCTTTAGTTCATCAAAATAATTCGTGATTTGAACGGTGAAATCTTCTTTTGAATGATGTTCAGCTTTCTCAATAACGGATGTATAATGGAGTTCAAGCGCTTTGCCTGCTTCTAAAATCCAAGCCTCTATTTCCTCTTCAACTTGTTTTGCTAAATCATTTTTCAACTCGTTAGAACCGCCTTGTTCAAAGAATTGTTTTGCATTTTTGAAATAGGATAACCATCCTTTATGGTCTACTCCTGCAAGCTCATTGAACTTAGAAGAAAGTGAGGGTGTGAAATACAGATCTCTATTCTCTACAGGTGTTTTTAAGCTCACCTGACTTTCCTCAGCTTCTGTAATCATCTTCTTTTCCTTGTCATTTAAATCTTTTTGTATCCATCGATCTAACCGCAATGAACAGGCTCTGAATTCTTGGTGAAGATCATGTGCTAACTTATCATACAAGTCTTGGATACAAGTCTGAAGCTCAGCTTTGGCATTTCTTACTGCAGCCGGATGAATGGTCTCTTTATAAAAATCGTGATAACGAATTAGAACTCTCTGTTTCACGTAGAATAAAAGCTCTTTCTGTTCCTGTTCAAACTGCTTCTTATCCAGGAAAATTTTCTTCGAGCAATAATCAAGCAATGAATTTTCCCTTTGTTGAACAGCATTTATATATTCATCTTCTTTTTTCATCCTTAACTCTGTTTCAGAAAGCATATTGTGTAGGACGTTTTTAGCATGAATCTGAGAAGCTAGGGCACTATTAATCATTGCCTGCTCTAGATCATTCTCTACATATTCGTACAAGCTTTCATTAAAACGATCAAAACCGCTCTCAGGGTTCCCTGGCTTCGCTAATTCATTCTTACTGGAAACTGAAAATAATCTTGGATTTCGGATCCCAAAAGAAAGAAGATGATCTTTTACATGGTTCACAACATCGTGTTTGTCTTCTTCGCTGTTAGCAAGATCAGATGCGTTTATTGCGAAAAACATTTTATCAGATGTAAATGTATCTTTAATTCTACCTAATTGTATTAAGAACTCTCGATCCGCATACGAGAACGCATGATTAAAATACGTCAGATAGATAATAATGTCTGCTTGTTTCATATATTCGAAAGCCACTTCTGTATGTCGGGAATGAATAGAGTTTGCCCCTGGTGTATCAACGAGTACTAGCCCTTTTTCAGTTAACGGGCAGCTGTAATAGATCGTGATTTTTTTTACATAACATGCTTTCGATTCAACAGCAGCATAATATCTAATATGAGACAGATCCGTTATAACATTTGTACCTAAATGTCCCTTAGAATCTTGATACCCTTCCAAAAAAGCACCAATATGTTTACTCTCTTTGATTTCTTGATGGTCTTGTAAGACATCATTCAAATCACTATAATTCGTTTGAAGAATACTATTGATTTCATTCAAAACTTCATTCTCTGATTTCATTTCAATCGATACAGTGCCATGCTCATTCATTTCATCAGGTTTTCTGATTTCATTTATGGCAGCTGTTGTTGGATTTGGTGATGAAGGAAGAATGGCTTCTCCAAACAAAGCATTTGCAAAAGAGGATTTACCTGCAGAAAATGCCCCAAATAATACTGCTGAAAAGGAACGCTTCTCTAGTCTTTGTGCGAGCTGATCCATCTCTTCTGCTAGTTTTGAAAAACCTGATATTTGAGTTAAGAGAGAAGCTGTCTTATATAAATTTTCAGTCTCAGCTTGTAGTGAGCTCAAACTTTCTTTTTCTGCCTTTTGTCGTTCCACACTCTCTAATTCGGCTGTATTTGTTTCATTTACTGATTTTCCACCAAATTTACTTTTAAACGCTTCAATCGAGATCTCATCGAACTGAGCTTTGAATCTATCCTCATATTTGTTTACAGCATATACGAATGAAGCTTCGGAACTAACGATATGAAATAATGCTCTCTTTTTCTCCGCCCAACTAATCGATTCTTCTTTTTCCTTTTCAAGAGCTCCTATTTCTCGATCCATTTTTTCAACTTTATTTTGATAAGTCGCAGTAACTTTTTGATTCTCCTCTTTTAGCTTGGAAACGGCTAAAGAAGTTACATCAATCATCTGCTGACGGGCTTTCTTTTTCACTTCCCCAGCGATGCTTTCACAATAATTGAGAAGGCCTTGTCCTTGTGAAGCTAAACCGGATTGAACATGTGTATACAATGTTTCATCATTCAATTTTACCGCTTCCCATTGGGGCAGATCGGCTTGCAACTCTTTCTGTAAGGTACTTATATAAGTTTGTGCATGCCAATTAATATGAGCATCGATCGCCTCTTGAAGCTTTTCTTGAAACGCATTTTTTCTTAGATTTCGTTCTTGTTCTGTTTTTTGTTTTGCAAAAAACAAGCCTACCTTAAAATCTTTTTTAGCAGCTTCAATAAACAGCCCTGCTTTTTCTCGTGTTTCATAAGGCATCAATTGTGCTGACTCTATTATTTTTGCAAACTGGTCACGAATGTTTTTTTCTTTATCCATTATCTTTTGTTCAGTCTCGTTTATGAATGCTTGTTGTTTTTCCCTTTCTTCATACAATTGTTCCAGTTTTCCTTCTACTACATCTACTTTTTGTTTGTTTTTTTCATTTTCATCAACAAACTCTGTAACTAGATAACGAAGTTGGCGATTCGTTTCTTCTAAAAGTAAACTGTCTTTATTTAGTTCAATCCTTTTAATATAAGCGACTAAACCGGATAAATCGTTAAACGGAATATCGGGTGACTTTACACTTGTGAAGAAGATTTGTTCTTTACTGATTCCAAATGCTTGAAAAGCCTTAAATACATTCTTTTTAAAGGACTGAAAAGATAGTTCCTCTTCTTGATGTTTATCGATTTGATTGATAATTAATCGGATCGATTTGCCCTTTTCATTCAGCGATTTAATAAACTCAATATTTGTCTCTGAAAGGATGTGGTTATAATCCATAACATAGAAAATGACATCTGCTAAGTGTATGACTTCTTCCGTCGCTTTTTTATGAGCAGGGTCTGTAGAATCGATCCCAGGAGTGTCATAAAACGCAATGTTTGCTGCATGAACATCCTCTGTTTCATAAAAGAGCTCAATCGACTCAACGAGCTCGCCGTCCTTGCATAAAGTCTTGATCTCTTCGATGTTGTAAGGATATTTGAACGTAACGACTTCTTTATTTTTTAAATGAACAACTGCCTTAGGTTCACCTTTTTTCATTTTTACGATATTCGCACTTGTCGGTATTGGACTAGCTGGTAAAATACCTGTATTTGATAAAGCATTGATCAAACTTGATTTTCCAGCAGAGAAATGCCCGCAAAAAGCGATGGCATATTCTTCGTCAGCTACTTTAAGAAAAAAATCACTGACCTGTTCTGCTTTCTCAAATTCTTTTATTTCCTCAAACTTTTCAAAAAGTGCAATCAAACGCTGTTTTTCAGTATATAGACCATCTTTTTCAGTTGATTTCATCGTATCCACCTGTCTTTGGTTCATGTATCACTATTCACTTTACCATATATATGATACCGATTTCATCATTGTTTATCAGATTGAATACGCGAAAAACACAATCCATAACCATTCTTTTTACTTTGTATTAAAAAAATAGGCCATAAAGATCTCGTCTTCAAATTTCCCATCAATGAAAGCCTGATTCTTCTGCCTGCCTTCTATTATAAAACCAGATTTTTCATATACTTTTACCGCTTTCTCATTTCCAGAAAAAACAGTCAGCCATAATTTATGTAATTGGTTTGTACGTCCCCATTCTAAGGTATAATTCATCACTTGCTTTCCGATTCCGAGCCCTTGGGAATCAGGATGGATCCACGTTCTGAATATGCCTGTATGGCTTTTCATAATAAGTTCGCCTTTTATGACTCTTGCAATACCAACGACTTTCCCGTTTCGTTCAACAGCTGTGTACATGTTGTTCTTTAACCTTACTTCTTGTATAAATTTTATTTCTTCTTCTAATGAACGTGGTTTTTCTTTTTGAAGATATCTACCCGCTTGAATAATAGTTTCTACATGCTTGATGATATCTTGTGCATCCTTTTCCTCAACTGGACGCAAACGTATGGTTTCACTGTTTTTAGCTTGAAATGAAAAAGTTTCCCCACTCTGCATGTTCCATTTCCTCCCTTGTCAATCTTTTCTTATTATATCTCTTTCAAAAGTTGTCATTCACTATGTAAAATAGTGATGCTTTAATTCCATACCATTTGTATCTATCGTTAAAAGACCAAAGGAAAACTGCTTTTGTTTTCTTTTATCAGTGGGTGAACCAGGATTGAATAACATAACCTTATCTCGCTGTTCCATAAAAGGGATGTGTGAATGACCAAAAACAATAAGATCTGGTTCCTCGTCCATACATGATTGAAAGGCACGATCTGGTGTTGTCCTTCCCTTGCCAAGATGCCCATGTACGATTGCGATCTTTTTGTTTTCTACTTGGATGACTTTTTTAAACGGAAGCTGTTTCGTCCATCCATCCTTTTCTATGTTCCCTTGTACTCCGTAAACAGGTGCATAGTGGATTAACTCCTTATATACCGACTTTTCGGACCAGTCCCCTGCATGAATGATAAGATCCACCCCTTCTTTTAATACATGTAGGAGATCAACAGGAAAATCTTTTCTCTTCTTAGGCATATGGGTATCAGCTAATAGTAAAATTTTTTTCATGACAGATTTTCTCCCCTTTTGTAAAAGCGACATCAAAGTGTTTTTCTTTATATCTTACTATGCAAGTTAATTGGAGCGTAAGGTTGCGAGACTCCTGCAGGATGAGTGGGACAGGTGAGACCGCTCAATGTCAAGAAGTGACGAATGGGGCTGGAAATTAACAATAATCACAAAACTATACTGAAAACGCAAACAACCAAAACAAAAAAGCAAAGGGAATCTTCCCCTTGCTTTTATTTCATCTAACCTCTGTTTTTAAAATCTTCACGAACACGTTTTTGAGAACGATAAGATTGGTCACGTCCACCGCTTCGGCTTCCGCCATCACGGGATCCGCTTCTATCTTTTGAGAAGCCAGAACGACGATCTCTTCCGCCTCCACCTTCTCTTTTGCCGCCAGAACGTCTGCGGTCAGAGAAACGGTTGTTTGGACGACGCTTTTTCGTTGATAATGGTGGCTCGTCTGTTAATTTAACAGGTGTTGTATCAGGCTCTTTTGTTAGAAGTTTTAACGCAGCTGCTAAAAGCGTCACAGAATCATTTTCGTCTAATAATTCAACTGCCGTTTGCTTATATCCGCCAAAGTTATCTTCTTCAACAACTTCCATTAATTTTTCAAGTGTAATCTGTTGCTGTCCTTCCATTGCCTCAGATACGGATGGAACAGAACGTTTTACCATTTTACGCTTCGTGATTTTCTCAATCGTATATAAATGATCAATTTCACGCGGAGTAATAAACGTTAAAGCGTAACCTGTTTTTCCTGCACGTCCAGTACGTCCAATACGGTGAACATAGCTTTCTGGATCTTGTGGAATATCAAAGTTATACACGTGTGATACCCCTGAGATATCCAGACCACGAGCTGCTACGTCAGTTGCAACAAGTACTTCGATAGTATTGTTCTTAAAGGCACGCAATACTTTATCACGCTTTGCTTGAGGAAGATCACCATGAATACCTTCTGCAGAATAACCACGTTTGCTAAGAGCCTCAGATAACTCATCAACACGGCGCTTCGTACGTCCAAATACGATTGCAAGTTCCGGTGAGTGAATATCCATAAAACGGCATAATGCATCGAATTTTTGGCGTTCTTTTACTTCTACATATTCTTGTTCAATGTTCTTAACTGTCATTTCAGAAGCTTTAACTTTGATAAGTAAAACATCTTTCATGAACTTCGCTGCAAGGTTTTGAATCTGCTTAGGCATTGTTGCTGAGAAAAGCATCGTATGGCGTTCTGAAGGAACGTTTTCTAGGATCTTTTCGATATCTTCAACAAAGCCCATGTTAAGCATTTCATCCGCTTCATCCAATACAACTGTATGAACTTTTTCTAATTTTAACGTTTTTCTATTGATATGGTCCTGAACACGACCTGGTGTTCCTACTACGATATGCGGACCATTCTTTAGTGCTTTAATTTGACGAACGATGGATTGTCCACCGTAGATCGGCAATGTTTTAATTCCTTTAAATTGTCCGATTTTGTTTAGTTCTTCTGCTACTTGGACAGCTAATTCTCTCGTTGGTGCTAGAACGATTCCTTGCACGATTCTTGATTTTGTGTCCATTTTTTCGATTAGCGGTATACCAAACGCTGCTGTTTTACCAGTACCTGTTTGTGCTTGTCCAATTAAGTCAGTCCCTTTTAAAGCAGTAGGGATTGTATCACGCTGAATCGGTGTTGCTTCCTCAAACCCCATGTTATTGATGGATTGAAGCAACTCGGGACTAAGTCCCAATTCATTAAATGTTGTCAATGTTCTATCTCCTTTTCTTGACGAAAAAGGTTTTTACGATAACCTCGTGGACCTGACAAAAGAAAACTCTTTTTTTAGGTGTCAGCCAAATCGATTTTCAAAATACATCATGTTTTGCACATAAAATAGCATTTCCGTGAGTGTAAATGACTGGAAATGCTTGGCCATGTGAATATGCGTAAAAATTAAAAGTTAATAGTTACAAGGCTATCCGTAATTCAAACTTGTTCCGTCCATATATATTCCGTTGTTAAACTTATCACGTAACCATAATAAATGCAACTCTTTCCATCTGAAGAAGCATTTAAATATTTGAGTGATAATTATTTCAACTAATTGAGTTTACGTTATTTTAACCAAACTCAAAAAAGTTAAAACATAAAAATGATCCCGCTTAATAATTTTTATTGGTATAAGTAGAATATTTTTTTAAAACCATCACACGCTAATCTTATGATTCCGTGCGAAAGAAGGGCTTTTATGAGTAGCAGCTGGGTTTCGGTCATCCCATTTTTAGTTGTCATACCAATCGCAATAAAAACAAAACAAGTACTGCCAGGCCTGATTGCAGGACTTTTAACAGGTTCTTACCTCCTTAAACCTACGTTTGTAGGAGGCCTCGATAGAATGGTCCAATTTCTTGTTAAAGGACTTATTGATCCAAAAAATATTAAGATTTTAGTTTTTCTTTATGCTTTTTCAGGTTTGATCTCGATGATCAAGCTTTCTGGAGGGATTAGAGGTTTTGTTGAAGAAGCATCCAACAGAATTCAAACGAAAAAAGGGGCTCTTTTTCTAACTTATGCTTCTACCATCGGTACTTTTGCGGCACCGAGTTTCCGATTCGTAACGATTGCTCCTATCATGAGAGCGTTGTTAAAAAAGGTGAAGATGTCAACTCAAGAACTCGGTTTTGTTATTGAAACAACGGCAACGCCGATCATTGTTCTGATCCCTATTGCGACAGCTTTCGTAGGCTATATGACATCGATCGTAGATATCTCCCTAAAAAACGAAAAACTTTCGGGAGATCCCTATGCTTTATTTATTCAAAGTATCCCATATAACTTTTTCTCGTTCGTCATGATTATCGTTGGGATTTACTTAAGCTTCTTCCATCACTCAAAATCTACGGAAGAAAGCGATCCTGATCATGTTGGAGAAAAAGAGGATGATGACTGGCATAGTTGTGATCCTGCAGTAGGAAGGAATCTGCCAAACAAACCTTGGAATTTAATCATCCCATTGATCATAGTGGTTACGTTGACCCTTCTTCTTACCTGGTGGGATGGTTATAAAAAATCGGGGGGATTCATAAAAGCTTTTATCTCAGCAGATGTAATGGACGCCATGCTGATTGCTCTTTTGTTCACCTCGATCTTTACGTTTCTCTTTTTACGGTTCCAGCACATGAAGACAGGTGATCTTTTGAATGGATTCATATTCGGAGGAAACGAGCTAATGAGCGTCATTGTTCTGCTTGCTGTGGTGTGGGGGCTATCCTCTGTAACAGAAGAGCTAGGCTTTTCTGTCTTTGTAACAAAATATGCAGGATGGATACCAGCGTCAGTAATCGTACCTTTATTGTTTTTATTTGGCTGTGCGGTCTCTTATTTTATCGGTTCAGCTTGGGGAACTTGGGGAATTTTAATGCCGCTTGGTATTTCTATGGCAGGCGTTGCTGGTGTTTCCTTGCCACTTATGATTGGAGCCGTTTTTGCAAGCGGAACCTTTGGGGCTTTTGCTTCCCCATTGAGTGATGACACGAACACCATCGCCCGTATTTTGAATCTATCTGTGATTAAATATGCGCGTTACAAGTTGAAACCTGCTCTTATTGCTGCCGGCATTACTGCAGTCTTATATGGGGTAACTGTCTTCTTCTTTTGAACCTCCTTTCATCAGGAGGTTCGTTTTTTTTCTTGATCCCTTACCGTTTGGATAACGTCTCTATAACGTTCTTTTGACCAAGAATTATATGAAGGATGCGGCACTCCTTTAATTATATTCAGCTTGTCCTTTATTGTTAATTGATTTACATATCTCTCCGCAAATTTTCCGCATGGAACGATAATGGAATCATCTTCTACCGTACTCAATAATCGCTCTTCAAAATCCTTTAAAACCAGTTTATGAAACAGTTCCTTGTTTTCATCTCTAAAATGTTTTGCTGTGCTTTTACGGATAGCTTCAGTAATCTGCAGTTCATTTTTATATCTTTGAACAAATTCTTTATCAGGATAGGCTGATTCTTGGAGCGGGAAAGGACAAACATTAACAATGCCATAAAACATTTGCGTTTTATTATCCGCTAGTTTTTTTAAATATTTCCCCATAGGAAGGGTATCTTCTTTTAAAAACAGTTCTTTCGCCATTGATCTTCCAGAGAGTCCTGCAAGAGGTACGCCTGATTTCAGTTCTTCTTTGTGTGGAGATTCCAATATAAAGATTATCGTTGGATGTAAGGCAATATCTGGCACACTGTAACTCGCTTTTGCTTTTTCAAAAAACTTATTTATATTGAGCATGGTATTTACTCCTCTCTAAAGTAAAATCCAGCAAACAAATGTCTGCCGGATATATTTATTGAGTATTTAACTAGAGTAATAAATAAACTAGCAGGGAAATTAAACAGATGGTGAGTACTCTTTTTGTTTTGATGTATCTGGATGTTTTCCAATAACTTCACCCATTCGCACAGATTTTCCAACCGAAAGAGATTTATCGAATGAAAAATCTTTATCTTCAAATAGCAGGATCACTGTAGATCCAAACTCAAAAAGACCTACTTCATCTCCTTTTTCATACGTAACAGGAGAAACGGTAGTCTTTTTTATCTTCTTCCATTTCCGTACATTATCATCGTATTTAACCTTTACACTCCCTACAATAAATGCGCCTACCTTAACGATCGCAAGCTTACCGTAATCGGTTTGTGCAAATGTAACAACGCGTTCATTTTTAGTAAATAATCCTTTTACATGATTAACCCCGATATCGTTTACTGGGAAAAGCCTACCCGGAATATAGGTTGAACTATATACTTGCCCTTTAACAGGCATATGGATTCGATGGTAATCTTTCGGACTTAAATAAATGGTGATAAAATGACCGTTTTCGAAATCAGGATTCCCTTCATCTGCGAGGAGTTTTTGAACAGGATAGGAAATTCCTTTCGCCTGTATGATCGTTCCTTTTTCGATACGTCCCATTTGAGTCACCAGTCCATCAACGGGCGAAACAGCCTCTGATTCCTCCCCGCAGATTGGCCGAGCATCTTGTTTAAGTTTTCTTGTGAAGAACTCTGTCAGATGGGCATACTCATGAATGGGTTTCTCAATTTCAGATAGGTTAATTTTATAATGTTCCGCATACCGTTTCACATAACGTTTACTTAATTTCGAACGACCTGCTCTGCCGACAATGGATGATATTTTATTTTGTGGTAATAGGGTTAGTGCTAATCTTGCAACTCGATGTTTCATTTAATTTCCCCTTTATAGATGTTAGATCCTGTCAAAATATGCGATTACTACTTATATCATTTTAACATAGTTGGAAAGGCATTTTTATTGTTTATTCAATAGGCATATGTCACAATAGCACCAATCAAAATCGTTCAGTATAAGGAGTGTTCACATTGAAAATTAACATGACCGAAAAAACAGCAGAGCATATTATTAATGACCTACAAGCCATTGAAGGAAACCAAATCCGTTTCTTTGTTCGATTAGGAGGATGCAGCACGGTTCAAGATGGTTTTTCTCTAGGTATCAATAAAGATACGCCAAAGCATCCAGCGGTTGCTTTGGACATTCAGAATCATGAATTCTTTATCGAGGAAGAAGATGAATGGTTCTTTGATCAAAATGATCTAACGGTTTCCGTTGAAAACGATGAAATTAAATTCAAATTTCATAACTAATTTATAAAAACTTTTTCAGCTCTTCCATACGTCCTTCTTTTTCCATGATTATCCTTTGCTTATCCCCGATCAGATCAAAATGGGGATAAGCGTCCCTTTCATGGATCCATTCTTTTTGCAAGCCATATTTGCGGCCCCATGCTGTTAATTTCTTTAAATCCTTGCATCCTACCTTCGTAACACTCTTTTCATGAGGAAAACGCGGATCCAGCCAATAGTGAGTAAGAAAAGAAATCTCACCTGATTCCACTTCTGATTTCCATTTATTTAACTGAGCCCTATTAATTCCAAACGCCATCAGAGATCACTGCTCGCTCTTACATAGGCATTATGCCATTCAGGGAAGTGTTTCTTTATGGAGATCGGACGAAAGTTTTCTTTTTTTACGCAAACGTGTGTTGAGGTGCCCGTTACACACAATTCTTGGTTTTCGTTAAAGATTTCATAAGCATAAATAACTTTAATCCCTGTATATTCCTTTATTGCTGTTTTGATAATAGCCTGATGTCCATAGGTTAACGGTTTTTTATATGAAGCTTGAATATCCGTTACAGGTGAAAGAATACCTTGCGCTTCCATATCCGCATATTTAAAACCAAGAGATTCTATGAGTTTCGTTCTTCCAATTTCAAACCAAACCAAATAATTAGCATGGTATACAACTCCCATTTGATCTGTTTCTGCATACCTTACGTCCACGGTTGTTTCAATAAACTTCATTTGTATCAGTTCCACCCTTTATTCTCTATTTCTTTCACTTTAATAGAGAAAGCAAAAAAAGACCAGCAATATGCCGGCCTCTTTATTATTGAAGATCTCTACCTTCTCTATAGGCTTTTTCTTCTTGAATTTCATTTTGAAATTGTTCGATCGATTCTTGTCTATGCTGATTCTTTTCTTTAATCTGCTCTCTCTGGCTAGCAGTTAAATTCATGTTTTCAGCCGTTTCGTTTGCTTCTTGAATGTTTTGGTGTGTATTCTCTACCATTTGTTCTAATCGCTCTACGTTATTGCTGCGATCATCTCTGTTTGGTTTTGGCATGATGTACTCTCCTTTTTATTAAAGTTGATCCATCATAGTGTTTGCAAAAACCCAAACAAATTATTCTTTAATTTCGTTGCAGTAAGATTGGACTCATGTTTTCAATACTGCTCCTACATAAGTCGGTTAGGTATTTCCAATATGCCACAACTTCTTCATCTTCCGTATTTTTCATTGTAATCTCAAGCCAAGCAAGCTCTTCGGCAAGCCTTACTGAAGATCCGATCCAATACTTTTTGTTTTTTACAGTAATTTGAATAGGTTCTTCAAAACGAAACGGCAGATAAAAACCTTCCGTATTTGGATGCAAGATGATGTGCTGGTACACCGTTCCTTTTGTCAGTTTTGCATAAAATAAGAAAACCCCATCGTTCTTTGCTGCAGCTTTCTTTAGCTTCTCTAATGTTGCAACATTTCCAAGTTCCATCGTCATTATTTCTTTATCCCAGTTTAATTCTTCTCGAAATGGAACGAGATGTCCTAATCTCTGCATTTCAATTTCAAGCTGACGATATAAGTAATCCTGATCATCTTTATTATGTGATACAGGTAATGGTTTGACAGATGCCGTAATCAAACGTACCCCTCCTAATTCTTTCACTACATACATTTTTTCGACAAAATCTTTAATATATGGGAGTACATGCGAAAATTAGGAGGAGGGAATATTTACATAATTAAATTATTTACCTTTTGGAGGAGCATAGTCTGGATGATCATTTGTCTTATTCGCCATTTTTCTGCCATTATTACTGTCAACATCCCGTGGCTGAGTATCTATGTGGTTTGGAACAAAATCTTGTGGAAAGCGTTTTGGATTACTCAAAGGTCTAACCCCCTTTCATACTCTTTTTTACTTTTCCTTTAAATAAAGAGCTCTATGCATTTGAGGATTCATCCTATTAATGGAGATAAAGACATTTTGTCGATAATTGTCGGCTCGTGGTTATATGTGTTTTAATGTTGGATAATTATCCGTCTTCGTGGAATAAATCATTTTAACGTGGGAATTTTCTACTTTATCGTGGGATTAGCCATTTAAGATTATTTTTCTCCGTTTTGATTATTTTGAATTAAATTAGGCCATATTGGTAATATCTTGTATATAGAGGTGGCATTATGAGGAAGAACAGAAAGATGAATTTTCGCGATCTTGTAAATGAAAACAAAAGACAACTGTTAAAGGATGAATCCTATTTGGAACAGCTTGAAAAAAAGATTGATGAAAGGCATACAAGAAATGGTTAAAAAAAATCCCTTGCCGTTTAGTGGCAAAGGATTTTTTTATGTTAATTTTGTGTTTGTGAAGAATGTGCAAGCTTATTACGAAGTACCATTGGAAGGATACCGCCATGACGGTAGTATTCGATCTCAACTTCACTATCAAAACGTGCTACTACTTCAAACGTTTTTTCTGTGCCGTCTTCGAATACAGCTGTAACTTTCACAAGATCACGAGGTTTTACTGCTTCGTCAACTTGAACTGTGAATGATTCTTTACCTGTTAAACCAAAAGTCTCAGCGCTTTCTCCATCTTTAAATTGAAGAGGAAGAACACCCATTAACACTAAGTTACTGCGGTGGATACGCTCAAAGCTTTCAGCAAGTACAGTTTGAATACCTAATAGTGTTGTACCTTTAGCAGCCCAGTCACGGGATGATCCCATACCGTAATCTTTTCCTGCGATAACCATTAGACCTGTACCGTTTTCTTTGTACTTCATCGCTGCGTCATAAATGCTCATCACTTCGTTCGTAGGCCAGTAAGTAGTCCAGCCTCCTTCAGTTCCAGGAGCAACAGCGTTACGGATACGGATGTTTGCAAACGTACCACGCATCATTACTTCATGGTTTCCACGGCGAGAACCATATGAGTTGAAGTCACGAGGTTCTACCCCGTTTTGAATTAAATATCTTCCTGCAGGTGTATCTTTTCCAATTGCTCCTGCTGGAGAGATATGGTCAGTCGTTACTGAATCGCCAAATTTAGCAATCAGTTTAAGATCTTTAAGAGGTTGAATCTCTTTTAATTCTGCTGAAAGCTCTTCGAAGAACGGAGGGTTTTGGATATACGTAGATGAAGTATCAAATGCATATAACTGGTCTGCAGATGTCTTCAGCTCGTTCCAACGCTCGTTCTCGTCGAACACACGCTCATATTCTTTCTTGAACAGCTCAGGTGTTACAGCAAGCTTCATCGCTTCGTTGATTTCTTCCGTAGTTGGCCAGATATCTTTGAAATAAACCTCGTTGCCATCTTTATCCTTACCGAAAGAATCAGATTGAAGGTTGAAGTCAACCGTTCCTGCTAGTGCATAAGCAACAACTAATGGCGGTGATGCCAAGTAATTAGCTTTTACTAGTGGATGGATACGTCCTTCAAAGTTTCTGTTTCCAGAAAGAACAGATGCAACCGTTAAGTCATTCTTAGAAATGGCTTCTTCAACTTCAAGTGCTAATGGACCAGAGTTACCGATACATGTTGTACATCCGTAACCAACAAGGTTAAATCCTAATTGATCCATGTAGTTCATCAACCCAGCTTCTTCTAGATAACGTGTTACTACCTTAGAACCAGGAGCCAGTGAAGTTTTTACATATCCAGGAACCTTCAAGCCTTTTTCGACTGCCTTTTTAGCAACAAGACCTGCTCCAAGCATTACATACGGGTTAGATGTGTTCGTACAGCTTGTGATCGCAGCGATCGCTACGGCACCTGTTTTCATGGTAGATGTTTCGTTACCTGGATGTTTGATTGTAACTTCCTTATTGATCTCATCAGGAGTCAATCCAAAACCAGCATTTCCTTGAGGTGCAACTAAAGCTTTATTAAAGCTATCTTTCATTTGAGATAAAGGAATTAAATCTTGAGGACGTTTTGGTCCAGAAAGATTCGGTTCGATCTGTGAAAGATCGATTTGAACTACATCTGTAAAATCAGGATCAGCGTCACCTGCTGTGTAGAATAGACCATTTGCTTTGCAGTATGCTTCAACTAACTGAACTTGATCTTCTGTTCTGCCTGTAAGTCTCAAGTAGTTTAATGCTTCTTCATCCACAGGGAAGAATCCGCAAGTAGCACCATATTCAGGAGCCATGTTTGAAATAGTTGCACGGTCAGCAAGAGGCATTTCCGCAAGACCAGGTCCGAAGAATTCTACGAACTTTCCTACAACTTTTTTCTCACGAAGGACTTGCGTTACTTTTAATGCAAGGTCAGTTGCAGTTGTTCCATTAGGAAGTGAACCTGTAAGTTTAACACCGATAACTTCAGGTACTGGGAAATAGGAAGGTTGTCCTAACATTCCAGCTTCGGCTTCAATTCCACCTACACCCCATCCAAGTACACCTAAACCGTTGATCATTGTAGTATGTGAATCCGTACCTACTAATGAATCAGGGAATGCAACAGTTTCGCCTTCTGATTCACTTGTAAGAACAACAGGTGCCAAGTACTCTAAGTTTACTTGGTGAACGATACCCGTTGCCGGAGGAACTGCACGGTAGTTATCAAATGCGGATTGTGCCCAGCTTAATAACTTATAACGCTCTTCGTTACGAGCGAATTCAAGGTTCATGTTATATGCTAAAGCATCATCTGTTCCTGCTTTATCAACTTGAACAGAGTGGTCAACAACAAGGTCAACCGGAATTTCAGGATTGATCTGTGATGGATCTCCACCCATATCTTCCATTGCTTTACGGAGTGAGGCCAAATCAACTACAGCAGGCACTCCTGTAAAGTCTTGAAGAATAACACGAGAAGGTTTAAAAGGAACATCGATATCTTTGAGTTCGCTTGTACCCCACTTCGCTAAGTTTTCAACATGTTCTTTGTTAATTACTTTTCCATCATACTGTCTAAGTACAGATTCCAATAAAACTTTTACAGAGTAAGGCAACTTGGATACGTTACCAATTCCCGCTTCTTCTAACGCTCCTAGACGGTAGTAGCTATATTGCTTACCGTTGACATCAAAAGCAGAACGGGCATTAAATACATCATTCTTTTTCATGCTCCACTCTCTCCCTTCACTAACAATCATACACGATAATGAGAAAAATTGTCGAAAAAATGTGCTCAATTTACTGGTTAAATCACATAAAAACTTTTTTCCCCTCTATAATCATATGTAAAACCCTCTCATAAGTAAAATAGTTAATCGTTATCAATCGACATAAGTTTTACTTATGAATAAGTTGAGCACCGTTTAATTTTAATAAACATATATTGAAGTATGCAATACAATTTGTTTTATTTTTTCCTACTGCAACATGACGCAAAAAGATTGGAGGGAATAGGATGGATTGGTTAAAAAAATTAGCAGCTTTGCTTGTATTAATCGGAGCTTTGAACTGGGGATTAGTTGGCCTATTTGATTTCAATGTCGTTACAGCAATTTTTGGAAGCGCTGCCACAGCAACTAAAGTTGTCTATAGTCTTATCGGGCTTTCGGGATTATGGTTACTTTTATCGAAATATAAATCTTGAATGGATGGAAGCACTCCTTTTTTTGGAGTGCTTCTTCTTTTTCATTTTGCACACACTAAGAAAACGGAGGTGAAACTAATGGGAAGAAAAAAAGCAAACCACATACGCCCTGGCATGAATGCTGCTAAAGCTCAAGGTAAAGGTGCTGGATATGAAACCGAATTCGGAAACGAAGCACTATCCTTGCCTAACGAAGAGCTTAGCGAAGCAGAACGCCAGAACAACAAGAAAACCAAGAAACGTCATTAAGGTTGTGGAAACTGATTCTGCAGCTGTTCTAATTGGTCCAAATACTTCTTCAGTTGCTCATGCTGATGTTCGGATGCCGTTTCCAAGGCATTTTCGATTTGCTGGCGTGCCTTTTCATTCTCTGTCATGAAGTGGGAATAATAAACACCGTATTGACTGTCAGATAGATTTAACTGCTTTGAGACTTCAATAGCATGATGAAAGCCTTGTTCTGCAGCCTGATATGCTTGTTGTTTATCTTTGTGATATGGCATACTAACCTTCCTTTTTGGTTTGATATACCTTTAAACTTCCAATTTTAATAATTATTATTCAAAAGGTGGTAAATTTTTATGGCAGAGCGGAATACATTCAAGGATATTCGAAAAAACGCCCCTAAAGGCGAAAATCCTGGTCAGCCCGCTCCAATGAGCGGATCTAAAAAAGTGAAACAGCGTAATCATACAAGACAAAATCATGGTGAAGGAAGTTAAAACTAATAAAAAGATGGGTTCATCCTAATGTGAACTGTATCCCGAATAATGGACACTTATAAAAAGTCCGGTATTCGGGATTTTTTGTGTTCTTAAACAAGAAAACCGTTATAATCAAACCAAACAGGGAGAACGGGGAATCCACAGTGAGTAAAAT
>NZ_JAMBOR010000022.1 GCF_023715845.1 Fictibacillus phosphorivorans
TTTACTCACTGTGGATTCCCCGTTCTCCCTGTTTGGTTTGATTATAACGGTTTTCTTGTTTAAGAACACAAAAAATCCCGAATACCGGACTTTTTATAAGTGTCCATTATTCGGGATACAGTTCACAGATAAAACGGTGTGAGTGCCAGTTTTTTTATACTTTACCAGGCGCGCTCGTACTGTTTTGGACCCTGGATGTCGAATCCGATGTCTTCTGCTGCTGCCCTTGGCCAATATGGATCACGTAAAAACTCACGACCGATAAAGACTAAGTCGGCTCTCTGGTTTTGCAGGATCTCTTCAGCTTGGCGTCCTGTAGTAATTAATCCAACAGCCGCCGTAGCAATATTCGCAGAGTTCCTAATTTTATCGGCAAAAGGTACTTGGTAGCCAGGATATACATTGATTTTGGCGGGAACAACTGCGCCTGAGCTGCAGTCGATTAAATCGATTCCATCTTCTTTCATCCAAGAAGCGTACGTAATATAATCTTCTGGAGTGTTTCCTTCAGGATGATAATCATTCGCAGAAATTCTTACAAATAACGGTCCATCCCATTCAAGTCTTATCGCCGCGATAATCTCTTGCAGGAAACGATATCTTTTTTGCTGATTCCCGCCATAAGAATCGGTTCTTCTATTCGATAACGGAGAAAGGAATTCATTAATTAAATATCCATGAGCTCCGTGGATCTCAATAATATCAAAGCCTGCAGTCTTCGCTCTTTTTGCAGCGGATCTAAATTGATTCACAGTCTCTTCGATCTGTTCTAAAGTCATTTCCTCTGGCGTATTCATCTTATCGGAAAACGCAATAGGTGAAGGAGCGATAATAGGTCCCTCGATCATCGCTTTACGGCCAGCATGCGCGATTTGAATGGCTGCTTTTGATCCATTTTCATGAATGGATTTTACAAGTGCAGACAATCCTTCAATCTGATTGTCATCCCAGATCCCGAGGTCCTCTGCACTGATTCTCCCTTGAGGACTTACAGCTGCTGCTTCAGTCATGATCAGACCAGCCTGTCCAACGGCTCTAGACGTATAATGAGTCATATGCCATGGTGTGACTATACCGTCTTGTTCGTAACAAGAATACATGCACATAGGCGACATAACGATACGATTTTTTAACGTGACGCCCTTGATCGTATAAGGTTCGAATAATAATGGTTGGATAATAAACATCTCCTTTTTCTGCTAAAAAGAAACTTTCATATTACTCATTGTAAAACGAATCACCACCATTTTTGAAGAAATCTGCCTTTTGGAGGTGGTCCGTCTCCATTCCGTACCTTTCTTGCGGTTATCGGATGGTCTGTTATAATCGCTTCGATGTCCCATTCAAACAAGTAGGACATCCATTTTTGGCTATTTACCGTATAAGGGCGTATCTGTATATGATTTCTTTTAAATCCTTCCAGAATGTATGGGTGTAAGGACTTATAGTTGGGATGTGCGGATTGTGAACATACAGCTTTTACATACTCCCACGGTTCAAATATCCCTGAAGAATAAAGCGGTGCCGTTTCAATATACGGATTCATTTTCCTGATTTTTACCAGGCTGTAATGATTAAACGAAGAAATAACCGTCCGTTTCTCCATTCCATATTGATATAAAAGTTCTAGTGTCTTTTCTTCGAGACCGTTGTATTCTATTACATTATTTTTCAACTCGATATTAAGAAGCATAGGCAGAGGGGCGATCCATTCTAAGAACATTTGCAGTGAGGGTACATGCTCTTTGCTGAACTTCTTTGAAAACCAGCTGCCTGCATCAACGTTAGTAAGCTCTTCATATGTAAAACTAGCAACATTGCCTTTTGTATTTGTCGTACGGTCAAGTTTTTCATCATGAATAATAACGGGAATCCCGTCTTTTGAGAGCTGCACATCGAGTTCGATGCCATCAGCACCATCTTCAAAGGCTTTTTTAAATGCTGCCATCGTGTTCTCTGGACAATCTTTGCAAGAGCCTCTATGGGCGTAGATATAAGTCATTGTATGACGCTCCTTCCCTCGACTTTTATTTTCGTTATAGCTAGTATAGGTGAAATTAATTGGCAAAGGAAATAAAATAACCCCTCCTGTCACAGGAAGGGGAATGTTTATCTTCGGCGTTTTAACCGTTTTTTTGGTTCTTCTCTATTATGTTCTTCCACGTTGGCACCTTTCTCCGTAAGCCACCGGATAAAAATCAGTTCTTTTTCTGTCAGAGATCGTTTCATAAACTTTTCAAACTGAATCCGCAATTCAAGGTATCTTTGGGAAATTTCCGTTTCTATCACATAAATCCCTCCCTAAATCTAGCTCCTTCTTAAATGATAAGAGCCAGTGAGTGGGCTTGTCAATTTTTTCTAATCGGCAATTTTCGCGGAAAATCAGGAATTTTGAACAAAATAAAAGAAGGAACGGATAGGACTGTAAACTTCTTCTTAATTGATTTCCCTTGCCTAGCTAGCATTCTCGTATCTTCTTCCTGGTAATAAGCATCTCCTGCATGCAGGAGCCAGTCGATACAAAATAATAGGGAAGACTGGCTGTAACAACAAACAGAAACGGCTATCTAAAGAAAATATTTGATTTGTTTTATACGAAGTCGAAATTTAGTCCAAAATGAAGATAATGTCGAAAAGTTTTACAGCAATGATCGTTACAATTATTTCATGTTACCCAATTCTTCAGAACGTCTTACTGCTTTCTTGATACATGCTAAGAAAGCATCATGTACCTGATATTGATCCAGCTTTCCTATTCCCGCTTCCGTTGTACCCCCGGGACTTGTTACTTTTTTGCGGAGTTCTATTGGAGATTCTGATGTATTCTTCAGCATGAGTGAAGCGCCGAGAAGTGTTTGGGAAATTAACGTTTTAGCTTCTTCATGGGACAGATTTAATTCTTCGGCCGCTTTTTGCATGGCTTCTGCAACATAATAGATATATGCCGGACCGCTGCCGGAAAGTCCGGTTACGATATGCAGTTTCTCTTCTGGTACAAGTGTAACAGTTCCGATCGTTTCAAAAAGTTCAACTGCTTTTTGTACATGAGTATCTGCAGCAAATAACCCTTTAGAAAGAGCGGTTGCAGAGTATCCGATCGAAGCTGATGTATTAGGCATCGCTCGCAGTACAGGATTATCCTTATTCACCCATTCTGTGATGGTTTCTGTAGAAACTCCTGCCATTACCGAAATAATGAGCTGATTTTTTTGAATAAAAGGTTCAATGCTTTTAACAGCTTCGGAAGCGTCCTTAGGCTTGACTGCCAAGATGATTATTTCAGCATTGGATACGGCATCCTTTAGGGTGGGAGCAGGGATTACACCGTACTTTGTCTGAAGCTCCATCAGCCTGTCAGAATTACTGCGGTTTTTAATCGTGATAAGACTTGCATGCCATTTATTTGTTTTAATTAACCCTTCCATGATGGCTTCTGCCATAGCGCCTGCACCAATAAATGTGATTTTTTCTTTTTTCACGACAGATCCCTCCCTTAATTTTTTGGATATAAAAAAAACCCCCATGTCCTGTTTAAAGGACGGATGGGAGTTATCCGTGGTACCACCTTTATTGGCAAGAGTTCTTGCCCGCTCAAAATGCCTGTATCGCAGGACTGCGCCAGATTTCTCCAGATGCTCTAAGGGCAGGTTCAGTATATCCTTTTCCGGTGAAATCTTTCAGCCTTTGGATTCCACTCTCTTATCGGGGGAGAATACTTACTAATCCCTTTCAACGCAAATTATATTATCCAAATCTTTTATATTTTAAAAAACATTATGCTATGATTTCTATAGATATGTCAACAAGTAATTATTTGGAGGAAATGATGACGAAAGCTGCAACTATTATTCCAGTAACCTTGCCTACACCATTTGATGTCGGTCCAGTCAATTGCTGCCTCCTTATCGGTGATGCAGTTACTTTGATCGATTCTGGTCCAAGAACAGCGGAAGCGAGAGAAGTTCTGCAATCTTCTTTAAAAGAAAACAGACTCTCCATAAAAGATCTCGATCAATACATCTGTACCCATTATCATCCTGATCATGCTGGTCTTTCAAAAGAAATTCAAGAGGCAGGTGTCGATACACTGATGCTTCAAGAAGCTGTTCCTTATGTCAGCGGCGACAGTGCTTTTTTGAATTGGACGGATTCATTCTATATGGATCTTTATCGTTCTTTTGGTGTACCAGATTCATTAGGAAGATTAGAATTATTGAAACTGAAAAAATACCGGGAATTTCTTACTCCTTTTATGCCAGATCTAACACCGCTGCCAGGAGAAAATGTGCGGGGACATGAGGGGTTTGTTTTTTTACAAACGCCGGGACATGCTCCTGACCATCTGTCCCTTTACAATGAGAGGGAAGGGATTCTTATTGGCGGAGATGTTCTGCTGCCGCATATCTCATCGAATGCATTATTAGAGCCACCGGCATTACATGAAAAAGAACGGCCAAAAACGCTGCTCCAATACCGACAGACTCTTCAAAATCTATTAACATTAAACCTTAAAACGGTGTATCCTGGACATGGTGATCCTTTTGAACATGCACATGATTTGATACGCAAAAGGCTGAAGGATCAGAACGAACGTGCCAATACGATTGAAAAGATGCTAACCGATGAGCCGTTAACCGTATTTGACATGTGTACCCGTCTTTTTCCAAAGCTTTATGAAAAGCAGCTTGGTTTAGTCGTTTCTGAGGTTTCAGGCCATCTGGATCTTCTTCAAGAAGAGGGAAGAGTTGTAAAAGCGGTAGAAGAAGGGTTCATTTATTTTAGAAAGACAGGAGCAGTTCAATGAGTACCTTAACAAATAAAGTCGTTGCAATTACAGGAGCCTCAGGCGGGCTTGGAGCACACATAGCGCTAGATGCTGCAAAGAAGGGGGCATTGCCAGTACTGTTCGCAAGAAGGGAAGACCAGTTAAAAGTAGTTCAGGAAACAATCTTTAACGAAACTGGAATAAAAGCACCTTTCTATACATTGGATGTTTCAAATCCTGACAGTGTTGAGCAAGTGTTCAAACAAGTATTAATGGATCAAAAGAACGTACATATTTTAGTGAATAATGCTGGGTTTGGAGTCTTTGAAGAGTTTGTTGAAGCACCTTGGGCCAATATTGAGGGAATGTTCTCTACCAACGTGCTAGGTTTGATGGCCTGTACTCGAGCCGTCTTGCCCCATATGCTCGAAAGAGGGAGCGGGCACATCATCAATATTGCCTCGCAGGCTGGAAAGATTTCAACACCAAAATCAAGTGTGTATGCAGCAACAAAACATGCGGTTCTTGGCTTCTCTAACGGGCTGCGCCTTGAAGTAGCCCATAAAGGGGTTCACATTACAACAGTCAACCCAGGTCCGATTGCTACCGATTTTTTCACGCTTGCTGACAAATCGGGTAATTATGTAAAAAATATTCAAAAGTTTATGCTTCAACCTTCTCATGTTTCACAAAAAATCATAGAGGCTATTGAGCGTCCAGTAAGGGAGATTAATCTCCCTTGGTGGATGAATATTGGCAGTACGGCTTATCAAGTGATGCCTAGATTAGTGGAAAAACTCGGGGGAAAATCATTCCGGCAAAAATAGGTCACTATAATTTCATTATGTAAACTAAAAAACAACAGGTTCTGTATACAATAAGCAGAGCCTGTTATTTATTTGTAAAGTAGTCATAAACCACATCATGAATGATAGCGTAAGTCGCTTCTTCTTGATCTTCCTCTTTGATCTTCCTCATTATTTTCATTTCCAGCCGACTCCATTCTTGCTCGGTCAGTATAGAATCTTCTTCCTCCCATAAATAATCTTTTAATGCTCCTAAAATCATTTTCCGAAGCAATGAACGATCCATTTTAGCACCTGCCTTCCCTTATAAATCCTAGACTTAGAAGCCCAAATCGTCAATCTGCAAAAAAAGCTGAAAAAATTACCATTGTGATAAGAACATATATTCGGTTAAAATGGGTATACATATAAAGAACGGATGTTCGTATTTTGATAGGGGGCTTGTGACAAATGAACTATAAAGATATGCCAGAGCGCACCATCTTGTGTATGGATATGAAAAGCTTTTACGCAAGCTGTGCCGCTGTTCGCTTAGGTTTGAACCCGCTCACATGTTATTTAGCGGTTGTAGGAGATACGGAGCGGCAGGGCAGTGTTGTTCTTGCTGCCTCTCCGCGATTAAAAGCAGATTTCGGCATCCGCACGGGAAATCGTTTGTTCGAAATTCCTAAAAATAAAGACATCATTGTAGTAAACGCGCAAATGTCCTTTTTTCTTGAGAGATCAATGGAGATTACAAAGTTGCTGCACCGTTATGTCCCGCCTGAATCCCTTCACACATACAGTGTAGATGAAAGTTTTCTACAAGTAGACGGAACAGAAAGATTATGGGGAAGTCCTCAGGAATTAGCTGAAAAAATCCGCCGGGATATCTGGAAGGAGTTCGGATTGCCGTGTGCGATCGGAATTGGACCGAACATGCTGATGTCAAAGCTTTGCTTAGATCTTGAGGCGAAGAAGAAAGGGGTTGCCCAGTGGGGGTATGAGGATGTTGAAGCGAAGCTTTGGCCTTTATCTCCCTTAAGCAAAATGTGGGGAATCGGGTCAAGAGTCGAGCGTACCTTAAACAGGATGGGGATTATGACGGTGGGGGATCTAGCTCATTACCCGCTCGAACTTTTAGAGAAAAAATTTGGGATCATGGGAAATCAGCTTTATTACCATGCGTGGGGAATCGACTTATCCGAAATCGGTGCTCCAATCATGCAGGGACAGATCAGCTATGGAAAAAGCCAAATCCTGCTCAGAGACTATACAGATATTACCGAGATCAAACATGTCATTTTAGAGATGTGTGAAGAGGTGGCAAGACGAGCAAGAGGAGCAGGGAAAGCTGGAAGGACGATTAGCTTTGGAATAGGGTACAGCAAAGATGAAGGGGGCGGAGGTTTTCATCGCTCTAAGACGATCGACCAGCCATCTAATATTACGATGGAGCTTTATCAAGTGTGCCTGGAATTGTTTCACACTTTTTATCAGGGGCAGACGGTACGGAAAATATCGATTGCTTTATCAAACGTTTGCGAGGATACAGAAACACAGCTCACTCTCTTTTCTTTAGATCATCCGAAAAAAAGAAAAATCGGCTATGTCATGGACGAGATCAGGCAAAAATATGGTTCGAATTCTCTCTTGCGGGCTGTTTCTTATACAAAAGGAGGAACAGCTCTGTACAGAAGCCGTCTATTAGGTGGACATAAAGCATAAGGAGTGAGAAAAGGTGATTCGTGACAGAGGAACAATAAAATGGACGGCTATGATGCTTCCCGAACACGTAAAAATGTTAAGAGAACATCAGAGTGGTTTAGATTATGACAGAAAACCAGAGCTTGATGAACAAAGATATGAAGAATTTAATGAAATCATTTGTGTCGCGATGGAGGAGAACCGGGAATTAAGATTCAAGTATTATCAAAAAGGAAAGATAGCTGAGCTCATCGGCCATGTTCATTATGTGGACGAAATAAAAAAAGAGCTGCGCGTGATGGATAGAGTGAATGTGACGCACTTTCTAAAAATAATTGACATCGTGGATATCGAATACACCTATTGAAAGAAGCTGACTCAAAATTCTGAGTCAGCTTCCATGCATTAGCCGCCAAAAATCTGTATTAAATAAATCATGATTAAAAGCCCTGCTATGAATGATAATGTTGCTGAGCGAGCATGCCCGTCACCATGGCTTTCCGGAATCAGCTCTTTATAAACAATAAACAACATTGCCCCAGCAGCAAAAGACAGACCATAAGGCACCAGGTTTTCAACGTAGGACGTTAAAACATAGCCGATCATAGCCGTAACGATCTCAACAGCTCCCGTTAATGTAGCGATGAAAAATGCTTTAAGCCTATTCATTTTTTGATGAATTAAAAAGAGTGCAACCAGCAGTCCTTCAGGAGCATTCTGTAAACCGATCGCAAATGCGATCAATCCTCCAAGCCCTGTATTTTCACTTGCGTAGCTTACACCTACCGATAGTCCTTCAGGAAGGTTATGAAGTGTAATAGCAGCGATAACTAACGTTGCTTTCGCATCAATACCTTTTAGGATTCTCGTATGATCTAAGTCTACATGCGGGACGAATCTTTCTAAGATCAAAAGTGTCAATGTACCAAGAGTGATACCGATTGTAAGCACTATTAAGTTTGATAGTTCGAGTGCTTGAGGTATTAAACTAAACGTTGAGGCAGCGACCATAATACCTGCTGTAAGTGCGAGCAGTATATCACGGAACCGGTGTGTCACCTCAGACCAGAAAAGAACAGGTAATGCGCCTAATCCGGTTGCTAATGCAGATAGAACACTTCCAAATAAAGCAGCTTCCATTCAGTACCCACCTTAGTCAAACATCCATTTTTAATGAAAATAGTCATATGGCTCTTTTAGTATACCTTTTTTTCATTTTTAATAGAAGTAAGCGCAATTATAGCGTTTTAAATGGATTTAAAAGAAGGTGACACTTTGAAGGTCGTTATTATTGATCCGGGTCATGGAGGGAACGATCCTGGCGCGGTAAATCAGGGTAGTTTTGAAAAGACATATAATCTAGCAATCGCCAAAAAAATTCAAGCATATCTGCAGAACAACTATGAAGTGAAGGTATTGATGACCCGCAGCTCAGATACAACGGTTTCGTTAAAAGAAAGAACAGATTTTGCTAACAACCAAAAGGCAGATTTCTTTCTATCGATTCATCAAAACAGCGGCGGCGGTGAAGGTTTCGAAAGCTATGTATATCCGAACGTTGGAGCTGAAACCAAAAAGATGCAAAACACCATACATGCTCGGACAGCAGAAGTGATGAGAAAATACGGAGCTAGAGACAGAGGAAAGAAGCAGGCGAATTTTCATGTTCTAAGAGAAACAAAGATGCCAGCGGTACTTTTAGAAGTATTGTTTATCGATAACGTCGCGAACCTTGCTCTATTAAACAGAACAGATTTTCAAAATGAAGTGTCTGCTGCAATTGCAACAGGGGTTGCTGAGGGTCTGTCATTAAAACAAAAACAGCAGGAACCGAAGAATCTTTTTATCGCGATAGCTGGAGCCTTTGAACAAAGGAAAAATGCGGAGGCAAGAGTTCAGTTCTTAGCAGACAAGAAGATTTCAGCGTTTATTGATGAAGTAGTAATAAACAACAAAAAATATTACAGAGTACAAGCAGGTGCTTTTCAAAAAAGAGAAAATGCTGAAACTCACATTGTGAAAATACGCGCTTTAGGGATTAAGGATGCCTATGTCATGGTAAAAGCTGAAGGAGGATCTGTTCCTGAACCACCTAAGCCAATACCTCCATCAGGTCTAACCATACAAGGACCAACATTGCTTTTAGCTGATGAACTAGAGAGATTTGTTAGTAAAATAAATCCGAATGCACCGCGATTAGCTGCACTATATGTTCAGATTGGGCAAGTATACGGCATCAGAGGAGATGTTGCATATGCACAAGCTGTTCATGAAACGGGATATTTTCGTTTTCAGGGAAGTGTAAAAGCTTCTCAAAATAATTTTGCAGGAATCGGTGCAACTGGAAAAGAAGAAGCAGCAACGTTTAAAACACCAGAAGTAGGTGTGTTGGCTCATATCCAACATCTCTATGCATATAGCTCCACAGAGGCTTTACCGAAAGAATACCCTTTGGTTGATCCGAGGTTCAATCTCGTTCAAAGAGGTAGTGCAAAGACATGGAATCAATTAAATGGAAAGTGGGCAGTTCCGGGTACAAATTACAGCAATATGATTCTTGGAATCTATAAATCAATGCTTAATGATGCAAAAGGGACTATAGAACAAAGGATAAATCAGATAGACAAGCAATTAAAAGAAATTTAAGCCGGATAATTTCCGGCTTTTTTGTTTGTGAAAGAAAGTATTCAACAAAATAGGGAAGTGAAAGGATTAATGAATAAAAGTCTTACGCGTTATAAGAAGCAAAAAGCCCTGAAGAGAGAATCTTCTCTTTCAGGTGAGTACTTGGAGGATCACAGATGATTTCAATCGGTTCATCTGGATAGATAGAGAGTGCAATAATACCTAAGAAACTCTTTCCATCAGCTGTACGGTCTCCTTTTTTGATATAAACCTTTTCTTGAAAACTGCCTGTAAGTTCCACAAGTTTTGCAGCCCGGTCTGCAAAAATGGGTGCAGTTGCTTTTACAATCATAATAAAACCTCCTTTGCCAATCACACATATGTATGGATATGTGCAGAAGAAGGAAAAATGCTTATTAAATGAGATTTTTTATGGAGGAATTATGAAAATCACTAAAAAATGGATGCTCATCATCTTTAGTGGGGTTATTTTAGTCTTATTGATCGTGTGGCTGCAACGAAACTATAAAGGGTTTAGTCCTCAAGAATTTAGAAATTGGATCATGCAATGGGGGTTATTGGCACCGTTCCTTTTTATCTTGCTCTATACCTTCAGGCCTTTAGTTTTATTTCCGTCCTCGATATTCGCCATAACAAGTGGCCTTTCTTTTGGTTTTTACTGGGGTTGTTTGTATACGTATCTCGGGTCGCTAGGAGGTGGGCTGATCACTTATTATGCGGTTAATCGGTTTGGACAATTTAAGAAATATAAGCAATGGAAAAATGAAAGGTATAATAAAATACGCAGCAATATTGAGAGAGAAGGGTTTCGTTATGTATTGCTGCTGAGGCTGCTTCCTATATTGAACTTTGATCTTGTAAGCTATCTAACGGCGATTACGAAAGTGAAATTTAAAGATTATGCGATTGCGACAGCAATTGGAATAATTCCGGGAACGATCGCTTATACCTATCTGGGGACTTCTATGACAGCTCAAAGCAAGGAAGTCATCTGGATCGGAACAACCTTGCTTTTTGTGATTGTAGGATTACCATTGGTTTTTAAAAAGAGGATGAAGACAAGAGTTGGATTATAAATTGAATGGATTAATATGCTGTGTCTTTAGTGATGGTATTCATAGCTGATTCAGCATCTGCTCCTTCAACGATATACAGAAAAGAATCGCCTTCTTTTAAAGTAAGGAAAAATGACACGAGCTGGGAAAGTCCTGATGCGTGAACGGTATGGCCGTTTTTAGACAAAAAAAGCTGACTATTAATAGATTTAGCGGTTTGCATAATTTCAAGAGCTTTTTCTACGGTATATTTTGCTGTAACTTTAACTTTTTTTGAACAAATCTGTTTCATGTTTATAGCCCTCCTGTGGTTGTTGATTGCTGATATATTTCCCACTATTTCAAAAGGCGAAACAGGGTATATAGTCCTAAACTTTATATGAACCTAAGACTTTTTGACTAAAAGTTTAATTTTTATCCTTGGAACTTTGCTAAAAAAGAGTACCATCTCCTTTTAAGGGAGACGATACTCTTTTCTCTTTATGCAGAAGTTTTTTCTTTTTCACGTTTGGCCTGTCTTCTAAAGAACAATTCGTAAAGCACTGGGACAATGATTAATGTTAGCAGAGTGGAAGTAGTGAGTCCTCCGATAACGACAATCGCCAGTCCTTTTGAAATCAAAGTTCCAGAAGAAGTAGTCAATGCGAGCGGTATAAGGGCTGCAATGGTAGCAAATGCCGTCATTAAGATTGGTCTTAGACGTGTTTTTCCTGCTTCCAGAAGTGCTTCGCGCACTGGCATGCCCTTGATTTCTCTGTTTTGTCCAATACGATCTACTAATACGATCGCGTTTGTTGTTACGATACCGATCAGCATCAATATTCCGATCATCGCACTTACAGATAGTGGTTCATTGATTAAGAACAATCCACCGATTGCCCCGATAGGAACAAATAATAGAGAAGAAAGGATAATAAACGGTATACGTGCACGGCCAAATGTAATCAGCATCGTCAAGTATACGAGGCCGATCGCAACCAGCATGGCCAGACCGAGATCTTTAAACGTATCCATTGTTTCTTCGCTTCCGCCCCCACCCTCAGTTGATACAGAGGATGGCAGATCAACATTATCTTCTACACCTTTAATAACATCTTGTGTAACTTTTTGAACATTGTCTCCTTTTACTTGTGCAGAGACTTGCGCATAGACTTTACCATCAAGTTTTTGGATAGCAGTTACCGTTTCTTTTTCAGATACCTCTGCAACATCAGAAATCTTTACAGGGCCAGATGATCCAAAGACGGTAAGGTTTTTAATTTCATCCAGAGATTTTACTTCTTCATCATACTCAACTCTTACGTTCTTTTCATCACCATCAAGAGTCAATTCCCCGACTTCAACTGGCTTCGTAACATCAGAGACTGCACCAAGAACAGCGAATCCTGAGACACCTTTATCAGCTGCTTTTTCTGTATCGATATCAACAGCCCATTGCTTCTGTGTGTCCCTAAAATTATTTGATACGTATTTGATAGAATCAAGGGTCTTCATATATTCTTCAACTTCAGCTGCTGCCTTTTGAAGGTCGTCTAGATTATTTGAATAAAGATCGATGTTCACTTCATTATTAGAAGGCGGTCCTCCACTTGAAACTTCTTGAACGCTAAGTTTGGTTCCTTTTGCTTTTTCATCTGTAATCTCTTTTATTCCAGCTTCTAATTCTTTCAATTCTTTTTCAAGATTTGCTTCTTTTTTAAGATTAATAAAATAGTTGGCTACGTTCTGACGTTTTAGGCCAGTTTGGAAATCACGAGAACCGACACCTGCTGTAACATCTTTGATTGTATCCCGTCCCGCTAAATATTCCTCTACTTCGAGTGAAATTTCATTCGTTTTAGAAACATTCGTACTTGCTGGAAGTTCTACATTGACGGTTAATGTTTTCTGCTCTTCGTTTGGAAGGAACACCATGCCGAGTTTGGTTGCAAGGAAGAATGAACCGCCGAGTAAGACAAAGGATGTAACGAGAACGATGATCTTATGGTTCAGTGAAGCTCTAATCAATTTTTCATAGCCACGCTGCAAAGGACCATCATTTTTTTCTGGTTTTACCTTTTTAAATGCATATTTTGCAAGAATAGGAACGATTGTAACGGCTACGATTAATGACGCCAACAAAGCGAAAACAACGGTTAAAGCAAATGGAAGGAAAAATTCTCCCGTTATACCGCCGACGAGTCCGAGCGGTAAGAAAACGACTACGGTTGTAATGGTCGAGGACACGATCGCTTTTAAAATTTCACGCGTAGAATCAATAATTAATGCATCACGGTCATATGCACCATCGGCTTTCCTGATTCGTCTAAATATATTTTCGATAACTACGATACTATCATCTACTACACGTCCGACAGCAACTGCCATTCCGCCAAGTGTCATAATGTTAAGTGTAATATCAAGACGGTCTAGAAAAACGGCTGATACTAGCAAGGAAAGCGGAATAGATATAATTGCAATAATGGTTGCACGGAAGTTTCTTAAGAAGATAAGCACAGCAAGTGACGCAAAAATGGCACCGAAAAGTCCTTCTTTAACTAACGTATTTACAGAATCTTTAATGCCCTCTGCCTGTCCGAAACCTATTGCATAATTTAACTTATCGTCATATTTTTCTTTATTCAGAACTTCAATAACTTTTTCTGCTACTTCAACCGTATTGGCATCTTGTTTTTTAGTAACTGCCATAGAAAGAGAAGATTTTTGGTTGTAGCGTGTAATCTCATTTACATCTTCTGTCTCTTTGATCTCAGCAAAATCTCCAAGTTTCATTGGTGCTGCAGGTGTTTGAGCTTGCATAGGTGCTCCTTCACCTCCGGCAGCAGGGGGTCCGCCGCCTTCTTTAGGTGCTTGTGAGCCACCTGGGGGTGCTGATGGAGCTCTTGCTGCGCCAGATATCGTAATTTCCTTTAATTCTGTAATCGTATCCACCGCTTCTTCTACACGGACGGGGACTGTACTAGAATCGTCTGTCACGGTTCCTGCTGGGAATGAGAGGTTTCGGCTATCAATGGCGTCTTTGACAGCGTTAAGAGTAACACCAGCTTGGTTTGCTTTTTCACGATTGAGTGTGATGGAGACGAAGGTCTCTTTTACACCGCCGACAGATACGTTATTAATACCCTGAATTTTCTTTAGTTCAGGTACGAGTTCGCTGTTAACAAAGGCTTGAATATCTTCGCCTTCCTTTTCTGGGAACAAGGAGATGTTATAGATCGGAATGGTACCGAATGAAAAGCGGCTTACATCTGTCTCAACAGAGTCTGGAAGAACCGTTTCGGAAACAATGGAATTTACTTGTTCTTCAATCTCATCCATGTTTGCGGAAAAAGGAAAATCCATACTGATGATCGAAACACTCTCAAGTGAAGAGCTTTTTACAGACTTAACATCTTCAACTTGTTTTAACTGCGTTTCAAGCTTGTCCGTAACTTGCTTATTTACATCCTCAGGCGAAGCTCCAGGGTATACCGTCTGGATCGTTAACTGAGGAAACTCTACATTAGGAAGCAGATCAACTTTTAAATTTGTGAACGAAAGAACACCGCTCACGATTAATAAAAACGAAAAGATAAATATTGCTACCGGGTTCTTCAAACTAAACTTTGTTAGCCAGTTCATAGGTTCCTCTCCCACGTTTAGATTAATATGTCACATATGTATAAATATAATATAATAAATGTATCAGTTTTATATCAAGTTTATTATATGAAATGTATGTTACAATTCAATTCATGAGAAAGAAGGATAACAAATGGCGTTACGTTACGCGCTGTTAGGTTTATTAGCAAAGAATGAAGCGACAGGTTATGAGCTTAAACAGTAATTTAAAGAAACAATTATCCATACTTGCACAGCCCATCATACCCAGATTTACCGTGAACTTCTTAAGATGGAAGAAGAAAAGCTGGTGGAATCAAAAATTATTCAACAAACGGATTATCCAGATAAAAAAATATATAAGATAACCGACAAAGGCTTTGAACTCCTGCTCGAATGGATGCTGAACAAGTCTGTAAACGTTCCTAAACTGAAGGACGCTCTGCTCTTAAGAGTCTCTATGTTTCATTTTATCCCGGTAGGACAGGCGATTGCCTTTCTTGAAAAAGCAAGGAACACCACTAGAGGGGACTCTTGATGACCAGATGAACATTTTCCCAATGGTACTTATAAGGAAAAAGAACTTGGAGAATATTTAACAAGTGAACTTGGGATCCGTTACATGGAGAGCTGGCTGTCCTGGTGTGATTGGGCGATAGATGTTTTAAAAAAGAAAGGTGAGTCTTAATTTATGAAAATCGAGTTTACTGATGCAGCGTTGGAAAGGCTGCAAAACAAAATAAAGGGTAAAAAGGGATTTCTAAAATTGAAGCATGATACAGAAGGTTGCGGATGTATAGTAAGTGGTGTTTCAGCACTCTGGCTGATTGATCAACCGGAAGATAATGATACACAAATCTATACCAACGGACCAGATCTTTATTTAGATTACAACACGGAGGTTTTCTTTGACGAAAAAATGACGATCGATGCACCGGCCGGTAATCATTTTTCTTTAAAGAGTCCTGGAGAAATCTTAAACCCTGCAATGAAATATTACGATAAAACCGAGCAAAACACGGGCAGCTAATAAGCCCGTGTTTTTCTTTTTAGTGATTATTTCTGAACGGCATTTTGCTGTAGACCGAATTGTTTGCTTGATACGGGTTTTGAAAGGAGCAGTGAAATAAATGCAGAGGCTTCTAAGAGTTTATCAAGCTGTATACCCGTAGAGATTTCCATTTGGGACAGCATGTAGACGACATCTTCGGAAGCAACGTTTCCTGAAGCTCCTGGAGCAAAAGGACAGCCTCCAAGTCCTCCAGCTGATGTATCAAATCGATCTATACCCGCTTGCATACTCGCAAAGATATTTGCAAGGGCCATACCGCGAGTATCGTGAAAATGTCCGGTTAATAGGGTAGTAGAGCGCAGGTGGTGCTTTAGTAAAGAAAACAGTTCAAAACTTTCAATGGGATTGGCCATTCCAATCGTATCTGCCACGCTGAGTTCATCAACACCCATTTCCTCAAAATCCTGGCATATCTTTAAAACAGCATACTCATCTATTTTTCCTTCAAACGGACAATAAAAGCTTGTAGAGATACAAGCTCTTACAAAATACCCTTTTCGTTTCAGGTCATCAATCTGTGGTCTTAATTCGTTCATGCTTTCATCAGTCGTCTTATTGATATTTTTTTGGTTAAAAGTATCACTGACACCAACAAAAACAGCAATGTGTTTCACTCCGGCGTCGACTGCCAAATCGATTCCTTTTTTATTTGGAGCTAAAACAAAATTACGTAAGTCATCCATACAGTCTTCAATAATTGTCCCAGCATCCTGCATCTGAGGGACCCACTTCGGTGAAACAAAAGAGGTGAGCTCCATCTCTTGAAAACCAGCATTTTTTAAAAGGGATATGAAATGAATTTTATCTTTAGTAGTTATAAAGTTTTTTTCGTTCTGAAGTCCGTCCCGCGGGCCGACTTCGATCAGAGTGACTCTCTCGGGTAGTTCCATCTTTTAATAAATTCCTCCTTGAAACCGTTTTCTTTTTCTTATTTTAACTGTAAAAAATCTCAGGTTGCAACACTTTTGAAAGGTTATGTTATGATATAAAGGAATTTTCAGAAATTTTTTCGTATTAAAGAGGAGGATACTACACATGGTTTCAAGAGAGAGAGAAGCAGTCGTTGTAAGCGCTGTCAGAACACCGATCGGAAGTTTCATGGGAAGTTTAAAATCCGTTGCAGCGACAGAATTAGGAGCAATTGCAATCAAAGACTCTTTAAAAAAAGCAGGTATACCGCATGATGCAGTAGATGAAGTCATTATGGGCAATGTTCTGCAAGCGGGATTGGGACAAAATCCTGCTCGTCAAGCAGCGATTAAAGCAGGATTACCAATCGGTGTATCGAGTATGACGATCAACAAAGTATGCGGGTCAGGATTGAAAGCGCTTCACCTCGCTTGTCAGGCCATTTGGCTGGATGAAGCAGACGTTATTGTCTGCGGAGGTATGGAAAATATGAGTCAGGCTCCTTATTTGTTGCCGGGAGCTAGAGATGGACTGCGTATGGGTAATGCTCCTATGGTCGACTCTATGATTCATGACGGTTTATGGTGCGCGTTCGGTGACTACCACATGGGTATTACAGCTGAAAACCTATGTGAAACGCATTCGCTTTCTCGTGAGGAACTTGATGAATTTGCCGCTGAAAGCCAAAGGAAATGTGCTGAAGCGCAGGAACAAGGGAAGTTTGATGATGAAATAACAGCAGTGGAGATCCCTCAAAGAAAAGGAGATCCATTGGTCATAGATAAGGATGAATATCCGAAAGCAGGATCTACGGCAGAGAAGCTGGCGAAATTAAGACCTGCTTTTAAGAAAGACGGAATGGTAACAGCAGGGAACGCTTCCGGCATTAATGATGGTGCAGCTGCACTTGTCGTAATGAGCAGGAAAAAGGCAGAAGAACTCGGGTTAAAACCGCTTGCCGTTGTGAAAGCGAACGCTAGTGCAGGTGTAGCCCCAGAAATAATGGGCATCGGGCCGGTAGAAGCTGTGCAAAAAGTACTGAAGAAAACAAACATGAATATGAATGATATTGATCTTGTTGAGGCAAACGAAGCTTTTGCGAGTCAGTCACTTGCTGTAGGCAAAGATCTTGGTTTTGATAAAGAGAAACTAAACGTGAATGGCGGAGCGATTGCCCTCGGCCATCCAATCGGAGCAAGTGGAGCGAGAATTGTTGTTACCTTGCTTCATGAGATGAAGAGAAGAAAGTCTAAAAGCGGTTTAGCAACACTCTGTATCGGTGGAGGGCAGGGAGTAGCCTCTATTTTTGAGAATGAAGAAAATTAAAAGTTTTGAACGATTGAAGAGATCAAACCACTTGTAAGAAATAAAAAGGGAGAGATAGTCATGAAACCAATATTAGATTCAGCTCTAGAAGCTGTAGCGGACATTAAAGATGGATCAACGCTTTTGGTTGGTGGTTTTGGGTTAGTAGGTATTCCTGAAAATTTAATTCTTGCTCTAGTAGAAAAAGGAACAAAGGATCTAACAGTTATCTCAAACAACTGTGGAGTAGATGACTGGGGGTTAGGTCTGCTCCTTAAAAATAAGCAGATTAAGAAAATGGTAGGCTCATACGTTGGTGAGAATAAAGAGTTTGAAAGACAAGTGTTATCAGGTGAGATAGAAGTAGAACTCATCCCGCAGGGGACGCTTGCTGAAAGAATTCGTGCAGGCGGTGCTGGGATTCCGGCATTCTATACACCGGCTGGAGTGGGGACACCAATCGCAGAAGGAAAAGAGACACGTACGTTTAACGGTAAAGAATACTTGCTTGAAGAGGGAATCGTTGCAGATTTCAGTCTAGTTCGTGCTGCAAAAGGAGACAAAGCTGGAAATCTAATCTATAACAAGACCGCTCGCAATTTTAACCCGATGATTGCCGCTGCAGGTAAAGTCACGATTGCAGAGGTAGAAGCACTCGTAGAAATCGGAGATCTTGATCCCGATTGCATACATACACCGGGAGTATATGTACAAAAGTTAATCGTAGGTACACAAGAGAAACGTATTGAACGATTAACGGTAAAACAAGGTTAGGGGAGGGAACCGTAATGAATATTAGAGAAAGAATTGCAAAACGAGCAGAAAGAGAGATTGAAAATGGATTTTATGTGAACTTAGGAATCGGAATGCCGACCATGGTAGCTAACTTTATTTCAGATAATAAACAGGTTGTACTTCAATCGGAGAACGGGCTCCTCGGTATCGGGCCGTATCCACTTGAAAGTGAAGTTGATCCAGACCTGATCAATGCCGGTAAAGAGACAGTTACGGCTATTAAGGGTGCTTCTTATTTTGATAGCTCTGAGTCCTTTGCTATGATTCGCGGCGGTCATATTGATATTGCGATATTAGGCGGAATGGAAGTTTCAGAGAATGGGGACCTAGCCAACTGGATGATTCCTGGAAAGATGATCAAAGGAATGGGCGGAGCGATGGACCTTGTTCACGGGGCGAAAAAAATAATCGTCATCATGGAACATGTAAACAAAGCAGGAGAAAGCAAGATTTTAAAAAGCTGCAAGCTCCCTTTAACAGGAAAAGGGGTAGTTGAAAGAATCATTACTGACCGAGCTGTAATGGATGTATCCGAGAATGGCCTTGTTTTAAAAGAGGTTGCAGAAGGATATTCCGTTGATGATGTATTAAATTCAACAGAAGCAAAACTTACAGTCGCAGATGATATTAAACTAAACGCTTATTAATAGGAGGGTATTCCATGTTACAGGTATTGACCCGTGCTTCAAATAAATTGATGCAGAGGTACTTACCCGACCCTTTTATATTTGTTGTCTTACTGACAGGAGTTGTATTTTTACTGGGACTGATCATTACCGGTCAGTCTCCGGTAAAAATGGTTTCTTTCTGGGGAGACGGGTTTTGGAAGCTTCTTGAATTCTCCATGCAGATGGTGCTTATTCTAGTTACCGGATATGTTATGGCGAGTTCACCATTTTTTAAAAAGATGTTAAGAAAACTAGCTTCATTCGCGAGCACACCAGGACAGGCGATTATAAGCGTTACACTTGTAGCTTTATTAGCAAGCTGGATCAATTGGGGTTTCGGCTTAGTAATAGGTGCTATTTTTTCTAAAGAGCTTGCACGCCAGGTAAAACAAGTTGATTACCGACTGCTTATTGCTAGTGCATACAGTGGGTTCGTTGTATGGCATGCAGGTTTATCTGGATCGATCCCGCTTACGATTGCTACACCCGGGCACTTTATGGAAGAAACCATGGGTATCATTCCAACAAGTGAAACATTATTCGCCCCTTTTAATGTGTTTATTGTAATTGCAATATTTTTTATACTACCGATTACAAACAGACTTATGATGAATAAAGACCAGGCTTATCAAATCGATCCTTCTGTTTTGGAAGATCGTGTTGAAGCTGCAGCTCTAGTAGAGGCAGATACACCAGCTGACAAGCTAGAAAACAGCGTATGGCTTTCGATGATCATTGGATTGTTAGGAATTGCATACATGGTTTACTTCTTTGTAACGAACGGCTTCAATTTAAATATCAATTTTGTTAATTTCCTCTTCTTATTTTTAGGTATACTCCTTCATAAAACACCAAGAAACTATATTAATAGTGTTGCAGATGCAGTTAAAGGAGCAAGCGGAATCATCATACAGTTTCCTTTTTACGCGGGGATCATGGGTATGATGGTCGGCTCGGGCCTCGTAACGGAGATGTCTGAATGGTTTGTTGCGATCTCAAATGAATATACACTTCCTTTGTTTACGTTTTTGAGTGCTGGTATCGTAAACATTTTCGTTCCATCAGGCGGAGGACAATGGGCAGTTCAAGCACATGTGGTCCTTGATGCGGCAGATGCACTTGGTGTATCACATGCCAAGGCGGCTATGGCTGTTGCATGGGGAGATGCTTGGACGAACTTAATCCAGCCATTCTGGGCCCTTCCTGCACTGGCGATCGCAGGTTTAAAAGCAAAAGATATCATGGGCTTTTGTTTAATCGCTCTTTTGGTAAGCGGAATCATCATTTCTGCAGGGTTCTTAATCTTTTAAAGAGGAGCAAATTTGATATGACGATCTATTTAATTGATGGTGCTAGAACGGCATTTGGTTCCTTTGGTAAGTCTTTAACAGATGTTTCTCCCACACAGTTAGGAGAAACAACGGCTGTTGAGGCGATGAAGCGTGCTAACCTTAGTCCTTCGGATGTTACTGATGTGGTATACGGAAATGTTATTCACTCAAGTAAAAATGCAGCCTATGTAGCACGTCATACAGCGTTAAAGGCTGGTGTTCCAGCAAGTGTTCCTGCTATGCTTGTCAATCGGCTATGCGGATCTGGGCTGCAATCTGTTGTCTCTGCCATGCAGAACCTTCGAGACCAGGAAGGGGGCGTAGCTTTATGCGGTGGGATTGAAAACATGTCTCAGTCTCCACATGCTTCCTTTACACACCGCTTCCATAATCAAAAGTTTGGTGCGATCTCATTTGAAGATATGCTTCTGCAAACCCTAAGTGATGAGTATATCGGATGCGGAATGGGAATAACTGCAGAAAACTTAGCAAAACAGTATAACATATCTAGAGAAGAACAAGATGAATATGCTGTCCAAAGTCATCATAGAGCTGCCGAAGCACATGGAAGCTGTCGGTTCAAAGATGAAATCGTGCCAGTAACATTAAAAAATGGTGACCTATTTATGGAGGATGAAGGAATTAAACCACAAACTTCATCTTCAAAGCTCGGGCAGTTGCGTCCTTCCTTCCAAAAAGATGGAACGGTGACTGCAGGAAACTCTTCTTCTATTAATGACGGAGCTGTTTCTTTAATACTTGCTCATGAGAACGATGTACATGAAAAGAAATTAAAGCCGCTTGCAGAGATTGTTTCTTGGGCTGTAACAGGTGTAGATCCTAATGTCATGGGAATTGGACCTGTTCCTGCAATCAAGACGGCTTTACAAAGGGCAGATTTGTCTATAGATGATATTGGATTGTTTGAAATCAACGAGGCATTCAGTTCTCAATATCTAGCTGTAGAAAAAGAGCTGAAGCTTGACCGCAACCGTACAAACGTAAACGGAGGAGCCATCGCTTTAGGGCATCCAGTAGGAGCAAGCGGTGCAAGACTCTTATTAACCCTTGCTTATGAAATGAAGAAAAGAAATGAACGTTATGGCGTTGCGAGTCTCTGTATTGGCGGCGGTCAAGGAATCGCTATGATATTGAAATTGTCGTAGATAGAAATAGGGGATAGGGGGCTAACTCAAAAGTATGTAACTTTTGAGTGATAGTCCCTTTTTCAAGTCAAATAAGAGAAAAAAGAACGTTTTGATGAATCAAACGGTTTTTTAGTCCTAAATAAGATCAAAATATAGCAAGATTGAGCGAAAAACTGACCATTCTGAGCGAAGATCAAATGTTTTGAGCCCAGCTCGTTGATTTTGAGCGATACTCGAGTATTTTGAGCGAAGAATGGGTCATCTTGAGCGAACGTGTAACAGAAAAAAAAACACGTACCGTAAAACATAACCTCCATTCAATCGATTGATCAAAAAAAGAAGGCTGACTAACGTCAGCCTTCTTTTTTTGTATCCACTTATCTATTTTGTACCCGATGAGATTCATAAAACTCAGCTGGAAATAAATCCTCAAGTTCTTTTCTTACGTCCTCAGTCATCTCAGGAGATCGGAACGTATGTATATTTTCTAAAAGCTGTTCGACCGAACTCGCTCCAGCTACTGCAGTTGAGATAACTGAGTGGCTCAGAATAAATTTTAAAGCGGTCTGTGTAAGTTTTTCGTCTTGAGGGATGAGCTTCTTAACTCTTTCTAACTTTGATTGAATATCTAATCCAGAATAAGATAAGAACTTGTCCTCTGGATTCTTTTCAAACGCCTTCTCACTAAGCCAGCCTTTTGCGACAGGACCTCTTGCTATAACACTAATGCCTTTTTTTTCTAAGTAAGGGAATAGTTCTTCGGGCCTTCTGTCAAGCAGACTGTACTGCATCATCACGCTTTGAATGTTTGAGTGCTCTGCATAATAGGAGATCGTGTTCGGACGGATGGATGATATTCCGTAATATCGAACCAATCCTTCAGAGACTAGTTCATCAAAAGCTTCGATCGTCTCATCCATCGGATCCTCAATCGTTCCGCCATGCAATTGATAAAGATCGATATAATCGGTCTTCAAACGGCGAAGGCTTTCTTTAAAAGCGGATTTTATGTACTTCTTAGACGGGTTCCAATTCCAGCTGTCCTGCGATTCTGTCCACTCGTTACCGCCTTTCGTTGCAAGGATGATATCTTGTCTAACATCCTTTAAAAGCTTTCCTATTAATTCTTCATTCCAGCCGAACTGATATAAGTCGGCAGTGTCAAAGTAATTGATACCATGCTCAAGTGCTGTCTTCACAATGCTCTCGTTTTCCTTTCCAAGGCCAGGGGAAAGGGACATACAGCCGAATCCAAGTTCACTTGCATAAAGATCAGATTTTCCTATCTGTCTTTTATTCATCATCTTTTACCACCTCCAAAAAGTATTTTACCTGAATCATTGTGTATTAAACGTATCATTTTTTTCTTGAAGGTGCTTTCTTTCTGTTTCAATCGAAGAAAAAAATAATAACTTCCCGATCTTTGGGAAGTTACTTTTTAGGTGCTGTCGCATCAATCCAGTCCTGAACAAGTTCATGCTGGCGCATATAATTTTTTAGCATATAGTTGATCTGCCAAGCTTTCCCTACTAAAGTAATTCCTTTTGGCTGCAAATAGATCTTCATTCTTATCCTCCTTTTACCAGTTCGTAATGGAAGTATTCCAAAGTATGATAGACTTTATGTAGGAAAAGAAATAAATAGACCAGTGGAGTGTGTAAAAATGGGAAATTTAACAGAAAAAACGATATCGAAAGAACAGATATATAATGGAAAGATTATAGATTTATATGTAGAAGAAGTGGAGTTGCCTAACAAAAAGGTCGGCAAACGTGAAATTGTTAAGCATCCAGGTGCAGTAGCAGTGCTTGCCGTTACAGATGAAGGGAACATTCTCATGGTGGAACAATTTCGCAAACCTCTCGAAAAGACTATCATTGAGATTCCGGCAGGTAAATTAGAAAAGGGAGAAAACCCGCTTGAGTGTGCGAAAAGGGAACTGCTTGAAGAGACAGGATACAGTTGTGAAAAGATGGAGTCGATCGGTTCTTTTTATACTTCACCAGGATTTGCTGATGAGTTGATTCATTTATTTTTCACAGACTCGTTAATAAAAATAGGTGACCAGATGACAGATGAAGATGAATTTTTAAATGTTATGGAAGTTAGTGTTGATGAAGCGAAACAATTGGTAAGAGACGAAAGAATTCATGATGCAAAAACTGCCTATGGTGTGATGTATATGGAGCTTGCCCATGCAACAAGCAGATAACCTTCGTCCATTTTTTGCCGATATGCATATTCATATCGGTGCGTCTCGAACAGGAAGGCCAGTAAAGATTACAGGTTCGCGTACATTAACACTATCGAATATTTTATATGAAGCAAAAAATAAAAAAGGCATGGATATCATCGGAATTATAGATTGTCATGCACCGGAAGTTTTAGAGGAATTGAAAGAAATGAAGGAAACAGGCCAGTTGATTGAATATGAAGAAGGTGGATTAGAAGTAGACGGCCTCACCCTCATTCCCGGAACAGAAATTGAGATCAATGATGATAACTGTCAAGGTCCACTACATGTCTTAGCGTATATGCCGAATTTAAACAAAATGGAGGCATTAAGTTCCTGGCTGAGTGCTCGGATGAAAAATATTAATTTGAGCTCGCAGCGGATATATGGGGATGCAAAAGAGCTTCAAAACGTCGTTCGTCAGTTAGGCGGATTATTTATTCCTGCTCACATTTTTACACCATTTAAAAGCTTGTATGGAAAAGGAGTTAAATCTTCTATTAATGAAGTTCTTGATCCGAATTTAATAGATGCTGTTGAACTAGGATTAAGCTCAAACACTGAAATGGCATCATGGCTAGATGAACTAGCATCCTATCCCTTCCTATCGAACTCAGATGCCCATTCTTTAGAAAAAATAGCACGTGAGTATCAAATGATACAACTAGCTCAACCGACCTTCAAGGAATTTAAAAGGGCATTAGAAGGAAAAGAAGGCAGGGGTATTATTGCTAACTACGGGTTGAATCCTTATCTGGGTAAGTATTATAACTCTGTCTGTGAAGAATGTTCCCATCCTTTTAATTATAAAAACATCAGCACTTGTCTGAACTGCGGAGGCAAAAAGTTTATTAAAGGCGTTCATGATAGAATCCAAGAGCTAAAAGGGAATTCAGAACAAATTTCAATCGACCGTCCGCCATATATACATCAGATTCCACTAGAATTCATACCAGGCATTGGTCCAAAAACACTCTTAAAATTACGGGAAGCGTTCGGTACGGATATGGATATTATTCACGCTGCCCCGGCAGATCAGCTACAAAAAATCGTAAAACCTTCTATAGCTGCATACATCCTTTCAGCCCGCTCTGGAGAAATTTCCATCCAAATAGGCGGAGGCGGAACGTACGGAAAGATCGTAACAGACAAACCTATTAATTAATAGAGTTTTTGAAATGCAATGCTTGCAGGTCTTGAAAAGTGTTTAGACTGTATTTATATTTTTCTTCTAATGCAAGTTGTTTGGAGTGTAAGGCGCGAGACTCCTAATGGCGCATAGCGGCAGAAGGCTCACCGCACGCCACATGGAAAGCGAGCGCCTGAAGCGGAAAACAACTACTTACGAAAAATGGAGTATACAATCGCCTACCTTTAAATCCTTTCATAAAAAAGAGACATACCTCCTCTAGTGATTCATAGAATAGAATTAAGAGTTTTGGTAGAGGAGGCAGGCAACATGGATAATCTTCGTTACTATATGCATCAGCACTTACAGGAAAATAAAACGCTGTATGCGTTTGTTGGCGTTTTATTTTTAATGGGCGTTATTTTTGGAGCAATCATCGTAAATTCCTTAAGTCTTAATCAAAAGCAAGATCTTTATACGTATTTATCACGTTTTTTTATCCAAGCGTCTGAAGGAGGCTTTACGAGTAAGTCGGATATGTTCTTTCAGAGCTTTGGCCATTATTTAAAGTATATGGGACTTATGTGGCTTCTGGGTTTATCAGTTATCGGGTTGCCTGTTATTTTGATCATGTTATTTTTAAAAGGTGTCGTTATCGGTTTCACGGTAGGATTCCTTGTTAATCAGATGGGATGGTACGGTTTTTTATTATCATTTGTATCTGTGCTGCCTCAAAATGTTCTTTTAATCCCTGCATTTATTATCGTTTCGGTGGCTGCAATCTCTTTTTCTATTAAAATGATCCGTCAGCTGACGTTCAAAAGGCATCATGCACCTTTTTTGCCGCAGTTGTTACGTTATTCCCTGCTTGTAGCAGGAGTAGGCATTATGGTCGTTTTGGCATCAACATTAGAAGCCTTTTTTACGCCAGCCCTTATGGAACAGGTTATAAAGTGGTCCATATAGAATAGGATAATGATTCTTTTTTAATAATAAGTTTAAATCGTTATTTAAAATGACTTTAAATTGACAACTTTTTTTTCCATGCTTATAATTATGTTGTGTATACATAAGGAGGAAACGGGTATGGAAAGCAGAATCGACCGTATCAAGAAACAGCTGCATTCACAAAGTTATAAGCTGACTCCACAGCGTGAGGCGACCGTGAGAGTCCTCCTCGAAAATGAAGAAGATCATTTAAGTGCGGAAGACGTTTATTTACTTGTCAAAGAGAAAGCGCCAGAAATTGGCCTCGCGACAGTCTACCGTACACTGGAACTTTTAACAGAACTTAAAGTAGTAGATAAAATAAACTTTGGTGACGGTGTATCCCGTTATGATCTTAGAACAGAAGGTGCCGATCACTTTCATCACCATTTAGTGTGTATTGAGTGCGGAGCGGTTGATGAAATACAAGAAGACCTCCTTGGAGATGTGGAAAAGGTTGTTGAAGAAGGCTGGAATTTTAAAATTAAAGATCATAGGCTGACATTTCATGGAATATGTCACAGATGCCATTCAGATGATGGGAATGAAGATAAAGGAAGCGGTGAGTAACGCTTCCTTTTTATCATGATTCCTGACATTTCTAATAAAAGAAATATTTACAAAAGTTTAGGAATCAGGTAACGTATGAAGTGTAGTTTTAACTTTTACGTATAATTAGGGAGCATGTGGGCATAACCTGTACTATTAGAGGGACAGGGGTGACACTATGGTTTCCTGGTTAAAAGTCGTATGGAATACAGCCAAAGTCTTTTTAGCTTTTTCTTTGTGCACGCTGGTTTTCTATTTTGGCTTGCTTTGGATAAACCAAGAATACGAAAATTATCATAAATATGACGAACCTAAAGGGAAAGCGGTCAAAGTTTTCAATTTAAGTACGGAAAAAGATTCGAATATATTAAAGCGGCTTTTTTATTTCTATCAGACGGGTGAATAAGGAGGGGTATAGTGAACGATCATGTTCAGGATTTTCTTCAATATCTTATTGTTGAACGAGCCCTTTCAAAAAATACAATAGACTCTTATAGAAGAGATTTAACTCAGTATGTTCTTTTTTTAGAAAACGTTGAAGCAATAAAGACAGTTAATCAGATCGAACGTAATAATATAATAGGATATCTATTATTTTTAAAAGAAAATGGTAAGGCTTCCACAACGTTAGCACGCAATATTGCGTCTATCCGTTCATTTCATCAGTTCTTATTCAGAGAGAAGGTCACGCTTCAAGATCCTTCTGTACATATTGAGACACCAAAAACAGAAAGAAAACTACCAAAGGTGCTGTCTCCTCAAGAAGTTGAGGCTTTACTGGAGACGCCATCTTCGAACGACCCATTCTCACAAAGAGATAAAGCCATGCTAGAGCTTTTATACGCTACAGGTATTCGGGTATCGGAACTGGTTCAATTAAACATCAGTGATGTCCACTTGAATATGGGGTTCATACGCTGTATGGGTAAAGGCAGCAAAGAGAGAATCATTCCACTCGGAAAAATGGCTCAATCCGCTATCGAGTTTTATGTGAATAATGGACGATCAGAAATGTTAAAAGGTAGGAAAACAGAAGCTCTTTTTTTGAACCATCATGGCAACCGATTATCTAGACAAGGTTTTTGGAAAATATTGAAACAGTTAGCGAAAAAGGCTAGAATAGAAAAGGATTTAACACCGCACACTCTTCGTCATTCTTTCGCAACACACCTATTAGAGAATGGTGCAGACCTGCGTGCCGTACAAGAAATGCTCGGACATGCTGACATTTCAACAACTCAGATTTATACACATGTTACCAAAACAAGATTAAAAGATGTTTACTCCGCCTTTCATCCAAGGGCATGAGCATCTTTTTTGTTTTTAGTTGTCAGACTTCTGACATCATGAAGTGTTTGTTTGCTAGGTGCCTTAAAAGGAAATAGTAAATAAAATGTAAGCAAGAATTTTCAGGAGGAAAGTATGGAACAATCACGCTTTAAACGCACATTTTTAATCGTTATGGATTCTGTCGGAATCGGAGAAGCACCGGATGCTGACAAGTTTGGCGATAAAGGGGCTCATACCCTTGGTCACATCGCAGAGCATATGAATGGACTTCAGGCTCCTAACTTAGAAAAGCTGGGCCTTGGAAATATCGATCCAACAATAAAAGGTATTAAACAAGCAGAAAACCCGCTTGCACATTTTGCAAAGCTTCCGGAGCTTTCGAACGGAAAAGATACAATGACGGGACACTGGGAGATCATGGGTCTTCATATTAAAGAACCTTTTCAAACATTTCCTGAGGGTTTCCCGGATGAATTGATCGACCAGCTGACTGAAAAGTGGGGAAGAGGCATTCTTGGAAACAAAGCAGCTTCTGGAACAGAAATCATTTCCGAGCTTGGAGAAGAGCATATGAACACTGGCAAACTGATCGTGTATACATCCGCTGATTCAGTTCTGCAGATTGCAGCTCACGAAGATGTTGTACGCATTGATGAGCTATATGAAATTTGTGAAACAGCAAGAGAGATGACACGTGAAGGAAAGTATATGCTTGGTCGGATCATTGCTCGTCCGTTTGTAGGGAAACCAGGTGCTTTTGAAAGAACAGCAAACCGTCATGATTATGCTTTAAAACCTTTCGGAAGAACAGTAATGAACGAACTCCAAGACAGTGGATATGACAGCATCGCTTTAGGTAAGATCAGTGATATCTTTGACGGTGAAGGCGTAACAAAAGCAATCCGTACGAAATCAAATATGGATGGCATGGATAAGCTGGTTGAATCGATGAAAGAAGATTTCAAAGGTCTTAATTTCTTAAACTTAGTAGACTTTGATGCACTCTTTGGTCATAGAAGAGATCCTAAGGGATATGGTGAAGCAATTCAGGAATTCGACCTTCGGCTTCCAGAAGTCCTGGATAATTTGAAAGATGATGATTTGCTCATTATCACAGCGGACCATGGAAACGATCCTGTTCACCACGGAACGGATCATACGCGTGAATATGTGCCTGTATTGGTCTATCACAAAGGGATTGAAAAAGGAAAACAACTAGATGTAAGCAATACTTTCGCAGACATCGGTGCAACAATCGCAGAAAACTATCATGTAAAAAAGCCACAGATCGGCAAGAGCTTTTTGAGTCAGCTTTAAAGGGGGAAAAAATATGTCAACTAAATTACAAACATCAGCGAATTTTATTCAATCCAAATTAAATGCTTCACCAAAAATTGGACTAATCCTAGGTTCTGGTCTAGGCATTCTTGCAGAGGAAATCGAAAATCCTGTAGTGATTCCTTACTCAGAGATTCCTGAGTTTCCAGTTTCAACAGTTGAAGGACATGCAGGTCAGCTTGTGATTGGTGAGCTTGCAGGAAAACAAGTTGTAGCCATGCAGGGACGTTTTCATTACTATGAAGGCTATTCAATGGAAAAAGTTACGTTTCCAGTACGTGTAATGAAACTGATTGGTGTAGAAACAATCGTCGTTACGAATGCTGCAGGTGGAGTAAACAAAGATTTTGAAGCCGGTGACTTAATGCTGATTACAGATCATATCAATAATATGGGAGATAATCCGCTGATTGGGGCAAACGACTCTTCATTCGGTGTTCGTTTTCCTGATATGAGTGAAGCTTACACGCCTTCTTTACAGGACGTTGCTCGAAAAGTATCGAAAGAACTTGGCATCCAATTAAAGGAAGGAGTTTATGTAGGGAATACGGGTCCTTCCTATGAAACACCAGCTGAGGTGAGAATGCTTCGTGTAATGGGCGCTGATGCTGTGGGAATGTCTACGGTACCTGAAGTAATCATCGCGCGTCATTCAGGAATGAAGGTGCTTGGAATCTCATGTATCTCAAATATGGCTGCTGGAATTTTAGATCAGCCACTTACACACGATGAAGTAATGGAAACAACAGAGTTAGTAAAAGCTAATTTCCTTTCATTAGTTAAAGGAATGGTAAAAGAGATTTAAGATATCTTAACAAAACAAATTTCATAAAACGGGGATAACGATTCATTTTTGATTTTTGATGTTATCGTATAAGAAAGTGGTGTATTTACATGAGAATGGTTGATTTAATTCAAAAAAAACGTGATGGTAAAGAACTAACAAAAGCTGAAATCGACTTTATTATTCAGAACTATACAAAAGGCGAGATTCCTGATTATCAAATGTCAGCATTTGCGATGGCGGTCTATTTTAAAGATATGACAACGGAAGAACGTGCCAACTTCACGATGGCAATGGTAGAGTCTGGGGACCAGATTGACCTTTCTGCAATCGAAGGTATTAAAGTAGATAAACATTCAACTGGCGGTGTTGGCGATACAACGACATTGGTACTAGCGCCACTCGTTGCAGCTCTTGATGTTCCAGTAGCGAAGATGTCAGGCCGTGGGCTAGGTCATACTGGTGGAACGATCGATAAGCTCGAAGCGGTTCCTGGCTTCCACGTAGAGATTGATAATGAGCAGTTTATCGAATTAGTAAATAAAAATAAACTGGCTGTTATCGGACAAAGTGGTAACCTAACACCAGCGGATAAAAAGCTATATGGTTTACGAGATGTAACAGCAACTGTAAATTCAATTCCGCTAATTGCGAGCTCAATCATGAGTAAGAAGATTGCAGCAGGAGCGGATGCGATTGTACTTGATGTTAAAACAGGTGCAGGTGCGTTTATGAAAACACCTGAAGAAGCAGAAGAGCTTGCAAATGCCATGGTTCAGATTGGAAATGCAGTAGGCAGAAATACAATGGCTGTTATTTCTGACATGAGTCAACCGCTTGGCTATGCAATCGGTAACGCACTTGAAATTAAAGAAGCGATTGATACACTAAATGGGAAAGGCCCTAAAGACCTTGAAGAGCTTTGTTTAACATTAGGTTCTCATATGGTCTACCTGGCTAACAAAGCAAGCTCACTAGAAGAAGCAAGAGAAATGTTAAAAGAAGCAATCTCTTCTGGAAAAGCCCTTGAAACATTAAAAGTATTCTTAAAAGCTCAAGGAGGAGATGATTCAGTTGTTGATCATCCTGAAAACCTTCCTCAGCCTTCCTATACTTTTGAGTTAACAGCAGATAAAGATGGCTATGTGTCTGAAATCATTGCCGATGAAATTGGAACAGCAGCGATGATATTAGGTGCTGGTAGAGCTACGAAAGAATCGGTAATTGATCTAGCAGTAGGATTGATGTTGAACAAAAAAGTAGGAGATCAAGTATCTAAGGGCGATTCTCTTGTAACTATCTACAGCAACACTGAAAATGTTGAAGATGTTAAAAATAGAATCCGCAGTGCTTATACGATTTCGAAAAATAATGTAGATGCACCACCTTTAATTTATAAGGAAATTAAAAAATAATAGAAAAAGAGGCTGGCTTATTTGTGAAAATCAATAAGTTCAAGCCTCTTTTTTATTTTGGTTGTTTTAGCAAGGGGTTGATTTTCGCTCCAGGTGCTCGCTTTCCATGGGGCTTGCGTTGAGCCTCCTGCCGTTCATATTATTAAAAATAGCTTTTCATACACTTCCAAACATTCAAATTTTCTTCTCTATAACAGTTGGCAAATACGGTATAAAGTGAAAAATTATGGAAAAAATAAAGCTATATGAATGGAGGGAAAAGTATGAAAGCCTTGATATCAGGTGTATTAAGTTTGTGTTTGTTAGCGTCATTTTCCGTTCCAAAAGTGGATGCTGCAGAAAAAGAAAAAGCAAAGTTAGCAGAAAAAAGTCATTCTGCTATTTTAATGGAACAAGACAGTGGAACCGTATTATATGAAAAGAACAGCCATGAGAAGCTTCCGCCAGCTAGTATGACTAAAATTATGACTTTAATTTTAATAATGGAAGCCATCGATAAAGGAAAGATCAACTGGGACGATAAGATTCGTGTAAGTGAGTACGCGGCAAGCATGGGCGGATCGCAAATATTCCTAGAGCCTGGAGAACAGATGAGAGTTGAAGATATGGTAAAAGGAATTGCGATCGGAAGTGCTAACGATGCGTCGGTAGCTATGGCCGAACATATTGCCGGATCTGCGGATTCATTTGTCAGTATGATGAACGATAAAGCAAAAAAGTTAGGATTAAAGGACACTTTCTTTAAGAATGCTACAGGTCTTCCAGCAGCAGGACATTATACATCTGCACATGACATGGCGATTATGGGGAAAGAGCTCCTTAAACATGAAGAGGTTACTAAATTTACTGGACTATATGAGGATTATTTACGTGAAGATACAGACAAGAAGTTCTGGCTAGTAAATACAAACCGTCTTGTTAAGTTCTATCCTGGTGTGGATGGGTTAAAAACAGGATTTACGAATGAGGCGAAGTATTGTTTAACAGCTACAGCGAATAAAAATGGAATGCGTGTTATAGCTGTTGTAATGGGGGCACCGACACCTAAAGAAAGAAACGCTCAGATTACCTCCATGCTTGATTATGCTTTTACTCAATTTTCTACGAAAAAATTATTTGATCGTCATGAAATCGTGAAAGAAGTAAAAGTACAAAAATCAGATAAACCTAAACTTCCTGTTGTGACTTCTGAGAATATATCCCTTCTATTGAAAAAAGGAGAGACTGCTAAAAAGATAAAAACGGAGGTCACTGTTGATAAAGATCTAAAAATGCCAGTTAAAAAGGGCCAGCAGATTGGTTCTCTCAAGATTTGGAACGGAAAAGAGCTCATTACAGAAAGCCCTGTATTGGCTTCTGAAACGATAAAGAAAGCATCTTGGTGGAAATTGTTTAAACGTACAGCAGGACAAATGTCAAAATCCTCATAAATCCTTGTTATTCTTGACATTTATAGGCGAATTCCCACTAGTTTTGTCATCAGTGAAGGAATTCGTCTATTTTTATAGAAATCACGGTTATCCAAAAAAGAAGGAGAGGATAGCGTGGGATTAGCTGTCAATCTGGAACTTAAACATACTGTATTGTGTATCCGTTTAGACGGAGAACTAGATCACCATACAGCAGATGAACTTAGAACACAAGTTGAAGATTATTTAAAAAAGCATACGGTAAATCACATTGTTCTTAATTTAGAAGGATTAAGTTTTATGGATAGTTCGGGCCTCGGTGTTATCTTAGGCCGTTATAAACAGATAAAGAATCTGAATGGAGAAATGGTGGTATGTGCAATTTCCCCTGCTGTAAAAAGACTTTTTGAAATGTCAGGCTTATTTAAAATCATAAGGCTGGAAGAAGATGAAGAGCTTGCACTGCAGGCTTTGGGGGTGGCTTAATATGAGAAATGAAATGAAGATTCAGTTTTCAGCATTAAGTCAGAATGAATCTTTTGCAAGGGTTACAGTTGCAGCGTTCATTGCACAAGTAGATCCGACAGTGGACGAATTAACTGAAATCAAAACAGTGGTATCCGAGGCTGTTACAAATGCAATTATTCATGGCTATGAAAATAAAGCAACAGGAATGGTTTATATCGAAGCAGCCATTGAAGAGGATACGATTCACTTAACGATTCGGGATGAAGGTATGGGGATACCTGATCTAGATCAAGCTAAACAGCCTTTATATACTTCTAAGCCAGAGCTCGAACGCTCAGGAATGGGCTTTACAATCATGGAGAATTTTATGGACGAAGTAGAAGTCATCTCAGAACCCTCTTACGGAACTACGATTCATTTGACAAAATACTTAACCAAAAATAAAGCTATGTGTAATTAAGGGAGTATGCCTATGGATGTCGAGGTGAAAGGCAGCAAAAGCGAACCGTTTCTTAAGGATGAAGAGATAAAGTTATTAATTAAGCGAAGTCAGGAGGGAGATCAGCAAGCCCGTGATACAATCGTTGAAAAAAACATGCGGCTTGTCTGGTCAGTGGTTCAGCGCTTTTTAAACAGAGGTTATGAAGCAGATGACCTTTTCCAAATCGGCAGTATTGGTTTGTTAAAATCAGTGGATAAATTTGATCTATCATATGATGTAAGGTTTTCGACCTATGCGGTTCCTATGATTATAGGTGAGATCCAACGTTTTATACGTGATGACGGCACTGTAAAAGTTAGCCGCTCACTTAAAGAGACTGGCAACAAAGTCCGAAAAGCGAAGGACGAGTTATCTAAATCTCTTGGACGTACACCGACCATTAATGAAGTTGCGCAATATTTAGAGGTAGCGGTAGAAGATGTCATCATGGCGCAGGATGCGGTAAGGGCTCCTCAATCGATACATGAGACTGTTTACGAGAATGATGGTGACCCGATTACCTTATTAGATCAAATTTCAGATCATAGTGAAAATAAATGGTTTGATAAAATTGCTTTAAAAGATATCATGGACAAATTAGATGAGCGGGAGCGCTTAATCGTATACCTGCGTTATTTTAAAGACCAGACTCAATCAGAAGTAGCAGAAAGGCTTGCGATCTCACAAGTACAAGTATCAAGGCTAGAAAAGAAGATATTGTCATTTATGAAAAACCAGATGGAGACTTAAACGTCTTATCTGGTTTTTTGTGTTTTGGTAGTTATTGGATGTTTTATCTTGTTAAGCATGATTAGAAATCTAAATCGCATACTAAACACAAATGTGCTGATGAAAAGAGGCGAAGCAAGTTGGATAAAGTCATATACCTTCGTATGCGGCAACGCGTTCAAGTCCTTCAGCATCAGAAAGTAACGATTGGAGATGTCGCGCAAATCGTCGCAACAGACGAAAACGAAAAGCAGATTAAAAAGTTCATAATCCATGAGGTTACCCCAGAAGATAAACACTTGGTCGTGATCGATGTAATGAAGGTTATAGGCACGATTCAAAAGAAGAAACTGGGCCTAGATGTTCAGACGATCGGACCTGCACAATCGATCTTAGAAATTCAGATGAAACAAAAGTCATTAGCTCCAGTCTATTTTGTGCTCGTATGGCTTCTTCTTTTTACCGGTTCAGCTCTTGCCATCATGAATTTCCATGAAGATGTCAGTATGCAGCTCGTTCATCAGAAAATTTATTACATGATTACAGGGCATTATAAAGAACAGCCGCTCCTGTTACAGGTACCTTATTCATTTGGTCTGGGGCTTGGAATGATCCTATTTTTTAACCACTTGTTTCGAAAGAGACTTAATGAAGAACCAAGTCCGCTAGAAGTAGAGATGTTTAATTACCAGCAAGACCTCGATCAATATGTCATCGTTCATGAAAATAAGGAAACAGAGAAGAAAATCAATGGTAATTAAAGTCCTGATTATCGCTTTTGTTGGATTTGGCGGAGGAATAACGGTAGGTTCTGGTCTTGTTGCATTAATCACAGTCTTGGGAATTGTTCCAAGGCTCATGCAGCTCTCAAAAACGTATCGATTCATAAGAAGTTATGAGATGAGCATTATACTAGGGGCTGTTTTAGGGGGATGGATGAACTTGAGAAATACCTCATTCTCATTTTCTCCGATTTTTCTTGCACCGATTGGTTTATTGGCTGGGATTTTTGTAGGGATGCTTGCTGCAGCATTAACAGAGGTATTAAATGTTTTGCCGATCTTAGCAAAACGAGTTGGCTATGGTGAGAAGATCATCATTATCTTAATGGCCATCGTCTTCGGAAAGATCGTCGGATCCTTGTTTCATTGGATCTATTATATCAATCATTAAGAAACGGAGTGAACAATATGGCAACTAAAGAAGAACAACAAGCGTATGCTGAAAAAATTAAACCGATACAGCCTAAACCACCTTATATCATTAATTGTTTAAAAGCGTTCATCATCGGTGGTTTAATCTGTTTGATCGGCCAAGGAATACAACATTTTTATATGACATTCTTTAACTTTTCTGAGGAGACAGCAGGTAATCCAACGGTAGCAACGTTGATCTTAATTGCCGCCTTGCTCACAGGAATCGGTGTTTATGATAAGATCGGTCAGTTTGCCGGAGCGGGATCGATTGTACCAGTAACCGGATTCGCCAACGCTGTAACGAGTGCTGCTTTGGAACATAAAAGCGAAGGGTTAGTATTAGGAGTCGCAACAAATCTCTTTAAATTAGCCGGAGCTGTCATTGTTTTTGGAGCGGTAGCTGCTTACATTTTTGGAATGGTCAGATATATATTTCAGCACGTGATGTGAGGAGTGAGCTTATGAATTTATTAGGCAGACAAACATGGAAATTTGCTAACAACATTTACTTGAATTCAACGGGTACTGCGGTTGGTCCTATGGAGAGTGAAGGTCCGCTTGGTAGTTATTTTGATAAGACCTACAACAATCTGCATTGCGGTCAAAAAAATTGGGAGCTTGCTGAAAGACAGCTGATGGAAGATGCCATTGATTTTTGCTTAAAGAAATCAAATCTAAATCCAGAAGATATTAACTTTTTGCTTGCAGGAGATCTTTTGAATCAGATTGTGTCCGCGAACTATACAGCCAGAGGAAATGGTATCCCGTACTTAGGAGTGTTTGGAGCTTGTTCGACATCAATGGAATCCCTTGCTTTAGGAGCTGCGTTAGTAGATGGGGGCTATGCTAACCGGGTTATAGCTGCAGTCAGTTCACATAACGCAACCGCTGAGAGACAATTTAGATATCCGACTGAATATGGTGGACAGAAACCAGATACAGCTACATTTACAGTAAGTGGTGCAGGGGCAGCGTTAGTAAGTAAAGAGGTATCGGATATTAAAATTACTTCAGCCACTGTTGGAAAGGTTGTGGATTTAGGTATTACAGATCCTTTTGATATGGGATCAGCTATGGCTCCAGCAGCAGCTGACACCATTGCTGCACATTTTAATGAGATGAATGTATCTCCTGATGAATACGATTTAATCGCTACAGGAGACCTGTCTGGTGTCGGAGCTCCGATCGTAAAAATGCTTCTTAAAGAACAAGGTTTTGACATTTCAAATAATCACCGTGACTGTGGTTTAATGATCTATCGCCCTGATCAAGAAGTATTTGCAGGAGGAAGCGGTTGTGCATGTTCAGCTGTTGTCACTTATGGCTATATCTTGGATGAGATGCGAAAAGGGAACTTAAAAAAGGTAATGATGTGTGCTACAGGAGCATTGTTAAGTCCTGTGATGGTCCAGCAAAAAGAAACCATTCCAACTATCGCTCATGCCGTAGTTTTAGAGCGCGCTGAAGGAGGTATGTAAGATGGAATATGTTTGGGCTTTTCTTGTTGGAGGGGCAATCTGTGTAGTGGGTCAATTATTGATGGATATTTTCAAGCTGACACCTGCTCACGTAACTACTTCATTTGTTGTTATTGGAGCTTTTTTAGATGCGTTCGGCATATATGATAACCTTATTAGATTTGCAGGTGCAGGGGCCACTGTTCCTATTACCAGCTTTGGACACTCCTTGCTGCACGGAGCAATGGCGGCAGCTGATGATCATGGATTCATCGGTATAGCCATGGGGATTTTTGAGTTAACTTCTGCAGGGATATCTTCTGCGATACTTTTCGGATTTTTAGTTGCAGTGATCTTCGAACCAAAGGGGTGATTGAGGGTGAAGAAACGGATTATTTTCATAACGGATGGGGATCTCTACGCGCTCCGGGTTGTTGAACATGTTGCCAAGATTATTGGCGGACGATGTATTTCACAGTCCTGGGGAAATCCAACCAAAAAAACCGGTGAAGAACTTGTTGAAATGATCCGTAACACCCCTCATGATCCAGTATTAGTTATGTTTGATGACTGTGGTTTTAAAGGTGAAGGCCCCGGTGAACAGGCGATGAGGATCATTCATAAACAAGAGGATTTTGAAGTCATTGGGGCGGTTGCTGTTGCTTCTAAAACACATTTTGCGGAATGGACAAAGGTTCATTGTTCGATAGACAGATATGGCGAACTAACTGAATATGGCATTGATAAAAGCGGATTACCTGATTTAGAAACAGGGAGGATCAACGGAGACACCGTTTATATATTAGATGAGTTAAATCTTCCCCTTGTTATAGGGATCGGCGATATCGGGAAAATGGCAGGGTACGACTCTGTTGAGAAGGGGGCACCCATTACCTTAAAAGCAATCAATCTTATTCTAGAAAGGAGCGAATCTCTTGGCAGACACAAAGAACAAAGCACCGATAAGTAAAAACATAGAAGTTAATGAAAAGTTCCTAAAAGACCGCCTTGGTATCGGGGTAAGTTTTGATGTAGGAGTAAGGAAAATATTTGTATTAAAAAAAGAACTTCAGCTTTATTACTGTACGGGTCTTTGTGACAGTGAATTTATAATTATGCTGTATCGTGAGCTTATGGACATGGACCATGGTCACCGTTCTCCTGGAAAAGTAAAAGATCTTGTACATAATCATCTTGCTCATCAACAGGTCGAACTTACAAAATCATTAGATGAAGCGGTTGACCGGATGCTATCTGGTCTTATTGCAATTTTCGTTGATGGTGAAGAAGAAGCATTCATCGTTGACGTGAGAAGTTATCCAGGAAGATCTCCTGAAGAGCCAGATATTGAAAAAGTTGTAAGAGGTTCGCGAGACGGATATACAGAAAACATTATTATTAACACTGCTCTTACTAGAAGAAGAATAAGGGATGAAAGGCTCAGGCATGAGATCCTTCAAGTCGGGGAACGTTCGAAAACGGATATCTGCCTTTCCTATATTCAAGATGTAGCAGATCCCGGGTTAGTCGACCTAATTCGAAATGAATTAGGAAAGATTCAGATTGACGGGATACCTATGGCGGACAAAACCATAGAAGAATTTATTGTGAGACAAGGCTGGAATCCGTTCCCGCTTGTGCGTTATACAGAACGTCCTGATGTGGCTGCACAGCATTTGATGGAAGGACACGTCCTCATAATCACAGATACTTCCCCGAGTGTTATTATTACGCCAACTACCCTCTTCCATCACGTTCAGCATGCAGAGGAATACAGACAAACTCCTTTTGTCGGTGCATTTTTACGATGGATTAGATTCATGGGTATACTAGCATCTATTTTCATCGTGCCGATGTGGCTGCTTTTTTCACTAAATAAAGAACTACTTCCACCGTTTATTGATTTCATAGGACCAAACAAAACAACGAACATTCCATTATTTCTGCAGATCATACTGGCTGAAATCGGTATCGATATACTTAGACTAGCGGCTATCCATACCCCAAGTGCACTCTCCACTGCCATGGGGTTGATCGCTGCTGTATTGATCGGACAGATCGCTATTGATGTAGGTCTTTTTGTCCCAGAGGTTATTTTATATGTAGCGATTGCAGCAATTGGATCGTACTCAACACCTAGTTATGAATTGAGTGTGGCCAATAAAGTTCTGAGACTTCTTTTGATCTTTCTCGTAGTGCTCTTCAATGTTCCTGGATTCATGATCGGCGTAACTTTGATCATCATTTATATGAGTAATATAAAAAATTTAAACACACCTTATCTCTGGCCGTTCTTACCTTTTAATCCTAAAGCGTTTTTTCAGATTGTTGTTCGAATCTCGGTACCATCTTCCAAAGTGCGGCCAAGTATTGTTCATCCGCAAAATCCAAGAAAACAGCCGACTAATTAAACTGTCTCTTGTGAATTAAAGTAAATTGTGCTAAAATTCATAACTAATTCAATATATGCCTCATATGAGGTAGAGGCGCAAAACGAATAAGTAGCATATGGAGTTCATGGAAAGCGATGAAATATGTCGAAAGGTCAATTTGCCGAAGTGTAAAAAGATTTCCATTTCTTTTTATGCTGGGCCGTTGTTGAATAAGCAGCGGACTGTCACTACAACAGTAGTGGAGAGCTATTCCGACATGAGGGCACGGTCATGACAGCCTGCCTTAATTGCGGCTGTCTTTTTAATTGTCGGGATTGAATGCTCCATATCATGGAGAGGGGATTAATTGTGAACTTACACGGTACAGCTAAAATCGGAAAAAACAATCATCTGTGGATAGGCGGAACAGATACCGTCGAGCTAGCAAAAAAATATGGCACACCGCTATATCTATATGATGTTGAATTAATACGAACAAGAGCAAGAGGATTCAAGAAAGCATTTGAAGAAAAAGGTGTTGGGTATCAGGTAGCATATGCCAGCAAGGCGTTTTCTTCCATTGCAATCATTCAGCTTATGGATCAAGAAGGTTTAAGTTTGGATGTAGTTTCAGGCGGAGAACTTTATACAGCCCTCCAGGCAGAATTTCCGGCAGAACGTATCCATTTCCATGGCAATAACAAATGCCCTGAAGAATTAGAATTCGCACTTACGGCAGGAGTAGGGTGCATTGTAGTAGATAATTTTTATGAAATTAACCTGTTAAAGACGCTTTGCAGAAAATTAAATAAAACAGTGAAAGTTTTATTGCGTCTGACTCCTGGTATTGAAGCTCATACACATGATTACATCATAACTGGCCAGGAAGATTCGAAATTCGGCTTTGATTTAGGGAGCGGGCAAGCAGATAAAGCTTTAGATGAAGTCCTGGGATCTGAATATTTTGAGGTCCTTGGTATTCACTGTCATATCGGCTCTCAGATCTTTGAAACAGAAGGTTTCACTTTAGCGATCGATAAGCTTTTTAGTCACTTTAAGATTTGGGAAGAAAGATTTAACTATTTTCCTAGCGTTGTAAATCTAGGTGGTGGTTTTGGGATCCAATACACTTCTGAAGACACACCGCTTGAACCAGAGCAGTATGTTTTGGCCATGATCGATGAAGTACAACGCAAAATGGCTGATTTCGATGGGAAATCAATGCCAGAACTTTGGATCGAACCAGGAAGATCACTCGTTGGAGATGCTGGCACAACCATTTACTCAATCGGCTCCCAAAAAGAGATTGAAGGAGTAAGGCATTATGTATCAGTAGATGGAGGTATGACAGATAACATACGCCCAGCCCTGTATCAGGCTAAATATGACGCTTATGTAGCGAATAATATGAACGAAAAGCCTTCACAAACCGTTTCCATTGCAGGGAAGTGCTGTGAGAGTGGAGATATGCTCATTTGGGATCTGGAACTGCCAGAAGTAACGGATCAAGATTATCTAGCTGTATCTTGTACGGGAGCCTATGGCTACAGTATGGCTAATAATTATAACCGAATTCAGCGGCCTGCAGTTGTTTTTGCAGAAAATGGGGAGGATCAGCTTGTTGTTAAACGTGAAACGTATGCAGATTTAATCAGACAAGATATGCCGCTTAAATCGAAGGTTTTTGTTTAAATTAGTTTACGGGGCTGTCATTTCACCGTACAATGGTAGGTGAATGAGACTTAAGGAGGCCTATTTTAAATGAAAAAAGGTTCAATCGAATTTGAAAATGGTGAAAAGATTTTATTTGATCTATATCAAGAGGACGCACCTGGTACAGTAGAAAACTTCGAGAAACTTGCGAACGAAGGATTTTATAATGGTGTTACTTTCCATCGTGTAATCCCTGGTTTCGTAGCACAAGGTGGAGATCCGACTGGAACAGGCGCTGGTGGCCCTGGTTACTCCATTCCTTGTGAAACAGAAGGAAATCCTCACAAACATGTAGCAGGTTCTCTATCTATGGCTCACGCTGGCCGTGATACAGGTGGAAGCCAGTTCTTTATCGTACATGAGCCTCAACCGCATTTAGATGGCGTACACACTGTTTTCGGACAAGTTACTGAAGGAATGGACACAGTTTTACGCATTAAACAAGGCGATGTAATGAAAGAAGTTAAAGTTTGGGAAGAGTAAAAGGAAGAGCCCCGGGAAACCGGGGCTCTTTTTTCGTATTCAATGTCGTTTTTGAAAGTGTTACTTTCCGCTCCAGGTTGTTCGTTTTCCACGGGGCGTGCGGTGAGCCTCCTGCCACTTCGTTCCATTAGGAGTCTCCCCCTGACCGCTCGTCCCGTAGGACAAGGAAGGCTGTGGCAGCGAATCATCGTACGATGAAAATGTGATTTGTCATTTTCGAAGAGTTGGCAACCTTCCGCTCTATGTTAAGTGAATCGTTTTTTATGAAGCTTTTGCTTTTCTCTTTCTTCGATGACAGAAGTTCTGTCTCTTAGTCTATGTTTGTGGATGATGTTCTCGTCTGGATTGCCATGGTTGCCCCAGTCTTCTTCCGTTTTTGCTGTCTTTAAGAGACATACTTCTAATAATTCTGATGTTATTGGAAGTGAGATGGGTTGAAACTCTTTTTGTTGTTGTATATCAAGTTTCCGTTCCTCAATGATATGAAAAAATGGATCGAGTTCGATTCCTAAATTTAGTAAGGCTTTTTTTTCAGTATAAAGCTTTTGGATACCGCTTGTTATCATTCTTTTTGCACCGTTCATATTTCCGCGTCTTTGATGGTAGAGTGCGACAGCGATCTGGATGAGGCCAGGCCAAAGGTTTCCCTTCATACCTTCGTTCTTCCAATGCTCCTCGAGTACTTCATGACATTCAAAAAAGTCTTGATCAACATGAAAATAAATTAAATAGTCTATCCATGCTTCCGGATAATCCAACTTGTGCTCATCCCCTTTTGCGTTTTTACGCTTTAGTTTATCACAGGCTGTTCATCAATAAAAATCAAACTTCTGAAGCGTGAAAATATGATATAATTTTATAATACAAAAAACGTTTAAAACTGGGGAAATGTTATGCAATATAGTGTGAAGCTTGATGGATTTGAAGGTCCGCTTGATTTGCTGCTTCATTTAATTCAAACCTACGAAGTAGATATTTATGATATTCCTGTAGCCATCATTACAGAGCAATACATGCAATATATACACACGATGAAAGAGCTTAAGCTGGATGTTGCCAGTGAATATTTAGTCATGGCTGCAACATTGCTTGCGATAAAAAGCAAGATGCTGTTACCAAAACATGAAGATGATTTTTTCGATCAGCAGATGGAGTTGGGCGTTGAAGAAGATCCAAGAGATGAATTGGTAAGAAGATTGATCGAGTACAGGAAATATAAGTATGCAGCTGATGAACTAAAGGAAAGAGAAGCTGCAAGAAGCTTAGTTTATACGAGAGAACCGATGGATTTAAGTCAGTTTGAAAAAGAAGAGACTGCTCAGCAGGTTACAAACGTAACGCTCTATGACATGCTGCAGGCTATGCAGAAAATCTTTCAGGAAAAAGTGACTCGTGCACCAAAACAGACCACGATTGAACGCCAAGAAATACCCATTGAGACAAGGATGGATCAGATCAAACAGTCACTCCAATCAGTTGGTGGTAAAAGGCGTTTTACAGATCTATTTGAAAAAGGTTCAAAAGAACATGTAGTTGTTACATTTCTGGCGATTTTGGAATTGATGAAAGTGAAAAGTATTAACTGTGAGCAGCAAGACCATTTTAGTGAAATATATATTACCATGATGGAGGAGTAAAAGGATTTGGAACGAAATGAAATAAAAGCAGTGATTGAAGGTTTACTCTTTGTCAGCGGTGATGAAGGGATCGACCGCAAACAAATTGCACAAGTGCTCGAGAAAGAAACCAAGGAGACCGATGAGATTATTAATGAATTGAAAGAGAGCTATCTTTCATCCGACAGAGGGATGACGATCGTAGAATACGCAGGTTCTCTTCAGTTCGTGACGAAACCAGATCATGCTGTTTATTATGAGCGTCTTGTCGAAACCCCTAGTCATTCCACTCTATCACAAGCGGCTCTTGAGACTTTAGCGATTATAGCTTATAAGCAACCGATTACCAGATCAGAGATCGAAGAAGTTAGAGGGGTGAAAACAGAAAAGCCTCTTCAAACTTTGTCTGCAAAAGGGCTAGTTAAGGAAGTCGGAAGAGCTGAGGGAACCGGAAGAGCGATCTTGTACGGAACGACCAAAGCGTTTTTGGATCATTTCGGCCTGCAGTCAATCAAAGAATTGCCTCCTCTCCCTGAAAATATTCAAGAGGAAAGTGTGGAACAGGAGGCAGATTTATTCTTTTCAAAGTTTCAAGAATCTATGTCTTTTGAAGATAACTAAATAAGGGGGTACCTGTTTTGCTGATTCATCATATTGATGGAATTGAATTAGAAAAAGAGAAGCCGAATACATCAGAGGATTTTTTTAACCGCTCAGAAGCAACGTATGAAATAAAAGGTGTAAAACATACTTTTCATCTCCTTTATGTTCGTTATTTTGAAGAAAAACTTGAAGATGAGTTAAAAGAGCACGATTTTTGGAAGCCGCTTCTTCAAAAATATAAAATCCGTGAATTAGCAGCATTAGCAGCACTCAGTAAACATGATTCATATTTGAAAAGAAAACGAGTTTATTTGAATGATTATGAAGAGTTTAAGCGTCTTTTTATGAATCCTGACGAAAAGACAATAACCAATTCTCTAAACTCTTTGAATTAAAATTCAGCAGCCAATCATGGCTGTTTTTTATTTGCGTTTGGGTTTTGTTTTAAATGGCGGGTTAAGGGTAAATTAAAAAATAAGTATAACGAGTCAAAGGAGAGAAATCTTTTGCCCAGAATAGCAGCAGTTGAAACCGTTAATCCACCGCACAAACTATCGCAAACAGAAACCATGGAATTTGCAAGGAATTTATTTCAAGATGCTTTTTCAGATATTGAACGATTATTAAAAGTTTTTCAGAATGGGGAGATTTCATCTAGATATTTTGTAATGCCCATTGAATGGTTTAAGCAGAAGAGAACTTTTCAGGAAAAGAATGATTTATACATAGACTTTGCTACCAATCTCGGAGCAGAATGCATTCAAAAATGTTTAGGGCCGACAGATAATCCTATCGTTCCGTATGAAGAAATTGATGCCATCTTTTATATCTCAAGTTCTGGATTATCAACACCAAGTATCGAAGCTAGAATCATGAATATGCTTCCGTTTTCCTCACATACGAAACGAATACCGATTTGGGGATTAGGATGTGCAGGTGGTGCATCCGGCTTTTCAAGAGCTTTTGACTACTGTAAGGCATATCCGAAAGCTAACGTGCTCGTATTAAGTGTTGAATTATGCAGTCTGACGTTTCAGCATGAGGATTTATCGAAAAGTAATCTTGTAGGGACTTCTTTATTTGCTGATGGCGTTGCTTGTGCGCTCATATGTGGAGATGAATCAGACACTTTACGAACCGAAGAACTACAGCCTTATATTTTAGATACAATGTCCACGTTAAAACCTCATTCAGAAGATGTGATGGGATGGGAGATAAAAGATACTGGTCTTTATGTTGTATTTTCACGTGATATCCCTAACGTCATCCGGACGTGGCTAAAACCAAACGTTGATGAATTCTTAAATCGAAATCAACTTACAGGCGAGCAGATTAAAAATTTTATCGCACATCCAGGAGGTAAGAAAGTTCTTCAGGCATATGTTGATGCTCTTGGCTTGCCTCTTTCTAAAACAGATATTTCACGGGATGTTCTAAAATCAAACGGTAATATGTCTTCTGCAACTGTCTTTTATGTATTAAAGCAGTTTTTGGAGATCGAACAAAGTAAAGGCGATTTAGGCATTATGGCAGCACTCGGTCCTGGCTTCTCATCAGAGCTCTTGCTGGTTGAATGGAGGAAACAACGGTGAATTGGTTTCTCGTATTTTGGATCTTTTTAATCATTCAGAGACTTACTGAAGTGAAAATAGCTAAAAAGAACGAAGAAACGCTTTTATCCATGGGAGCAGTTGAGGCAGGGAGCAGCCATTATAAATGGATGGTCATGATGCATGTCTCTTTCTTCGTCTTTTTATTTTTGGAAGTCATGTTTTTTGGTTCAACTCCTCCTTCATGGTGGTTAGTTCCATTTGTCTTGTTTTTGATAGCCCAAGTTGTCCGTATTTGGGCGATCACCTCATTAGGCATTTATTGGAATACAAAGATTGTCCTGCTTCCCGGTGCTGAAGTTGTAGCTAAAGGACCTTATCGTTTTATAAGACACCCTAATTACTTAGTTGTTTCTTTAGAACTTTTAGTCATCCCTCTCATTTTTGGGGCTTTTGTTTCCGCAATAATATTTACGGTCTTAAACATTTTGATGCTTCGGGTACGAATACCAACAGAAGAAAAAGCACTAATGGAGCTTACGGATTACGAAAATAGACACGGTCAAAAGCAGCGTTTTTTTCCTAGTCAATAATTTAGCGGAAGTAAATCCCATTCATAACCTGTCCCGGTTTGCATAAACTTTTACAAAACACCTAAAGGGCGGGATTTTGAATGAAATATATCATTTCACCTCTTATTTACCTCGTAATATGCTCGCTTATCCTTGCAGTTTTCCCGCAAGAAGCAAAAGCTGAACCTGGAGTATCAGCCAAGGCAGCTGTACTGATGGAACAATCATCGGGAAGGGTCTTATTTGGCCGGAATGAACACCGTCCTATGAGAATCGCAAGTATAACCAAAATAATGACAGCGATCCTTGCAATTGAATCTGGAAAAATGCAGGATACTGTGACTATAACCGAACATGCTGCGAAAACAGAGGGATCTTCTCTCTATTTAAAACCTGGTGAGAAGATCCCCTTAACTGATTTGGTGTACGGTTTGATGCTGCGTTCAGGTAATGATTCGGCTGTTGCCATCGCAGAACATGTGGGTGGAAGTTTAGATGGTTTCGCCTATCTAATGAACCAGAAAGCTGAAGAAATAGGGATGAAACATACTCGCTTTAGAAACCCCCATGGATTAGATACACATGAAGATCATTATTCGACTGCTTATGACATGGCACTTCTGACTAGATATGCCATGAACAATGAGACCTTCAAAGATATTTCGGCAACAAAGGTATACCGTTCCGAGCAAACAGGGGAAAAGTGGGACAGAGTGTGGCGTAACAAAAATAAAATGTTAAAGCTGTATGAGAATTCTACTGGCGGAAAGACAGGCTATACAAAACGTGCAAAAAGAACGTTGGTCTCGACAGCCGAGAAGGATGGAATGGAGCTTATCGCCGTTACTTTAAATGATCCAGATGATTGGGTTGATCATAGAAATATGTTCGAGTGGGGATTTCACTCTTTTAAAATGACGGAGCTGATTAAAGAAGGTAAAGTCTCCAGCATTAAAGATAAGGGTTATAAAGGAAAAGTAGAAGCGAACCGCACTTTTTCATATCCATTGATGAAAGAAGAGATGAAACAGATCTCTTCTTCCATCCAATTATATAAACTCCCTAAATCAGGTGAATGGAAGGAAGAAGATATTCCTAAACCAATAGGTAGGTATTATATAGATTTAAATGATTTAAGAATAGCAGATTTGCCGCTTTATTATGATGGAAAAGCCTTAATCAAACCTTACAAAGATAGTATCTGGACAACATTTAAAGAGATGCTGGACCAGCTTTTCTTTATTGCAAGGGAGCATAAGGGCTTATGGTGAATTATATTTGGATGGGAATGATGGTAGTCGGATTTGTGGTGGCAGCTATAAATGGCAGCATGGATAAGGTGAATGAAGCTATTTTTACAAGTGCTAAAGAAGCGGTAACTTTGAGTTTTGGCATGATAAGTATTTTAGTTTTTTGGCTTGGTATAATGAAAATAGCAGAAAAAGGAGGATTGTTAGAAGTCCTCGCACAACTTTTTCGTCCCATTGTTAAATGGCTTTTTCCGGATATTCCGAAAGATCATCCAGCACAAGGATATATTTTATCTAACATGGCGGCGAACTTGCTTGGACTTGGGAACGCGGCTACACCGATGGGGATAAAAGCGATGGAGCAGCTTAAGATCTTAAATGGTGGAAAGAACGAAGCGAGCCGCTCTATGATTACATTGCTCGCGATTAATACATCAAGCATCACATTAATTCCTACTACAATCATCGCAATACGAATGAGTTATAACTCTCAGTCTCCAACTGATATCGTCGCACCAACACTTTTAGCTACCGCGGTTGCAACAATTGGAGCTATCCTGATCGACAGATATTATTATTACCGCTCTCTGCAAAAGGGAGGTAAATAGATGGATTTTGTTCAATCCTTTTCTGTTTGGTTTATTCCTCTACTAATCGGTTTTATTTTGCTCTATGGAACCTATAAAAAAGTTCCGACTTATGAAACGTTTGTAGAAGGAGGAAAAGAAGGGTTCTCGATCGCGATTAATATTATTCCATTTTTAGTGGGGATGCTGGTAGCTATATCTGTTTTTAGAGCATCAGGAGCATTAGATTATATCATGCTTGCTATGCGTCCCATATTTTCATTGTTTCATATACCAGCAGAAGTTGTTCCGCTTGGGTTAATGAGAACCATTTCTGGGACAGGGGCACTTGGGATGACATCTGATCTTATCGCCACTCACGGACCCGACTCTTTTATTGGCAGACTTGCTTCAACGATACAAGGAAGTACAGATACGACCTTTTATGTACTTACCGTCTATTTTGGAGCAGTCGGTATTAAAAAAATGAAATACGCAGTAAAGGTCGGGCTATTAGCAGATTTAATCGGATTTTTAGCATCAATCGCAGCGATTTCACTCCTTTTTTATAGTTGAACCGAACAAAAAGAGCCATTTTGGCTCTTTTTTACGTTTATCGTGGTTGAGTATTACGAATAATGAAGGTATGATGAGACATGAGGTGAAATGATGGAACGATTGCAAAAAGTGATTGCTCAGAGCGGTATAACTTCTCGAAGAAAAGCAGAGGAATTAATCCGTGAAGGCAAAGTGAAAGTAAACGGAAACGTAGTGACCGAACTGGGAACAAAAGTCGGAACAAAAGATAAGATTGAAGTGAACGAAATTCAAATCCAACGGGAGCAGCCCGTTTATTTTTTGATGTACAAACCTTCTGGAGTTATAACAGCCGTATCCGATGATAAGGGACGTAAAACGGTTGCAGATTATTTCAAAGATATCATCGAACAGCGTGTTTTCCCGGTTGGAAGATTGGATTATGACACTACGGGTGTCCTTATTATGACGAATGACGGAGAATTTGCAAACGTACTGATGCATCCCCGTTACAAGTTGGACAAAGTCTATATCGCTAAAGTGAAAGGTATTCCTCCAAGAGAGAAGATTAAGCAGCTTGAACGAGGAATCCGCCTAGAAGATGGAATGACTGCGCCTGCTAGAGCGAAGGTAACTTCGATCGATAAGAAGAAAGGAACAGCTATTGTAGAGCTAACGATTCATGAAGGAAAGAATCGGCAAGTTAAACGAATGCTTGAAGCGATCGGATGTCCAGTAATGAAGCTAAAGCGTGAAAGATATGGATTTCTTGATCTCAAAGGACTCAATCCAGGCGAATTTAGAGAATTAACTCCACATGAAATAAAACAGCTAAGAAATATGGCTGTCACACAAACGTCAAAAAAAAGCCGTAGATAGGCTTTTTTTTCAAGTTATAGTAAAATGGAAGCGGCTAAAAGGAGCGGATGAAGTTGAAGAAGAAAAGATTTTGGTTTCGCTCTGCTTTGCTTGCCATATTAGTTATCGCGATCGGTTATACAATCTATAACAGTATCTTTGAAGAAAGTGGTACTTACATAAAAAAGGGAGACATCGCTCCTAATTTTGTACTTACTGATCTTAATGGCAATCGGGTTGAACTGGAAGATTATCGTGGTAAGGGAGTCTTCTTGAACTTTTGGGGAACATGGTGCAAGCCTTGTGAACGGGAGATGCCCTATATGCAAAGACAATACGAAACCTATAAAAAACAAGGTGTAGAAATCCTAGCTGTGAATGTTAGTGAAACGAATGTATCCGTAAACAATTTTGCAGATCGTTATCGTTTAACTTTTCCAATACCGATGGATAGACAAAGAGAAGTAACGAAGGCATATGGTATTGGGCCGATCCCAACTACGATTCTAATAGATAAGAACGGAAAAGTGGTGGGACGAACAAGCGAATCACTTTCTGAAAAGAAAATTATTTCCTTTATGGAAAAAATCAAGCCGTAACGGGGTGAAAATATGCAATCAATAACATGTGAATGCGGCCACTCCAATCCATACGGTACAAGTCTTTGCCAAGCCTGTGGGAAACCATTGGATAATGACGTTGAAGTACTATCGAGCATGCGTTATGAAGGAAGTGCCCGACGATCTCAAACTTATAATAAGACGTTTGTAGATCATATTTGGAACTTCTTTTCGTCTGTAAGAGTTGGAGTTTGGTTGATTATACTCATATTGGTCGCTGCTGCTATCGGGACAATATTTCCACAGGAAACGTTTATCCCTCCGAATGTTGATCCTGCGACTCATTATGAAAGCGAATACGGAACATTAGGATTAATTTATTATTTATTAGGTTTTCATAACCTTTATGGATCATGGTGGTTTATCATACTGCTTGGTATGTTGGGGGTTTCTCTTATTATTGCCAGCCTTGACCGAGGTATACCCCTTTATAAAGCACTTAAAACGCAAAGAGTGACAAGACATGATCAATTTATGAAGAAACAGCGCTTGTTCTCGATTAGTAAAGAAGCGGAACTAGATGAGATCAAATATACACTTGAATCATTGCGCTATAAAGTACGAGAAGAAAATGGCAATCTGTTTGCTGAGAAAGGCCGCTTTTCCAGATGGGGTGCGTATGTAAACCATGTGGGATTAATCATTTTCTTACTGGGTGCAATGCTCAGATTCTTTCCGGGCATGTATGTGGATGAAATTTTGTGGGTCAGGGAAGGTGAAAAAGCATCCATACCAGGTACGAAGAGTGATGAAGGACAATATTACTTAGAAAACAAAGAATTTATTCTCGAAATGTATGATAAGAAAGATAAGAAGTTTAATGGTGCACTTAGTTCTGTAAATGGCGAAGTAGCGAAAAACTATCAAAGTAATGTCACATTGTACAAAACAAAGCCCAATCATACGATTGGAGAGGATCCTGAATTAGTCAAAGTACAAGACGGTGAAATTCGAGTAAATGAACCGCTTAAATTCGATTCATTTGCCCTTTATCAGACTGATTTTAAGCTTAATGAATTCTCTAAGATGAGTTTTGAGTTAGAGGAGAAAGCAACTGGCAAGAAGTTTGGAAAACTGACTGTTGACCTGCATGATCCTAAGAAGAAGTATGATTTAAGTAATGGCTATAAAGTTGAGATCGAGGAGTATTTTCCGAACTTTATTCTTAACGAACAAAATCAGCCATCTACCATAAACAACTTGCCGGATAACCCTGCTTTTGTATTCTCAATGTATTCTCCCAAAACGCCAAAAGGCGAAAAAGCTTTCGTAGGTATTCAAAAGAACATTGAAGCTGGTGAGAATCAGTTCAAAATGTCATTTGCAGGCATTGAGACTAAGGATTTAACGGCATTAACAGTTAAGAAAGATCATACGCTGTGGATCATTGCTCTGGGCGGAATCATTTTTATGATCGGTGTTACGCAAGGCTTATATTGGAACTACAGAAGAATTTGGATTAAACAGAATCAAGATGGAGTGTGGGCAGCAGCTCACACGAATAAGAACTGGTATGGCTTGAAGAAAGATCTAGATTTCCTTGTTGACAAAACAGGCATAACGCCATTAGTTGAGAAGGAAACCGATCCGAAATAGATGTACCGTTCGAGCAGGAGGGGTTTAGGATGGCTGAAATAAGCAGTACACTTTTATATGGTGCATTCATCATTTATTTATTTGCTACCCTGTTTTTTGCAATGTCACTTTCAGATAAAAAACATGAAAAAGCAGCTCATACACAAAAATGGGGTAAAATTGGATTCATCACTTCGTGTGTTGGTTTTGCAGCGCAATTAGGGTATTTCATTACACGCTGGATTGCTAGTGGACATGCTCCAGTAAGTAATCTATTTGAATTTACAACGTTCTTTGGAATGATGATGGTTCTTGCATTTATTATTCTTTATGCCATTTACCGTACGAATGGATTGGGTGTTTTTGCGATGCCAGTGGCTCTGCTTGTTATTGCTTATGCAAGTATGTTTCCAAAGGATATCTCACCTCTTATTCCAGCCCTTCAAAGTGACTGGCTGAAGATCCATGTTACGACAGCGGCTTTAGGTGAAGGAATACTTGCGATTTCATTCGTTTCAGGATTAATTTATTTAATTCGTACAGTGGATCAATCTATTTCATCCAAGAAAACGATGTGGATTGAGATCGTTTTATACACTTTGGTAAGTGTAGTAGGTTTCATCGTAATTTCCGCAGCTTTCAAAGGGTTGGGTTATGAAGCAAGCTTTGAAATCATGAACGATCAGAACCAGCCGGAAAAAATTGTTTATGAGATGCCGGTAATTGCAGGACCAGCAAACGGAGAACCATTGGATGATTCTTTCGGTCCTGTTTTTTCAACACCATCATGGATGAATGGTGTAGATGCATCCATTAAATTGAACACGTTTATCTGGTCACTCCTCTCAGGGGCCGTTTTGTATGGGCTCTTAAGAGTTATTTTAAGAAAAAGAATCGGAGCTGCACTTCAGCCGAAGGTGAAGATAAAATCTGAACTTCTCGATGAAATCAGCTATCGAGCAGTAGCGATAGGTTTTCCAATATTTACATTAGGTGCATTGATTTTTGCGATGATCTGGGCACAGGAGGCTTGGTCAAGGTTTTGGGGCTGGGATCCTAAAGAAGTATGGGCACTGATTACTTTCTTGTTCTATGCAGCATATCTCCACTTTAGGCTTTCAAGAGGTTGGCATGGTGAAAAATCTGCATGGCTCTGCGTGTTAGGATTCTGGATCATTACCTTTAATCTGATTGCCGTTAATCTCGTCTTAGTAGGATTACACTCCTATGCATAATAAAAACATTCTTAAAGGTCTCTCTTGATATAAGAGGGACTTTTTTATAAGTAAGAAGAAGTGTATCCTGTTTGTTCCAAGAGTGAAAATTCATGTATGATAGAGACAAGACAGATACGATAAGAAAATTTCTCAATGAATTCATGTGGAGGCTTGAAAATGAATACAGAAGCAAAAATTTTAGTCGTCGATGATGAGGAACGGATTAGAAAATTATTAACGATGTATTTAGAAAGAGAAAACTATGAAGTACATGAAGCAGAAAATGGAGAAGAAGCCCTTCAAATGGCTGTGTCAATTAACTTTGATCTTATTCTGCTAGATTTGATGCTTCCGGGTATGGATGGAATAGAAGTGTGCGAAAAGCTTAGAGAAAAGAAAGCCACTCCAGTTATTATGCTAACTGCTAAAGGCGAAGAGCTGAATAGGATCCAAGGGTTCGAAGCAGGTACGGATGATTATATCGCCAAACCATTCAGTCCAAGGGAAGTGATCTTAAGAGTTAAAGCACTCTTAAGAAGATCTTCACCAACGAAATTCCTCCAAACGGAAACCGTCGCAAAAAATGTAGTGGTATTTAAGCACCTTACGATCGACCATGACGCTCATCGTGTTACAGCAGGTGGAAAAGAAGTCAACTTAACTCCAAAAGAATATGAGTTATTATACTACTTAGCTAAAACACCTGATAAAGTTTACGCTCGTGAGCAGTTATTAAAGGATGTTTGGAACTATGAATTTTTTGGTGATTTAAGAACGGTCGATACACATGTAAAAAGACTGCGTGAGAAATTAAACAAAGTCTCTCCAGATGCAGCCTCAATGATTGCAACAGTATGGGGTGTTGGATATAAATTTGAGGCGGGAAATGAATGATCTGGAGGAGTGTTGTAGGTAAACTCTCAGTAACTATTTTATTGTTGGTATTAGTCGTATTGACTGTACTGACTATATTGCTTACACAGTTTTTTGAGAATTTTTATGATAATCAGGCAAGAGAACAGTTAACGAAAATGGCTGACAGGCTTGTTTTGATTATGGAGAAGGATAAAAATAAAGAAGAAGCGATCAGGATTACAAGTGAAATGGCAGAAGCCTATTCCATGTCCATTATGATTATTGACGAAAATCAGGAATCATTTATCGCCAATCATTCATTCAGCGATGCCCCTTATATACCTGTTTCAGTTTTTAGTGATAACGAAAAGTTATCTTCCGTGGTGGATAAAGAAAAAAAGATCTATTTAAGGGACGAGTTCCCTGTTATCACGAAAGATAAAGAATCTTCGCATACAATGATTCTTTATGGTGAACCCTACGAAACAGAAAACGGCAAAGGCGGCGTATATGTTTACCAATCGATCGAGAATATAACAAAAACAACAAACCATACAAAATACCTTATCTTTCTAGCAGCGGGTATAGCTATTGTACTTACAATCATTTTTGCTTTCTTTTTATCTACTAGAATAACAGCTCCTTTAAGGAAAATGAGAGAAGCTGCTACTTCTATAGCAAAAGGTGAATTCGATATGAAAGTACCCATCTTAACACATGACGAGATCGGTGAACTAGGTATGACCTTTAATAGGATGGGCCGTCAGCTGAAAAACAATATTACCGCGTTGAATCAGGAAAAAGAACAGCTTACAAGTATCTTAAGTTCAATGGCTGATGGTGTTATTACATTTGATAGAAAGATGAATATCCTAGTAACGAATCCCCCTGCTGACCGTTTTTTACAAGCTTTTTATTATGAATCTGGCATGAAGGATGAAGTCGGGGGAAATGTACCAATTGCCGTAACGCAGCTGTTTCAACAGGTGGTTTCACTAGAAAGCGAGCAGATGGCCGAAATCAACCTGCAGGGACGGTCATGGGTGATCGTTATGACCCCTTTATATGACCATTCCGTAATCCGCGGTGCTGTTGCGGTCTTGCGTGATATGACAGAAGAGCGAAGAATGGATAAATTACGTGAAGATTTTGTAGCAAATGTCTCTCATGAACTAAAAACACCTATAGCAATGCTTCAAGGATACAGCGAGGCGATTGTCGATGATGTTGCAGAATCAGAAGAAGAGAAGAAGGAATTAGCAGGGATTATTTTAGATGAGTCAAAAAGGATGGGAAGACTTGTAAATGAATTGCTCGATCTTGCCAGGTTGGAAGCAGGACATATGAAGCTCCATTATTCACATTTAACCATCCATCCATTCGCTGAACGTATCGTAAGAAAATTCCAAGGTCCTGCGAAAGACAGAGACATAAAGCTAACACTTCATATTTCCGGTAACCAAGACGAGATGGATATCGATCCTGATCGAATCGAACAAGTCTTAACGAACTTAATAGATAATGCCATTCGTCATACTTCACATGGAGGAATGGTTCATCTGTCCATTGAATCAACGGATAGTGCTGTTAAGTTTTTCGTAAAAGACAACGGAACAGGAATTAAAGAAGAGGATCTTCCATTTGTTTTTGAACGTTTTTATAAAGGTGATAAAGCAAGAACAAGAGGAAAATCTGGAGGTACGGGTCTTGGACTTGCGATCGCCAGAAACATTGTAGAAGCTCATGGTGGCCAAATTAATGTTCATAGTAAAAATAATGAAGGTACAACATTCTCTTTCCTAATACCTCGAACGGTGAAATAAATTATCATTCTTTCCCGATTAATCTTGTTTCATAAGGAACAAGGACCACTTGAAAAAATAATTTCACAATTTTCTCCAGTCGGTTATAATGAAGTGGGAAAGAAAATTTCATAAGTGTTTAAACAGGTGCTGTCCATATTGGACATGCATAATAGGGAAAACGGTTAAATTCCGTTGCGGTCCCGCCACTGTAATTGTGAGAAACCTAATTGATCTGCCACTGTGAAAACGGGAAGGCGTTAGGGGACGATGATCAAGAGCCAGGAGACCTGCCTGTTTTGTACATGACATGACCTACGAGGATAGGGGGGTGTTAAAGCAGTGCCAATTGGCCGCTGTTTTCTGCCTATATACCATTTATCAATCTCCTTCGTAGTAGAAGGGGATTTTTTTTGGTTCAAAACACAAAAGTAAAAAAAGATCGTTAGACAAGAAAGAGGTATTAGGATGAAAAAACTTATTTTAGTATTTATTGCACTGATGATGTTAATGGCTGGCTGTGGAACAACAGAGACAAAGAAAGTTTCTGATCAGCCAAAAACGGAAGAAAATAAAAAAGAACAAATAACCGTTCAAATCACAAAAGATAATGGCAAAGAGAAGGTTGCAGAAAAGGAAGTAGACATTACAGAAGAAACAAATGTAATGGATGTTATGAAGGGAAATTTCAAGGTAGAAACACAATTTGATGATTCCTTTATCAGCAGTATTGAAGGGATTGCTGGAAATGAACAGGATAAGACATCATGGTTCTTTTCTGTTAATGGTGAAGAGGCTATGAAGGGTGCGAAAGAAATCACATTGAAACCTGGTGATACTGTTGAATTTGACTTCCACAAGTATGAGTAAGCTTACGATCAGAAGAATTACGATACTTGCAATGCTTGCAGCCCTCTTAACAGTAGGACGCATCACATTTACGATGATACCAAACGTTCAGCCTAACACTACGATCCTCATACTAGCATCGTTTGTACTCGGACCTGTTCAAGGGGTTATTCTAGCGATATTGAGCACATTAACTACCAACTTTTTTTTAGGTCATGGTATATGGACGTTCGGTCAGATGATCGCTTGGGGAATCATTGCCGTAATGAGCGGGCTCCTCGGAAAATATCGTCACAGGATTCCTTGGTGGATCATGAGTGTATATGCAAGCTTCTGCGGTTTTCTGTTCGGTTTCATTATGTCGGTATTAATGGGAGGGGTTCTTACTCAAAAGTTCTGGCCATATTACCTGGCAAGTCTTCCGTTTGATTTAAACCATGCGGTTGGAAATTTCGTATTCTTTGTCGTGTTATACAAACCGCTCTTATATATCATGGAGAAGCAGATCAACAACAATATCGACAAAAACGCCGCCTATTAAAGGCGGTTTTTTTTTGCGCTAATAACGTCTATGGAATCTGCAGTAATTCGATACAAGAGAATTTTTGAAAATGGAGTTCAAAAATATGATTCTTTGAATAGGATAGTAAAGTTGATTCTTAACATGAGGAGGACAAAATGAGAGACTATCTGAATCGTATTTTTGCGGTGTTATTTTTAACCCTATGTATAAGTGTGCTTTTTATCGGCGGTAAACTTGGAGCTTAAATACTTGATTGAAAGTGGAATTCGTGTTTACATATGGTAAAACATTTGTAAAAGGAGACCAATATGCTGACGGATTACCATGCTCATCTTGAAAAAGGCACTTTAACAATTGATTACCTAACGAAATTTGTGGAGACAGCAAAAGAAAAAGGAATCGAGGAATTTGGGATTTCTGAACATGCTTATCATTTCTATGAAACAAAAAACATTGTTTCAAAGCCATGGATGGAAGAAAGACGTTATTATGCGATGGATGATTACGTAGACCTGTTTAAAAAGGCTGATAAGTTAGATCTTGACGTAAGAATGTCGATTGAAATGGACTATACGCCGGGAAGTCACGAGGAAATGGCATCCTTCATTTCCTCTTATCCCTTTGATTACGTTATCGGTTCTGTTCACTGGGTCGATGATTTTGGAATCGATCTTGCTGAATTCAGAAAAGAATGGGATCGAAGAGATCTGTTCGAAACATATAGAGCGTATTACGATCAAATCATAACGCTTGCGCAATCGAATCTTTTTGATATAGTCGGCCATATTGACTTAGTGAAAATTTTCAATTATGTTCCAAAGGATGAAGAATTTTTAATGGAGCAGTACGAAAGGGTGACAGACGCTTTAAAAGATTCAAAAACATGCGTAGAGATCTCGTCAGCAGGTCTGCGCAAACCTTGCGGAAGGTTATATCCCGAACCTGAGCTGCTTTCACTCTGTTATAAAAAAGGGATTCCTATCGTATTATCTTCTGATGCTCACGAACCTCATCAAGTAGGGGAAAACTATGAATCTTCAATCGAACTGGCTAAAAAAACAGGATACACTACACTTATGACTTTTAAAGATGGTAAAAGGAAAGAAGTAGAATTAGGATAAAGAAAAAACTTGGCTTATTATGAGCCAAGTTTTTTAGTGTAGTCATTATAGATCTAGCGGCTTACACACGAGTAAGTCTTCGATGGTCAGCAGTTCTTTTTGAATCTCTTCTGGCAGCTGAGTATCAAATGTTAATACCATCATTGCCTCACCGCCTACAGATTTTCTTCCTACGTGCATCGTTGCGATATTAATATGTCGTTCTCCTAAAAAGGCCCCAACTTTTCCTATAATTCCAGGTGTATCGCGGTGCTCAACATATAAGAGGGAGCCTTGAGGAACAAAGTCAACAGTGTATCCGTTTAATTGGATAATGCGTCCGCCGAACCCTTTAACTAATGTCGCGGATAATGTGAAGGTCCTGTTTTGTCCAGTGACTTTTACATGAATGATGTTCGGGTAGCCATAATCGTCGGTTCCACGTTTTTCTCCTACGACGATGCCGCGTTCGTTAGCTGCTACCATGCTATTGACATCATTAACAGGTCTGCCGAGCCTTGTTTTTAAAAAACCGCAAAGAAAGCTTCTGGTTAGTGATGTTGTATCCGTTTCAGACAGTGATCCGCCATAGCCGATGGAAATTTCGGTGACTGGTTCTTTAAAAAATTGTGTAGTAAAAGAACCAAGAATTTGTGAAAAATCGTAATAAGCAATAAGCTTTTCATAAGTATCTTTTGATAATGACGGGAAGTTTACAGCATGTTTTAATGGTTTGTTTAAAATAAATGATTTAATCTCATCACTTGCCATATAAGCTACATTCTTTTGAGCCTCTATAGTTGAAGCGGCAATGTGGGGAGTAACGATAACATTTGGGTGATCAATCAATGAACGGTTAACAGGAGGCTCTTGTTCAAACACATCCAAAGCACATCCAGATAGATGGTCAATGTTCAGATAGTGTAGAAGAGCTTCTTCATCAATGATTCCGCCACGGGCACAGTTGAGTATGTAAGCGCCCTTTTTTGTGTGTTTCAGGTTATCATAATTTAAGAGTTTGCGAGTGTCTTTAGTAAGCGGAGTATGAACGGTAATAATATCACTCTTTTGAATAAGTGTATCAAGGTCTACGGATGTAACAGATAATTCTTTTTGTTTTTCCAAGGAGAAATAAGGATCGAAAACAAGTACGTTCATAGAAAAGCTTTTTGCACGTTTTGCGAGTTCAGAACCAATCCGGCCCATTCCAATAATACCAAGTGTTTTCTGATAAAGTTCCTGGCCCAAATATTTTTTTCGATTCCATTCACCGCTTTTTACAGATTGATTGGCTTGCGGAATGTTGCGTACCAAAGACATCATCATAGCCCAAGTATGTTCAGCGGTTGAGATCGTATTTCCTTCAGGAGCATTGACGACCAAAACTCCTTTTTTTGTAGCAGCTGTAAGGTCTATATTATCAACACCAACTCCGGCACGGGCAATAATTTTCAAGCCTGAGAACTTTTCAAGGACCGGTTCGGTAATCTTCGTGGCACTTCTGACCATTATTCCATCGATCGCTTCAGGATTTTCTACATCATCAATCTTTCCGAAGATGAGTTCTACCCCTTCAAGGTTTTCTAAAGGTTCAATACCCTCTCTTTTAATGCCATCACAAACTAAAACGGTTGCTGTCACGTTTTCCACCCCTCAGATTCTTTATAAGTTGCATCAATATTTTGATAATTTAACACATTCTTCATAAGGGTACAACCATGTTTTTTAAGATAGCGTTTTCATTTAAAAAAGAAACTAATTGACAATGATAATCATCCTTAATAAAATAAAAAAAGCCCTCTTTAAAAGAGGGCTCAGAACGTAGACAAACCCCATTTCAACTTTGTTGAAAATGGGGTTTGTGTTGTTTTTAAGTATTATTTTTGAATAAACACACCTGGATTAAACTGGACATGGCCCTCGCCATGTCCAGTTTGC
>NZ_JAMBOR010000023.1 GCF_023715845.1 Fictibacillus phosphorivorans
AACAGCCCACTTTGTTTCTTTTGAATAAACGTTTTTGCCCATGCAAAAACACCTCCGATTTTCACTTTTAATAAGTGTATCATTTCGAAGGTGTTTTATTGTGTCCCAAATACCTAGGTTAGTCTAAGGTAAAACAGATTTTTTATTTAATCTGTCTACCTAAAGGGGAGCATATCAATTCCGAGGTCATCTACTAGCTGCTTAAAAGGTCCTTTTTATAAACTGTCTATTTTATAGGGTGCAGTTCAAGATGCAATGGGCTTTTTCTGATTGTTCTTCTGCAGCAGTCTGTGCAGCATTAAGATCTGATACGTATTACATAACAGTAACGGAACGAATCCCATCCAAAGAGATAAAGAATTGTTTTCTTTTAGCACCGGCACCCATTCCAGAATGGTTACCACGGTAATAAAGAAAAGCGTTGGGATGAATGCTACGTTAGATGTCTGTTTTACTTTAAAATAGGCGATGATCAATCCATATACTAAAATCGCAAGTGGTATCAGGATATAATTCGTTATACTGTCGCCTTCTTTATAAAATGACGTATATCGTAAATAAAATAAATCAAACAATACGACAGCAATCAGAATAAGCTGCACACCATTCCAAAGGCGATGGCTCTTAAAGATTCCTAAGCCAAAACGATGAACAGTCAAATAAGCAAAAAAGCCCATCTGGCTGAAGACACTGAATAAGGACCCAAAGCCGATCAGTCCAAAAATGTATAATAACAGCTCAAAGGCCGTGCTGTTCTCAGGAAATTTCAAGATAAGCCCTACCGCGATGGCACTAACAATTCCGATTAAAAGTGTGGTTATAAATAAAAAGAGCCAACTTTTGATTTTCACGCTTGTTTTCCCCCTCTAACATGCTCCGTTACGATTGTACCAATGTCCTTTTTAAATTGCCAGTTTTCCTTTAAATAACCAGTATAAATAAATCCCAAAAATCAATCCTAATGTTATATAGCCCATTTGAAAGGAGGAGGAAACCAGTTGAAAAAGATATACATTTTCCTCATTTGTATCATTCTGGCCTCTCTTACGGGCTGTGCACAAAATGAAGCCCAGGGAAGTTCCCAGATGGATTATGAAACAACAAAGAAGATGTTTGTTGATTTACTAAAAACAGATGAAGGAAAAAAAGCAATTAAAGAAGTATTATCCGATAAAGAAATTCAGCAGGAAATGCTTATTGACCAAGAAGTTGTAAAAAAGACGATCGAGCAGCAGCTTCTTTCTGAAAAAGGAGAGAAGTTCTGGCAGAAGCTATTTAAGGACCCTAAGTTTACAGCGACATTTGCAAAAAGCATGAGAAAAGAACACGAAAAATTGATGAAAGATCTTATAAAAGATCCACAGTATCAAGCAGAAGTTATGAAGATTTTGCAAAATCCTCAAATGGCCGAAAAGCTTCTCGGTCTTGTAGATACTCAGCCTGTTCGAAAAGAAATGAAAAAAATTATGCTTGAAACGTTTGAAAGTCCAATTGTTCAGGCACGTGTTGAAGAAATGCTAAAAAAAGTAGCCCACGAAGAAATCGACCAATCCATTTCGAAAAAAGGAAAAGAAGCTTCTGGCGGCAGCCAGGAGGAACAGGAACAATCGAGCGCACAATAAAAGCCTCCCGTTTAGAGAGGCTTTTTTTAGGTTGTTTTTTTCAACCTCTTTTTATACTTTACTTTGTTTTTTCGATGATGGTCTTAGCCATACGGATGTAATGTTCGCCGATTGGATGAGTCTCTTCATACACACTTGGTGCAAAATCATCTTCATTGATTTCAGGCTGACCTAATGGAATCTGCCCAAGTAAAGGAACGTTCAATTCCTCCGCTAATCGCTTACCTCCATCTTTACCAAAAACATACTCTTTTTCGCCTGTGGACTGGCTTTGGAAATAAGCCATGTTCTCAACAATTCCAAGCACTTCATGATTTGTCTTAATCGCCATCGTTCCCGCTCTTGCGGCAACAAACGCGGCAGTAGCATGAGGTGTGGTTACGATTACTTCCTTACATTTTGGAATCATCTTATGAACGTCCAGCGCAACATCCCCTGTCCCAGGTGGCAGATCGAGAAGAACATAATCGAGATCTCCCCATTCTACTTCACTAAAGAAGTTCATCAGCATTTTTCCTAGCATCGGTCCGCGCCAAATGACCGGTGCATTATCCTCTACGAAAAACGCCATGGAAATAACTTTTACCCCAAAACGCTCCACAGGAAAGATTCGATCTCCTTTTACTTTAGGGCGTTCTGTGATTCCCATCATATCCGGGACACTGAATCCATAAATGTCTGCGTCGATCAATCCGACTTTCTTTCCTAACCTAGCAAGCGCTACAGCTAAGTTAACAGAAACGGTTGATTTCCCAACTCCGCCTTTACCACTCGCGATCGCGATAAACTGAGTCTTGCTGTTTTCAGACAGAAGAGTCTGCGGACTAGCTTGCTGTTGGGGCTGGCTTTCTGTCTGAACATCTTCTCTTTTTTCAAATCTTAAACCGACGGACTCAACGCCAGCGTTCTTAAGAACTTGTACGATCTGCTGCTGCAGCTGCATCTGCTCAGGTGTTCCTGTATGCGCTAAGCCAATTTTCAAACCTACATAGCCTTCTTTTATTTTTAGCTGACGGATACTTCCAGAGTCCACCATGCTTTTATGTAAATAAGGGTCTTGAATAGGACTTAACAGTTCGATCACTTTCTCTTCCGTAAGCACATAGACACATCCTTTACCTGTAAACTTCCCTTTCAGTATATCACAACCTTACTGTCACTCCCATGAAAGCGGTTTTTTAAATCCAATAAAAAAACCCCTTAATCATAAGGAGTTTTTGGAGGTGTTTCGTTTGTATAAAACCTGAGCATTCCTTGGTAGATGGAAGCAGCTACTTTTTGCTGGTATGATTTTGTCTTTAACAGTTCACGCTCAGTTGGATTCGATAAAAATCCGACTTCCACTAATGCACCCGGGACTTTTGCTGATCGAAGCAGGTAAAGTCCTTCAATCGATTTAGCAAACCTGTTCGTATTTTCTAGGTTCCGTTTAATCTCATCTTGAATAAATAGAGATACTGCTTCACCCTCTTCTTTTCCAGGATGATAAAAAACTTGAGCCCCTCTCCATCTAGAGGAAGGCAACGAATTTAAATGAATACTGATAAATAAGTCCGCATGACTTTCATTAATGATCTTTTTACGCGCTTTTAAATCTTCCCATTTTCGATGTCTTAACTTCTTCGTTCCTTTATCAGCCAAGTCTTTGTCTGTCTCACGGGTCATGATCACAAGTGCTCCCGCTTCCTGCAGATAATCCCTCAGCATGACAGAGATGTTTAAGGCGATCTCTTTCTCAAGTACTTCACCGTCACCAACGGCACCGCCATCTGCACCGCCATGTCCAGGATCAATGACGATAATTTTTCCGGATAACGGCAAATTCCATGCCCGCCATGAATCATTATCTAAAAAACGATAGGTGAAAATAAAGACAAGGACTGCGCAACCTAAAGCAAATGCGGCTCCCTTCACCCACTTTTTCATGTTTTGTCCCCCTATACAAGCCTTATATCACTATGTATATGGGACAAGAAAGCTGTTTATAACCGATTGGAAATTATTGCAGTTTCATCCTATAACGCTTTTCGCCATTTTTGTATCCTTCCATCCACCAAAGATGTACAAAGCTCTCACAGCAGAGGTGCAGGGATTCCATCATCATCTCAGTGCCCCAGCACCAGAACTGCCAATATTCAAAAAGTCCGTCTGCGATTGCTTTTTGTTTTTCATAAGCACGTTCTTTAATCTTCTCTAAGGTTTCACCATGGTACGCAAACCGGCTGTAACCTGCACCTAAAAGATAGGCGTCGATCGCCATATCAATACATGCGTCTTCGATATCATTTTGATAAAGAAGAGAGTATTGAAAAAACGGCTGGAACAAACGGTGAAATTCCTTCTTTATGTTAGCAAGCGACAAGTCGCGCAGTACCTTCCGCTCGAAATTTTCTTTTTTATAACGCTGTTTTTCTCTAAAGTTGTTTAATACAATAGCCATACTTTCTCCCCTTCCTGCGTTTTACCTCAACGCATTGTTTGTCTGTACCTTTATTTTTCTCAAAGGAAGGTGGAACGACACTGCATAAAAGATGGTAAGGGAAAAGCTGGCATAAAACAAAAACCCCGCTCTCCAAAGAGAACAGGGTTTTGATAAACGTATAAAGATTAACGTTTTGAGAACTGAGGTGCACGACGAGCGCCTTTAAGTCCGTACTTCTTACGCTCTTTCATACGAGCGTCACGAGTAAGGAATCCAGCTGCTTTAAGAGATCCGCGGTACTCAGGATCTGCTTCTAGAAGCGCACGAGAGATACCGTGACGGATAGCTCCTGCTTGTCCAGTGTATCCACCGCCATGAACAGTTACTAATACGTCATACTTATCAGTTGTTTCAGTTGTGTTAAGTGGTTGCTTAACGATAAGCTTTAATGTTTCTAATCCGAAAAATTCGTCTATGTCACGTCCGTTGATAACGATACGGCCTTCACCAGGAACTAATCGTACACGTGCTACGGAGTGCTTACGACGTCCAGTGCCATAATATTGTACTTGTGCCACGTAAATACCCTCCTTTTTTATCCGCGTAACTCGTAGTTTTCAGGTTTTTGTGCTTGATGATTGTGCTCAGCTCCAGCATATACGTGAAGCTTTTTGAACATTTGGCGACCAAGGCTATTCTTTGGAAGCATACCTTTGATTGCTAACTCAAGCATTTGAACCGGACGAGTTGTACGCATTTCTAATGCAGTTCTAGTACGAAGTCCACCTGGGTGTCCAGTGTGGCGGTAATAAATTTTGTCAGTCAATTTCTTACCTGTTAATTCAATCTTTTCTGCGTTGATGATGATCACGTGATCACCAGTGTCAACGTGTGGTGTATAAATAGGCTTATGCTTACCGCGAAGGATAGAAGCAACTTCACTGGATAGACGTCCAAGAGTCTTGCCTTCAGCGTCGATCACAAACCATTTACGTTCTACTTCAGAAGCTTTCGCCATGAAAGTCGTACGCATGTGTTTTCCCTCCTGTATCTTCAATCAATTTCAATTATATTCAATGTGAACATTTCCCAAAATATCTCCGGGGCATGTGGACGATATCTTTAGAAATACCAAATAATATCTTATAATACATGAACAACGATGTCAAGCGTATCCTAAATATTATTCAGGATTCTCTTGGTAATTAACTTGATGCAAGTAAAGTCCATGAGCAGGTGCCGTTTTTCCGGCTAACGCACGGTCTTTAGCTGCGATCATACCACTGATCTCATCAGGTGTTCTTTTGCCTTGTCCCACTTCTAAAAGAGTTCCGACGATGATCCTTACCATGTTGTACAAAAAGCCGCTGCCTTTGATTTTAAAGGTCAGAACCTCATCTTCCTCAAGCAGCTCTAACGAATAGATCGTTCTCACCTTATCTGCCACTTCTGAGCGGGCTGAAGAGAATGATGTAAAGTCGTGAGTTCCAATAAACGACACGCAAGCGCTTTGCATAGCCTGGATGTTTAAAGGATACGGATAATGATATAAATGGTTTCTTCTAAAGACATCTGGCTGTTTCCTTACGAGCAGCTTATAATGATACTCTTTGCTTTCTGCTGAGAACCGGGAATGAAATGAATTCGTTACCTCTTCTACACGTTTTATAACAATGTCATTCGGAAGCATAGCATTTAAAGCTTTAACCCAAGCATCACCAGGTATGTTCATTTCAGTATCAAAATGAAACACTTGTCCGACTGCATGCACACCCGCATCCGTCCGGCCAGAGGCTGAGATCTGGACAGCCTCTCCTTTATGCATCTTTTGGAGAACAGACTGAATCGTGCCTTGCACCGTTCTTCCGCTAGGCTGTATTTGGTATCCGGCAAAATCAGTTCCGTCATAAGCTACGGTTACTTTCATACGAGCCATGGTTTTCTCCTTTAACTGCGTAATAAGAATAGCGATAATGTCAGCAAGATCAAGAGAACGATAGCGAATGTATCCCGGTTATGCCACTCTAGAGCTCTTAACCTCGTTCTGCCTTCACCGCCGCGGTATCCTCTTGCTTCCATCGCGAGCGCCAGCTCTTCTGCCCGCTTAAACGAAGAGATAAACAAAGGAACCAGAAGCGGTACAAAAGCCTTTGCTCTTTCTTTTATCGGTCCACTCGTAAAATCAGCACCACGAGCCATCTGGGCCTTCATAATCTTCTCTGTCTCTTGTAAAAGCGTCGGTATAAAACGAAGCGATATTGACATCATCAGAGCAAACTCATGAACAGGCAGCTTCCACTTTTTCAATGGACCTAAAAGATGTTCGAGACCATCTGTTATATCAATCGGTGTCGTAGTTAAAGTCAGCAGCGAGGTCATCAAGACAAGTAATAAAAGTCTCATCGCAATAAAAATCCCTTGGATGACTCCCCCTTCATATATCTCTAACCAGCCCGCTTTATAGAGCACATCTCCTTCTTTTGTTAAAAAGACATGCAAAAGCATCGTAAATACGACAAGGATAAGGATAGGTTTAAGCCCTTTGTATAGATAACGTACTGGCACTTTGGATGCTGAGATCGTGACTGCTGTAAAAGCAATCAAGAGACCGTACGTAATCCAGTTGTTAGCCAAAAAGACGATGAACAGATAAAAGAATGCAGCGATCAGCTTTGAGCGTGAATCCATCCGGTGCAGAGGGGAAGACGCCGGGTAATACTGACCAATAATTACGTTTTGCAGCATACTAGCTCCCCCTCTTCTTGAGAGCTTGTCCAAGACTTTTAGCCAGTTCTTCGATCGTGAAATTCGAAAGTGACAGGTGCTGCCCTGACTTCTCATTCCACTTCAACAGAAATTGAACCGTTTCCGGTACATCCAATCCCGCCTCCTGAAGAGCTTTTCTCTCATTAAAAATTTCCCTTGGCTTTCCATGCAAGTAGAGTTCACCCTTATGCATGACAGCAATCTCATCTGCATACTTGGAGGCATCCTCCATGCTGTGAGTAACAAGCACGGTTGTTAACTTATTCTTTTGATGAAGATCATAAAAAAGTTCCATGATCTCTACACGTCCAGCAGGATCCAATCCTGCAGTGGGTTCATCAAGAATTAACACTTCTGGTTTCATAGCAAGCACTCCAGCGATTGCTACCCTTCTCATCTGGCCGCCACTGAGATCAAACGGAGATTTACTCAAAACCGTTTGCGGCAAACCTACCATCTCAATCACTCTTGAAGCTGTCTTCTTCGCTTCCTCTTCTGACATTCCAAAATTGCGGGGGCCGAACATGATGTCCTTTTCTACTGTTTCCTCAAAAAGCTGATGTTCTGGATATTGAAAGACGATTCCCGCTTTTTTGCGAAGCGGTTTTAGATCTTGCTTCTTTCCGCCAGCTTCTAAAATCGTTTCACCCATTCTTATCGAACCAGCTGAAGGTTTTAACAAACCATTCAAATGCTGAATGAGTGTCGACTTACCAGAACCCGTATGCCCGATGAGTGCGAGGAATGTTTCATGAGGTATATCCAAATTCACATCATGAAGGGCACGCCTTTCAAATGGCGTTCCTTGCATATAACGATGTTCGAGTTGCTTTATGCTAATTTCCATAATGCATCCACCAGCTCTTCCTGCGTTAGATATCCTCTATCCAGCTCGACTCCCTGACGGCGAAGAGCTTCGCTTAATTTTAGTGAAAACGGTAAATCCAGACCAGCAGACTTCAACAGATCACGCTGCTGAAAGATTGCATCTGGTACTCCTTCTGCTGCTTTTTCCCCCATTTTCATGACGACAACTCGGTCTGCACTTAGCGCTTCCTCTAAATCATGAGTGATTGAAATAACAGTTATGCCTTCGTTTTGGTTGAGTTCACGCACTGTCTCCATCACTTCAATTCTACCTATTGGATCAAGCATTGAAGTGGCTTCATCTAATACAATGACAGAAGGCTTCTGTGCTAGAATACCCGCAATCGCGACTCTCTGTTTTTGCCCACCAGATAATTGATGCGGTTCTTGATCTAAGAAAGCTTCCATGCCAACCCGTTGTACACTCTCATTGATTCGCTTGATCATCTCGTCACGAGGTACACCGAAGTTTTCAAGGCCGAACGCAATATCGTCCTTAACGCTTGTCCCTACAAACTGATTATCAGGGTTTTGAAAAACCATTCCTACCTGTCTGCGGATTTCCCAGATGTCATCCTCACGCGAAGTTACGTAGTCTGACACATTAACAGTTCCCTCATGAGGCAGCAACAGACCATTCAGCAATTTAGCCAAAGTAGACTTCCCTGAACCATTATGTCCAACAATTGAAAGCCACTCGCCTTTATATACATCTAAGCTCACGTTTTTCAGCGTAGCCGTCTCTTCTCCCGGATAAAAAAAGGTCACATCCTTAACCGATATAATGTTCTCCATGTGACGTCCTCCTCTAAGCTGCTGCAATTCTAAGCTGCTCTCTGCTCTTACTTAGTTTACTCTTACATTGATCATCCTAAGGGCAGGATTTTCTGGCCACAAACATTCTCCAAAAAGTTTGTTACTGTTTTAAAGGTTTTATTTCTACTTCCCTCTAGTTGATTGAACTCTTACTCATAATCAACAGTGAATTCACTCAAAATAAAAAAGGGCAAGATTGTCATCGAAGACTTGATCCCGCCCTTTAAGTAACGTTAATTATACTAATTCAATGATAACCATTGGTGCACCATCACCACGGCGAGGGCCGATTTTTGCGATGCGAGTGTAACCACCGTTACGCTCAGCATAGCGAGGTGCAAGATCACTGAAAAGTTTTTGAAGAGATCTTTGGCCAGACTCATTGTCTGCTACTTCGTTACGAAGGAACGATGCAGCCTGACGGCGAGCATGAAGGTCTCCACGCTTACCAAGCGTAATCATTTTTTCAGCAAATTTACGAACTTCTTTTGCACGTGCTTCTGTAGTTTCAATACGCTCGTTAATGATTAGATCAGTAGTTAAATCACGAAGCATTGCTTTACGAACCGCAGATACACGACCTAACTTTTGGTATCCCATGCTTGTATTCCCTCCTCTGCGCATTTCTCTCTCGTCTTGAAAAAGCGCGTATTACGAATTAATCGTCAGCGCGTAATGAAAGGCCAAGCTCATCTAGTTTCTCTTGAACTTCTTCAAGAGACTTCTTACCGAGGTTGCGTACTTTCATCATGTCTTCTTCAGACTTATTCGCAAGTTCTTGTACTGTATTAATGCCAGCACGCTTTAGGCAGTTGTAAGAACGAACAGAAAGATCAAGTTCTTCAATCGTCATCTCAAGAACTTTTTCTTTTTGATCTTCTTCTTTTTCCACCATAATTTCAGCGTTCTGAGCCTGATCTGTTAAGCCAACAAAAATGTTTAAATGTTCGCTAATGATCTTCGCACCAAGAGAAACTGCTTCCTCTGGACGAATGCTCCCATCTGTCCATACATCAAGCGTTAGCTTATCATAGTTTGTTACTTGTCCTACACGAGTGTTTTCAACTTGATAATTCACACGAGAAATAGGTGTGTAAATAGAATCAACAGGAATAACACCGATAGGCAGATCTTCGCGTTTATTGCCTTCTGCCTGAACATAACCACGACCACGTTTAGCATTAAGCTTCATTTGGAAATGAGCGCCTTTTGCAAGTGTTGCGATATGAAGTTCCGGATTAAGGATTTCAACATCGCTGTCATGAGTAATGTCACCAGCTGTTACGACACCATCGCCTTGTACGTCGATTTCAAGTGTCTTTTCTTCATCAGAGTAAATCTTCATTGCAAGTTTCTTCAAGTTTAAGATGATTGTAGTAACATCTTCAACTACACCTTCAACTGTTGAGAACTCATGCAATACGCCATTAATCTGAATAGATGTAACTGCTGCACCAGGTAGTGAGGACAACAAGATACGACGCAAGGAGTTGCCTAGTGTAGTCCCGTATCCACGTTCAAGTGGTTCAACAACAAACTTTCCGTATGTGGCATCGTCGCTGATTTCAACCGTCTCAATTCTTGGCTTTTCGATTTCGATCATTCAACTGAACCCTCCTTCAAACGTCGAATCTCGGCTGGATGATCCCAGCCGAAATTCCCCATAGGCATTCCGACTTATCTTTTACCAAAACTTTTACTATAACCATTATAGACAAGTTATGGAATTATATACCGTGTATATCGTTACACACGACGGCGTTTTGGCGGACGGCAACCGTTGTGAGGTACAGGAGTAACATCACGAATAGCTGTTACTTCTAAGCCTACCGCTTGAAGGGCACGGATTGCTGCTTCACGTCCAGCTCCAGGTCCTTTAACGGATACTTCCAACGTCTTCATACCATGTTCCATTGCAGTTTTACCAGCTGTTTCAGCTGCCATTTGTGCTGCGAACGGAGTAGACTTACGAGAACCTTTAAATCCAAGGTGACCAGCAGTCGCCCAAGAGATTGCGTTCCCGTGCGTGTCAGTAATCGTAATAATCGTGTTATTGAATGTAGAACGGATATGTGCTACGCCGACTTCAATATTCTTTTTGACACGACGTTTACGTGTATTAGTCTTACGTGCTTTTGCCATTTAGAGTTTACCTCCTTTACTTACTTTTTCTTATTCGCTACAGTACGACGAGGTCCTTTACGAGTACGGGAGTTGTTCTTCGTGTTTTGACCACGTACTGGTAACCCACGACGATGACGAACACCACGATATGCTCCGATCTCGATTAGACGCTTGATGTTTAATGAAACTTCACGGCGAAGGTCACCCTCCACTTTGTGTCCATCGATGACTTCGCGGATTTTATTTAATTCATCTTCAGTAAGATCACGAACTCGTGTATCTTCAGAAACACCAGCTTCAGCAAGAATTTGCTGTGCTTTTGTTTTACCGATACCGAAGATGTACGTTAATGAGATAACTACTCGCTTATCACGAGGAATATCTACACCTGCAACACGTGCCATAATTTTTGCACCTCCTGTATATTAACCTTGTTTTTGTTTATGTTTCGGATTCTCACAGATCACCATTACAGTGCCTCTGCGGCGAATCACTTTACACTTTTCACATATTGGCTTGACTGATGGTCTTACCTTCATTTTTTATAACCTCCTTATGTCACGGAGTACATTGATTATTTAAAACGATACGTTATACGACCACGTGATAAGTCATACGGAGACAATTCTACGGTTACTTTATCTCCTGGAAGAATTCGAATGTAGTGCATACGAATCTTACCAGAAACGTGCGCTAGAACTTTGTGTCCGTTTTCTAGTTCAACACGAAACATGGCGTTCGGTAAAGGTTCAATAACTGTACCTTCAACCTCGATAACATCATCTTTAGCCATCGACTTGATCTCCCTTCTTCAGAGCAATGACTTTCTCGTCGGAAAACTTCGCTACTGCATAACGCAATTTGCCATTGGTTACACGACCTGTTTCAAGAATGCTTTTAACAACTTCCGGAGAAATAAAATCTAGCAGCTCTATATGGTTCAGGTTTTTTCGCTTGGCGCGATCGAACTTGCGCTTGTCGCCATCGGCCACGAGAACAAAACGTTCATCGAGGATTCCGACTATAACACCCAGCCGATCTGCGTCTCTTCCTTTTAGTATCCGAACCAGCTGTCCTATATTCGGTACCGAATCAGATTCGCTTACCATCTCATCACCTTCACCTTAAATCTTTGTTAAGATTTCAAAGCCTTCCTCCGTAATGACAATTGTATGTTCAAAGTGAGCACACCATTTGCCATCCGTTGTGACAACCGTCCAGTTATCGGATAATGTTCGAACATAGCGAGTTCCCGCATTTATCATCGGTTCTATTGCTAGAACCATGCCCTTTTTCAGTACCGGTCCTTTACCAGGCGGTCCATAATGAGGAATTTGCGGGTCCTCATGCAAGTCCTGGCCTATCCCGTGTCCGACGTATTCGCGAACAACAGAAAAACCTTCACCCTCAGCATACTTCTGTATCTCATGAGAAATGTCAGTTAACCGGGCACCGGCTTTTGCTTTTTCGAGTCCTTTATACAAAGACTCTTCGGTTACATCCAGAAGTTTTTGAGCTTCCTCAGAAATCTCTCCAACTCCATAAGTCCAAGCGGAATCCCCATGATATCCGTTGTACTTCGCCCCAATATCTATAGAGATAATGTCGCCATGGTTCAGTACGCGTTTACCTGGTATTCCATGTACAAGTTCCTCATTCACTGAAGCACAGATGCTTCCGCTAAAACCATTATAGTTTTTAAATGAAGGGATTGCACCTTGGCTTCGGATAAACTTATCAGCAATTTTATCCAGTTCCTTAGTAGTTACGCCAGGTTTAATGTGTTTTTTTAACTCTTGATGAGTTAAGGCAACGATGCGACCTGCCTCCCGCATGATTTCAATCTCTCGCGGTGTTTTGCAGATAATCATTTCGCCAATCCCCCAATAAGTTGGTCAATGTCTTGAAAGACTTTGTCGATATCCTGATCACCATTAATGTTTTTCAGGTAACCTCTATCACCATAAAAATCAAGCAGTGGTTTAGCCTGCTTCATGTTTACATTTAAACGGTTTCGAACGGTCTCTTCATTATCATCTTGACGTTGAATAAGCGTACCGCCGTCTTTATCACATACTCCTTCAACCTTTGGTGGGTTGAATATTACATGATACGTGCTTCCGCATGTTTGGCAAATCCGACGACCTGTTAATCGCTGCATTAACTTATCCGAATCTACTGAAATGTTTAGAACATAATCAATTTCTCGGGAAAGCTCTTTAGTGATCTCTTCCAGGGCTTCCGCTTGGGCTACTGTCCGAGGGAATCCATCTAGTAAAAATCCTTTTTCGCAGTCCTTTTTAGAAAGTCGGTCACGTACGATGCCGATTGTAACTTCGTCAGGAACGAGGTTACCCGCATCCATGTACGATTTTGCCTCAAGTCCAAGAGGAGTCTCCTCTTTAATTGCTGCTCGGAACATATCTCCAGTAGAGATATGTGGAATTCCGTACTTCTCAACAATTCTTTCTGCTTGAGTACCCTTGCCTGCTCCGGGTAATCCCATTAAGACTAGATACATCTAATCCCTCCATAAATCACAATCGTCTTTTAAAACAGAGCATGCCGGGAAGAATAATCTTCCACGCCCTTATTTAATGAAGCCTTTGTAGTGCCGCTTGATCAGCTGGCTCTCAATTTGCTTCATGGTGTCTAATGCCACACCTACAACAATCAGCAAGCTTGTTCCACCAATTTGAATGGCTGGCGGAAGATTCAAACCTGGAATTGCTGTAAAGACAACTGGTAGGACTGCAATAGCAGCAAGGAATAGAGATCCAACAAACGTTAATCGATACAGAATTCTTGTAATATAAGTTTGAGTGTTAGTCCCTGGACGAATGCCAGGAATGTATCCACCCTGCTTCTTTAAGTTTTCCGCCATTTGCTCCGGATTCACCTGGATAAACGTATAGAAATACGAGAACCCGATGATTAGGAGCGCATATATAATCATTCCGACTGGTTTCGTGTAGTCAAACGTGTTGATAATCCAAGTCGTAACATCATTCTGTCCGAAGAAGCCAGCAACAGTTCTTGGCGTGATAATCAAGGAAATCGCGAAGATAACCGGGATAACACCTGCTGCGTTAACTTTGATCGGAAGATGAGTCGACTGGCCGCCAACAGGCTTTGTTCCAACGACCCGCTTTGCATACTGAATCGGGATTTTCCGAACACCTTGTTGAATAAAGATAACACCCATAATGATGAGTACAATCGCAAGTGCAAGTAGTACGATCGTAACGATGTGCATAAACATCTGATCGTTACCGCCTTTGAATTGCGTTGTGAAAAGCTGGTTAACTGCTGTAGGAATAGCTGCGACAATCCCCGCAAAAATTAGAACTGATATTCCGTTTCCAATCCCCTTGAGGGTAATCTGCTCACCTAACCACATTAAGAATGCAGTACCTGCAGTTAAAACTAACGCGATAAATAGATACGTAGTTGTGCTAGGGTTTTGAATAAGTCCTGGAAAAAGGTTGTTAAAACCGATAGACATACCGATTGCTTGGATAAAACCAAGCACGATCGTTCCATAACGTGTGAACTGAGCTAATTTCTTTCGCCCTACTTCACCCTGCTTACTCCATTCCGTAAATTTCGGTACAACGTCCATCTGCAAAAGCTGCACGATGATCGATGCTGTAATGTACGGCATGATACCCATAGCGAAAATGGAGAAGTTTTGTAACGCTCCACCGCCAAACGTATTTAAAAAACCAAAAATGTTAGCACTGTCGCCTGTACTGAATTTCAATACATCGCGATTTACACCAGGTACTGGTATGAATGTTCCTAGGCGGAACACGACCAGCATCGCAAGTGTAAACAATATTTTGTTTCTCAGATCACCCACACGCATAATGTTGGAGATTGTCTGGAACATTAGATCACCTCAGTTTTTCCGCCCGCTGCTTCAATTGCTTCTTTAGCAGAAACAGAGAATTTGTGCGCCTTAACTGTAAGCTTAACTTCTAACTTGCCATTACCCAATACTTTAATACCGTTTTTAAGATTGCTTACTACTCCTGTTTCAAGAAGAAGTTCAGGAGTTACCTCTGTGCCCTCTTCAAAACGAACAAGCTTCTCAAGATTTACAACTGCATACTCTTTACGAGTAGGGTTTGTGAATCCACGTTTCGGTAAACGACGTGCAAGTGGATTTTGTCCACCCTCGAATCCTGGTCTTACTCCACCGCCTGAACGAGAGTTTTGACCTTTGTGTCCACGACCACTTGTTTTACCATTTCCTGATCCGATACCGCGACCAACACGGTTGCGAACTTTACGGGATCCTTCTGATGGCTTCAACTCATGAAGTTTCATCTGAGCACCTCCTCATGATTTATTTATCTATTAAGCGTCTAATTCTTTCACTGTTAAAAGGTGAGACACCTTGTTAACCATACCGCGGATAGCCGCGTTATCTTCGTGTACAACTGTCTGGTGCATTTTGCGCAAACCTAGTGTCTTAACAACAACACGTTGTTTTTCCGGACGGCCGATAACACTACGAGTGAGGGTGATTTCTAATTTCTTAGCCATCTAAAGTTCCCTCCTTAACCTAAAAGCTCTTGTACTGATTTGCCACGAAGTTTCGCAACGTCTTCAGCACGCTTTAAATTTTTCAATCCTTCGATAGTTGCACGAACCATGTTGATTGGGTTGTTAGATCCAAGTGACTTAGAAAGAATGTCACCTACACCAGCAAGCTCCAATACAGCACGTACAGGTCCACCTGCAATTACCCCAGTACCTTCAGATGCAGGCTTTAAGAATACGTTACCTGCTCCAAAACGTCCAACTATTTGGTGAGGAATTGTTGTTTTTACGATCGGTACAGTTACTAAGTTCTTCTTAGCATCTTCAATCGCCTTACGGATCGCTTCTGGTACCTCTTGGGCTTTACCAGTACCGAATCCAACGTGACCGTTTTTGTCACCTACGACAACCACTGCAGCAAAGCGGAAACGACGTCCACCTTTTACTACCTTAGCTACACGGTTAACCGTAACGACGCGTTCTTCAAGTTCAAGTTTGTTAGGGTCGATACGCATCAGGTTCCCTCCTTCGATTAAAATTCTAACCCAGCTTCACGAGCTGCGTCTGCTAATGCTTTAATACGTCCGTGATATAAATATCCGCCTCGGTCAAAAACAACCGATTTGATTCCTTTTTCAACTGCGCGCTTAGCGATTTCTTGACCAATCGCTTTAGCAGCATCCACGTTTCCACCGTTTTCTACATTTACACCTTTATCAAGTGAAGATGCAGATACAATTGTTACACCAGCTTGATCATCGATCAATTGAGCATAGATGTGCTTTGTAGAACGGAATACGTTCAAACGAGGACGTTGTGCTGTTCCGCTTACAACGCGGCGAACACGAGCATGTCTTTTCTTACGAGCGACATTCTTATCTGCTTTCGTGATCATCCTTTGCACTCCTTTCCGCTACCTAACGGTCTTATTTACCAGTCTTACCTTCTTTACGGCGAACGAATTCACCTTCGTAACGAATACCTTTACCTTTGTAAGGTTCAGGTGAACGAACTGAACGGATGTTTGCAGCAACTTCACCTACACGTTGCTTGTCAATACCCTTAACAACTACCTTCGTGTTAGAAGGTACTTCGATGTCGATTCCTTGTTCAGGAACGATTTCAACTGGGTGTGAGTAACCAACGTTAAGTACAAGCTTGTTACCAGATTTGGAAGCACGATATCCAACCCCGATAATTTCAAGAGCTCTTTCATAACCGTTTGTTACACCGATAACCATGTTGTTTAATACGCTGCGAGTAGTACCATGCAATGCACGGTGCTCTTTGTGGTCGCTCGGGCGTTCCACAGTAATTTCGTTATCTTGAACATTAATTTTAATGTCAGCATTGAATTTGCGAGAAAGTTCACCTTTAGGGCCTTTTACAGAAACAGTGTTGTCATTAGCAACATTGATCGTAACGCCACCTGGGACTTCTATCGGTTTGTTACCTACGCGAGACATGATGACACCTCCATTCGCTATTTATTACCAAACGTACGCTAGTACTTCGCCGCCCATTTGTGATTGGCGAGCTTCTTTATCAGTCATAATGCCTTTAGATGTAGATACGATTGCAATTCCAAGTCCTCCAAGAACACGTGGAAGTTCACTTGATTTTGCATAAACACGTAAACCAGGCTTTGAGATACGCTTAAGACCTGAGATTACACGCTCATTGTTAGAACCGTACTTAAGGAAGATACGAATCATTCCTTGTTTGCTATCCTCTACATACTCCACATCGCGAACAAAACCTTCACGCTTTAGGATTTCTGCGATTTCTTTTTTCATATTAGAAGCAGGAAGCTCCAATTTATCGTGACGAACAGTGTTAGCGTTGCGGATGCGAGTAAGCATATCTGCAATTGGATCTGTCATAACCATTACTAGTTACCTCCTTCCCTTTTTTCAGGGTATTACCAGCTGGCTTTTTTAACGCCAGGAATTTGACCTTTGTAAGCAAGTTCTCTGAAACAAATACGGCACAATTTGAACTTGCGGATTACTGAATGAGGACGCCCGCAACGTTCACAGCGCGTGTACTCTTGCACTTGGAACTTTTGCTTGCGTTGTTGCTTAGCAATCATTGACTTCTTTGCCACGGGTAAACCTCCTTTGGCTAAAGGTTATTTTTGGAATGGCATTCCGACTTGTGTTAGAAGCTCACGAGCTTCTTCGTCAGTGTTCGCAGTCGTTACAATAACGATGTCCATTCCGCGAACTTTGTTTACTTTATCATAATCGATCTCAGGGAAGATCAACTGTTCTTTAACACCTAGTGTGTAGTTACCGCGACCGTCGAAAGATTTCTTAGAAACCCCACGGAAGTCACGAACACGTGGAAGTGAAACACTGATCAATTTATCAAGGAAATCATACATACGCTCTCCGCGAAGTGTAACTTTTGATCCGATCGGCATACCTTCACGAAGCTTAAATCCAGCGATGGACTTCTTAGCGCGAGTAATCACAGGCTTTTGACCAGCGATCGCTGTAAGTTCCTCTACTGCTGTATCTAAAACTTTAGAGTTGGAAACTGCTTCACCAACACCCATGTTGATAACGATTTTTTCGATCTTCGGTGCTTGCATTACTGAAGTGTAATTAAATTTTTCCATTAGAGATGGTAAGATCTCTTTTTTATATCGCTCTTGTAGACGGTTCATTATGTGTCCTCCTTTCACTCTGAGACTTATTTATCTAGGGTTTCACCAGATTTTTTGGCCACACGAACTTTTTTCCCATCAACTACATTGTAGCCTACACGAGTAGGGGCACCAGTTTTAGGGTCAAGAGGCATTACGTTAGAAGCATGAATTGGTGCTTCTTGGCTAAGGATTCCGCCTTGCGGGTTAGCCTGAGAAGGTTTTGCGTGTTTCTTAACAACGTTTACGCCTTCAACAAGCACTCGGTTAAGCTTCGGATAAGCTTCAAGGATCACCCCTTGTTTGCCTTTATCCTTGCCTGAAATTACTTGAACTTTATCGCCTTTTTTCACATGCAATGGCATTGTGAGTTGCACCTCCTTACAAGACAATAAGAGCCTTGCTAGTAAATATATTAAAGAACTTCTGGAGCAAGAGAAACGATTTTCATAAATTGCTTATCACGAAGTTCACGTGCTACAGGTCCGAAGATACGAGTTCCTCGAGGACCTTTATCATCCTTTACGATTACAGCCGCGTTCTCATCAAAGCGGATGTAAGATCCGTCATTACGGCGCATACCACGCTTAGAACGTACCACTACCGCTTTAACAACGTCACCTTTCTTAACAACGCCACCTGGTGTTGCGGACTTAACCGAACAAACGATAATGTCACCAATGTTAGCGTACTTACGACCAGAACCACCAAGAACTTTAATGCAAAGTAGCTCTTTCGCACCAGAGTTATCAGCTACTCTTAAACGGGATTCTTGTTGAATCATGCGAATGGACCTCCTTTCGGATATGAGTATAATCCGAACAATTTATTAAATAATTACTGCTTCTTGAACAACTTCTACTAAACGGAATCGCTTATCTTTAGAAAGCGGACGCGTTTCCATAATCTTAACGACGTCACCGATCTTAGCAGTGTTATTTTCATCATGCGCTTTTAACTTTTTAGAGTATTTAACGCGCTTGTTGTATAAAGAGTGTGTCTTGTATGTCTCTACAAGTACTGTAATCGTTTTGTCCATCTTGTCAGAAACAACACGACCAGTGTACACCTTGCGCTGGTTACGTTCACTCATTGTGCGAACCTCCTCTCAAGAATTAACCGTTAGTAATCCCAAGCTCTCTTTCACGTAAAACCGTTTTTGCACGGGCAATTGCTTTACGAACTTCACGAATGCGGGCCGGGTTTTCTAGTTGACCTGTCGCTAGTTGGAAACGAAGGTTAAAAAGCTCTTCTTTAAGTGCTTTTGCTTTTTGTTCAACTTCTGCAGTGGTCAGGTTACGAATTTCATTAGCCTTCATTTGTGTCACCACCCACTTCTTCGCGTTTAACAAACTTACATTTTACAGGAAGCTTGTGTGCTGCAAGACGCAACGCTTCGCGTGCCACTTCTTCAGAGACACCAGCGATTTCAAACATAACTTTTCCTGGCTTAACAACTGCTACCCATCCTTCAGGAGCACCTTTACCGGAACCCATTCGGACTTCTAGAGGCTTTGCAGTGTAAGGCTTAGAAGGGAAAATTTTGATCCATACTTTACCGCCACGCTTCATATAACGAGTCATCGCAATACGAGCAGCTTCGATCTGACGGTTAGTAATCCAGCTAGCTTCTAGAGCTTGTAAACCGAATTCTCCGAAATGAACTTCTGTACCGCCTTTAGCGTTCCCACGCATTTTACCGCGGTGTTCACGACGATATTTAACACGTTTTGGCAATAACATAATTATTTGCCTCCTTCCTCTTTTTTCGTTCCTCTTGTTGGAAGGACCTCACCACGATAAATCCAGATTTTAATTCCTAGCTTACCGTAAGTTGTGTCTGCTTCAGCAGTACCGTAGTCGATATCTGCACGAAGTGTGTGAAGAGGAACAGTACCTTCACTATAATGTTCAGAACGAGCGATATCAGCTCCGCCAAGACGGCCTGATACTTGAGTTTTGATACCTTTCGCACCCATACGCATTGCACGTTGGATCGCCTGCTTCATTGCACGACGGAAAGATACACGGTTTTCAAGTTGACGAGCGATGTTTTCAGCTACTAGCTTAGCATCAACGTCTGCTTGTTTGATTTCAAAGATATTAACATGAACTCGCTTGCCAGTCATATCGTTAAGAGCTTTACGAAGTGCTTCAACTTCAGATCCGCCTTTACCGATAACCATTCCTGGCTTAGCTGTTTTGATTGTGATATTTACACGATTAGCTGCACGTTCGATCTCGATACCAGATACAGCAGCATCTTTTAGACGCTTTTCAATATAAGAACGGATCTTAATGTCTTCATGTAAAAGATTAGCGTAATCCTTTTCTGCGTACCATTTAGAATCCCAGTCACGGATGACGCCAATACGTAGACCTGTTGGATTTACTTTTTGACCCACGTCTTAACCCTCCTTCTTTTCAGAAACAACGATTGTGATGTGGCTAGTACGTTTGTTGATACGGCTTGCACGACCCATAGCACGTGGACGGAATCTCTTAAGAGTAATTCCTTCATCAACGAACGCTTGCTTAATCACTAAGTTGTTCGGTTCCATTTCATAGTTGTGTTCTGCGTTTGCGATAGCAGACTTAAGCACCTTTTCGATAACAGGAGAAGCTGCTTTAGGCGTCAAACGTAGAATCGCAAGTGCTTCACCTACTTGCTTGCCTCGAATCAAGTCGATAACGATACGAGCTTTACGAGGAGCAATACGCACTTGTTTAGCAATTGCTTTTGCTTCCATTTTGTGTACCTCCCCTCAATTAACGTCTAGTTTTCTTATCATCAGCTGCATGGCCTTTGTAAGTACGAGTAGGTGCGAATTCACCTAGCTTGTGTCCGACCATATCTTCAGTTACATATACCGGCACGTGCTTACGACCATCATAAACAGCGATTGTGTGACCGATGAAGTCAGGGAAAATCGTAGAACGACGAGACCAAGTTTTAACTACTTTCTTGTCGTTAGATTCATTAAGTGCCTCGACCTTTTTCATCAAGTGGTCATCTACAAAAGGCCCTTTTTTCAAACTGCGACCCATTTGAGAACCTCCCTTTGTGTTTGCGCTACGGCTCGATTGAACCGTAGGACAATCACATTATTTTTTGCGACGACGTACAATGTACTTGTCAGTTTGGCTGTTTTTCTTACGAGTTTTATATCCAAGAGTTGGTTTACCCCATGGAGACATTGGTGATTTACGTCCGATTGGAGCGCGTCCTTCACCACCACCGTGTGGGTGATCGTTAGGGTTCATTACAGAACCACGAACTGTTGGGCGGATACCCTTCCAACGAGAACGACCTGCTTTACCAACGCTTACTAGTTCATGCTCTAAGTTACCAACTTGACCGAGCGTTGCACGGCAAGTAAGCAAGATCATGCGAACTTCACCAGAACCTAGACGAACTAGCGCGTACTTTTCTTCTTTACCTAGAAGTTGAGCTTCAGCACCAGCTGAACGAGCTAATTGTCCACCTTTACCAGGCTTAAGTTCGATGTTATGAATTGTAGAACCTACAGGAATGTTTGCTAACGGTAAAGCATTACCTACCTTGATGTCAGCTTCAGGACCAGACATGATCTCTTGTCCAACCTTAATTCCTTTAGGAGCTAGGATATAACGCTTTTCACCATCTGCGTAATGGATTAGAGCGATGTTTGCTGTACGGTTTGGATCGTACTCGATTGTAGCAACGCGTCCTAGTATTCCATCTTTGTTACGTTTGAAATCGATAATACGATACTTACGCTTGTGTCCACCACCTTGGTGACGAACAGTTAGTCTACCTTGGTTGTTACGCCCAGCTTTTTTGCTAAGAGGAGCAAGCAAGGATTTTTCTGGCTGGTCAGTCGTGATTTCAGCAAAGTCAAGCTGAGACATGTTACGACGACCGTTAGTTGTCGGTTTAAACTTTTTGATACCCATTGTAATTTCCCTCCTTTACGAGTTCTTTTTAAACTCCTTCAAAAAAGTCGAGTTCTTTGCTATCTGGAGTTAGTGTAACTACTGCTTTTTTACGTTTAGCTGTATAACCAGTATGACGGCCTACACGCTTGAACTTACCTTTGTAGTTTGCAGTGTTAACTGATTGTACTTCTACGCCAAAGATTTCTTCTAGTGCACCTTTGATTTGAGTCTTAGTAGCACGAGGATTTACTTCGAACGTGTATTTTTTGTCAGCCATTATTTCAGTAGAACGCTCTGTAATAACGGGGCGCTTAATCACATCACGAGCTTCCATTATGCGAGCACCTCCCCTACTTTTTCCACAGCGTCTTTAGTCATAAGAAGCTTGTCGTGATTTAACACGTCAAGAACACTAACGCCGTTTGCCGTAACAACTGTTACGCCAGGGATGTTACGTGCAGATAATGCAACAGCGTCATTGTAATCAGCCGTTACAACTAATGCTTTACGATCTGCGGATAGATTTGCAAGCACTTGCTTCATTTCCTTTGTTTTAGGAGCATCAAATGCAAGTCCTTCTAAAACGATCAAGTCGTTATCTAGAACCTTAGAAGATAGCGCTGATTTAATAGCTAAGCGACGAACCTTCTTAGGTAATTTGTAAGAATAGCTTCTTGGTGTTGGTCCAAAAACCACTCCACCGCCAACCCATTGTGGAGAACGGATAGATCCTTGACGAGCACGTCCAGTACCTTTCTGTTTCCATGGCTTGCGTCCACCACCAGCAACTTCGGAACGGTTCTTTACATCATGTGTTCCTTGGCGCTGTGATGCTTGCTGCATAATAACAGCGTCGAAAAGCACGCTTTTATTTGGTTCAATACCGAAAACGGAATCGTTTAATTCGATATCGCCAGCTTGAGTACCATCTTGTTTAAATAATGCTACTTTTGGCATCAGATTGTCCTCCTTCCTTATTTAGCATCCTTTGCTTTAACAGCAGAGTTAATTGTAACGTAGCTCTTTTTCGCTCCAGGTACGTTACCTTTGATCAATAGAAGATTACGTTCTGTATCAACTCTTACAACTTCTAAGTTTTGTACAGTTACTGTATCTCCGCCAGTACGTCCAGGTAATGCTTTCCCTTTGAAAACACGGTTAGGGTCAACTGCACCCATTGAACCAGGACGACGGTGGTAACGGGAACCGTGGCTCATTGGCCCGCGTGATTGCCCGTGACGTTTGATAACACCTTGGAATCCTTTTCCTTTAGATGTACCAGTAACGTCTACAGCGTCACCTTCTGCAAAAATATCTACCTTGACTTCCTGACCAACTTCGTATCCCGCTGCATCAACATTGCGGAATTCCTTAACGTAGCGCTTAGGGCTCGTGCTAGCTTTAGCAGCATGACCTGCTTGCGGCTTGTTAGTACGAGATTCTTTTCTATCGTCAAATCCAAGCTGGATAGCTTCATAGCCATCGCTTTCTACGGATTTCTTTTGAAGAACAACGTTAGGAGTTACTTCTACTACAGTAACTGGGATAAGATCTCCGTTTTCAGCGAAAACTTGAGTCATACCAATTTTTTTACCTAAGATTCCTTTGGTCATTCGTCACACCTCCTATTAATAAGTAAAATAAATTATATAAAGCAAACGTGAAATTATAGTTTAATTTCGATGTCTACACCAGACGGTAGATCCAAACGCATTAATGAATCAACAGTTTGTGGTGTTGGCTCGATAATGTCGATCAAGCGCTTATGAGTACGCATTTCGAACTGCTCACGAGAGTCCTTGTACTTATGAACCGCACGAAGGATCGTGTAGATCGCTTTCTCAGTAGGTAGTGGGATTGGACCTGATACCTTTGCTCCTGAACGCTTAGCAGTTTCAACGATTTTTTCAGCAGATTGATCAAGAATTCTGTGATCATACGCCTTTAAACGGATACGAATCTTTTGCTTTGCCATTATTTTCCCTCCTTTATTCGCCTATTTTGATAAACAGACATTGCTCCACGGAAATTCAACCTGATGTCACCAGCCATGGCAAAGGGGCCTGGTGTGTCAGCAACCTTCCGAATCATCGCAGTGAATGACCAACATTACTCATTATAGAGAAAAACAATACCTAATGCAAGTTTTATTTGCATTTATTTATTGTTAATCGCACTTTTCCTATTATAGAGACTTTATGCACGGATTTCAACTTCCTTTTTCTTCTTTTATTCATATGAATGTGTTTCTTCTATATAAAGAATTGTTTTATATGTGAAGCTGCCGATGGAGTGCTAGATAAAGGATTTGTGCTTGTTGTGGTTGATCTGCTGGATTTGTGTTTTATTAAAACAGATGTGTTTCTTCTATATATATAGGAAGGATTTATTGACTGAGAGATGGATGCTTACTTAGACTTTAGGATTGTTGGGGTATAGTTACAATTTGTCGACTCGTGGTTATCTTTTATATTTCGTGGGATTCTTTTATTTTTTCGTGGGATTGTGTCTTACTATCGAGGGATTTTCTTAATTAACGTGAGATTAATGATAAATCATTAAAATTATGGAGTTAATACTACACAATCATACTTACTTTGATTATTGGTTTACTAATTTTTATTTCCTCATTCGAATTGTATTTCTTTGATAGCATATAAATATGTAAAGAAAAAGCACTCTCCATTTGGAGGGTGCTTTTTCTATAGAAGCAGTCAAAGACTACTCTTGGATTGTTGCAACTACACCTGCACCAACTGTACGTCCACCTTCACGAATAGAGAACTTAGTTCCTTCTTCGATAGCGATTGGAGCGATTAGTTCTACAGTCATCTCAACGTTATCTCCAGGCATTACCATTTCAACGCCTTCAGGAAGTTGGATGATACCAGTTACGTCAGTTGTACGGAAGTAGAACTGAGGACGGTAGTTAGAGAAGAATGGAGTGTGACGTCCACCCTCTTCTTTTGAAAGAACGTATACTTCTGATTTGAACTTAGTGTGAGCTTTAACAGTACCTGGCTTAGCAAGAACTTGTCCACGCTCAACATCGTCACGGGAAACCCCACGAAGAAGTGCACCAATGTTGTCACCAGCTTCAGCATAGTCAAGAAGCTTACGGAACATTTCAACACCTGTTACAGTTGTTGATTTTGGCTCTTCAGTAAGACCTAGGATCTCAACTACGTCACCAACTTTAACTTGTCCACGCTCAACACGTCCAGTAGCAACCGTACCACGACCAGTGATTGAGAATACATCCTCAACTGGCATCATGAATGGCTTTTCAGTGTCACGTGGAGGAGTTGGGATGTAGCTATCTACAGCGTCCATAAGTTCATAGATTTTAGCTTCCCAATCAGCATCTCCTTCAAGAGCTTTAAGAGCAGAACCTTTGATTACAGGAACATCGTCTCCAGGGAAATCGTACTCAGAAAGAAGGTCACGAACTTCCATTTCAACTAGTTCTAATAATTCTTCGTCATCAACCATGTCACACTTGTTCAAGAATACAACAAGGTAAGGTACACCTACTTGACGAGAAAGAAGGATGTGCTCACGAGTTTGTGGCATTGGGCCGTCAGCAGCAGATACTACTAGGATCCCACCATCCATTTGTGCTGCACCAGTGATCATGTTCTTAACATAGTCAGCATGTCCTGGGCAGTCAACGTGTGCATAGTGACGAGTGTCAGTTTCGTACTCAACGTGTGCAGTTGAGATTGTGATACCACGCTCGCGCTCTTCTGGAGCACCGTCGATTTGGTCATAAGCCATCGCTACACCTTTACCGTTTTTCTTTGCAAGAACAGTAGAGATAGCAGCTGTTAAAGTTGTTTTACCATGGTCAACGTGACCGATAGTACCAATGTTAGCATGCGTTTTGGAACGATCGAATTTCTCTTTAGCCATGAGAAAGATTCCTCCTTAAATATGTTTACATATAGTAGATTTTTTTATTTAAAACAAGCAGTTTGTACCGCCCATTTTAGATTACATGAATTTGGTGTTACTTACAACCGGGGAGATTAAGCTCCAGTTGCTTTTTTAATGATTTCTTCTGAAATCGACTTCGGTACTTCTTCGTAGTGGTCGAAGTGCATAGAGTAAGTACCACGGCCTTGTGTACGAGAACGCAAACTAGTTGCATAACCGAACATCTCAGCAAGTGGAACCATCGCCTTAACGATCTGTGCGTTACCGCGAGCTTCCATACCTTCAACACGTCCACGACGTGAAGTTACGTCACCCATAATGTCTCCCATGTACTCTTCAGGAACCGTTACTTCAACTTTCATGATCGGCTCAAGAATTGCAGGGTCACATTTTGCTTTTGCGTTCTTAAGTGCCATTGAACCGGCAATCTTAAACGCCATTTCGTTGGAGTCAACATCATGGTATGATCCATCAACGATAGTAGCTTTAAGGTCCAATAATGGGAATCCAGCAAGCATACCGTTTTTCATGGATTCTTCAATACCAGCTTGTACAGCAGGGATGTATTCACGAGGAACTACCCCACCAACGATTTTGTTTTCAAATACGAATCCAGATCCTTCTTCACCTGGCTCGAATTCAATCCAAACGTGACCGTATTGTCCACGACCACCAGACTGACGAACGAATTTACCTTCAACTTTTGCTGCTTGGCGAATTGTTTCACGGTAAGCAACCTGAGGAGCACCCACGTTAGCGTCTACCTTGAATTCGCGGCGCATACGGTCAACTAGGATATCAAGGTGAAGTTCACCCATACCTGCAATGATCGTTTGTCCAGTTTCTTCGTTTGTTTCAGTACGGAATGTTGGATCTTCTTCAGCAAGCTTAGCAAGCGCCATACCCATCTTGTCTTGGTCTGCTTTAGACTTCGGCTCGATAGATAGTGAGATAACCGGCTCAGGGAATACCATGGATTCTAAGATAACAAGGCTCTTTTCCTCACATAGTGTATCACCAGTTGTAGTATCTTTAAGACCTACAGCAGCTGCGATATCTCCAGCGTATACAGTAGAGATCTCTTCACGGGAGTTTGCGTGCATTTGAAGAATACGTCCAATACGCTCGCGCTTTCCTTTAGTAGAGTTCTGTACGTAGGATCCAGAGTTTAGAGTACCAGAGTAAACACGGAAGAAAGTTAACTTACCAACATAAGGGTCAGTCATAACTTTAAATGCAAGTGCAGAGAACGGAGCATCGTCACTTGATTCGCGAGTTACTTCTTCTTCTGAATCTGGTAATGTACCTTTGATTGCAGGTACATCTAATGGTGATGGAAGATAGTCAAGAACAGAGTCAAGCATTAGCTGAACACCTTTGTTCTTAAACGCAGATCCACAGATTACTGGGTAGAACTCAACGTTACAAGTACCTTGACGAATACCCGCTTTAAGTTCTTCTTTTGTAATCTCTTCACCTTCTAAGTACTTCATCATCATTTCTTCGTCTAGCTCAGCTACCGCTTCAATAAGTTTTCCACGGTATTCTTCAGCTAAAGGCATGTGTTCTTCCGGGATGTCACGAACTTCGATATCAGTACCAAGGTCGTTTCCGTAGAATACAGCTTTCATTTCAACTAAGTCGATGATCGCTTCGAATTGGTCTTCCGCACCGATCGGTAATTGGATCGGATGTGCGTTAGCACCAAGACGTTCATGGATCGTTTTTACGGAGTATAAGAAATCCGCACCAATCTTATCCATTTTGTTTACGAATACTACACGGGGAACCCCATAAGTAGTCGCTTGACGCCATACAGTTTCTGTTTGTGGTTCTACACCTGATTGAGCATCAAGTACAGCAACCGCTCCGTCTAATACACGTAATGAACGTTCTACTTCAACTGTAAAGTCTACGTGTCCTGGTGTATCAATGATGTTGATACGATGACCTTTCCATTGAGCAGTTGTCGCAGCGGAAGTAATCGTGATTCCGCGCTCTTGTTCCTGCTCCATCCAGTCCATTTGTGAAGCCCCTTCATGAGTTTCACCGATTTTGTGGATACGGCCAGTATAATAAAGTACACGTTCAGTAGTCGTTGTTTTACCAGCATCGATGTGAGCCATGATACCGATATTACGAGTATTTTGTAAGGAGAATTCTCTAGCCATGAATTTCTCTCCTTCCTTATGCAAAGGAATTTTTATAGTGTATTAGAGACAGTCCGAGAACTGCCCCTATGATTTTACCAACGGTAGTGAGCAAACGCTTTGTTCGCTTCAGCCATTTTGTGCATATCTTCACGCTTCTTAACAGAAGCACCAGTGTTGTTTGCAGCATCCATGATCTCGTTCGCAAGACGTTCTTCCATTGTCTTTTCTCCGCGAAGACGAGAGTAGTTCGTTAAATAACGAAGTCCTAAAGTTGTACGACGCTCAGGGCGAACTTCAACCGGTACTTGGTAGTTAGCACCACCAACACGGCGTGCACGTACTTCAAGAACTGGCATGATATTTTTAAGAGCTTGTTCAAACACTTCCATAGGATCTTGGTTCGTACGTTCTTTAATGATATCGAACGCATTGTACAAGATTGTTTGAGCTACCCCTCTCTTACCGTCAATCATAATTTTGTTGATTAGACGAGTTACAAGCTTAGACTTGTAAATTGGATCAGGTAACACATCACGACGAGCAACAGGTCCTTTACGTGGCATGTGGTCCCCTCCTTTCCTGTAGTTGTAATTTATTTCGAAAATCCATGAAAATCCATATTATTTCTTAGCTTCTTTTGGACGTTTCGTTCCGTATTTAGAACGACCTTGCATACGGTTAGTAACACCAGCTGTATCCAAAGCACCACGAACGATGTGGTAACGTACCCCCGGTAAATCTTTTACACGTCCTCCACGGATAAGAACAACACTGTGCTCTTGAAGGTTGTGGCCGATACCAGGAATGTAAGCTGTAACTTCGATTCCGTTAGTTAAACGAACACGAGCATACTTACGTAGCGCCGAGTTCGGCTTCTTAGGAGTCATAGTACCAACACGTGTACAAACTCCACGCTTTTGCGGAGATGAAACGTTAGTTTGGGACTTCTTGAAGCTGTTGTAACCTTTGTTCAATGCAGGTGAGTCAGATTTCTTAGTTTTAGAAACACGACCTTTGCGAACGAGTTGGTTAATTGTAGGCATTTTAGTTCCTCCTCTCTTGTCTTGTAATACCACCGACCCAGGTGGTTCATTTTAGGACAAAAGAAAGTTTTTGCGAGCGGAGCGTTAAGCAATGCTCATCGCAAAAACAGATATTTTATCCTTTTATCGCAACAGTTGCGGCCCCGACATCTATACCGCATGCTTTTCCAAGCTTTTTCATGGAATCAACCTTTACGATTGGAACTAGCTTTTCCTCGGCAATCTGCAAGACTTTGCTCGTCACCCGAAAATCGGCATCTTCCGCAACGACCAGCTCTTTGACCTCGCCGTTTTGTAAAGCTTTGATTGTTTGCTTAGTACCTACGATAATTTCAGAAGCCTGTGTCACTTTTTCATAAGACATACGAATATCCTCCAAAGTAACAATTCTTAGGAGCACATCCGTAATAATATCACCGATGCACTCCCGATGTCAACATTTCATTTATTAATCTTGAGAAACAAGTTCTGTTGGCAGCTCAGCCTCTTCACCGTTCTCTTCTTCAACTACCGGTGAGTTCATACCGATGTTTCTGTAACGGTTCATCCCCGTTCCAGCTGGAATCAGCTTACCGATAATAACGTTTTCCTTAAGACCAAGTAATTCATCACGCTTACCTTTGATCGCAGCGTCTGTAAGAACTCTTGTTGTCTCTTGGAAAGATGCAGCAGATAAGAACGATTCAGTTTCAAGTGATGCTTTTGTGATACCCAGAAGAACTGGACGTCCTGTAGCAGGAGTTCCGCCTTCAAGTAGAACACTTCGGTTAACATCCGTAAAGTTATGGATGTCCATAAGAGCACCCGGAAGCACTTGAGAATCACCGGAATCAATGATGCGCACTTTACGAAGCATTTGGCGTACCATTACTTCTACGTGCTTATCTCCGATTTCTACCCCTTGCATACGGTAAACTTTCTGTACCTCACGCAATAGGTATTCCTGAACGCCTTCTGCGCCGCGGACTTTGATTAATTCTTTCGGATCAATCGAACCTTCAGTCAATACTTGACCTGCAACGACCTTATCACCTTCAGCAACCTTAATACGAGCGCCAAATGGAATAGTATAAGATCTTGATTCAATTTCACCTTGAACGATTACTTCACGCTTATCTTTATTGTCGTTTACGCTGACAACCGTTCCTTCAAGCTCAGAAATAACAGCTTGACCTTTCGGGTTACGTGCTTCGAACAATTCTTGGATACGCGGAAGACCTTGTGTGATATCGTCTCCTGCTACTCCCCCGGTATGGAAGGTACGCATTGTAAGCTGTGTACCTGGTTCACCGATGGATTGTGCAGCGATGATTCCAACAGACTCCCCAACTTCGACGTCAGAGCCTGTCGCAAGGTTACGTCCATAACATTTTTTACATACACCGTGACGTGTGTCACAAGTAAATACAGATCGAATGGTTACAGCTTTTACGCCTACTTCTTCGATTTGAGCAGCCATATCTTCTGTAATCAATTGGTTAACATCTGCAAGGATTTCTTTTGTTTCAGGATGGTACACTTTTTTATAAGCTGTACGTCCAATTAAACGCTCGTGAAGCGGTTCGATAACTTCGTTGCCTTCTTTAATCGCTGCAACTTCTAAGCCGCGGTCAGTTCCGCAGTCATCTTCACGCACAATAACATCTTGGGCAACGTCAACAAGTCGACGAGTAAGGTAACCTGAGTCAGCTGTTTTAAGAGCTGTATCGGCAAGACCTTTACGGGCTCCGTGAGTAGAGATAAAGTACTCGAGTACTGTTAGTCCTTCACGGAAACTTGATTTGATCGGAAGCTCAATGATTTTACCAGCCGGGTTGGCCATCAGACCACGCATACCAGCAAGCTGTGTAAAGTTAGATGCGTTACCACGGGCACCGGAGTCACTCATCATAAAGATCGGGTTGCGCTTATCAAGTGTACCCATCAATTTATTCTGAATTTCGTCTTTCGCGGAACTCCAGATATTGATGACACGCTCGTAACGCTCGTCTTCTGTGATCAAACCACGTCTGAATTGCTTCGTAACGTTCGTTACTTTTTCTTCAGCAGCTGAAAGGATCACTTGCTTTTCAGGTAATACGACAATGTCAGAAACACCGATTGTAATACCAGCACGGGTTGAATATTTAAATCCTAAGTCTTTCATGCGGTCAAGCATTTTAGACGTTTCTGTAATCTTAAAGCGTTTGAAGACTTCAGCGATTATTTTTCCAAGAATACCTTTCTTGAAAGGAACAATCTCATCATGCTTTTGAATTTCTTCTTTTACATTAGAAGCCGGATCTAAGAGATACTTTTCAGGTGTTTTCACTTGAAGGTTCGTCGTTGTCGGCTCATTGATGTAAGGGAATGACGGTGGCAGGATCTCGTTAAACAACAATTTACCTACAGTTGTCATAAGAAGCTTGGATTGCTGTTCTTCAGTGAACGATTCTTTATTAAGACTCGATACCGGCACCGCGATTCTCGTGTGCAGATGAACATATCCGTTTTCGTAAGCGATGATCGCTTCGTTAATGTCTTTAAACACTGAACCTTCACCAATAGCTCCTGCACGTTCTAAAGTTAGGTAATAGTTACCTAATACCATATCCTGTGAAGGTGTTACTACCGGCTTACCATCTTTCGGGTTCAAGATGTTTTGTGCAGCAAGCATTAGGATGCGAGCTTCTGCTTGTGCTTCTGCTGATAAAGGTACGTGGACCGCCATTTGGTCACCATCGAAGTCAGCGTTATAAGCTGTACATACGAGCGGGTGAAGACGAATCGCGCGTCCTTCAACTAGAGTTGGTTCAAATGCTTGAATACCAAGTCTGTGAAGTGTAGGAGCACGGTTTAGCAATACTGGATGTTCACGGATAACTTCTTCTAAAACATCCCAGACTTCAGGCTGAACACGTTCAACCTTACGTTTAGCACTCTTGATATTATGAGCAAGACCTTTTGATACGAGCTCTTTCATAACAAACGGCTTGAATAATTCAAGTGCCATCTCTTTTGGAAGACCGCATTGATACATCTTCAAGTTCGGACCTACAACAATAACCGAACGACCAGAGTAGTCAACACGCTTACCAAGTAAGTTTTGACGGAAACGACCTTGCTTCCCTTTCAGCATGTGTGAAAGTGATTTAAGCGGACGGTTTCCTGGTCCAGTAACAGGACGGCCACGACGGCCATTATCGATTAAAGCATCAACTGCTTCTTGAAGCATACGTTTTTCATTTTGAACGATAATGTTAGGAGCACCTAAGTCTAATAGACGCTTCAAACGGTTGTTACGATTGATAACACGACGGTAAAGGTCGTTAAGGTCAGACGTAGCAAAACGTCCACCATCAAGTTGAACCATCGGACGCAATTCCGGCGGGATTACAGGAAGTACTTCAAGGATCATCCAGTCAGCTTGGTTACCTGAGTGACGGAATGCTTCTAAAACTTCCAGACGTTTAATCGCACGCGTACGGCGTTGTCCTTGTGCTGTTTTAAGCTCTTCTTTCAGCATATCAACTTCTTTTTCAGCATCAATATCTTCTAGAAGACGCTTGATTGCTTCTGCACCCATTTGGGCAGTAAATCCTTTACCATACTTTTCACGGTATGTGCGGTATTCCTTTTCAGAAAGCAATTGTTTCTTTTCAAGCGGAGTATCGCCTGTATCTGTAACAACGTAAGAAGCAAAGTAGATAACTTCCTCTAATGCTCTTGGAGACATATCCAAAACAAGACCCATACGGCTTGGGATTCCTTTGAAATACCAAATATGGGAAACCGGAGCAGCAAGTTCGATGTGACCCATACGGTCACGTCGAACTTTAGCTCTAGTTACTTCAACACCACAGCGGTCACAAACGACACCTTTGTAACGGACGCGCTTATACTTTCCGCAATGACACTCCCAGTCTTTTGTAGGACCGAAAATTCTTTCACAGAACAAGCCGTCTTTTTCAGGCTTAAGTGTACGGTAGTTGATTGTTTCAGGTTTCTTAACTTCCCCTCTTGACCACGACCGGATTTTGTCCGGTGAAGCAAGACCAATTTTCATATATTCAAAATTATTTACGTCTATCAAGGAGCGTACCTCCCTTTTGATATCCTGGTTTAGTCATTCGCAGTGTAAGACTCAAGATTTAGATTTAGTTTTTCGCTTGCCTGATCGTCTTCATCATCAAGCTCTCTCATTTCGATCTCCTGATCATCTCCAGAACAGATCTTAACATCCATTCCAAGTGATTGAAGCTCTTTAATTAATACTTTAAATGATTCTGGAACACCTGGTTCAGGAACGTTTTCACCTTTAACGATGGCTTCATACGTTTTCACACGGCCGACAACATCATCGGATTTAACCGTAAGAATTTCCTGAAGTGTATAAGCTGCGCCATATGCTTCAAGCGCCCATACTTCCATCTCCCCGAAACGCTGGCCTCCGAACTGTGCTTTACCGCCAAGAGGCTGCTGTGTAACAAGTGAGTATGGTCCAGTCGAACGAGCATGAAGCTTATCATCAACCATGTGAGCAAGTTTGATCATATACATGACACCTACTGATACACGGTTATCGAAAGCCGTTCCCGTTCGTCCATCATAAAGTACAGTTTTACCATCGCGAGCCATGCCGGCTTCTTCGATCGTAGACCAAACATCTTCTTCACGCGCACCATCGAATACCGGTGTTGCGACATGAATACCGAGCTGGCGTGCTGCCATTCCAAGATGAAGTTCCAATACCTGACCGATGTTCATACGGGAAGGTACCCCAAGTGGGTTTAACATGATGTCAACTGGTGTTCCATCTGGAAGGTAAGGCATATCTTCTTCAGGCATAATTTTAGAAATTACACCTTTGTTTCCGTGACGGCCGGCCATCTTATCCCCTTCGTGAATCTTACGTTTTTGCACGATATATGCACGAACAAGCTGATTCACACCAGGAGGAAGTTCATCGCCGTCTTCACGGTTAAACACTTTAACATCCAGGATAATTCCATCGCCGCCATGAGGGACACGCAATGAAGTATCACGAACTTCACGAGCTTTTTCACCGAAGATCGCATGTAGTAGGCGTTCTTCCGCAGTCAATTCTGTAACCCCTTTAGGTGTTACTTTACCAACTAGGATATCTCCGTCTTTTACTTCTGCACCAACACGGATAATTCCGCGCTCATCCAGGTTGCGAAGTGCATCTTCTCCGACGTTTGGAATATCACGAGTGATTTCTTCCGGTCCAAGCTTCGTATCACGTGCTTCTGATTCATATTCTTCAATATGGATCGACGTGTATACATCGTCTTTTACAAGACGCTCGCTCATGATGACAGCGTCCTCGTAGTTGTAACCTTCCCATGTCATGAAGGCAACAAGTACGTTGCGTCCTAAAGCAAGTTCACCTTTCTCCATTGAAGGACCATCCGCTAGGATCTCCCCTTTTGTTACTCGGTCACCCGCGCTTACGATCGGACGCTGGTTATAACAAGTTCCTTGATTGGAACGGATAAACTTAAGCATGTTGTAAGTGTCAAGGTCGCCAGAAACTTCCTTGCCATCTACTTCTTTAATGCGGCGTACTTGTACTTGTTTAGCTGTAACACGCTCAACGATTCCCTCGTGCTTACATATAACTGCAGCTCCAGAGTCTTTCGCTGAAACGTGCTCCATTCCTGTACCTACGATAGGTGATTCAGGAACAAGCAATGGTACGGCCTGACGTTGCATGTTCGCTCCCATTAGGGCGCGGTTGGAGTCATCGTTTTCCAAGAACGGAATACATGCTGTCGCAGCAGATACAACCTGTTTCGGCGATACATCCATGTAGTCGATGCGGTCGCGCTTAACAACTGTGTTGTCACCACGGAAACGTGCAATAACGTCTTCGTTAAGGAACTCTCCATCCTCACCTAGAAGTGAGTTTGCCTGTGCAACAACGTACAAGTCTTCTTCATCGGCAGTCAGGTAATCGATACGGCTCGTTACACGGCCTGTTTCAGGATCAACACGGCGGTATGGTGTTTCAATAAAACCATACTGGTTGACTTTCGCATAAGAGGAAAGTGAGTTGATCAACCCAATGTTCGGACCTTCCGGCGTCTCAATCGGACACATACGCCCATAGTGAGAGTAGTGAACGTCACGAACTTCAAAGCCTGCACGTTCACGTGTAAGACCACCTGGCCCTAGTGCAGAAAGACGACGCTTATGCGTCAGTTCAGCAAGCGGGTTCGTTTGATCCATGAACTGTGAAAGCTGTGAGCTTCCGAAGAACTCTTTAATAGATGCAATAACTGGACGAATATTGATTAGAGCTTGTGGTGTGATCGCGTTTGTGTCTTGGATAGACATACGTTCACGTACTACACGCTCCATTCTGGAAAGTCCGATTCTGAATTGGTTTTGCAGAAGCTCTCCAACAGAACGCAGACGACGGTTTCCAAGATGGTCAATATCATCGGTACTTCCTACTTGATGCAACAAGTTGAAGAAGTAGTTAATAGAAGCAATAATGTCTGAAACGGTGATGTTTTTAACATCTTTGTCAACAAGACCGTTACCGATAACATTAATGACTCTTTCACCTTCTTGATCATCTGGTGCATAAATTTTAATAGATTGTAGAGCGATGTCCTGATCTTCAGCAACTCCGCCCGCTGGGGTAACCGTTTTGAAGCCTGTTCCGCTTTCTAACGCAGGAATAATTTTATCTAGCGTTCTACGGTCAAGCACGGTACCCTCTTCAGCGATTACTTCACCAGTTTCTGGATCCACAAGTGTTTCAGCCAGTTTCTGATTGAACAATCTATTTTTTATATGAAGTTTCTTATTGATTTTGTAGCGTCCAACATTCGCCAAGTCATAGCGCTTCGGATCAAAGAAACGAGAATCTAATAAACTTTTGGCATTATCTACTGTTGGCGGCTCTCCCGGACGAAGACGCTCATAGATTTCGAGAAGGGCTTTTTCTGTTCCTTCTGTATTATCCTTATCAAGCGTGTTGCGCAGATACTCGTCTTCACCGAGTAAATCAATGATTTCTTGATCAGACCCAAACCCTAAAGCACGAAGCAATACGGTAATCGGGATTTTTCTTGTACGGTCAATACGTACATAAACTACGTCCTTAGCATCGGTTTCAAACTCCAGCCAAGCACCGCGGTTTGGAATGACAGTTGCGGTAAAACCTTTTTTACCGTTTTTGTCTATTTTCTCGCTATAGTAAACACTTGGTGAACGAACGAGCTGTGATACAATTACACGCTCTGCCCCGTTGATCACAAAGGTTCCCGTATCTGTCATTAACGGGAAATCTCCCATAAATACTTCTTGCTCTTTTACTTCGCCCGTCTCTTTATTGATCAGACGCACTTTCACACGAAGCGGAGCAGCGTAAGTAACATCGCGCTCTTTTGATTCATCTACAGGATACTTCGGCTCACCTAAGTTATAATCAATAAACTCTAAAACGAGGTTCCCTGTAAAATCTTCAATTGGCGAAATGTCTCGGAACATTTCACGTAACCCCTCATCAAGAAACCATTGATAGGAAGCGGTTTGAATTTCAATTAAGTTTGGTAATTCAAGCACTTCGCTAATTCTTGCATAACTTCTTCGTTGGCGGTGGCGTCCAAACTGAACTAGTTGACCTGTCAACTGCTTCACCCCTCAAATCCAGCGTTTTTTTCGTGTTTTTTATTTCTATCTAACATTCTAGTAAGAAGGTTAGAAAACAAAAAGAAAAAGGGTTTCATAAATTAAAACCGCAGTTTTCCTATTTTGATAAAAGCTGATTATATAATTTTGTCCAACTTTTTCACATTCTATACGTCTAAACATGAGTAAAAAACGTTGATATATCAACGTTTTTTCGCTTACCACGAAAAATAAGCAGGAAAATGCGAATCCATTGGCATTTTATAATACTATCATACGGGTTTTCCCAAGTCAAACTTTTATTGCACGCAAAATATAATAACCTTTTTTCTTAGCGGCTGTTTCAACTTGCCCGAACAATGCTTCTATTTTATCCATTGCAGAAGGTGCCCCTTGCTTCTTTTGAATAACCACCCATAACTCGCCTCCGTTACGGAGTTTTTTATGAGCTTCTTCAAAAATCTGATGAACTACAGCCTTCCCTGCCCTGATCGGCGGGTTGGTGAGAACTGCCGCAAAGTCCGCATCTTCAACTTCTGAAAATAAATAGCTTTTATAAATTTTAACGTTGCCTATTTTGTTTTGCTCCGCATTAAGCTTCGCAAGTTCTACTGCACGTTCATTGATATCAATCATCTGTACGGTTCGATCAGGTTCAGCTTTCGCAATGGAAAGTCCGATCGGACCATATCCGCAGCCTACATCTATATAATCACCAGGCACTTCTGGAGAAAGAAAGGAATCTATTAAAAGACGGCTTCCGAAATCTACTTCCTTTTTCGAGAAAACGCCAGAGTCGGTCGTAAACTTGAACCTTTCATCTTTTAGGTCAAATTCCCACGTTACCCTCTTACTCTCTGTTCCAGGTGTTTCTGAATAGTAGTGATTTTTCATCTTAAACAACTCTCCTTACCATCTGATAAAGACAGTATTCCCGTTCCACACATATATCGTACGTTTAAACAATAAAACAAGCAAAAAGGTCCGCCGACGGGCGAACCTTTTCTTTTGAATTACTTAACTTCAACAGCAGCTCCAACTTCTTCAAGCTTAGCTTTGATTTCTTCAGCTTCGTCTTTAGATACGCCTTCTTTAACTGGCTTTGGAGCACCGTCAACAAGTTCTTTCGCTTCTTTAAGTCCAAGACCTGTAAGTTCACGAACCACTTTGATAACTTTAATTTTTGAAGCTCCACCGCTTTCAAGAATTACGTCGAATTCAGTCTTTTCAGCTGCAGCGTCTCCACCAGCAGCTCCACCAGCTACAGCTACAGGAGCAGCAGCAGTTACACCAAACTCTTCTTCGATTGCTTTAACTAGATCGTTAAGCTCTAAAACAGTCATTGTTTTTAGGCTTTCAATGATTTGTTCTTTAGACATTATAATTTCCTCCTTATGGAATGTTTAATATTGGATGAAGAATCAGCTTACGCGCCTTGTTCTTCTTTTTGTTCAGCAACAGCCTTAGTAGCCAACGCAAAGTTGCGGATAGGTGCTTGAAGCACGCTGAGTACCATGGAAAGAAGACCATCTCTTGAAGGAAGTTCAGCAAGAGCTTTAACTTCTTCTAGAGAAGCGATGCGTCCTTCGATTACACCAGCTTTGATTTCAAGAGCCTCATGCGTCTTAGCGAAGTCATTAAGGATCTTAGCAGGAGCTACAACATCGTCATTTGAGAATGCGATCGCTGTAGGGCCAGTTAAGTGTTCTGATAATTCGTTTAGGTTATTTTCTTCAGCAGCGCGGACTACCATAGAGTTCTTGTAAACCTTAAACTCGATACCAGCGTCACGCAAAGACTTACGAAGTTCCGTAACCTCAGCAACAGTAAGTCCACGGTAATCAACAAGAATTGTTGATTGGCTATTTTTTAGCTTTTCAGCGATCGTAGACACTACTTGCTTTTTTGTTTCTAAAATGCTGCTCATTATTACACCTCCTGTAAAATGATTGCATCACCGCAGGTTTTGTTTCAAAAACAAAGCCCCCATGTCGAGACATGGAGGCGTGAGTATCTAAAAGTCATAAGTAACATACTAATGAGCTTATCGATGCTTCACCTCGGCAGGAAATGTTTTAAGCCTGTCGGCTCCTGCTGTCTACGGCATTCATCTGATGCATTTGTGTTTAACAGTATATAATATAACGGTTTAAAACCCGTTTGTCAACTATCGTTTTACAGAGAAAGAAGTTGGATTAACTTTGATCCCAGGTCCCATAGTAGAAGAGATAGCTACATTCTTCATGTAAGTTCCCTTTGCAGCTGCAGGTTTCACTTTTAACAATGTTTCGATGATTGTTGAAAGGTTTTCTGCAAGCTTCTCAGCTTCGAAAGATACTTTACCGATTGGAACGTGTACGTTACCAGTTTTATCAACACGGTATTCTACTTTACCAGCTTTGATTTCATTAACCGCTTTTTCTACTTCAAATGTAACAGTTCCTGTTTTAGGGTTTGGCATTAAGCCTTTAGGTCCTAAAACACGTCCAAGTTTACCAACTTCAGCCATCATGTCTGGAGTTGCAACGATCACGTCGAACTCAAACCAGCCTTGTTGGATTTTGTTGATGTAATCAGAATCTCCAACGTAATCTGCTCCAGCAGCTTCTGCTTCCTTCGCTTTTTCGCCTTTAGCGAAAACTAATACACGTTGAGTTTTACCAGTTCCGTTCGGAAGCACTACTGCTCCACGGATTTGCTGGTCAGCTTTCTTAGTATCTACTCCTAAACGAACTGCAACTTCAACAGACTCGTCAAATTTAGCAGGAGCAGCTTTTTTAACTAGCTCAATAGCCTCTGCAGGCTCATATGCTTTTGCGCGGTCTACTAATTTAGCCGCTTCTTGGTACTTCTTACCTTTGTTTGCCATTTTGTTTGTCCTCCTTATGTGGTTTAGCGGATATTCCTCCCACTTGTTGTACTCGCATTCACCGAGTACAACTCACGCGCTTTGCATGAATAAAGGTTGCGAACCGTTGGAACGGCAGGATCTCATCCATTTACTCGCAACCCTATCATACATTAGACATGGAATTAGTCTTCGATAACAATTCCCATGCTGCGTGCTGTACCTTCAACCATACGCATTGCAGCTTCTACGCTAGCAGCGTTAAGGTCAGGCATTTTTGATTCTGCGATTTCGCGAACTTTATCACGCTTTACAGTCGCAACTTTTTTCTTGTTTGGCTCACCTGAACCTGACTCGATTCCCGCAGCTTTCTTTAAAAGAACAGCAGCCGGAGGAGTTTTAGTGATGAATGTAAATGAACGGTCTTCGAAAACCGTGATTTCAACCGGAATGATTAAACCAGCTTGATCAGCAGTACGAGCGTTGAATTCTTTACAGAATCCCATGATGTTTACCCCAGCTTGTCCTAGTGCAGGTCCAACTGGCGGTGCCGGGTTTGCTTTACCAGCAGGGATTTGTAATTTCACCATTTTAATAACCTTTTTAGCCACGCGACACACCTCCTTAAGTCCGTGATGTGGTATTATGGGCCGAAACCCTCCCACTCAAAAATACGCTTCCCCTCCTAAAAGAGAAGAAGCAGTTGATTAGAAATATCAAACATAAAAAATTCTATCACCTTTTCAAGGTGATTACAAGTCTTTTTCCATTATTGCTATTAAGATAACTTGCCGACTTGGTTAAAGTCTAGTTCAACAGGTGTTTCACGACCAAACATGTTAACGTGTACCTTCAGCTTGCGTTTCGTTGCATCGATCTCTTCAATCGTTCCAACAAAGTCAGCAAAAGGACCTTCTTTTACTTTAACAGATTCCTTAATTTCGAAATCCACTTCAACACGCGGCGCTTCCATGCCCATACCTTTTAGAATGTGTTCAACTTCCTCTGGCAATAAAGCCGTTGGTTTTGAACCCGCTCCAGCAGAACCGACAAATCCAGTTACACCCGGTGTATTACGTACAACGTACCAAGAATCATCTGTCATGATCATTTCTGTTAATACATAACCAGGGAACACTTTTTTCATGCTTGTTTTTGTCTTACCGTTCTTTGTTTCGGTTTCTTCTTCTACAGGTACAAGTACACGGAAAATTTTATCTGTCATCCCCATAGATTCTACACGTTTTTCCAAGTTTGCTTTTACCTTGTTTTCATAACCTGAATAGGTATGAACTACGTACCAATTTTTTTCCATACGATGGGACCCGTGTCCTTTCCCTCCTAAAATGGATAATACTCTAGCATTCTATCCAAAAGAAGATGTATCTAATCTAACCTAAAATAAGCTCTACGATTTGTGAAATACCTAGATCCACAATCCAGAAGAACAAAGCCATAATAACTACAGTTGAGAGTACAATCCCCGTGTAGCGAAAAAGTTCTTTTCGCTTAGGCCAGCTTACGCGTTTCATTTCCTTATTAACATCAGAAAGAAACTTCCCTGGTGATTTCTTTGTCTTTTCTGCAACATCCGCCATCTTCATAAACCCCCATGCCTTTAATCATTAAACATTTATAAAAAAGCTTGCTCGCTTACTTTGTTTCCTGGTGAATGGTATGAGCGTTGCAGTAACTGCAAAACTTCTTAACCTCGACTCTTTCAGGATTGTTTTGCTGGTTCTTCATCGTTGTATAGTTCCGTTTTGAGCATTGCTTACAGGCTAAAAAAACTTTTTTTCTCATGCTAAATAAACACCTTTCGCGCGGCAAACCCACTCATCCACGTTACAATGTTACTTTTAAAACATTAACATAGGGGTAAACGCTTGTCAATAAAGGGAAAAAGCTAAAAAAGTCCTTCTAGATGACAGGGCTTTCAGCTTGGTGATTGTAAATTTGGCATGTTTTGAGCGAAATGAGAGTCATTTTGAGCGCAGCGTGAAGATTTTGAGTGTAACTCAGAAATCTTGAGCGAACGTGTAACAAATATAAAAACACGTACCGTGAACTTAATTGATTTGCATGCTGTCAAAGCTATAAGGGTCAGACCCGCTTGAACAAAACAAAAAGCAGAGGGTCGCCCCACCTGCTTTTTTATGAAGTAATTTCTCTTAATTCTAGATATCGTTCTAATTTCCGCTTCACTCTTTGCAATGCGTTATCAATCGATTTCACATGTCTATCGAGATCAACCGAAATTTCTTGATAAGACCTGCCGTCGAGATACAACATAAGAACCTTGCGTTCTAAGTCACTTAAAATCTCGCCCATCTTCACTTCAATATCATCAAATTCTTCCTGGTTGATAATGAGCTCTTCCGGGTCAGTAACTTTTGTACCGCAAATAACATCCATTAACGTACGATCGGACTCCTCATCATAAATAGGCTTGTCCAAAGACACATATGAATTCAGCGGAATATGCTTTTGTCTCGTTGCTGTTTTGATAGCGGTGATCATTTGCCTCGTAATACAGAGTTCGGCAAAAGCTTTAAAGGATGACAGCTTGTCCTCTTTAAAATCACGGATAGCTTTATAAAGTCCAATCATACCTTCTTGGATAATATCTTCACGGTCTGCACCGATTAAGAAGTATGATCTCGCTTTAGCACGAACAAAGTTTTTGTATTTATTGATTAGATACTCTAACGCTGCGCTGTCTCCCTCATGAACCAGTTCCACAAGGCTTTCATCTTCCATTAGCTCGTAATCGCTTACTGACAGTTCCTTGAGATCTATGTTCACGACAATCCCCCCGACCAGGTTTTTACCGGCAAAATATAGCAATATTATACTTTATAGTTCACAAAAGCGTCAACATTCCTTATTTTTGCCCTCTTCTCCATCTTTCAAATATTTCGGCAATTTCATCCGAAAGATGTATGGAGGAAGAGCTTTGTCGTCGTTTTCTCTCGCCTACAGAGACATGAATCATTTTTTGAACTTCATCCATTTCGTTCTTTAACTCTCGGGCAGATTTTCTTAATGCACCCTTGCCAAATATCTGCCATTGTTCTGTGGAATCTGAAGTCGCCACATAGATACGGGTATCAATCGCTTTTAATTCCCCAACCAGCCGTTCAATCCGTTCATCCGTTATCTTTTTTTCAATGCCGGGTGACAGGTGGGCATCAAATACAACGATAATTTGATACCCTGTCGAACCCTGATACTCTGCCATATATTCAATCAACAGATCTCGTGCTTTACCAAAATCGGAAGTTTTTAAGTCCCGTAGTTCGGGCCACGCGCCAATGATGTTGTACCCATCAACAATCAAATAATGGCGTGTTCTCATTTTTTCATTTCTAGTGGATTTCGGCCGCGGTAGACCTCGTACATTAATAGACTAGCTGCAACGGATGCGTTGAGTGATGTTACCTTGCCTTTCATCGGCAGTCTGACTAGAAAGTCACATGTTTCTGAAACGAGTCTTCCCATCCCTTTTCCTTCACTTCCGATGACAAGACCTAAAGGCATGTCCCATTTAGCTTGTCGATAATCTTGTTTGCCTTTCATGTCTGCTCCGGCAAACCACATACCTCTATCCTTCAGGTCCTTCATCGTCTGTACAAGGTTTGTTACACGAACTACAGGGATATATTCAATGGCACCTGTTGATGCTTTTGCAACAGTTGCTGTTAAACCTACAGATCGCCTTTTAGGAATGATGATTCCATGGGCGCCAACTGCATCAGCTGTTCTCATGATTGAACCCAAGTTATGCGGGTCTTCTAGTTCATCTAATAGGATAAAGAAAGGCTCTTCACCACGTTCCTCGGCCACCTTGAACAAATCATCGATATCCGCGTAAGTGTAAGCCGCTACACCTGCGATCACTCCTTGATGATTTCCGCCTCCGCTAAGGGAATCCAGCTTTTGTTTTGGCACATATTGAACGAGCACATTTTGTTTTTTAGCCATAGAAACAATCGTGCTAACTGGACCTTTTTGTGAACCCTCACCTACAAAAATTTTATTAATATCACGGCCGGAGCGCAGTACCTCCATCACCGGATTTCTGCCTATTATCAGTTCTTGCTCTTTTTCTTCACTCATCTTCAGCCTTCCCCCTCTCAATCTTTTTTGTCTGGTAAAACGGTTTTCATAATTTCTTGCAGGCGTTCATGTTCATTCAGCAAATATAAATAACCGATAATCGCCTCAAAACTCGTTGCATGTCTATACGTCTGGACGTCCGTATTTTTCGGAACCGTCCCTTGATTCGCATTGCGTCCTCGTTTGATGACGGCAACTTCCTCTTCGGTAAAAAAGCTTTGTTCGAGCAATTGTACGACCATGCCTGCCTGGGCTTTAGCAGATACATACTTTGTTGCCGAAACGTGAAGCTTATTTGGTTTAACCTGCCCATTGCGTATGAGATGTTCACGCACGAACTGCTCCATTACAGCATCACCCATATAGGCAAGCGTGGTCCCATTCAGTTGTTTAATGTCTGCATCAGATAGTTTCATTTATTTAACTCTTTTCCACCGTACACCTTGTGCGGTATCTTCAAGAATGATGTTCTGCTCTTTTAACAGATCACGAATTTCGTCAGCACGGGAGAAGTTCTTTTCTTTACGCGCTTGATTCCTTTCTGCGATCAATGACTCGATCTGTTCGTCTAAAAGCTCTTCTTCTTTTTGAAGGGTCAGTCCTAACACGCCTGCAAGCTCATCGAATAAGTGGATAAACTCTGTAATTACAGCTTTTGACGTGTTTTTTTCCTGCAAGTAAACGTTCGCTTCTTTCGAAAAATCGAACAGGATAGAAATCGCGTTAGCTGTATTAAAGTCATCATCCATATCCGCGATAAACTTCGCTCTTGTGTCATCGATCACTTTTGTCCACTTTTCATTATCTTCAGCCAAGTCTGCTGTAACAGTAAGGCGGTGTTTTAAGTTTTCATAAGCTGTTCTGATCCGGTTCAAGCTAGTTTCTGCCACTTCCAAAAGTTCTTGGCTGAAGTTGATCGGATTGCGGTAATGTACAGCCAGCATGAAGAAACGGATTACTTCCGGATCTTGCTCTCGGATAAGATCATGAACAAGGACGAAATTGCCTAGCGATTTAGACATCTTCTCATTGTTAATATTAATATACCCATTATGCATCCAATATTTAGCCATCGGAGCTTCATTCAATGCTTCTGATTGTGCGATCTCATTCTCGTGATGCGGAAACGCAAGGTCCTGTCCGCCTCCATGGATATCGATGGAATCACCCAGGTATTTTTTTGCCATCGCGGAGCACTCGATATGCCAGCCAGGACGGCCTTTACCCCAAGGACTTTCCCAGTAGATCTCTCCCTCTTTTGCTGCTTTCCAAAGCGCAAAATCAAGCGGGTCTTCTTTTTTTTCTCCAACCTCAATTCTTGCACCGGATTTCAGGTCATCGATAGATTGGTGAGAAAGCTTCCCGTAGCCGTCAAAAGAACGTGTTTTAAAATAAACGTCGCCGCCTGCTTCATAGGCAAACCCTTTTTTAATCAGATTCTTGATAAATTCAATGATCTCGGGCATCGTCTCCGTTACACGCGGATGTGCATCTGCTTTTTGAACGCCAAGCGCGCACGTATCTTCGTGATAAGCATTTATGAATTTTTCAGCGATCGTTGGAACATCACTGCCCATTTCTTTTGCTGCTTTTATCAGCTTGTCATCCACATCTGTAAAATTGGAGATGAACTGAACATCATACCCTCTGTATTCTAAATATCTTCTGACTGTATCAAATACGATGGCAGGACGCGCATTGCCGATATGGATGTAATTGTATACAGTAGGTCCGCACACATACATTTTTACTTTGCCTTCCTCTAGAGGCATGAACGGTTCTTTTTGGCGTGTCATCGTGTTAAAAATTTTAATGCTCATTTCGCTTCACTCCCTCTTTTCATTCTTTCCAATTCTTCTTGTAACTTCCTCATCTCAATCTGCATTTCTCTGAACTTATCCGCTACAGGGTCCGGCAGATCACGGTGGTCTAATTCACAACCCACTTTGATACCGTCTTTAATAACGACCTTCCCTGGGATACCGACTACAGTTGCGTTAGGCGGTACGTTCTGTAAAACGACAGAACCCGCTCCAACTTTTGAGTTTTTTCCGATTGTGATGTTTCCTAAGACTTTTGCGCCCGTCGCTACGAGAACATGGTCCTCGATCGTTGGATGCCGTTTTCCTTTTTCTTTTCCGGTCCCGCCAAGTGTAACCCCTTGATAGATTGTCACATCATCACCGATGATACACGTCTCACCGATCACGACTCCCATACCATGATCGATAAAGAATCTTCTTCCGATCTGTGCGCCAGGATGGATTTCAATCCCGGTGAAAAACCGGCTGATCTGAGAAATCAATCGAGCTAAAAATAGCAGATTACGCTTAAAAAGTTTATGTGCCAGCCTGTGTGCCCATATCGCATGCAATCCTGAATACGTTAAGATGACTTCCAATGAACTTCTCGCAGCTGGATCTTTTTCAAATACAACACGAATGTCTTCCTTTATGGTTGAAAACATGCTTCTCAACCTCCTTGCAAAAAATTAAAAAACACCTAACCCAACATGTAAGTGGCTGATTTCCACTCCAGTACTTGCTTTAGGGGAGGGCCTATGGCAACCTTCTAGCGGCAACATGTTAGGAAAGGATTCCAAATAAAAAACGCCTCTGTGCCGAATGACACAGAGACGCTGAATTAGACGCGGTTCCACTCTGTTTAACAGGTAAACATAAACTGTTTTATAACCTGTTCCCTTGATCTCCATAACGGGGAGCTGCCGCCTGTACCTACTACTGTTTCAGCACAGGACTCCGAGGGGCACTTCAGCAGGCATTTTTCATAAACCACTTTCAGCCGATGATGGTTCTCTCTAACATGAAAAGGCGCCAGCCTACTTTCCTCATCTACGTTTTCATCTTAAAAGACTAAGTTTCTTTTACTATATTATAATCTTTGCAAAATGTGTACTTTTATTACTTATTAATTTTTGCAATGACAACATTTAGGCGCTTAACGATAACGTCTTTCCCTAAAAGAGATACGGCTGCAGGAAGGTCAGGGCCATGCGTCTGTCCAGTTGTGGCAACGCGGATCGGCATGAACAAGTTCTTTCCTTTTTGCCCAGTTTCCTTTTGAACAGCTTTCATCATTGCTTTAATGTCTGCCGCTTCAAACGATTCAGTATTTTCAACCTGACTTAAGAAAGCTTCCATTACTGATGGAACACCTTCGCCTTGAAGAACTTCTAAGGCTTCTCCTTCGTACTCAATCTCTTCCTTGAAGAAAAGTTCAGTCAGTTCTACGATTTCAGCACCATAACTCATTTTTTCCTGGTGAAGAGCAACAAGGCGTGTTACCCAATCTAGCTCACTTTCACTAGGATTCTCTGAGATTCTTCCAGCTTTTATTAAGTGAGGGATGCAAAGGTCGACGATTCGTTCAACAGTCTGCTTCTTCATATATTGATTGTTCAGCCATTCAAGTTTTTGTGTATCGAAAACAGCCGGTGCTTTTGACAAGCGGCTCGGATCAAAAATCTCAATAAACTCTTCACGGCTGAAGATTTCTTCTTCTCCGCCTGGTGACCAACCTAATAAAGCGATAAAGTTAAACAGCGCTTCAGGAAGATAACCTAATTCCTTATACTGCTCAATAAACTGAACGATAGACTCGTCTCGCTTGCTTAGCTTTTTTCTGTTCTCGTTTACGATTAATGTCGTGTGGCCGAACTTAGGATGATCAAAGCCGAGTGCGTCGTAGATCAAAAGCTGCTTTGGCGTATTTGAAATATGGTCATCTCCTCTTAATACATGAGAGATCGCCATTTCATGATCATCGATAACTACCGCATAGTTATACGTTGGAATGCCGTCTTTTTTAACGATAACAAAATCTCCAAACCCGCTTGATTCAAAGGAAACTTCTCCTTTAACCATATCATCGAACGTGATCGTACGGTCTTGAGGAACTAAGAAACGAATGCTTGGCTTTCGTCCTTCCGCTTCTAATGCAGCACGCTCTTCATCCGAAAGGTTACGGCAGCGGCCATTATAAACGGGTGTTTCCCCTTTAGCCATCTGTTCTTCACGTGAAGCTTCAAGTTCTTCTTCCGTACAATAACATTTATAAGCCAGGTCCTTTGAAAGAAGGTCATCCGTATATTTTTGGTAAAGATCTAAACGCTCCATCTGACGATAAGGACCATAATCTCCTCCAACATCAACACTTTCGTCCCAATCCATGCCAAGCCATTTCAGGTGGTTCAGCTGACTTTCTTCTCCACCCTGAATGTTTCGCTTTTGGTCCGTGTCTTCAATTCTGATAATAAACTTTCCGCCTGTGTGGCGTGCATATAAATAATTAAAGAGAGCTGCACGTGCATTTCCAATATGTAAATGTCCTGTTGGACTTGGTGCATAGCGTACTCGTACTTCATTTGCCATCCTGTTCACCTCAAAAAAGTTTTCTTATTTCTCGATTAAAACAACCGCTTGAGCGGCAATCCCTTCTTCTCTACCGACAAATCCTAATTTTTCTGTTGTAGTCGCCTTTACATTGACCTGGTCGACATCCACGTTAAAAATACCGGCAATTCCGCTTCTCATCTCTTCAATGTGAGGAAGCATCTTAGGTCTTTGAGCAATTATCGTACAATCTATATTACATAAACGATACCCATTTTTCTCTACTAACTTCCAAGAATCTAGTAATAAACGTTTAGAATCGGCATCCTTATAGGCAGGATCCGTATCTGGGAAATGTTTGCCGATATCCCCTTCACCTGCAGCACCAAGCAATGCATCGGTTATCGCATGCAAAAGAACATCTGCATCCGAATGTCCTAAAAGTCCTTTTTCGTAAGGTATCGTAACTCCGCCAATAATTAAAGGCCGACCTTCACAAAATGCGTGAACATCAAAGCCTTGGCCGATGCGCATCATGCTTTTTCCCCCTGTCTATCCAGCAAGATGGCTTGTCCAAACAACAAGTCATCAGACGTAGTTAATTTTATATTATGATAGTCTCCCATTACAAGAGCAACCGTATGTCCAATTCGTTCCACCAGGCTTGCGTCATCCGTTCCAAGATAGTTCTCAGCAGCAGCTTTTTCATGAGCCTCTATTACGATAGAAAGACGAAAAGCTTGTGGGGTTTGAACAGCCCACAAGCTGGAACGATCAATCGTTTCTACCACTTGATTTTGCACAGCCCGCTTTACCGTATCTTTGACAGGGACAGCTAAAACAGCTGAACCTGTTTCAGATGCACGTTCTACGAGCTGGCTGATGTGATGTTGCGTAATAAAAGGTCGAGCAGCATCATGTATGAGGACAAGCTCTATATCATTCGGAACACTTTTCAGACCCTCATAGACACTTTGCTGCCGTTCTTTTCCGCCTGGAACGATTTGGCGCACTTTTGTATATTGGAAGGTTTGTACAAAATCCTGCATCTGGTATAATTCCCGCTCACTGCCGACAAGGATGATACCCGAACAAGCGGGGTCTTTTTCAAAAACATCAACAGTATGTTTGAGAACCGGTTCTCCTAAAAGTTCGATCCATTGCTTTGAGATCCCAGCGTTCATTCTTTTGCCCTGTCCGGCTGCAGGAATGACTGTCCAATAATTCACGTGCTTTCCCCACCGTTCATTACAATGCTTTTTCTAACAGCTTTTTTTTAGCAAAAATCATGCGGCCCGCTGATGTTTGAAGAACAGATGTAACCACCACATCGATTGTTTTTCCGACATAGTCTCGTCCATCCTCAACAACAATCATCGTGCCATCATCCAGATAGCCAACACCTTGATTTTGCTCTTTTCCATCTTTGATCACTTGAACAACCAGTTCTTCACCAGGAAGAACGACCGGTTTTACCGCATTGGCAAGATCATTAATATTAAGAACCGCAACATTCTGAAGTTCACATACTTTATTTAGATTAAAGTCATTCGTCACAACGACGCCTGTTAAAAGCTGTGCGAGCTTTACAAGTTTGCTGTCTACTTCCGAAACTTCTTCAAAGTCACCTTCATAGATTTCCACTTTCATAGACAACTCTTTTTGGATACGGTTTAAGATATCCAAACCTCGGCGTCCTCTGTTACGTTTCAAAACATCAGAAGAATCTGCAATATACTGCAATTCCTCTAAAACGAATCTAGGAATGATCAGTGGCCCTTCCAAAAAACCAGTTTGACAGATATCTGCCACACGGCCATCAATAATCACACTCGTATCGAGGATCTTGTATTTCCCATTAGCTTTTTCCGGTTCTGCTTCCTTCTTCTTTTCTTTTCCTTGGCGGTTCAAAGAGAAGAGCTGAATCAATTCATCTCTCTTTTTAAACCCAACTTGGAATCCAAGGTAACCGAGTAAAAAGGTAATAGCGATCGGCAGAATTGAACTTACAACAACAATATCCATGCTGCTAAGCGGCGACTGAATTAAGAAGGCAACAATCAATCCAATGATAAGTCCCATCGTACCTGATAAGAGATCCGTTGCAGGGGCTTTTACAACCGTTTCCTCTGCCCATCGAATCAGCCCTACTACATAATCTGACAGCCAAAATGTAGATAAAAAGAGTATAAGTGCACCAATTACTGCCCCGACATATGGGGATGTTACTTGTGTAGGCAGATCACCGAAGTTTAGAACACGAATTAAATCTGGAATATATAGATAGCCGAGCATGCCCCCTATCACAATAAAAAATATTTGAATGATTCTTTTTAGCATGCCTGATTCACCTCCCCTAATCATTATTTACAAAATAATCGTTTTGAAACGTAGAAAATGGTAATTTTAATACTAAATATGACGATCGACAAAAAGCTGTTCCTGAATTCGTTTTAATCCTTCTTTTACTTTTCTTGCTCGAATTTCACCAATTCCTTCAACCTCATCCAGTTCTTCTATGGAAGCTCTTAGGATTTGAGGCAGATTTTCAAAAGCATCTGTTAAGTTTTCGATAATAACAGATGGAAGTCTTGGTATCTTCGCAAGAATACGGTATCCCCGTGGATGAATGGTTTCATCTTGCATATTCATACCCGCTGAGAAACCTAAAAGTTTCATAATAACGGATTCATCGAATAATTCTTCACTTGAGAGTTTATTAAGTTGACGAAGGATCGCATACGGATCGCTATCTTCATCTTTCATATAATCTTTGATCAGCAGCAATGCTTCTTCTTCAATGTTGGAGACAAGCTCTTCCATCTGGATCCTGATCAGTCTTCCTTCAACTCCAAGTTCATTAACATATTTAATTATCTCATTTTTTATGCGTAAAACCATCTCAATTCTGTGAATTACTTGTGTAACTTCCTGGAAAGTCACAAGTTCTTCAAATTCTAGTGCACCTAAATTGGTTACACTCTGGTCAAACACAACTTTATATTTTTCAAGCGTCTGTATCGCCTGGTTCGCTTTTGTTAATATGACGCCGATCTCTTTTAAAGAATAACGAATCATTCCTTGGTAGAGCGTGATAACATTACGTCGCTGTGAAATAGAAATGACAAGATTACCTGTCTGACGCGCTACACGTTCTGCCGTTCTATGTCTGATCCCTGTCTCTGTTGAAGGAATAACGGTATCCGGTATAAGCTGCGTGTTCGCATATAAGATTTTCCCTGCATCTTCATTTAAAATGATCGCTCCGTCCATTTTGGCAAGCTCATAAAGAGAAGCAGGTGAATACTTACAGTTAATAGAAAAACCGCCATCGACAATTTCTTTGATTTTATCATTATAGCCAACTACAATCAGTCCGCCTGTATTTGCGCGCAATACGTTATCGATGCCTTCCCGAAGCGGTGTTCCGGGGGCAACAAGCTGCAGCATCTGACTAATAATCGCTTCTTTTATCGCATGATCCATAATAAGCTTTACCCTCCTAACGCTGCTTGTAATGCCTCATAAACGGTAGATACACCCACGACTTTAATTCCTTTTGGAACCGTCCAGCCGCCGATATTTTTATCAGGAATTATAGCACGCGTAAATCCTAGCTTTGCTGCTTCATGTACTCGTTGTTCAATACGGGAAACTCTTCGCACTTCCCCCGTCAGTCCAATTTCTCCGATCATAACGTCCGTTGGTTTGGTCGGTGCATCTCTAAAGCTCGATGCAATGCTGATCGCAACGGCGAGATCGATGGCAGGTTCATCAAGCCTTACTCCACCGGCTACATTCAAATAAGCATCTTGGTTCTGAAGCAGTAGTCCGACTCTTTTTTCCAAAACGGCCATCAGCAGCGATACACGGTTATGATCGATTCCAGTAGCCATCCTTCTAGGGTTTCCAAAACTGGTCGGAGAAATGAGCGCCTGGAGCTCAACAAGCATCGGTCTTGTTCCTTCTAGTGAAGCTACAACGGTAGAACCTGCAGCCCCTTTTGAACGTTCTTCCAAGAAAATTTCAGAAGGATTCAATACTTCTTCTAATCCTTCCTCCTTCATTTCGAACACACCAATCTCGTTCGTTGAGCCAAAACGATTCTTAACAGCTCTTAAGATACGAAACGTATGATGGCGTTCACCTTCAAAATATAAAACCGCATCAACCATGTGTTCCAGAAGTCGCGGTCCGGCAATTGCACCTTCCTTTGTAACATGTCCAACGATAAATATTGCAATTCCTTTTGTCTTTGCCATTCTCATCAAATGTGAGGTACATTCTCGTACTTGTGACACACTTCCTGGCGCTGAAGTAACTTCAGAACGATAAACCGTTTGAATGGAATCAATGATCATAACAGATGGCATAATGTCAGCCATTGACTGCTCGATCAGGTCCAAATCCGTCTCAGCTAAAACAAATAAATCTTTTGCCTCTATTTCAAGCCGATCTGCTCTTAACTTTGTTTGTTTAACAGATTCTTCACCAGATATGTAGAGAACACGTTCTCCTTTTTGAGCAAGCTGTGCTGAGGCCTGAAGGAGAAGTGTTGATTTTCCAATTCCCGGATCCCCGCCGACTAAAACTAAAGAGCCTGGAACAATCCCTCCGCCTAATACACGGTTAAGCTCCTGATAGTTTGTAGGAATACGAGGTTCCTGCTCACTTTTCACCTCTACGATCGATTGTGGTTTTTGCTTAAGTTTCGAATCGGCAGAACTTAATCCTCTTACGCTCTTTTCGGGACGGATCGTTTCTTCCACCATCGTATTCCAAGCTTGGCATCCTGGACATTTACCCATCCATTTTGGAGACTCATAACCACAATCCTGGCACATAAAGATTGATTTTACTTTGGCCATCAAAAAAACTCCTCTTTAAAACTTCACACCTTAAAACATGCATTTATTCAATCCGAAGCTTTTATATATGAAACAGTTAAATTGCTATAAAATAAAAATTTCACTCAATCATATCATAACATAAAACCTAACAACTCTTTCCATTTTAGGCTCCGCGAAAAACGGCGAAACGTAAGAATTATTTCGACAAAAAACCGGACGACATGACTGCCTTCCGGTTTTTTTTGCAAGATTTTCTATTTTACTCGTTTTCACCGGATAAAACCGGCCCTTTCATTCAAATATTAGACGGTTTCAACAACAAAATCGTTTTCTTCAACGTCAATTTTAACCGTCTGACCTTTGTTGATATTTCCTTTAAGCAGCTCCTCAGATAATCGATCCTCGATCTTTCTCTGAAGGGCTCTTCTTAATGGACGAGCTCCATAATCAGGATCATAGCCCTCATCTGTAATCTTCTCTAGCGCAGCCTGTGTAAGTTCGATCTCGATGCCTTGTTCACTTAGACGCTTCTTCAAGGAATCTGCCATGAGACTTACGATTCGTAATAGGTGCTCTTTCTCTAGAGAATGGAAGACGATGATCTCATCAATACGGTTTAAGAACTCTGGACGGAATGCACGTTTTAGTTCATCCATGACTTTAGACTTCATGTCGTTGTATTTCTGATTTTCATTGTGAACAGCGAAACCTAGTGAACGGTTACGCTTCAGCGTGCTCGCCCCAACGTTTGATGTCATGATGACAACTGTATTGCGGAAGTCCACTGTACGTCCTTTAGAATCTGTCAGACGCCCATCTTCAAGGACTTGAAGTAAGATATTGAATACTTCTGGATGTGCTTTTTCAATCTCATCCAGCAAGATAACGGAGTATGGTTTTCTTCTTACTTTTTCCGTTAACTGACCGCCCTCTTCATGCCCTACATAACCTGGAGGAGACCCGACAAGTCTTGAAGTCGTATGCTTCTCCATGTACTCAGACATATCGATACGGATAATGGCATCTTCATCTCCGAAAAGTGTTTCAGCAACAGCTCTTGCAAGCTCAGTTTTACCAACACCAGTCGGTCCTAAGAAGATGAATGAACCAATCGGACGCTTAGGATCTTTCAAACCAGCACGAGCTCTTCGGATTGCTTTTGAAATCGCCGTTACTGCTTCTGACTGTCCGATTACACGGTTATGAAGAATTTCTTCCATCTTCAAGAGACGGTCTGTTTCTTCCTCTGCAAGTTTAGAAACAGGTACTCCCGTCCATGACGATACCACTTGTGCGATATCCTCAGGAGTGACTTCTGTATTTTCTTTGCCTTGTTTTTCTTTCCACACGTCCTTCGTTTTTTCTAGCTCTTCACGTAGACGCTGTTCAGAATCGCGAAGAGAAGCCGCCTTTTCAAACTCCTGGCTTTGAACCGCTGCATCCTTTTCTTTACGGACCTCTTCCAGCTTTTGTTCAAGCTCTTTTAAATTTGGCGGAGCCGTATAAGAACGAAGACGAACTTTGGATGCCGCCTCGTCAATTAAGTCGATCGCTTTATCCGGCAAGAAACGGTCCGAGATATAGCGGTCAGATAAGGATACAGATGCCTCAATCGCCTCGTCCGTGATAGTTACACGGTGATGAGCTTCATAGCGATCACGAAGTCCTTGAAGGATCTGAATGCTTTCATCCTTCGTTGGCTCATTGACCGTAATCGGCTGGAAACGACGCTCTAACGCTGCATCTTTTTCTATATATTTTCTATATTCATCAAGGGTTGTAGCACCGATACATTGTAGTTCTCCACGGGCAAGAGCAGGTTTTAAAATGTTAGATGCATCGATCGCTCCTTCTGCTCCTCCTGCACCGATCAAAGTGTGAAGTTCATCTATGAAAAGAATGATATTGCCGGCTTGGCGGATTTCATCCATTACTTTTTTCAGACGGTCTTCAAATTCACCTCTGTATTTTGTACCTGCAACAACCGTACCCATATCAAGTGTCATCACTCGCTTATCGCGAAGTGTTTCAGGCACCTCATTATTAATGATCTGCTGTGCTAATCCTTCTGCGATCGCCGTTTTACCAACACCAGGCTCACCGATAAGCACAGGGTTGTTTTTCGTACGACGGCTTAACACTTCGATAACACGCTGAATTTCCTTCGCACGCCCGATAACAGGGTCTAGGGATCCATCACGCGCCACAGCTGTCAGATCACGAGCTAGGCTGTCTAGAGTCGGTGTATTGGCGCTTGCAGAAGAACCTCTGTGGCTTGAAGAAGATTCATTGCTTCCTAACAACTGAAGCACTTGTTGACGTGCTTTGTTAAGACTTACACCAAGGTTGTTCAATACTCTTGCTGCTACGCCTTCGCCTTCACGAATTAATCCTAATAAAATATGTTCTGTTCCAACATAGGAGTGTCCTAATTTACGAGCTTCATCCATAGAAAGCTCAATAACCTTTTTAGCACGCGGTGTATAATGAATCGTTTGAACAGCTTCCTGTCCACGGCCGATTAACGTCTCCACTTCTTTCTGAATCTTTTCAGGTCCAAGGCCAAGTACTTGAAGAGCTTTTGCCGCAATACCTTCACCTTCCCTGATCAATCCTAATAAAATATGTTCAGTTCCCACATTGTTATGACCCAATCGAATTGCTTCTTCTTGTGCTAACGCTAATACTTTTTGTGCTCGCTCTGTAAAACGGCCAAACATCATACCCTTTCACGCTCCTTATCGGTTTTCTAATTTTATTCTTTCTCTGATTAAAGTGGCTCTTCTTATGTCGCGTTCTTCTGGGGTTAGAACTACACCTGCATATTGTTGAAGAAAACCTGGTTGTGTAAGTATCATAAGTTCATTCAAGATTGTTTTTGAAATGCCAGGCAAGATCTCTAAATCGATACCAAGCCTCACATCTGATAAGCATTTTGCCGCTTCTTTCGATTGGATAATCCTGCTGTTCTCCAACGTTCCCAATGAACGGTATAGCTTATCTTCAAGCTGGAGTTTCAAACCTTCCTGCAGCTGTTTTCTTGCCGCACGCTCTTGCTGGATAACCTGCATGACAACACCAGCTAGATCTTCTATTATATCCTCTTCCGACTTGCCCAGTGTCATCTGATTTGAAATCTGAAAAATATTCCCTTGTGCTTCTGTTCCCTCACCATATATTCCTCTTACGGCTAATCCAAGCTGGTTAATTGCCGGAATAATACGGCTTATTTTCTTTGTTAGAACTAAAGCCGGGAGATGCATCATGACCGAGGCTCTGAGTCCTGTACCAACGTTAGTCGGACAGCTCGTTAGATAACCTCGCTTTTCGTCAAACGCATAATCTGTATGACTCTCAATAAAATCATCAATCACATTTGCTTTATGAAGCACTTCTTTGAGTTGAAAGCCTGTTGCTAAGCATTGAATACGGATATGGTCTTCCTCATTAAGCATGATACTGATGGATTCATCCTGATTCAGAAGCACTGCCCCGTATTTTGCCTTTTCAGCAAGATTTGGACTGATGAGGTGTTTCTCAACAAGTACCCGTTTTTCAATTGGTTTTAGCTGTTCCATGACCAGCATTTCCAAATGTCCTGCTCCTGCTACATCTCTTTCAGTATTTATGAAAGAAGATATAGATGAAATCACCTCATGAGCAGATGTTTTGTCTGCAACGATAGGAAATACATACTGCTGAAGATTTCTTGCGAGTCGGACACGGGATGAGAGAACAATATCGGATTCAGGTCCCTCTTTTTTCATCCAAGGACTGATCGCATCGCTGATAAATCGTTCTAGAGACATAAGTTACGTATCCCTCCCCTGTTGCAAGCGTTGCTCAATCTTCCTTATCTCATCTCTTGTTTCAGCAGCTTTTTCGAATTCCTCGTTTAAAATATACTGCTGCATGGCTTGTTTTAATTGCTGAAGCTGCCTCTTTTCTTGAATACTGTTTCCTGCCCGTAAAGGGATTTTCCCTGCATGCACCGTATTGCCGCCATGAACCCGTTTAAAGATCGGATTTAATTTGGATTCAAAAGCTTTGTAGCAATGATCACATCCAAAGCGACCGATTTTAGCAAACTGGTAATAACTCATCCCACATTTTTCACAAGCTAACGATGGCGGGATAAAGTTAGATGACGGGGTATTCGGAACATGTCCATCACCATGTAAAAGGCCAGAAAGCAATTGGTGAATGGAAAAGGAATTCGACCCCGGCAGGAATTCTCCTTTTTCTTTAGCACAATGTTCACAAATATGGAATTCTGTTTTCTCCCCATTTATGATCTTAGTAAAATGCAATGACGCTTCCCGTTCATGGCATTCTTCACAATTCATTCTGCTCCCTCCCTTTATATAGAATGAAAAAAAGGGCTATGTGGTTCTATATTTTAAAGTTTTTATCATAGCTTTTAAAAGTTCAGCTCGTAATTCATCCCTATCCGGAAGATTTAATTTTAAAATAGAACGATCCATAACGCTCAACATCAGCCTCGCTTCACGTTCACGGATAATCTTTTCCTCCAGTAGCCTCTTAATTACATTTTCTGCGTTACCTTGTGATATCCTTTCACCAATCAAGGTAACTAAGTGATCAATGAGATGTGCGGAGCTCTCGGTTCGGACTTTCATGATCCGAATATAACCGCCCCCACCTCTTTTACTTTCCACTACAAATCCTTTTTCAACCGTGAATCTTGTGTTGATTACATAATTAATTTGAGAAGGTACGCATTGAAACCTTTCAGCAATATCCGTCCGTTTGATCTCGATGGCCAAATCGTTTGAGCTTGAGAGAATTTGCTTTAAATAATTTTCAATCACATCAGAAATATTCCTCATTTCCCCTCCCCCTTCTGACTTTGACTAACTTTGACTATACTCTTATTATAGCCTGGTTTTTTCTGAAAATGCAAATCTCTATGCCTCCATTATTGCCTCTTGCTATGTGCTTTAACCTGTATGATTCTGTCGAATATCTAGTGGTTTTGGTGAGGGTTGTGTTGCTTGAGGATGTCTTTTGATTTATATAAAAAGAAGATGGATTTTACTCCATCTTCTTCATTATGGATTGAAATACCTCTCTATATAAGGGTGGCTGACGGTCGTCAGCCTTCGTTTTTAGTTTTTACGGTACGTGTTCTTTTAATCTGTTACACGTTCGCGCAAGATGACCCTCGTTTCGCTCAAAATCTTCGAGTACCGCTCAGAATCGACGAGCTACGCTCAAAATTCCAGATCTTCGCTCAGAATGGGTGGGTTTTCGCTCAAACTTGGATTTCAGGCCTTTCGATGTAACAATAAACGGCTTAAAATGGTGGTTTTGATTCATCAAAACATTCTATTTATTTAAAATACCTTTAGAAAAGGGTGGGCTGACGATCGTCAGCCTTCTTTTTTTCTCTTTATACACAAAAAAGAAGATGGATCTTCATCCATCTTCCTCATTGCCTAGCGACGTCCTACTCTAACAGGGGGAGACCCCCAACTACCATCGGCGCTGAAGAGCTTAACTTCCGTGTTCGGTATGGGAACGGGTGTGACCTCTTCGCCATCATCACTAGACCTCATCATGATTTGAACCATGATTTTATTAAGTTTGAGAGTATATTCTCTCAAAACTAGATACGACGTTTTCCAAACGTTTCATACAATAGTAAGGATAAGCCCTCGACCGATTAGTATCTGTCAGCTCCACGTGTCGCCACGCTTCCACACCAGACCTATC
>NZ_JAMBOR010000024.1 GCF_023715845.1 Fictibacillus phosphorivorans
AAGCTTCGCGACATATTCTCGGTACTCTAAAGACTTTCTTTTCATGTGGACACGTCCCCTAAATTAGTTTTGTTTAAGTATAAAGAATTCTCACAAGGATGTCTCCACTTTTAAGACTAATTTAAGTAGCTTGTCGATTCTGAGCGTTACTCGAAGATTTTGAGCGAAACTTGCGCGAACGTGTAACAGATTAAAAGAACACGTACCGTAAAAGCTAAAAACGAGGGCTGACGACCGTCAGCCACCCTTTATATAGCTTCGATTTAAAAACACCATAGAATAACAAAGATGGATCTTCTCCATCTTAATCTGCAATTTACCTATCCCCATCCAAACAATCAAATCTCACTTACTCCATCCCATTTTGTGCTACACTAGGAGATAAAAATAATGGGGAGGCTACATATATGAAAGACGTTCATTTTGATACATCAACTGTACATGCAAGCGGTCATAACAATGTTAAATCAGTAAGTAAGGTAAAGCCAATCTACCAGACTTCTGCTTTTTCTTTTTCTGATTTGGATGATTTAGAAGATTATTTTCGCGGAAAAAATGACTTTTTATATACAAGAATGAACAACCCGAACCAAGACGACTTTGCAAAAGGTGTCGCACAGCTTGAACAAGCTCCATCAGGTGTTGTTACCTCATCTGGTATTTCAGCTATATTGATTGGAATCCTATCCGTGGCGCAGGCTGGCGATCATATTGTAGCGTGCCAGGACTTGTATGGGGGTACTTATCAACTTCTTTCCGATGACTTAAAGAGTTTTGGAATTGAGACTTCCTTTGTTTCTTTTAACGATTCAAATGAAATCGAAAAAAACATCCGTCCAAATACGAAACTGCTCTACTCGGAATCCGTTACAAATCCGCTATTACGCGTAGAAGATCTCGGCACACTTGTCGAAATCGCGAAAAAGCATAATCTAACGACGATGATTGATAACACGTTTGCTACACCATTTGTCTTGCAGCCGTTTACGCAAGGCATTGATCTTGTTGTTCATAGTGCAACCAAATATTTAAATGGACACAGCGATGTAACAGCAGGTGTTGTTGTAGGTAGAGAAGATCTAGTCGCAAAAGCGAAGTCTAAAATGGTTCATCTTGGCTGTAACCTCGGACCATTTGATGCTTGGCTGGCATCTAGAGGATTAAAGACCCTAAGCGTCCGCATGGAACGTCATGTAGCCAATGCAAAGGCACTAGCAGAAGAACTAAAGGACACAAAAGGCATTAAAAAAGTGTACTACCCTGAGTTTGTCAGCGAAAAGGGGAACGGAGCTATCGTGTCGATCGAACTGGACGAGAATTGCGATGTCCATGCGTTTTTCAAATCTCTTGACTGGGTGCATATCGTTCCAACATTAGCTGGAGTAGAAACTACAGTATCCTATCCGCTTGGAACGTCACATCGCTCATTACCAGCCGAAATGTGTGAGGCGCTTGGTATCAATAAAAATGTAATCAGAATCTCTGTAGGAATCGAAAATGCAGAGGATATTATTGAAGTTTTCAAAACGGCATCACATAAGGCTTTAGGACTTTAAACTGTAATATAAAAGAAATTGTCTCTTCTTGGGGAATCGTGTTATGATACTGTAGTGAAAGCGCTTCATCAAACACAGCAAGGGAGGCATAAAAATGAAGCCGAAACAAGAATTACATCGCGGGCTCGAGGAAAGACATATTACGCTTATGTCGCTAGGGGCTGCTATTGGAGTGGGCTTATTTTTAGGTTCCGCGTCCGCCATTGAGATGGCTGGACCGGCAATTTTATTTGCATATGCTCTAGGTGGAGCAGTTATGTTTATGATCATGAGAGCTCTGGGCGAGATGGCAATCCATCAGCCAGTTGCGGGCTCTTTTAGCAGATATGCAAGAAATTATATCGGACCATTAGCTGGTTACTTAACTGGGTGGAATTATTGGTTCCTATGGATTGTAACTTGTATGGCTGAGATCACAGCGGTTGGTATCTACATGAAGATGTGGTACCCAGACACACCAACGTGGATTTGGGCATTAGCTGCACTTGTTATTATGGCTAGCGTCAATTTATTAGCGATTAAAGCATATGGAGAGTTTGAATTCTGGTTTGCTTTAATAAAAATTGTAGCGATCCTTTTAATGATCGTAACAGGTTTAGGTATGATTATATTTGGTTTTGGAAACGGTGGCGTTGCTACTGGAATCAGCAACCTTTGGGAAAATGGCGGATTTGCTCCAAATGGAGTAAAAGGGATCCTCATGTCCATGCAGATGGTCATGTTCGCATTCTTAGGAATTGAAATGATCGGTGTAACAGCTGGAGAAGTAAAAAATCCGGAAAAATCGATTGCTAGAGCTGTAAACTCTGTATTCTGGCGTATTTTATTATTCTACATCGGGGCATTGTTCGTGATTATGTCGATCTATCCTTGGGATCAAATTGGTACACAAGGAAGTCCGTTCGTATTAACGTTTGAAAAGATCGGAATCGGACAAGCTGCTGGAATTATTAACTTTGTTGTTTTAACAGCAGCATTATCCAGTTGTAACAGTGGAATCTTCAGTACAGGCCGTATGTTATTCAATCTTGCAGAGCAAAAACAAGCACCTGCAAAGCTTCATAAAGTAGGTAAAACAGGAGTGCCATCAGTAGCTGTTTTAGTTTCTGCTGGAGTTCTATTAATTGGAGTAGTACTCAACTACTTAGTTCCTGAAAAAGTATTTGTTTGGGTAACGAGTATCTCAACGTTTGGTGCAATTTGGACATGGTCCATTATCCTGATATCACAAATGAAATTCCGAAAAGGATTAAGTGATGAAGAAAAAGCAAAATTAAAATTCAAGATGCCATTATATCCGTTTGGATCATATATCGCACTTGCGATTTTAATATTCGTAGTAGGAATCATGGCTTACTTCCCAGATACGCGAATCGCGTTAATCGTGGGGCCAATATGGTTACTTCTATTAACAGCGATCTACTTTGCTAAAGGGTTTCACAAGAGACCTGAAAACGCAAAAAAAGCTGCATAATCAAAGGGCACTGGAAAAAGAAAAATTTCAGTGCCCTAATATTTATTTAAGACTTGCATCATACTAATAAACGTGTTATATTAATAAATGTCCGAAACAGTTGTTGAAAAAACAACCTTTTAAAACGTCTCTGGGTGGATCATGGAGCATACGCTTCAGCGAAACCACAACGACATGTCTCGACGGATACACATCATGACTATGATTGTAGAGGGAGAGATAACAAACTCGGAAACATCATCCGAATACTTTATATCATCGCGGGGTGGAGCAGTCTGGTAGCTCGTCGGGCTCATAACCCGAAGGTCGCAGGTTCAAATCCTGTCCCCGCAACCAATTAATTTTAAGACTACACTCAACTACATAAGCTGGACCCGTGGTGTAGTGGTTAACATGCCTGCCTGTCACGCAGGAGATCGCCGGTTCGACCCCGGTCGGGTCCGCCACTTTTAAAAAACGAAACAAGGTTTCGTGTTTTTTTATGTCTAAAAGTAAGTTAAACTTAAAATATATCAATGATACCTTAGGAGTTCGATCTGATCCTAAGGCTTTTTTATAAACTGATTTAACCAAAGAGGTGGGTTATTATGCTTCAAGATGAATTCGAATGGATAAAAAGCATTACACCGAATACGTCTCACCAAAAAGAGTTAGTGATGGGTATTGGGGATGACGCCGCACTTTGGTCAGTAAACAATGAATTGGATCAAGTTATTTGTGTAGATACAATGGTGGAAGGTGTCCATTTTATAAGAGATACGTTATCACCCCATCAATTAGGTTATAAAGCATTAGCAGTGAATTTAAGCGATTTAGGCGCTATGGGTGCAATCCCTCAGTTTTACTTAGTATCAATCGCCATATCCAAGGACTGGAACGCGGTAGAGCTTAACGAAATCTATAAAGGAATGACCGAGCTCGCAGCACGTTATAAAACAGATCTCATAGGTGGAGATACGGTTTCTATTAAAGGACCTCTCGTATTAACGGTTACCGTTATTGGAAAAGTAGAAAAAGGGAAACGTCTCCTTCGAAGTAATGCGAAGCCAGGAGATTCTGTCTTTTTAACAGGTGTAACCGGAGAATCTGCTGCAGGTCTTAAGCTGTTACTTGAAAACACGAGACACCATTCCTATAGCAAAAATGAAAAAGAGCTGATTTTACAGCATCAGATGCCAGCACCTCATATTGAACAAGGTAGACTATTAGCTTCTTGCAGTCATCGAATCTCGTTAAACGATGTCAGCGACGGTTTAGCGAGTGAACTCAATGAAATTGCTGAATCAAGTCAGGTCTCTATACATATTGAAGAGAACAAAATTCCTGTCAGCTCACGGTTAGCGAGTTATCCTAGGAATAAACAGTTGGATTTTCAGCTGTATGGCGGTGAAGATTATGTTCTGACTGGAACGGTAGCTCAAGATCAGTTTGGGTCATTGAGAGAGCAATTTGAACAGCATTCTCTAAAGATTTTTGAAATCGGAAAAGTTGGAGAAGCTGGTAAGGCAGCAGTTTATTTGCATCGAGACGAAAACGAATCGCCAGAAAAAATCACAAAACAAGGTTTTAATCATTTTCGGGAAAGGTAAGGGAAGTCATGAGTGTTTATCATTTTAAAACAAAGTCAGCAGAAGAAACGATGGCTTTTGCTCAAAAACTTGGGTCCGTGCTAAAAAAAGGTGATGTTCTTACACTGGCTGGAGATCTTGGCGCAGGTAAGACCACGTTTACGAAAGGCCTTGCTAAAGGTTTAGGCATAACCCGTACCGTGAACTCCCCTACTTTTACGATCATTAAAGAATACAGCGGCCGGCTGCCTCTTTATCACATGGATGTGTACAGACTGGAAGACTCTGATGAGGATCTTGGATTTGAAGAGTATTTTTCGGGTGAAGGTGTTAGTGTGGTAGAATGGGCGGTTTTTATTGAAGAATACCTGCCAGATGAAAGAATGGAAATCGTCATCTCGTATATGGGTGAAGATGAACGAGAAATACAAATAACTCCGCTTGGGGAAAGATACGAAGAACGCGTTAAGGAGATTAAGCAATGAAAGTACTGGCAATAGATACATCCAACCTCGTGATGGGGATTGCCGTAATGGATGAAGGAAAAGTGCTTGGTGAATATATAACGAACTTGAAGAAAAATCATTCGATACGCGTGATGCCTGCAATCGAGCAGCTAATGAAGGAAACGGGTGTCAAACCTGCTGAACTTGATCGTATCGTTGTAGCAAAAGGTCCAGGGTCCTATACAGGTGTTAGAATTGGTGTCACAATCGCTAAAACACTCGCATGGACGTTGAAAAAAGAACTCGTAGGCGTTTCAAGTCTAGAAGTACTTGCACAAAGCGGAAAGTATTTTAATGGATTTACTGTACCGCTATTTGATGCACGACGTACACAGGTATTTACCGGTCTTTATGGACAAGCCGATTCCGGTGAATTTAAGAACCGATGGGAAGACCGCATTATTTTACTAAAAGACTGGCTTGAAAAGCTACAGACCACAGATAAAAAAACTCTATTTGTAGGAAACGATCTTTCTCTACATCAGGAGACGATATCTGAAGTATTAGGAAGCCAGGCTGTATTTGGAGAAGTGTGTGATCATAACCCACGGCCTAGTGAGCTAGGAAGAATCGGTATGCAAAGGGAAGCGGATGACATTCATTCCTTTACCCCAAGCTATCTTCAGTTAGCCGAAGCAGAAGTAAACTGGCTGAAGTCACAAGGCAAGTAGGTGTTTCAAATGGGAGAGGCATATACTTATAGACTTGCAAAGGTAGGTGACATCGATGATATTCTTGGCATTGAACAGTCTTCTTTTGCTGTTCCTTGGTCGAGAGAAGCGTTCTACAGAGAGATTGTTGAAAACCAATTTGCTTATTATTTAATCATGGAAGATCACTTTCAGCCGATCGGCTATTGCGGGATCTGGCTTGTGATGGATGAAGCTCATGTCACAAATATTGCGATTCTTCCTTCGTATAGAGGAAGAAAACTAGGAGAGCAGCTGATGAAAGAAGCGATGTTACTCGCAAAAAGACATGGTGCAGCAACAATGACGTTAGAAGCACGAGTCAGTAATCACGTTGCTCAGAACTTGTATAAAAAGCTTGGGTTTGAAGCAGGCGGTATTAGAAAAAACTATTACAGCGATAACGGGGAAGATGCGTTAGTAATGTGGGTGGAACTATGAAAAAAGATGAAATTATATTAGCAATCGAAACTAGCTGTGATGAGACAGCAGTAGCTATCGTAAAAAACGGCACTGAGCTATTGGCGAATATTGTGGCTTCACAGATTGAAAGTCATAAACGGTTCGGCGGCGTTGTACCTGAGGTGGCGTCACGTCATCACGTGGAACAGATTACGATCGTGATTGAGGAAGCGTTAAACAAAGCGGAACTTGAACCAGCGGATCTTACAGCGGTTGCGGTAACAGAAGGACCAGGATTAGTTGGCGCGCTCTTAATCGGAGTAAATGCAGCAAAAGCTTTTGCGTTCGCTCACGGGCTTCCACTTGTACCGGTTCATCATATCGCAGGACATATCTACGCGAACCGTCTTGTAAAAGAAATGACGTTCCCGTTATTGTCCTTAATTGTTTCGGGAGGACATACAGAGTTGGTTCTCATGGAGGAACACGGCACTTTTAAAGTAATCGGAGAAACGAGAGATGATGCAGCAGGTGAAGCGTACGATAAAGTCGCGCGTACGTTGAACATGCCGTACCCAGGTGGCCCGCATATCGACAAGCTAGCCCAAGAGGGTGAACCGACGATTGATCTGCCTCGAGCTTGGCTTGAACCCGAATCACTCGATTTTAGTTTCAGTGGATTAAAATCTGCAGTCATTAACACGGTTCATAATGCCACTCAGCGCGGTGAAGTCATTAAGCCAGAGGACTTGGCGGCAAGCTTCCAGGCAAGTGTTGTAGATGTACTTGTGGAAAAAACATATCGCGCAGCTGAACAATATAAAGTGAAACAAGTTCTACTAGCAGGCGGTGTAGCGGCAAATAAGGGGCTACGTAAAGCACTGGAAGAACGTTTTAAAGATAAAGGGTATGATTTAGTCATTCCCCCATTACACTTATGCACAGATAATGCAGCGATGATCGCTGCAGCAGGAAGTGTTGCTTATCAAAAGGGTACTCGAGCAGATATGGCACTTAACGGAGTGCCAGGACTGGATCTCGAAGCACAATAATAGTGAATAGAGGCTAGCCTTAAAGAAGAGAAACTTTAAGGCTAGCCTCTTTTTTTTGAAAACAGTGAGGCTGGTAATAAAAACCTCGATTTATTAACAGGAGAGTTGCTTGTCGACTTTAAATGACCTTTTTCGACAGCTGTTTGTGGACAAGTTATACACATATCTGTGGATAATGTGGACATTCTTGGAAAGACTTCTTTTAATAAGGGTTCATTTTGTGCACAAAACACATGATGTATACACAACCACCTGTGGATAAAGTGGATAAGTCGAAAATCCACTTGTAAGTTCTATTGTTTTCCTGTGGATAACAAAAAGCTGACAACCTTTAATTAAGATTGTCAGCTACTCGTTAATTGTTTTGCAGTTCTTCCCATTCTTCCATGAGCGTTTCCATCTCACTGTTTAAAGTATCTAACTGTGATTGGAATTCTTGGGTCTTCTCGTAATCCTGAAATACTTCAGGTTTGCAAAGCTCACCTTCTGCAAAGGCTATTTTACTTTCAAGTGTCTCAAGAAGATTTTCAATCTCTTCAATTCGGCGCTGTCGTTTCCGGTCTTGTTTCTTAGCTTCTTTATCGATCGAATTCTTTGTGCTATTCGATTGTGCGGCAGACGGCGCGCTTGTATTGCGCTCAGCTTTTTGTCGTTCTGCAATTTCTTCCCGGGCTTTCATTTCGTTCTTCTTTTCGGTGTAATAATCATAATCACCAAGATACTCTGTAAGACCGTCGGGAGCCAGTTCAACTACTTTAGTCGCGATCCTGTTGATAAAATAACGGTCATGGGAAACGAACAGAATCGTTCCCGGGTAATGGATCAATGCTTGTTCAAGTATTTCTTTGCTATCTAGATCTAGATGGTTGGTTGGCTCATCGAGTAACAACAGATTGCCTTTTTCCATCATCAGTTTTGCAAGGGCCAATCTTGCTTTCTGACCACCGCTTAATTCGTTTACGAGTTTCAGCACATCATCACCGCTGAAAAGGAACTGGCCAAGTACCGAACGAATTTCTTTTTCCGTTTTTTCAGGATAGTCATCCCAAAGTTCATTCAACAGTGTTTTTCGAGAGTGAAGATCTGCTTGTTCCTGATCATAATGAGAAATCTTCAAACCACTGCCATAACGAATATCACCTTCAAGAAGCGGCAGCTGTTTTCTGATCACTTTTAACAGTGTTGATTTACCAATCCCGTTAGGACCAACGATCGCTATACTATCTTGGCGAGTAACTGCTAAATTTACATTTTTAAAAAGCGGAGCACCTTTTTCATAGCTGGTACTCACATTTTCAAGCTTCAACACATCGTTACCACTTTGCCTTTCAATATCAAAAGAGAAGGTAGCTGATTTTTCCGATCCTGCCGGACGTTCTTTAAGCTCCATCTTTTCAAGCTGTTTCCTGCGGCTCTGCGCCCGTTTCGTTGTTGAAGCACGCGCAAGATTGCGCTGTACGAAATCCTCGAGCTTCGCCACTTGTTCTTGCTGTTTCTCGAACTCTTTCATTTCCTGTTCAAAACGTACTGCTTTTTCTTCCAAATACTTTGAATAGTTTCCTGTATAGCGGAAACAACGTTTTCTTGATACTTCATAGACAGTTGTCACAATCTTATCGAGGAAATACCGGTCATGGGAAACAATAAGAATGCCGCCCGGATAACTCTGCAAATATTGCTCCAGCCAAGTTAACGTCTTGATATCAAGGTGGTTGGTAGGCTCGTCGAGAATAAGAAGATCCGGTTTCGTTAAAAGAAGTTTGGCTAGGGCTAGCCTTGTTTTCTGGCCTCCGCTCAGCGTGTTGATTCTTGTGTTTTTGTCAAAATCCGCAAACTGAAAGCCATGGAGAACTGTACGAATTTCTGCTTCGTATTGGTAGCCGCCTTCATCTTTAAATTGGACCTGGAGTTCATCATAATCCTTTAAGAGACGCTCATATTCAGAAGCATTCTCTAGTACTGCTGGATCGCCCATACGTGCCTCCATCTCGCGCAGCTTCTGTTCTTTTTTACGTAGTGGTTCAAAGACAGAAAGCATTTCATTCCAGATCGATTCATCAGAATCAAGCCCTGCATCCTGTGCCAGGTAGCCTGTTTTCACATCTTTTGGAATCATAACGTGACCAGAATCGTACGAATACTCTCCTGTAATAACACGAAGAAGAGTAGATTTACCTGCACCGTTTCTACCAACGAGCGCGATACGTTCTCCTGTTTGAACTTCTAATTTTATATTAGATAAAATGACGTCAGCGCCAAACGATTTCGTGACGTCCTGAACTTGTAATATAATCATTTTGATTCACCTCAATGAACAAAAAAGGGTGATTTTTATTCAGGCTGTTGTTTAACCTTTGAAGCTTGTAAGTGCTGATTTCCGCTCCAAGATGCTCGCTTTCATGGGGGGCGTGCGGTGGGCCGCCCCAGCGGTCTGTGCTTTTAGGAGCTTCCGATCGCAGGAAACGGCGGACTCATCCACACCTGTCCCGCTAATCCCCCAGGAGTCTCGTACCTTGCACGCCAACCAACTTTTCAAAAGAAGCTAAAACAACAAATCTTTATAGAAAAATGCCCCTCATTATTAATCTTTCATATATCTACTAGTAGTTTAGCTTAGTTTGGGGATTCACGCCAACAAAGGGAATGTTCAACGTTTTGCAATATTTACAAGGAATAAAATAACGACAATAAAAGCGGTTTCGTGTATATTCAACATGAGGAGGGGTTTTATGAAAGAGTTAACCCATTTTAACGAAGAAGGCCGCGCCAGAATGGTGGATATTTCAGAAAAGGGAACCTCACACCGAACGGCTATTGCGGTCAGCGGGATAACCGTATCTGAAGAAGTCTTCCTTATGATTAAAGATAACAAGTTTAAAAAAGGGGACGTTCTTGCCGTTGCCCAAATCGCTGGCATCATGGCAGCAAAAAAGACCTCTGACTGGATTCCAATGTGCCATCCTCTTTCCTTGACCGGTGTTAATCTATCCTTTGAATGGGAAGAAAAAGGTGAAGAAGGATACAAGTTAAAGATACAAGCTGGAGTAAAGACAAAGGGAAGTACGGGAGTCGAGATGGAAGCACTCACGGCCGCTTCTGCTGCAGCTTTAACCGTATATGATATGTGTAAAGCAGCCGATAAAGGGATGATTATCGGTCCTACATATCTCGTATCGAAGACAGGCGGAAAGAATGGAGATTTTGTACGTTCATCAAGCCCTGACAAAGTATGATACAATAAGAGAAGATAAGCTTTCTTAACATGGAGGGCCCCATACATGAACCAAGATCAGCTAAAAATACCTCATGCAACAGCAAAAAGGTTGCCGTTATACTACCGATTTCTTAAAAATCTATCTTCCTCAGGTAAGCAAAGGGTGTCCTCTGCTGAATTAAGTGAGGCTGTAAAAGTAGATTCTGCGACGATAAGAAGAGATTTTTCTTATTTCGGAGCATTAGGGAAAAAAGGTTATGGCTACAATGTTAACTACTTGCTCTCATTTTTCAGCAAGACCCTGAATCAGGATGAAACAACAACGGTTGCGTTGATTGGAGTAGGTAACTTAGGTACGGCTTTTTTACATTACAATTTCACGAAAAATAACAATACAAAAATAGAAGTCGCATTCGACGTGGATGAATCCAAAATCGGTACAGAAATCGCGGGTGTTTCTATCTACCATACGAATGAGATTGAAAGTGTACTTCAAAAACGGGGAATTGAAGTTGCCATCCTGACCGTCCCTGTTGGTGCTGCTCAGCCGATCGCCGATCAATTGGAGAGAGCGGGAGTAAAAGGCATCTTGAATTTTACGCCTGCGCGATTAACCCTATCTTCAGAAATTCGCGTACATCATATCGATTTAGCCGTAGAATTGCAGTCACTTGTTTATTTTATGAAAAATTACTCTTAAAGGAGGAAGGAAAATGTTAGGACCAGGAAGTATCGCTTTAATCGGACTTGTCGCTTTGGTGATGTTTGGGCCAAAGAAGCTGCCTGAATTAGGGAAAGCGGCAGGTAAAACGCTGCGTGAATTCAAGCATGCAACGAAAGGCATTATGGACGATGATGATAACACCAAAAAAGAAAGCGAAGAACCGAAGAAGTAAGGATGTTTTTCTATGAACTCTGAAAAAAGTATGACGTTATATGACCACATTGGTGAGTTAAGAAAACGCATCATGTGGTCTTTAATCGCTTTCTTTGTATTTCTTATCGTTGGATTTTTCTTAGCTAAGCATGTGATTGTGTATTTGCAGAGTGATCCGATCGCTAAAGATATTCAAATGAACGCCTTTCATTTAACAGATCCTTTGAATGTCTATATGACATTTGCATTTTTTATCGGCTGTGTATTAGCTGCTCCTGTCGTGCTCTATCAGCTGTGGGCATTTATCAGCCCAGGTCTTTATGAAAATGAACGAAAAGTAACATTGATGTATATCCCGATCGCTTTTTTGCTATTCTTAACAGGGTTGGCTTTCTCCTATTTCATACTTTTTCCGTTCGTTGTCAGCTTTATGGGCAATGTTGCGACAGCACTTAGTGTGGAAGGAGAATACGGGATTCAAGAGTATTTCTCTTTTCTTTTTAACATCACATTGCCGTTTGGATTGCTGTTTCAGTTTCCGGTACTCATTATGTTCCTAACCCGATTAGGGATCGTGACACCAGACTTCTTAAAGAAGATAAGGAAAGTCGCTTACTTTGGAATTTTAGTTATTGCGGGGTTAATCACTCCGCCTGAACTAATGTCTCACTTAATGGTTACTTTTCCGTTAGTGCTTCTTTATGAGATCAGCATCATCATATCAAGATCGGCATACAAGAAAAGAATGAAAGCTGAAGTGGAAGCTCTTGTGAAAGAGAAAGAAGCTGAGGTTGAATCAGCCTATAACGAATAAGAGGGGGAACCTTTACGGGGAACCTTCTTTTTTTCTGAAAAAGAATGGTCCCTTAGAACAAAAAGAAAACTGCCCCTTAAAGGACAGTTTCATTTTTATTTCTTTCGCTTTCTCTTTAAATGGTTATTCAATGCAAAATATCTGACGGCATTTGCGAAATCGAATGTTGCGACAACCATAGTGATGATTGTCCAGAAGCTTGTCATTCCGTACTCTCTAGCGTAATGAACCGCTAAGCACGTAAAAATGACTCCGATTACGAAATACAAAAATGCCATAAACGATGGTGATGTCTTCATAACAGTCCTCCAAGAATCAATTGCGCTGTTTCTAGCTGTTGCTCCATTTCCTTAATCTTATCTGCAAGGAAAACCTGGACAATTAATACGAGTGTATTCATCGCGACGTGTGCAGCGATTGGTACGATAAGTCTTTTTGTACGGACGTATAGAAATGCAAAGGTAAAGCCCATTGCTGTATAGATTAAGAGATGTTTGAAGTCCGCATGAACAGCTGCAAAAATGAGAGAACTGATCATAGCAGAAATAAAGAAGTTAAATCGTTTATGAAACGATCCAAAAATAATCTTTCGGAAAATAATCTCTTCTAGTATAGGGCCGACAACAGCGGTAACGACCATAAAGTATTGAACATCTTTTACAATCTCAACAAGCCGCTCTGTATTTTCAGACCCCGGCTCAATCCCAAATACGTTTATTTCGATAAGGCTCGCAATGATTTGAGCGGCATACGCCATAAAAATACCGATGATTGACCACAAGATCGCGGAACCCTTTGACACCCGTTCTGTATTCCGATGACGATTTTTCATCTCAGGAATCAGCATGTAAAGGATGATGAATAGAGCAGCAACAAAACTAATCGTGCCCCACATCCCAAACAGTTGGTTTTTTGGAACACCAAGTTCATTTAAAAGAGGAATTCCAAGGTAACCCGAGAATTGCATGAGTATGTATATAATGATGATCCACCAATATTTTTTCTTCAAATTAAGTTCTCCTTTAAATCCTCACACTCATATTCTTGTCTAGTACTACTCTATATATGCTAACCCATTTTAACATAGAAGAGGCATGACTCGCGAGGATATCGAATTTGAAAAACTTTTTGATATTTCTTACTTGCAAAGTTTTAAAGTTTTATTTATTATTAGAAATGGAGTTAGCACTCACTAGCAAAGAGTGCTAATAAAAATATTTTTTTCAACTATTTAAGGAGGGTGTTTCACTTGTTAAAGCCATTAGGTGACCGTATTATTATTGAGCTTGTAGAAGGGGAAGAAAAAACTGCAAGCGGCATTGTATTGCCAGATTCAGCAAAAGAAAAACCTCAAGAAGGAAAAGTTGTTGCTGTAGGTACGGGCCGTGTGACGGATAACGGCGAGCGTGTCTCTTTAGAAGTTTCAGAAGGAAACACAATCATTTTCTCTAAATACGCTGGTACAGAAGTGAAGTACCAAGGTAAAGAATACTTGATTCTTCGTGAATCTGACGTATTAGCGATCGTAGGCTAATCTCAGAGACTAAGAAGCTTCATCTGAATGAAGCTACATAAATAAAAGCAATGTAAGTTACTAACTTTTAAAATTAATGGGAGGGTTTTTACATGGCTAAAGATATTAAATTTAGTGAAGACGCACGCCGCTCAATGCTTCGTGGTGTTGATGCGCTAGCAAACGCTGTAAAAGTAACACTTGGACCAAAAGGGCGCAACGTTGTACTTGAGAAGAAATTCGGTTCTCCTCTAATCACAAACGATGGTGTTACAATCGCAAAAGAAATCGAGCTTGATGATGCATTCGAAAACATGGGTGCTAAACTTGTAGCTGAAGTTGCGAGCAAAACGAACGACGTAGCAGGGGACGGTACTACAACTGCAACTGTTCTTGCTCAAGCTATGATCCGCGAAGGACTTAAGAACGTAACAAGCGGTGCAAACCCAATGGTACTTCGTAAAGGAATCGAAAAAGCAACTGCTGCTGCAGTAGAAGAGCTTAAAGCGATTTCTAAACCAATCGAAGGCAAAGAGTCTATCGCACAAGTTGCTGCGATCTCTGCAGCGGACGAAGAAGTTGGACAACTCATTGCTGAAGCGATGGAGCGCGTTGGAAACGACGGAGTAATCACAATCGAAGAATCTAAAGGATTCACAACGGAGCTTGAAGTGGTTGAAGGTATGCAGTTCGACCGTGGATATGCATCTCCATACATGGTAACAAACTCTGACAAGATGGAAGCAGAACTTGAGAACCCGTACATCCTTATCACAGATAAGAAGATTACGAATATCCAAGAAGTACTTCCTGTTCTTGAGCAAGTGGTACAACAAGGAAAGCCTTTATTGTTGATCGCTGAAGACGTTGAAGGTGAAGCACTTGCTACATTAGTAGTTAACAAGCTTCGCGGAACATTCAATGCAGTAGCTGTAAAAGCTCCTGGATTCGGTGACCGTCGTAAAGCAATGCTAGAAGACATCGCGGTATTAACTGGCGGTGAAGTGATTACAGAAGAACTAGGTCTTGACCTTAAGACGGCAAACATCACACAGCTTGGTACAGCTTCTAAAGTTGTCGTTACAAAAGAAAACACAACAATCGTTGAAGGTGCTGGCGATGCTGAGAAGATTGCAGCTCGCGTAAACCAAATCAAAGCTCAATTAGAAGAAACAACTTCTGAGTTCGATAAAGAAAAACTTCAAGAGCGCCTAGCAAAACTTGCTGGCGGTGTAGCAGTAATCAAAGTGGGTGCAGCTACTGAAACTGAATTGAAAGAACGTAAACTTCGTATCGAAGACGCTCTAAACTCTACGCGTGCAGCGGTTGAAGAGGGTATCGTATCCGGTGGTGGTACAGCTCTAGTTAACGTACTAAGCGCGATCTCTAAAGTAGAAGCGACTGGCGACGAACTAACAGGTGTTAAACTTGTACTTCGTGCGCTTGAAGAGCCAGTTCGTCAAATCGCACACAACGCAGGTCTTGAAGGATCTGTAGTGGTTGAGCGCTTGAAGAACGAAGAAATCGGAATCGGCTTCAACGCAGCAACTGGCGAGTGGGTAAACATGTTCGACTCTGGTATTGTTGACCCAACAAAAGTTACACGTTCAGCTCTACAAAACGCAGCATCCGTTTCTGCCATGTTCCTAACAACAGAAGCAGTAATCGCTGATAAGCCTGAAGAAAATGCCGGCGGTGGTGGAATGCCTGACATGGGCGGCATGGGAATGGGCGGAATGGGCGGCATGATGTAAGCCCAAAGCTCTTTGTATGAAACGTTGGACGGTCATACAAAACATCAAAACCTCCCTTAAACTTACTTGGTTTAAGGGAGGTTTTTTATTATTAAATAAATATAACCTCAATTTATAATGAAAACAGCTTTCCCAAAAATAAAAAAGCTTTCCACAAGTTTAATGACTCGTGAAAAGCTTTTTTTATTTCAAAGAATTAGCTATTTACTTTCTCACCAAAAGCCTCTGGAATCATCGTAAAGCCTTCAATCACCGTATCTTCTTCCACTTCGATCATGAGGTACCGCTTACCGCTTAGCTGCACTTGCTTAACGAATCTCAAATCTTGCGGACTGATGGCGATGTTCGCAACCTTTGTATTAATTTTAATAGATTTGGAATTATACTTCGGCAACACGCTGCTTGCTTTAAACTCATATTTATGATCATCAATCACTTTTTGGAAGGCTGTTTCTACTTTTTCTGGATTGATATCTTCAACACCGCTCGCCATTAACACACGTTCCACGTCTTTGGAGTCTAATCTAGGTAGTTCTTCTTCCTCGTTTTCTTCGATCATACGGTTGATCTCTTCATACACATTAGAGAGAGTGGAGGTATTCAACTGATCTCCTGTCACGTCTTTAATGATTTCTTCAAACACAATCTTATCGTCTTTTGCGGTCATGATCTCTTCGCCATTTAATACGTGCTCGATAAAATCATAATCAGGTTCATGGACCTTGCCTGCTGAATACAGGATGTGATTCACATCTGCTGCGTTATCGCTGAAACAAGGGAAGAGGAATCCGCCAATCGGTGCGTTCAGGTTGATGATCGGATCGACTACAAAGTTGTACTTGAACTCTTTTTCCACATAATCAAAGAGCAGTTCTTTTTTTGGTTCCTGCGTATTGTTTATGCTGCACAGAATAAAGGGGAAGGAGTAAACAGCATCTCGTTCACTGATCTCAGCCTCATCATTCTTGCGCTTCGTCGGCTTATAATACTCTCCCTTGATAAAAGTGATCACGATATCTTTTTCGTATTGTCGATCTGAAAGCATTTTGCCAACAATCTGGAGCATTCTTTCTTTCCAGTCTTCGGTATCGTTCGCAAGTAGTCCTTGATGAAGAATGAGCTGACTGTTGTTTTCAGCACTTTTATTAAACTTTAATTCAAAGAGCTTTTCATCGAGATTTCCACCTAATAATTTCTTGAAGTTATTAAAAAAGAGCTCTTGTTGCTCCGCATCCAACATTTCAAAAGGCTGGCTCACATGATGATAGATCTCACTAGATTCTTTCGTAATATATACATTAAAAATACTTGAGATCTTCAATAAATCATTCTCTTTTTTAAACTGTTTTCGTATTTGACCTATATCTTTTTTGTTCATCCTTTTAAACACTCCTAAGTTGTTGCAAGTTTAAATTAACAATCTCTATGTGTCTAACATAAAAGTATTCTTTATTTTAACATTCAAAAGGAGTGAAGTGTGATGGTGAAGTTATTGTAGATTTGAAGCATTAGTAGTTTAAAAGCCTTTTTATTTTAACAACGTCATCTTGCTGTAGCGTATAACCGGTATGCGTGTCCTTGATATTCATAATCATGCCACCGTTATCTTCTTTTCGTAACCACAGCATATAGATTTCCTTATCTCCATTTGAATCAACAAGGTTCATCTCAAAATTATGTCTTGTAACAGCTAAAATGCCTGTTATTCTTTCAGCAGAATGTATTGCATCTCTAGCTATTTTAATGGCTTGTCTTCGTGAAACGTCTTGTTTACTTCGCCCGTAATTTTCAGCATCTCTTTGTTTTCCTGAAAAGTAGGGAGAGGAGCACTTTGCTTATTAACTGAATTCACGTTACACCTAGTAAACAAAATACAACAGCAAATTAAAATTAAAGCAATAAATCCACTTTTCATCTTCACACCTCTGAAATCCATTTTATAGAAAGTTGTTTCAGGTTTATAAAAGGTTTCAGGGGGTTCCTATACATAAAAAAATCCTATATCGCATAGCGGTAAGACCGATACGATACAGGATCTCAATTTTAAAGAATTCTTTTCTTGATACGCGCTACAAGGGGTACAACAACAAGTCCAGCAAAAACAACCTGCAGGAAGTTTCCTGGAATAGAACCGAATGGTATAATCCAGTTGCCGTAAAGGACTACTTCTGCAAAATAGTACCCAACGATTTTAATTAGAAGGGCTGCAATAACAGCTATCGAGTATACAATGGCTTTTTTACCCGGTACTTTTTCACTGATAAGACCAGCTGCATATCCCATTGCGCCTACGATAATAAAGGTAAACGGAGCCCAAACCGTCCAGCCAGAAATTAGATCAAATAATCCCATACCGAATGCCCCGGCGATCGCACCCGTTCTTCTACCGAAGACAAATGCTGCGACGAACAATGGTACGTTGCCTAAGTGGATGAGCCCGCCGTTTCCTGCGATCGGAAGTTTTATGTTGATGAACATGGTAGCAACAAGAGTCAATGCCACAAATAGGGCGCTGATGACTAATGTTCTTGTTCTATTTGTTTCAATTGAAAATGCTGTGCTCATGACTAAAACCTCTTTTCCGAATAATATTCTAATCATACTTATTTTTCGCTCAATAGGAAATACAAAATTTGAAATTATTAATAGGAAACCACTTCCATAACAAAAGAATCCCACCATGACTGTGGGATTCTTTAACGTAAAGTATAAGCTTTTAATTACTCGGAAAAGCAAACGACATCGCATTTTCCTCGCTCGGATGGATCCAGCGTTCTGATACTACTTTTGTTTTGGTGAAGAAACGTGCTTGGTCAGGTCCAAACATGTGTCCTTCTCCAAACCGTGAACCCTTAAATCCAGCAAAATTATGAAAGCCTACTGGAATAGGAATCGGGACATTTACACCAACCATTCCTACATCAATTTCCGAAGTTAACTTTCTGGCAGCCAGTCCGTCATTCGTAAAAATCGTGACCCCATTTCCTAATTCATGTTCATTGATTAACTGTATCGCTTCTTCTAAAGAATCGGTACGCACAATATTACGAACAGGTCCAAATACTTCTTCTTCGTAAATTTCCATGCCCGGTTTAACGTGGTCAAGCAAGGTTGGTGCTAAGAAGAAGCCTTTAGTGTTAGTTGTGATGTCTTGGTTGCGACCATCACAAACGAGTGTAGCGCCTTCTTCAACACTGCGATCAATCGCTTTTAAGATGTTCTTTTTCGCTTGTTGAGAAATAACAGGACCGTAATCAGGGTTCTCTGTGTGAGGACCTACTTTTAGGTTATCGATCTTTTCTTTTAAGATCGTTACTAAGCGATCAGCCGTTTCCTGTCCTACAGGCATAAGCGTTGAGATAGCCATGCAACGTTGGGAAGCTGCACCATAACCGGCACTGATAAAAGCATGGGCTACCTGTTCTAGGTCAGCGTCGGGCATGACGACCATATTATTTTTACCTCCACCTAAGGCAACGACTCGTTTTCCATATTTGGCGCCTGTTTCATAGATATAACGAGCAACCGGAGTGGATCCTACAAAAGAAACAGCTTGGACGGCTGGATTCTCCAAGAGTTCATCTACAGCTACTTTATCTCCGTTAACGACTGTCCAAATACCATCAGGCAAACCAGCTTCTATCCATAGTTCACTGATATATAAAGAAGTCATCGGTACGCGTTCAGAGGCTTTGAGAATTACAGCATTACCTACTGCAACAGCCATACTCGTTTGAGCTAATGGAACCATCAATGGAAAGTTGAATGGTGAAATGGCGGTTACGACTCCTAGCGGGTATTTTGCGGAATAAGCATTTATTTGCCCGCCTACATTCACTGAATATTCGCCTTTCATGAGATGAGGCGCATTAATAGCTAGATCAACAGATTCCAATCCACGTGTTATCTCACCAAGGGCATCTTCTTCTGTTTTTCCACTTTCTGTACAGATTAATTCGATGATCTTATCTTTATTTTTCACTAGCAAGCCTCGGAAATTTATTACGACTTCGGCTCTTTTGGCTACCGTTAAATTTCGCCAAGCTGGGAAAGCGGCTTTCGCGTGATTTACAGCCTCTTTAACTTCTTCTTTAGAAGCTAGTGGCACTTTAGCAATGACCTCACCAGTTGCCGGATTGAAAACTTCTGAAAACCTTCCGCTTTTGCCATTGATCCGTTTTCCACCAATAAAATGTGTAAGTTCTTTTACTTCAGTTAAATTTGTCATTCCTTTATTCTCCTCTCAGGCATTTGCAAATTGAATATAGATTTATAAGGTTTCAATGGCTTTTATTAAACGAGTAAGAATAAAATCTTTTTCTTCTAAAGTAATATTTAAAGGTGGTGATAAGGTTAGGACATTATTATAGCCTGCTACAGTCACTCCATTTTTTCCGATAATTAATCGTTGGTTCTTACATTCGGCAATCACTTGATTGACTTTATCTACAGGTAGTGGCTCTTTCGTTTCTCTGTCTTTTACTAATTCGACCCCTATCAACAATCCTTTTCCACGAATATCCCCTACAAAAGGATGATGACCAATCTTTTCTTTTAGTTCATTGATCATGATGGATCCCATCTTAGTAGATTGTTCAAATAAGTCCTCACGTTCCATGATTTCAAGGTTTTTCAGAGCGACGGCACATGCTGCTGGAGAACCTCCGAATGTATTGATATGGCGGAAGAAATCATAGGATCCGTTTTTCATAAACTCTTCATAAATTTCTCTTTTAACGGCTGTTGCTGAAAGAGGCATATATGCACTTGTAAGCCCCTTAGCCATCGTCACAATGTCAGGCTGTACGCCATAATGTTGATGTCCGAAGGCTTTTCCTGTACGTCCGAAACCACAAATAACTTCATCCACGATTAGGAGAGCACCATGTTTCTCGCAAACCTCTTTAACGCCTTTCAAATATTGATCGGAAGGCATAATCACGCCACCACCTGTGATGATAGGTTCTAAAATCATCGCGGCGATCGTTTCTGAGTGTTCCCAAGTCATCACTTCATCTACTGCCTGAACAGAAGGGAGGTCACTCGGCCTCATAAATTCATCTTCATTGTATCGATACTGATCTGGGGCTTTCACATGAATAAAGCCTGGTGCCAGTGGCTCGTACTTATATTTTCGCTCTGCTTGTCCTGTTGCCGCTAATGCACCCATCGTATTGCCATGATAGGCACGGTAACGAGAAACAATTTTATAGCGGCTTCCTTCATTTTTTTGCTGGAAATACTGTCTAGCCATTTTAAACGCTGTTTCATTTGCCTCTGAACCACTGTTAGAGAAAAAGACAACATAATCTCCACCTAACAGTTCACTGATCTTTTCCGCAAGTAAGATGGCTGAAGGATGACTGTTTGTTAAGGGTGTATAATTATTTTCTAAAAGCTGATCATAAGCTGCTTTAGCAATTTCTTCTCTTCCATAACCTACATTAACGCACCATAACCCAGACATGGCATCCAAATAACGAACACCTTCTACATCCGTTAACCAAGCTCCCTCTGCCTTTTGAACAATCATAGTAGATTGAGGATTATAGGGTTTCATGGCATGCCACAGATGTTTTTCATCAGTCTTAGCTAAATTTACTTTCGTTTCAGCAATATGAACGTCTCCCATTGGACTCACCCCATTAGAAATTTATCTTCTTTCCATTCATTGTGAAGAAGTTCAAAGAGGTAATCATCAGACAAAATGTAAAATGTTTATTTGTAACCGTTTCACATAGTGACGCCTTTTGTAGGAAATAACGAAAAATTCAAAAAAATCCATTCAAAAAAATATTCGTTAGGTTATGGAAAGCTCCTCTGAATCGATAAAAGGGTAATCATATTCATATTGAGTAGCAAGCAACATCAATTCAACGGCAAGACGTTTAGGTGGAAGCATATAGTCATTTCCAATTAAATCCTCAATTTTAGAGAGACGATGATACAAGGTCTGCCGAACGATAAAGAGCTTTTTTGCTGTTTCTTTCTTTAAACAATTACATTGGAGATAGACTTGTAGGGTTGTTATCAAATTACCATTGTTTTTAGCATCGTATTCATAAAGCGGTTTTAAATAGTTCTTTGCTAAATCCATTAGTGCTTTTTTTCGTTGCATGTGAAGAACGAGATGATGAATATATAAATCCTCATAAAAATAAGAGAGTTGTGGAGAGTTACTGCGGACTAATAAAGTATCTTGAGCCGTTTCATAACTTTGATGGACGAGTTTATAATCAGTGGTCACTTGTCCGACAGCCGTAGTAACATGCAGATCCATGTAATTATTGCTCTTTCTAAAACTTCTAATCTTTTCAATGCAGTCGATGATACGGTGTTTGACATCTTGTCCATAAAGATCAGCCAGTACATACACCAGTTTTTGCTTTTCTTCAAGCAAGAACACAACGAATCCATTTTGTTCAAATATGCCGCGTGTATATAATTTATAGTAGTTTAAATCAAAATCAATTTTTGAAGATTTAAGTTTATCGATTAAAACGAAGTAAGAGCTATTTAACAGATTAGTAAACCGTTGTTCTTGTAAGAAGTTTGTTAATACGGTGTGATCAATGGTTCCGTCTAGCCAAGATTCTACTATGGCACGGTAATGAACGTTTTGTTTTTCTTCGATGTATAGATTACGTAATAAGTATTGAGATAAGGCAGTCACTGTTCGGTCCAATACCAGCAATTCAAACTCATTGATCGTACCTTTCTCTGTAAAAATACATACTTCTCCGTAACGTTCCTCAAGTATGTTTACTTCACACTTTGAAAAAAACATCGACCCTTCATTTTTTTCGTATTTCTTATTCAAATCCTTATAGATGTGCTGTTTTTCCTGGGGGATAAATAGAGGCTGTTGACCCTTCATGAAAAAGGCAACGTTAACGTTTAAATACTTATTTAGTCTCATTAATATATGTTCATAATGAGTTACCTTTAAGGTAAGCTTATTGATTTCTTGAGAGTAGTTCTCTAATCGTTTAATCATCTCGTACTGTTGGTTTATCAAGATACTATGAATCTCTTGCGTAATCTCAATAAAAGGTACGATTTCATGAAAAGCGAGGATGGGGAACTGATGTTGATCCGCATATTCGATTACTTTTTTAGGTACGGATCGAATGTGATCACCATATTCAATACATAAACCTGCTGCTTTCTTTTTTATTAACTGCTTCACAAAGTCAAAAAAATCATCCTCTTGAATGAGTTGAATGCCTGTCGTTAATATCAGTTCGCTCCCTTTAATAAAAGTACTAATCTCTTTCGATTCCAGAATATGTACCCATTTAATGATGTTCATAACTCCATTAGATCCTGCAATCACTTCTGCTTTTCTAAAATGCCTTTTATCAAATAGGTCTTGAATACAAAGCGAGTAAGACATATGTACCCTCCTAGAAAACAATAGAATTATGAATGTTTATACACAAAAATATAACATAATGTAAAACGGAGCCGTGAACTTCTTTACATTTTGTTCATATCGGGAGGTTAAATGGCTATGTTATATTTTTTTATATTCATAGATTTGTGTTAAGAAGGAGCTGATGTCTTCAAGCAAAAAAGTGAATCTCCTGGTTAAGTAAATTTATTTTAGTAGAACAGAAAACTAGCATTTATACATACCTAGTCATTTCATAGAGTAATAACCAACTAAATCTAGGAATGGAGTGTGAAGCAAGTGAGAAAGTATGCACAACTGTTATTATTGATCCCTTTTATTGGACTGTGTGTTCTTCTGCCGTTAGCTAATCGTATCGAACCCTATATTTTAGGAATGCCATTCTTACTTTTTTGGGTGGTACTATGGATGATCCTATCATCCGTTACTCTATTAATCGTATATAAACTAGACCCTGAGAATGAGGGGAGTGAAGTAGAATGAACGCTGCCTTACTGATTATCTTCATCGTTGCTGCTATCGCTTTATACTTAGGGATTCGTGCGACTCGCGGAAAAGATATGAACGTAAATGAGTTTGCTGTTGGTAATAAGGGGTTTGGAACCTTGTTCGTATTTTTACTCATTGCGGGTGAGGTTTACACAACGTTTACCTTCTTAGGAGGGAGCGGGTGGGCGTATTCCAATGGTTCAGCGGCTTACTATGTTCCAGCCTATATTTGTTTGGCTTATGTACTTTCTTATTGGATCATTCCAAAGATATGGCGTTTCGCTAAAAAGCACGATGTCATTTCACAGCCTCAATATTTTTTGAAATCCTATGACAGTAAAGCATTAGGACTTGTTGTAGCGTTCATTGGATTAATTGCTTTAGTTCCCTATATTGTCATTCAGTTAAAGGGATTAGGAATCATTGTATCTGAAGCTTCCTATGGAGCGATTTCGCCATTGATGGCTTCTACGATTGGTGCAGCGATCGTTACCATTTATGTTACGATCTCAGGTATCCATGGATCGGCTTGGAATGCAGTTTTAAAAGATATCATGATCTTATTTGTTATCGTATTCTTAGGTACTTATATTCCTTATCATTATTTTGGCGGGATCCCCCAGTTGTTCGAAGCCGTTCAATCCGTTAAACCAGAAGCGTTAACATTTGCATCTGAAGGATATAGTATTCCATGGTTTGTTTCAACGATTATATTAAACGCATTTGGATTCTATTTATTGCCACAATCGTTTACCGTCGTAATATCAGCTAAAAGTGAACGTGCATTAAAGAAAAATGCCATTACTTTGCCGTTATACACCATTTTAATCTTATTTGCTTTCTTTATTGGATTTGCGGCGATCATTCAAGTACCCGGTTTACAAGGAGCTGAAGGTGACCTTTCGCTATTGCGAATTACGATGCAAACATTTGACCCTTGGTTTGTAGGTATCGTTGGCGGAGCGGGACTATTAACAGCGTTAGTACCGGTATCAGTGATGGTTATGTCAGGTGCCGTTGGTTTAATGACAGGCTTTTATAAGTTGATCAAGCCGGAGTCAAGTGATCGTCAGCAACTCGTCGTATCGAAAGTATTTGTATTACTAATTATCTTAATTGCTTATGCGTTCACGATAACTGGAGGAAATGCACTAGCAATCTTAAATATCATGTCCTATGGGTTGATCACTCAATTAGTTCCGGCCCTGATTTTTAGCTTCTTTAGTACTAAGTTAATGAATAAGTACGGTGCTATTGCCGGCATTTTAACAGGGGTATCCATTGTACTATTCAACGCGATTACTTCGTTTAAACTAGTAAATGTGTTCCCGAATATTCCAAGTGCGATCAATGATATTAATATTGGTTTTGTAGCGATTGGTATTAATATTTTAATAGGATTGACTGTAAGTTTCGTAACGAAGAACTTAATCCTAAATGAAAATTCACAAGTTGCAGAAAAAATAGCCCAATAATTGAAGGAGGTCCTCCTACTATGGTGAAGTGTAATTCAAATCGTCTGCAGAAATTTATTGAGTTATTTAGTGAGTTTGGTAAAACAGAAAACAACGGAGTCACTAGACTATCGTTATCTGCCGAAGATATTGCTGCACGGAGCAAATTCCAAGAGTTATGTGAAGAAATAGGAATGACAGTCACTTATGATGATATGGCTAACATGTATGCGACCATGCCAGGGAAACGTAACGTGCCACCGATCGTCATTGGCTCGCATTTAGATTCTGTTGTTAAGGGCGGACGGTTTGATGGTGTACTGGGTGTATTAACGGCTTTAGAGGCGGTTTATGCTTTGAAAGATGCAAACATGGAATTAGATTATCCGATTACCATTGTTAATTTTACGAACGAAGAAGGAGCACGGTTTGAGCCCTCACTCATGTCATCCGGTGTTTTATCAGGTAAATTTGATAAAATAAAAATGTTAGCCTCTACCGATAAGAATGGGATCACTTTTGCCCAAGCTTTAAAGGAAAGCGGTTTTGAAGGTCCAGAAGAAAATCGATTAAAAGAAGCTAGTGCCTATATTGAATTGCATATCGAACAGGGGCCCGTGCTCGAAAGTGAAAAATTAGATATTGGCGTCGTAGAAGGTGTGCTAGGAATGGTATGCTATGAAATTTCTATTCATGGTGAATCAAACCATGCTGGTACAACTCCGATTAATATGCGAAAAGATCCGATGTTCACTGCAGCGAATGTGATTACCGAAATGCAAAGAAAACTGCAGAGTTTGGATTCGAAGCTGGTATATACAATTGGACGTATGAATGCCTATCCAAACATCCATACAGTCATTCCGTCAGAAGTTACCTTTACGTTAGAAGCACGGCACCAAGATCAAGAAGTGATGAAAGAAGTAGCAGAAATGGTAGTGGGATTACCAAAGAATCTAAGTGGTTGTTTCATAGAATCAACCCGATTATGGGATCGAGATACAGTTGATTTTGATGAAGAAGTTATCCATGCAGTAGAAACAGCATGTAAGGATTTAGGTTATAAGGGAAATAGAATGTATAGCGGTGCTGGGCATGATGCTCAATTTATCGCTTCCTATATACCGTCAGCGATGATTTTTGTACCTAGCGTAAAAGGATACAGCCATCGTGAAGACGAGTTAACTTCTTATGAGGACTGTGTAAAAGGAGCGAATGTTCTACTAAACGCCGTTCTAAAATTGTGCAGGGAAAAAGTAAATCTATAACTTTACGATTCAGAAAATGGGTTTCGGCCTTTAGGACTACTTTCTAAGGAGGAGGTAGTCTTTTTTATTTTCTTAACTGTACCGATAAAAAACCGATATAAACGTATCACTAATTCCAGTTTCATAGACGAATTACTAAAATTACCTTCGAACCTTATAAAGAGTAAGTCCATCTATTATTTATCATTTGCAAAGCGATACATCGTAGTAATATATAGTTAGGATTACAAAAAAAGGAGGTCCGATATGAGACGTGATATACAGCCGAATGAACGGGCATTCTCTTCTAAAGAAGTTGCAGAAGAAGTAGGGATTGCCACTCCAACTGTTCGAAAGTATGGACAAATCTTAGAGCGGAACGGTTATGAGTTCTTAAAAGATGGTGACAGGCGAATTTTTGTTCAGTCCGATATTGAAGCGCTTATATCGCTGCGCGATACACCTAAACCGTTAGACGATACGGCAAAAGATCTGGTGCAGCAGCAAAAGGAACGATTAGAAGAACCGAACACAACAGACGTAGCGATACCCGATATATCCGGAAATTTGCCCCAAGACCCCAATCAGATCAAAGAAGTCTTAATGATGTTAGCTAACGAATTAGCAGCGGCACGCGAAATGAACGTTCAACTGACTAACGATATGTCACAGCTAAAGGTATCTGTGGCCAGACTTCAACAAGATCATCATGTAATTGGCTCTGCTGTTGGAAATGCCGCACAAAAAACGAATGCTAAAATAGAAAAGTTAACGGAACAACAGAAGAACCATTACGAAGAACTGCTGAAGCAAGAGAAAGAAAAAAGCGAAATGCTGCAACAAGAGCTACAAAAGATTCGAGAAGAGCAGACAAGAGAGTGGCGTTTGCAAAATGATTTTAATAAACGTTTAGAAGAAGCGATACAACAAAAATCAAAAAATAAAACAGGTGGATTCTTTTCATTCTTTAGAAAATAAAAAACGTAGCCTGAGTAAAGGCGTATCGCTGGGCGATATAAGTTACAATACAACTGGGTTAAACATAATTTACGTAGATATCGGTACCCGATACATAGAAAACGGCGTTATTTAAAACATATGTCTCACCATTTCCCGAGAAATATCAACAATTTTTGAGGACCATTCGACAAAATCAGAGGCTTTCATGTGGTTAGCTTTTTATATACTTTCCTTTTCGCTGTAGAGGTTTCTAAGAGTAAAAACTCATAGGAGTCTCCTTTTTTTTTGCCTCCAAAGCCTTGTATTTCTATGAGTACTAGGTCTTGATACCTATTTCATCCATATTTTTGTTTCAAATAATGGATGTTGGGAAAAGATAAGTGACGCAAAAATCTATTACTGGGAGGTTCCATATGTTTCGACATCAAAAAGAATTGCAGTTTGATATTAAGGTAGATCGTCCAGACCCACAGCTTGCTAAACAGATTCAAGAAGTTTTAGGTGGCCAGTTTGGAGAAATGACGGTTATGATGCAATACTTGTTCCAAGGCTTTAACTGTCGTGGAGAAGAGAAGTACAAAGATATGCTGATGGATATTGGAACAGAAGAGATCGGGCATGTAGAAATGCTGTGTGCCATGATCAGCCAACTGTTAGACGGTGCTTCACCAGATGATCAAGCAAAAGCAGCGAAAGATCCTGTAACAGCTGCGATCATGGGTGGAGTCAACCCGCAGCACTTACTAGTCAGCGGCCTTGGTGGATTGCCGACTAACTCAAATGGTGTACCATGGAATGGATCTTATATTGTAGCAAGCGGAAACTTACTTGCAGACATGAGGTCAAACCTACACGCTGAGAGTCAAGGGCGACTGCAAGTAGCTCGTTTGTATCACATGACTCGAGATGAAGGTGTACGAGCTGCATTCAGAAAGATGTTAGCGCGAGATCGTTATCACCAGTATCAATGGATGGCAGCTATTGAAGAATTAGAACAAAAGAATGGTGTAGTGGTCCCTGCATCTTTCCCGCCAGAAGCAGAATTGGAATCTCAACCTGAAGCTTATAAGTTTTGGAACCTCTCAGAAGGTCAGGAATCCGCAGAAGGGTTATGGGCAACCGGAAGCGCACCAGACGGAACTGGAGATTACGTTTATGAAGCTGACCCAGTACCGTTAGGGAATATACCTAATCCGGAAATTCCGGCTCCAACTTTGCATCATGACTTGGATGGAAAGAAATTCAAAAACTCAAATGATGAGGAATAAAAGATTGGAGGTGCACTGCATAAGCAGTGCATCTTTTTTTGTAAATAAACAAGGAATATACATTCTACGATGCGAATTTAAATAGGAAGAAATACAATTAAAGAAATAGAGAGACAGAAATGTTAGAGGGGAGTCTTACATGAACGGTAGAAACGAAAGTTCATTTGAGTATCATCCACAGCTTCGAGACGTCATAAAAAATGTTGAAAAAGTTATGGTGGGTAAAAAGCAAGTTACAGAATTAACGCTTGTATCCTTGTTAGCTGGGGGACACGTCCTGCTAGAAGATGTACCTGGTGTAGGTAAGACCATGATGGTTCGATCTATCGCCAAATCCCTAGGATTAACGTTCAACCGTATTCAGTTTACACCTGATTTATTGCCGTCTGACATGACGGGAGTTTCTATATATAACCAGAAAGACATGAGCTTCGAATTCAGACCAGGTCCATTGGTCGGAAACGTAATTTTAGCAGATGAGATCAACCGGACCTCACCTAAAACTCAGTCCGCTTTACTTGAGTCCATGGAAGAGATGAGTATGACGGTGGATGGACAAACTCACATCCTGCCTGATCCTTTTTTAGTGATGGCGACACAAAACCCTATCGAATATGAGGGAACGTACCCACTTCCAGAAGCACAGATGGATCGATTCTTAATGAAACTCACGATGGGTTATCCAACCCCAGAGGAAGAGTTTAATGTCCTGAATGTCATCGGAAATGAACACCCCATTCACTCATTGAAGTCAGCGATATCAGCAGAAGAGATTACTGAACTGAAAACGGCCGTTAAGAACATTTATGTATCTGACTCGGTGAAACGCTATATCGTTGATCTGGTTAACCGTACACGTAACCACAAATCCGTTCAATTAGGAGTAAGTCCTCGTGGGTCACTTTCTCTTTTAAAAGCTGTACAAGCCTATGCCCTCTTAATGAACCGTGATTTCGTAATTCCTGATGATGTAAAATATCTGGCACCGTTTGTACTTGTGCACCGTGTGCTGTTAAAGCCTGAAGCCCGATTTGAAGGTGTAACTGCCCAAGAGGTGATCAAAGAACTCTTAAGCCGTGTTCCTGCACCTATTCATAAGGAACAGCATGCGTGATGATAGCATTTCTCAAAAAAAAATGGGAGCGTTATAATACGGCGTTAGGTTTTTCAGGGATTATCTTTTTACTGTTCGTAACGTTTTCTTTTGCGATGTTTCAAGGCGGATTTGTTAGCTGGTTTTTGTTCTACAGCGTTCTGCCGCTCGTTCTATATTCTATTGCGATGGCGTTCTATCCCCTTCAACGGCTAAATATCGAGCGTATCATATCAAAAGAAAAATTGATGGCCGGGGAAGAAGTTCAGATTACGATAAGGGTGACGCGCCGCAGCAGCTTTCCTCTATTTTACGTCGTATTAGAGGACGTGCTGCCGGAAGCATTGCTACGGGAAACCCGCTATGAAGGAAACACGCATCAAATACAATCCCGAATCTTGATGTTTCCTTTGTTCCGAAAAACCCTTGAATACTCGTATACCATTTCCCCTGCACCGCGCGGGTTGTTTAAATTTGACCAAATCATGGTGAAAACGGGCGACATCTTCGGTTTTGTATTAAAAACGACGAGAGTATCGGCAAAGGATCAAATTTTTGTTTATCCGCAATATCAAAAGATTGAACGCTGGGAAAGTGGAAAGATGCTACAAACCGGTATGAAAAAAGTGGGAAAACGCTCGTTTTCAGATTATACGTCTACGGTAAGTGTTCGTGACTATGTAGCTGGAGACAGGATGAACTGGCTGCACTGGAAGGCGAGTGCCAGGTCCAATAAACTGCTTACAAAAGTGTTCGAGCAGCAGAGGAACGATGATTTTGTGATTGTTCTGGATCATTGCGAAAAAAGCTATGGCGTAAACGACTGGTTATTCGAACGGGGCGTATCGCTCGCAGCCTCACTTGTTCACTTTTCAATCTCTAAAGGTGGTTCGATCGGGTATCATCCTTTTAAAGGAAAGGAGATTCCGATGAACATGGGAATTGAGCAGGAATGGCGCATTTTTCATGAACTGGCTAAAGTGAAAGCAGAGATCAAAGAATCTTTTGAAGAACGCTTAAAGCAGGAATATATGATCGGCCATATGGAAGGGAAGACAGCACTGATCATCTCTCCTAACTTAACTGAATACACGATGAAAACGTTAGAACTTATCGCTTCCAGGCAGCAAACGAATGTAATTTTCTTTTACCTGGCATTAGACGGTAAGCTGCATGGCCAGGAACTTACGTATATAAACAGAATCAGACAATGCGGTGTTCCAGTAACACCGATTATAGGTTCGGACTTTAATGAATCACTGAAGGCAGGTGGCATGTATGCAACAATCTAAACAACAGCCTTCCACCCTGCATATACTTGTCCTTTATGGTCTTGGGTTCCTTTTGCTTTGGGAATGGCTCCGACCATTAAAAGATATCACGACCACGAACGATGTAAACATTTTTGTGATGTACACCATGTTCTTATTCATCGTCACGTACTTTCAGCTTCCGTTTTGGATTTCCTTTCCGGTAAAGCTTGGTGCCCTATTGTATGCGTTACATTCCCTTTATTTCGTTGACGTATTTCTATCATTCAAGTGGGTTCCCTATCTAATCGAGGACATGAGCTATAACTTAACGTTACTTTCAAATCAGAACTGGAATGAAATGACTTCGCTCAGCCGGTCTTTGCTCTTCTTTATTCTTTTATGGCTTGTGAGCTACCTGATGCATTATTGGCTGATCCAGACGAGACGGATCTTCTTATTCTTTTTAATCACCGTAATCTACATTTCCATTCTAGATACGTTTACGGCTTATGATGCAAAATTTGCGATCATCCGAACAGTATTCATCGGACTTCTGTTAATTGGAATTTTAAGAATGATGAAACTGATTGAAACAGAAGGGTTTTCACTGTTAAAAGGAAAATTCCCTGTTCTTTGGGTCGCACCACTTTCAGGGGTTATCGCATTGTCATCGGCATTGGGGTTCATAGCGCCGAAAGCTTCTCCTATATGGCCTGATCCGGTTCCGTTCATTCAGAACATGTCTGGAAAAGAAGATGTGGGAGAAGGCGGAAAAGGGAAAGGAATCGCGAAAATCGGGTACGGTGAAAATGACAGCCAACTAGGCGGTCCGTTTGAATTTGATTATACCCCTATATTTAAATCGTACGATAACGCGAGGCACTATTGGAGAATTGAAACGAAGGAGTTTTACACAGGAAAAGGATGGGAAAATAAAATCCCGACGACCGCTATACCGGTGGATGCAAATCAGCCTTCCGCACAGACAGATCATACAAAAATCTGGGAAGAAGGACTTGAGATGAAAGACAATACAGCTAGAATTGAGGCGGAAAAAGGGAAAGCGTATCCGTTCCTTATGATTCCAGGTAAGCTTACGAAAATTGATGCTGACCCTGAAACCGTCTATCAGTTAGATGGGGTAAAAGGGAAAATCTCAACGTTCCAAAATGGCGATGAAGTTAAGCTATCTTCTTATGTGATGAACTATCAGCTTCCTGTTTTAAAAGAAGCTCAGCTAAAAGAATCAACCAATTCATACCCGCCATACATTAACGAACCCTATTTGCAGCTGCCAAAAACATTGCCGAAACGAGTCAAAGATCTAGCTGCCACTATCACAGCCAACCAGCCGACGATCTATGACAAGGTTAAAACGGTTGAAGGTTATTTTGCCAAAGAAGCATATGGGTATAACACCATTGAGGTGGCCGTACCTAAAGATGACGAAGATTATGTAGATCAATTTCTTTTTGAAACGAGAAAAGGATACTGCGACAACTTCTCAACTTCCATGGTCGTGATGCTGAGGTCAATCGGAATTCCTTCACGGTGGGTGAAAGGTTTTACACCTGGAACTTTTGAGGGTACGAATGAGGACGGTGTTCGTGAATACACGGTAACCAACGCGAATGCCCATTCATGGGTAGAAGTGTACTTCTCAGGAATCGGATGGGTGCCGTTTGAGCCTACACGAGGCTTTGACAATCCGTTTAAGCCAGAAAAGGATACACAAGAATCCAAACCAGCTGCAGCAGCACCTAATCAGCCGGACAAACCTGAGAAAGATCTAAGCAAAGAAAAATCTGCTTCAGCGAAAAATACAAGTTCAGGCTCCTTTTTAAAAACTGCAGGCTATACAGCAGCGGGATTGATTGTTTTCATGCTAATCCTTGCAGGACTCGCCTATTTGTTCCGCAAAAAATGGCTTCGTCAATATATGATTTGGAAGTATAAACGTAAATCAGGATCAGAAACGTTTGAGGAAGCATTTGAAAAACTACTTTGGCTGCTGAAAATTTACGGTATTAAAAGACAGCCTGCTTTCACGCTAAGGGAATACGCTCTTTACGTCGATCGAGCCCTCGATACAAAAGATATGAGAATTTTAGCGAAAGCATATGAAGGGGTTCAATTCAGCCCGAAAAAGCAGACCAATCTGTGGAGCGATTTGCATCAAGAATTGTGGGAAAATTTAATTAAAAGGATCCGCCCTTGACCGCTATAGAAGGCATTGTTATTATGTCTTTAAGATTATAGCGTCAGATCATATTCTCCTTCGTATATCCTCGATAATAAGGTTCGAGAGTCTCTACCGGGTTGCCATTAACAACCTGACTATGAAGGCAGGGTTCTTTATAGCTATTTAAGGAATTCTGCCTTTGTTTTTTATGTAGAAAACAATGGTGGAATTCTTTTTGTTTTACTTTTAATAGTGTGTAAAGTAGGGCAAGCTGACGGATACTATAGCTGATATTAATAGATGGGGTGAGTACATGCACGAAACGAATGACTTGCACGTAATGAGTGAATTGATCGTTGTATTGGATTTCGGTGGACAGTACAATCAGTTGATTGCACGACGTATCCGTGACTTAGGAGTATACAGCGAACTTCATCCGCATACAACCACTGCGGAAGATATAAAAAAGATGAATCCAAAGGGAATCATTTTCTCTGGAGGGCCAAACTCTGTTTATGCAGAAGGATCACCAGCTTGTGATGAAGCCATTTTTGATCTAGGCATCCCTGTGCTTGGTATCTGCTACGGTATGCAGCTGATGAGCCATCATTTTGGCGGTAAAGTTGAGCGTGCAAGCCACCGAGAATACGGTAAAGCTTCAATTAACATCACAAATACAAACAAACTTTATGAAAACCTTCCAGAGCAGCAAGTTGTATGGATGAGCCATAGTGACCTTGTTGTTGCACCACCTGAAGGTTTTGTTACAGATGCAACAAGCGTGTCTTGCCCTGTTGCAGCAATGAGCGATGTTTCACGCCAGCTATATGGCGTTCAGTTCCATCCAGAAGTACGCCATTCCGAATACGGAATCGAGTTTTTAGATAACTTCGTGAAATCTGTTTGCGGCTGTGAAGGCAACTGGACGATGGAAAACTGGATCGAAGACGAAGTTCAAAAGATCCGTGAAGTAGTAGGAGACAAAAAAGTACTATGCGCGATGTCAGGCGGAGTCGATTCTTCCGTAGTAGCCGTGCTAGTTCATAAAGCAATCGGTGATCAACTTACTTGTATTTTCGTTGATCATGGACTCCTTCGTAAAGATGAAGCAGAACAAGTTATGAAGACATTCAGCGAAGGTTTCAACATTAACATCATCAAAGTAGATGCAAAAGAACGTTTCTTAAGCAAACTTGAAGGAGTTTCTGATCCTGAGAAAAAGCGTAAGATTATCGGTAATGAATTCATCTACGTATTTGATGAAGAAGCATCAAAGCTTCAAGGCATCGAGTTCCTTGCACAAGGTACACTTTATACAGATATCGTAGAGAGCGGAACTGCAACAGCTCAAACGATCAAGTCCCACCATAACGTTGGCGGACTTCCTGAAGATATGCAGTTCAAACTGATCGAACCTCTTAACACACTTTTCAAAGACGAAGTGCGTAAAGTAGGAACCGAGCTTGGTATTCCTGAGCATATCGTTTGGCGCCAGCCTTTCCCAGGGCCAGGTCTTGGAATCCGTGTGCTTGGAGCGATTACAGACGAGAAACTCGAAATCGTTCGAGAATCTGATGCGATCCTTCGTGAAGAAATTTTGAATGCAGGGTTAGACCGCGATGTATGGCAGTATTTCACCGTGTTGCCTGATATCCGAAGTGTTGGAGTTATGGGTGATGCTCGTACGTACGATTACACGATCGGTATCCGTGCAGTAACATCAATCGACGGAATGACATCTGACTGGGCACGTATCCCGTTTGATGTATTAGAGAAAATCTCTACTCGTATCGTAAACGAAGTAGATCATATCAACCGTGTAGTCTATGATATTACTTCTAAACCGCCTGCAACCATCGAGTGGGAATAGGCTAATAGTTGAAAACCGAACGATTATAGTAAAATAACAAATAATTATTCGGAAAAGTGCTTGACGAACGACAAGATTCGACCTATACTCAAAATGTAAAATAATAATAAATGAAATTCCTACGTATAATATCGGGGATATGGCCCGAAAGTTTCTACCAGACTGCCGTAAATGGTCTGACTACGGAGGATTATTGAAATAGTTACATGTGTGGATTTCATTTGCATATGTACGGTTTTCTTTAACCTTTTCGTATTCAGACCCAAGGGCTAGTCCCTTGGGTCTTTTGTTTTTTTATCGTAGGCGTGTATAGGGGGAAAAGAATGATGGAACGGTATTTTGGCTTTAAAGAATTTAATACAACCTATAAAAAAGAGGCGACAGCCGGTTTAACGACATTTCTTGCCATGGCATATATTCTGTTCGTTAACCCGATGGTTCTTGGCGACGCTGGCATGGATAAAGGAGCCGTATTTACAGCAACGGCACTTGCTGCAGCAATCGGAACATTGTTCATGGGAATCGTTGCAAAATATCCGATCGCACTAGCACCGGGTATGGGGCTTAATGCATTCTTTGCATACTCTGTTGTTTTAGTCATGGGTATTCCTTGGCAGACTGCACTTGCAGGGGTATTGATGTCTGGTATTATCTTTATTTTTATAACATTATTTAAGATTCGCGAAACAATCATCAATGCAATCCCTCAAGATTTAAAATTTGCAGCAGCATCAGGTATTGGACTATTTATCGCTTTTATTGGTTTAAAAAACGCAGGAATCATCACGCAAAATAAGGCAACACTCGTATCTCTTGGTGATTTAACACAAGGTGCAACTTTGCTTGCGATCTTTGGCTTCATCGTAACCATCCTTATGATGATTCGAAACATACGTGGAGGAATCTTCTACGGAATGGTCATCACAGCAGTTGTAGGAATTTTCGCTGGTCTGATCGATAAACCTGATAAAATCGTTGGCGCTATCCCAAGTCTTGCACCAACATTCGGACAAGCATTCAGTCACTTTCATGAAATTTTCACTGTCGAAATGATGATCGTCGTTCTAACATTCTTTATCGTTGATTTCTTTGATACAGCGGGAACACTTATGGCTGTTGCTAATCAAGCAGGTATCATGAAAGACAACAAACTGCCTCGTGCAGGTAAAGCGTTGCTTGCCGATTCATCAGCAATCGCAGTAGGAGCCGTTCTTGGAACATCTTCAACTACAGCTTACATCGAGTCAGCATCAGGTGTAGCAGCAGGAGGACGAACTGGCTTCACATCTGTTGTAACAGGTGCACTATTCTTATTGGCCTTATTCTTCTCACCGCTATTAGTTGTCGTTACACCGTCTGTAACCGCACCAGCATTGATCATCGTCGGTGTGTTAATGGTTTCTGTGTTGAGCAAAATCAAATGGGACCGTTTAGAAATTGCAGTACCTGCGTTCTTAACATTGATCGCAATGCCGCTCACATACAGCATCGCAACAGGTATCGCACTTGGATTCGTTATGTACCCATTAACGATGACTGTAAAAGGCCGTGTAAAAGAAATTCACCCAATCATGTGGGTTCTGTTCGTAGTCTTTATCAGTTATTTTGTATTCTTAGTGGAATAGAGAGAATCAATAGCAGGAATGTCCGGAAACGGGCATTCCTTTTTTGTGTTTCAGGAGGATAAACGAAAAAATAAGCCGATAACGTTAAGGAAGAAGGATGCAAAACATTCATTTCTTCATTATAATAGTGTGCAGATTGAGCGTTAAGGAGAAGATAGGGCAATGGAAATGTGGTGGAGTGTGTGGTTTTTTATTTTAGGAACGGTACTAGCTTCGTTTGGCAGTGTAGTCGGCTATCGCCTGCCAAAGAAAATGAAGGTAATGGGCGTAGAACGCTCACAATGCGACCATTGCGAAAGAAAGCTGTCTTGGTATGAACGGTTCCCAATCATTTCTTATTTAGTCACAGGCGGCAAATGCAGGACGTGTAAGAAGCGCATCCCTGTCATCTATACATTCGTAGAACTAGCAACGGGAGGCTTATACGCGTTTTCCTATTTGAAATATGGTTTCTCAGTGGATCTGTTATTGGCATGCTCCCTCATTTTGCTGTGTGCGATCATTTTTGTATCGGATTTATTGTATTTCATTATTTCAGATAAAGTATTAATCGTCTTTTTTGTGTGGTTTTTGATGCTGCAGGTCTTGTTTGAATATAGAAGCTGGCTGGATGCAATTGCAGGAGGATTGCTCGGATTTTGTTTTCTGCTGCTGCTCGCCATTTTATCAAAAGGCGGAATTGGCGGTGGAGACATTAAGCTGATGGGTGTTTTGGGACTTTTATTAGGGTTTCAGGGGGCATATCTGACATTGATGATTGCCTCTGTTATCGGTGTATTAATCGCCATTGTAGGCCTGCTCGCGAAGAAATATAATTGGAAAACGGCTATTCCGTTTGGGCCTTATTTAGCGGTAGGTGCATTAGTGACGTTTTATTATAGTGTGGAGTTGTTGGAGAGGATTTTTTAGTTATTGGGAAACTTGATTTTATATTAACACGTATTTATATTAATCCTTTACAAAAAAAATACGTTTAATTATAAAATAGGAGGCATTATATGAGTTTATGGTTGATTATTATTGGAAATTTAGTGGCTTTAATTCTAGCTATAATTTTTGGAGTTGGTATTTATAAAAGGAAAAAGGCTGAAGGAAAAAGAGGAGAAATTTGGGGGATTGGTGTCTTTTTAGGAATTATGCTTTTTTTCAATGGTGTAGTTGTTTATACAGATATGGGAAATGACCGGAGAGAAAAGAGTGCTTTCAATGAAATGGAACAAAGATATAAAAGTGAAGGAGACCAAGATCAGGAAAGCTTTAACAACTTGAAAATAACAATTAGAACTCATGGAATAAAGAAAACTACCTACCATTCAGTATATGTTGCGAATTTTAATAATAAAAAATCCTTTCATGGGAAGATATCTGTTAAATTGTTGGAAAATGGAGAAAGAGTTGGAGATTTTACTTCTGAAAAGATAACGATTGAACCAGGAGCAAAATTCAAAGTGGATACTTTCACTGGAACCCAATTTTATGATGAATATTCCTGGAAGTGGATAGGAGAACTGGAATAAAACAAAAACCAGCTATTATCAAATAGCTGGTTTTTATGTTTTTTGATTCTTTTTTCCTATAATGAAGTTTTAGTTTATTCAAAAAAATGTAAATTTTAGGCTTGGAAGGTTTTGAAATGAGGAGCATGTGGAATTATTCTTTTTGTTAAATGGTTAAAATTGTATTTTTAATATGAAAAAAATCCTAGTATATTTATTTTATGTGAATGTCGAAATTAGTCGTATTATAAGGAGGATAGTAAGAAGGTTGTGGAAAAGTCCTCTAAAGCTTTATATACAAAGGATTTAGAGGGTTGACTCTTAAAGAATACCTATGATAGTTTTGGCATAGTAAAAATCTGAAACTTTGACAAATTATATGAAAATTATTCTTTTATTACATATTTAGGAAGTAGGTATACATAAAAATGATTGAGTCAAAACGCAGAGCATTTATTTTTATTACTTTAGCTATTCTTTTAGCTCTAATCGCAGGTTTTCTAGTTCTACAGAAAGTACGTCAACTTAATTCTGAATTAGGCGGAATGACTGCTATTTATGTAGCCAAAGAAAATGTACCTTCACGCGAATTACTAACCCCAGAAGATGTAACTACTGAAGAAATACCGAATCGATATATTACTGCTTCTCATATTACAGAAAGAAAAGAGTTAGTGGACAAGGTTGCTACGGTACCATTAAGCAAAGGGGACATAATTACAAAAAATATCCTTAAAGAAACTTCAAGTGTGTTAAATGAAGATAATAGACTCGTTATGCTCTATGGATCTGATAAGGTACGCTTTGATGAAGAAGTAGAAGCGTTAGATCGAGTAGATATAATAGTGTCTCATCAATTTGAAGGTAAGCCAAAGACAGAAATCTTCATGTCTGATGTAAAAGTAAGCCGTTCATATAAAACTGAAAAAAAACAATTTTATGGAGTTGCGTTGGAAGTACCCGTTAAAGATGCATCTAAATTAGTTCATATTCAAAATTATGCCGATAGTGTACGAGTCTTAAAAGCAAATGTTGGTCAAGCAGAAATCAAACCAAATAATGATAAGACCAAAGAAGAGAAACCTAAAGATCCGCCGGCAAAAAAAGAGCAAAAATCTCCACCTAAAGATTCCAAGCAGCCCCCTAAACAACAACCTGCAAAGCCTACAGGTCAGTAAGATAGAAATTATTGTAAGGATAATGGAGGACTAAAAATGCTTCAAGAGCGAAAATTATTAATCGTCAGTGATAATTCGGAGTTATCAGACCAAATTCATTTTATCTCCGAACAATTTATAAAAGTAGAAACTGTAAATTCTCATGAAGTTTTAAAGGAATTGGATAGATTAGCTCCTGATATTATTATCATCATAAAAACCGATGATTCAACTGTAGAATTAGTTCAAAGTATTCATGCTGAAAATTCAAGTCCAATATTGTTACTAACAGAATCCCAGGATTTTATTTTATTGCGTGATGTAATACGTGCTGGAGCAATTGATTATTTTGTTATACCAGATGAGATTTCTTTATTCGAAAAAAGGCTTCAAGCTATTATCAAAAGGCTAGAAACCAATGAAACAGATGTTAAAGAAGGTTATAATGCTTCATTTAAAAGAGGTAGAGGGCAAGTAATCTCTTTTTATAGTGCAAAGGGTGGGAGCGGAAAGACATTTGTAGCTACTTCTTTTGCCCAGACACTTAAGTTAGAATCTACTGCCCAAGTACTATTGATTGACCTTAACCTGCAATTTGGCGGTATTGAAACTTATCTCAGTATTGAGAGCACACGTTCCTTAATTGATTTAAATCCTGTAATAGAGGAGTTAAATGAATCCCATATACAAAATGTTAGTGAAAAAGAAAGCCATTCAAAATTAGAAATACTATTAAGTCCAAAAGATGCTGAAATAGCAGAAAGCGTTACGCAAGGTTTCGTTTCAAAGTTAATTAGGGCATGCAGACGTAGTTATGATTTTATAATTTTAGATCTTCCTTCTTATGTGGACGACAAAACTTATATAGCTTTAGAAGAATCTGATGTGATTAACTACATTTTAAATCTTGACACACCTTCATTGAGAGCTTTTAAAGATGCAGAAGTTTTATTCCAAAGACTAGGAATTGATGTAAATGAAAGGTTACAAATTATCGTAAACAAAACAGGAAAAGAAAATGAGGTCACTTTAAAGGATATTAAAGATATTGTTACGGTACCTGTTGTGACTGATATTAGATATGATAAAAAAACAGTTCAACCAATGATAAATCAAGGTTTGCCATTGCAAAAAAAACCTAATGAAAAAAAACTTCCACATCCAGCTAAGGACATTAGAAAATGGGTGTTGTCGAAGTTAAGCTAAGTTATTTCGAAAATAATGAAAGGAGGTAAAATATGTCTATTTTCAAACGTGAAAAAGAATTACCTTCTCTTAAAAAAACAAATCTAAATAACACATACTCTAATCCGTATATTGATAAACTTGTTGAACACTATAAAGGACGTCTTTTACATGAAACTAATTTAGAACAACTTACAAGTTTGAGTCGAGGTGAAATGAAGCTATCTATCGAAAAACTTGTCAGTTCATTTATGTCTGAAGAAAAAGTGATTATTCCTCGACATGAAAAAGAAGCTCTGCTTATAAGGCTAATAGATGAATCGGTAGGTTTTGGGCCTCTTGAACCTCTTTTAAATGATTCAGAGATTACGGAGATACTGATTAATGGCCATAAAGAAGTTTTTATAGAGAAAAACGGACAATTAAGAAAAACAAATATTCAATTTAAAGATGAAAATCATGTGAGACACATTGTTGATAGAGTTGTGGCACCCCTTGGACGAAGAATTGATGAAAGTTCTCCTATGGTAGATGCTAGACTTCATGACGGAAGTCGCGTAAATGCTGTTATTCCACCTGTTAGTTTAAATGGAACACTTGTTTCAATCCGTAAGTTTAGAGAAGATCCTTTTAAGATGGAAGACTTGATCAACTTTCAATCTATGGATGAGTCTATGTCTCACTTTTTGCAAGCGGTTATAAAAGCAAAAATGAATGTACTTATTTCAGGGGGGACTGGAAGTGGAAAAACCACATTACTTAATGCACTTGCTAGAGCGATTCCACCTTCTGAACGTGTTATAACAATAGAAGATTCGGCTGAATTAAAGCTTGATAGAGCAAGTGTAGTAGGAATGGAATCTAGACCTCCAAACGTTGAAGGATCTGGGGAAATTACAATTCGACAATTGGTTAAAAATGCTTTGCGAATGCGTCCAGACCGTATTATTGTTGGTGAAGTACGTGGATCAGAGGCCTTCGATATGCTGCAAGCTATGAATACAGGGCATGAAGGTTCCATGACTACAGTCCATGCTAATTCACCTTATGATGCCCTTAGCCGTGTTGAAGGAATGGTAATCATGTCAGGAATGGACTTGCCTACAGAGGTTATACGAGAATATATCGTAGGAGCACTGGATTTTATTGTACAGGGAGAGCGGCTATCCGACGGGAATCGTAAAATTGTTTCCATTGCTGAAGTATTTAAAGATGAACAAAATAAGGTTCAAATGAAAGAGATTTTTAAGTTCAAACGGACCGGCATGGGTGAGAATGGTAAGGTACTAGGATATTTTACACCTACAGGAACTGTTCCAAAATGCTTGGAAAGACTGAGGGTTTTCGGAATAAAGATTGATGAATCTATGTTCTGGCCAAAGGAGGTTAAACCGAATGATACCGTCTATTCTGTTTAGTCTATCCGTATTGCTTTTTATTATCGGTTTTTATCAATATTTAGGGTTCAGATCTCAAAAAAAAGAATTGAAGCAAAAAATTTCTAAGTTTTTTCCGGTTAAAAAAAGAAAAAGTATAATTGTTGTTTGGGGAAGCCGTTTCGATCAAACTGAACTTGCTAAACCTATAAATGATAAGTTGCAGAAAGCGAGTGTTCCATTAACTGCTTCGGAATTATTAGGAGCGTTGATCGTTGGGTGTTTAGGAGTAACTGTATTATTGACAAATTTGTTTGATGTCCCTTTGCGTATAAGTTTTCTATTGGGATTGTTTACAGCAGCTCTATCCTATTGGTTATTGTTTTTAATTAGACAAAATCGTTATAACGATCGCTTAAATAGTCAACTTTCAGAGGTATGTAGATTACTAGGGAATTCTGCAAGAGCAGGAATGACCATAAATCAGGGAATTGAAATGGTTGCAAGAGAAGCCTCATCACCTGCAAGAGAAGAGTTTTCAAGGATTGCCAGCGAACTTAGATTAGGGGTTGACTTTGAAAAGGCAATGCGTGACTTGCAGAATAGAATTCCATCTAGGGAATTCCAGTTATTTATAGCTACGTTGCTTATTCAAAAAAAATCTGGAGGGAATTTATTCTCTGTATTGGATGAAATGGCTAACACTTTAGAGGAAAGAAAAGTTCTTAATCAAACGATTAAAACAATGACTGCTGAACAAAGATATATTTCATACTTTGTCCCAGCATTACCAATATTACTACTGCTTATTATGAATCAAATTGTTGATGGATTTCTTGAACCGTTATCTACCATACCCGGCATTATTTTAGGAACAATTTTTATACTGGGGACAGGCGTTACTTTTATTCTTGTTAAAAAAGTAACGAACATTAAGGTGTAATTATGGATACTATCATTTTAGTTGCTATTTTATTTTTCTGGGTATTTCTATTTATTGGGTTATATAGCTGGTATCAATATCAAAGTAAGCAAGCATTATTACAAAAACACATAAAAGAATCTATATTTTATGAAGAACAGCACTTAAGGAAGAAAGATTCGTATTTTGTGAAACTTGTAAAACGGATAACCAAACAAGCTGATGATTTTTCCGCTATTGGTCAAAGGATTGATTTGTTTAGTGAGTCACATGAAGTAGAGGATTGGTTAAAAAAATCTAGTTTTCCATTAGATTTAACAGTAGAGAGGTTCCAAGGTCTTAAGATTGTATTGGCCCTCATTGGTTTTGGGTTAGGTATAACCTTCTTATTATTAGGTTTGCCGCTGTCGAATTTTGGTGTTGTTCTATTACCAGTTGGAGGTTATTTCTTCCCTATAATTTGGTTAAAGCAAAAAGCGAAACAAAGACAAGATCAACTTAGATATGACCTGCCAGATTTTCTGGATACTGTAAGTGTTAGTTTGCAAGCTGGTATAGGGTTGGACCAAGCTTTAAGAGAAGTAGTCAAATTCTTTTCAGGACCTTTACGAGAAGAATTTAGTAGGTTTAACCAAGAGATAGATTTAGGGGTTGAGCGCGAGAAAGCTTATCGAAACCTATTAGCTAGAAACGATAACCCTGAATTCCAAACATTAATAAAATCTCTTATTCAAGGTATGACACTTGGGGTACCAGTGGCTACAACATTTAAGATCCAAGCTGAGGACATGAGGATAATCCGACAAGAACAAATAAAGGAAAAGGCAGCCAAGGCCTCTCCTAAAATCACATTGATCACTACCTTTATAGTTATGCCAACCGCCATATTTTTAATAGGTGGATTAATGGTTATGAACATGTTCATGGGTGATAATAATTTATTTGGAGTTTTTCAGAAGTAAATTAGGTACAACTTTTAAGTTTTTACTTAAGAGATTATATAAAAAACAATTAGGAGGAATTTCAAATGCAAAAATTAAGTATTTCGCTTTATCTTAAAGTCAAGGATGCTTTGCAAAATCAGAAAGGTGCACAATCTCTAGAATGGCTTGGGATAGCAGCGTTATTAATTATGGTTGTAGGAATCGTATCGACTTTCCTTGGTGGATCAGGTAAGGGTCGTATTGAAGGGGTATTAGAAAACATTATTAGCTCTATTGAAGATCAAGTAGGAAAATAATTAATTGAAACAGGCAAGTGGTGAAATCTTTTCCTCACTTGCTTGTTCATTAAATGGGGAGGAGCTCTCACACACCTATGAAGAGAAACAAAATATTCATAGTACTTATTTTACTTTTTATATTTACAATATTACTAGTTGCTTGTACGAATGATGAAAATAAGGATCAGCCGAAAAAATCTTCTAGGACTCAAGAGGAAACTAACAAAGAGGATAACCTCGGTGAGAAAGAGCTTGCTATAATCAACGAAGCTCCAAAGCCTTCTGAGAACCTAGAAGAGATTTTAGAATATCCGAAAGGTCAATTTGCTGGATTGGATTTTAGAGGGAACGATGAAGACAAAGAACGAATACTAGAGACCTTTGAAGATTTTCCTAAACTGAATAGTAACACAAGTGATGAGGTGTTGGATAAATATTGGGCTACAATGGTTTCTTACTATCATGAAGATTATCCTAGTCCTGACGAAGTCTTGGAAGGAATTAAATTGCAATCCTTTGGAAATCCAGAACTAGAAGACAAAAGATATCATTTTAAAGAAAATCTTAATGTTGAAATCATACTAGATGCCAGCGGAAGTATGGGAGCGAAAATAGGAAATAAAACCAAAATGGAGCTTGCAAAAGATTCAATCAAGGGGTTTGCTTCAAAATTGCCTAGTAATGCAAATGTTGCTTTAAGAGTATATGGGCATAAAGGAAGCGGTAGCAATGCAGACAAAGCATTATCTTGTGGTAGCTCTGAGTTGGTTTATTCCTTACAAAAATACAATGAAAAAGTATTTGATGATTCCTTAAACAAGTTTGACCCTGCCGGCTGGACACCAATTGCATTAGCTTTAAATGAAGCTCAAAAAGATTTAAAATCTTTTGATAGTGAACGAAATACAAACATTATCTATTTGGTCAGTGATGGAATTGCAACATGTGATGAGGATCCTATTAAAGCAGCTAAAACAATAGCTGATTCTAATATTGAACCAATCGTAAATATTTTAGGTTTTGATATTGATAATAAAGGTCAAAAGCAACTAATGGAAATAGCAAAAGCATCAAAAGGAACATATGCATCAGTAAACAATGCTGATCAGTTAAACCAGGAATTAGATAAAGCAAAACAAATAGCTGAACTTTGGGAAGATTGGAAAGATAACGCAAAAAGGGATGCTAAAAGTCAATTTATTGATCAAAAATTCGATATTCTTTTTTTCTCTAATGATTTTGCTGAAGCATATATAAGAGAAAATAATAACTATAGGTATACCATTAGACATTTAAGGGATGAAGGTAAAATCAGTAAAGAAAGCTGGAGATACCTGGATGATAAGCGCAAAGAGCGTTTTGATAGAATGAAAGATTATAGGCAGGAAATCGAAAAACAATTGGACTCAATAAATGAAGGCAACTTAGAAGATGCTCAAAAAGAATTGAAAAAAATGGCGGAAGAGAATAAGCCTAATTAGGATGAAGGTCTAGGGGTTGCACGAAATGAAAAAGTATTTCTTTTCAATTAAGAGAAAAATAAATAATGAAAAAGGTGCAATTTCATTAGAGTTTCTAGGGATATTGCCTTTTTACTTCTTTTTATTATTGCTTTTATGGCAGGCGGTTGCTTTTGGGTATTCAGTTATAACTACTCAGTCAGCAATGAACGAAGCAGCTAAAGTTGTTTCAACAGGTGGAACCCAAGAGGATGCTATCAATCAAGCAAGTGAAATTATTGGCGGGGGAGATTTAATAAACTTTCAATCTGTTAATTTTTCACCTATAGATACAGATGGAGATTTTACAACTACTATTAATGTTGAAATGGGATTGGTTTTTATTCCGGACCAATGGAGAAGCAAAGGTTTCTTTTGGATTCCTTTTGAATTGTCTACTAATAGCAGAGTGATTAGTTATGAATAACGAAAGAGGTAATGCTTCGTTTTATTTAATCTGGCTTTTGGGTTTAACAGCTCTGCTATTTTTCTTTGTTATTAACATTTCAAAAATCTTTTTTGCCAGTGAAACTGCTACAAATGCAGCAGAGCAAGCAAGTTTAGCTGCAACTGATGTGGTGTATGATGCTATAAATAATGCAGTTATGGAGTTTGATAGTCATCCTATTCATGGTCCTCTTTTTTTTACCAGCCATGGACTGAAGTCATTGCAAGATGTAATTGAGGAAAGGAAAATTGAATTACGTTCCACAAAGCCTAGCTTAACGGATTCAAGAGCGCAGATTATTGCAATGAATGAGATATTAAGTGATGAAATCCCCCAAATTGATGCTTTGAATGACAAAGTGAAAAGTCACCTTGAAAGTCCTAATACAATTGCTGCTCTAAAGTTTGCAGTAGAACAGAATATATCAAACAATAAAGCAATAAGTGAAGGAAATTCCATTATTTATTTTAATAATGATGAAAGGATTGAAATTAATGCTAAAGTAAATCCAAAGCTGACTAGTTTCCAAAACTTCTTTAAAAAAAGTGTGGATACTTTAAGAAAAAACGGACAAGGTCCTAGAATTCCTTTTGTAAAATACTTAGATGATTGGAGTAATCAAGTGATACTTCTTGATTAAATAATTTGCAGGGGGTGTAAAAATTATGAGAATGAAAAAACGGGTTTCAAGGTTTGCGGCTATTGTTGCTTTTACAATACTTTTTCTACATACATTTCCTCTTATGGCACTAGCAGGTGAAGCGATTACACCCGGTAAACCTATTAATCCAGGCTCACCTATTAATCCAGGGAAAGCTATAACCCCAGGAAATGCTATTACTCCAGGAAATTCATTGAAACCGGGTAATCCCATCTCTCCTGGAACACCAATTCAACCTGGCACACCAATTAATCCAGGAAAGCCAGTAAAACCAGGAAATGGTGATGGAATTGATCCGAATAGCCCGTGGGCACAACCAGACAAGGGAGAAAATACAGATGGAAAAACTAATCCTTCAGATAATGAGACTCCATCAGTTCAAGAAGGAAAAAGCCCAAGTAAAACCGGGGTTGATGGTAGAAATTCAAAAACATCAACTACGGACCCTGGTAATGAACCTATTCTAGATAATCCAATATATAAAGCAAGTAAATGGGTTTTGAAAGATCTGATAATGAATGGAATTGAGATTGGTGCTGATGCTGATGATGGCGTTGCCACCTTTAGTCAAATTGATTGGAAAAAAGCGAATTTCTCACAGTTTGGAGATAAAGCTATAAGAGCGGCACTTGGTGAGGTTATTGACGGAGATAGTGAGGGGGCACTTGCTGCTAAGTTTGCCCTAGATTCTATGTCTGGATATGATAATTATAAAGCTGTTTCAAATTTCTTGAAAACGCCATCAGAAATAAAATCAAGTTACCAACTATTAAAGGCTGTAAACAATCTATCTTTTAATGAAGTTTCCTCACTTAATAAAGTTAGAAATTTTGGTAGTTTCCTCAGTGATATTTCAAAACCTATGGAGATTAACAAAACTACTTTTCTTGGTAAGATTGCCTTACCTTTTGCGGCTGTAAATGCCGGGATTTCTTCATATGAAACTGTTACTAACTTTAGTAATGGTGAGGTAAACAAAGGTATTGCTAGCTTAGGTGAAACTTTAATGTCAGGTGCTGTTATTGCTTCAGCTACCGGATTAGGAGCTCCTGTTGCTACTGGTCTGGCTGTAGTAGGTGGTGCTTTATGGGCTGGTGCAAAAATATATGAACATCGTAAAACGATTGTCAAAGCTATAAAGGACCCTGTTGGAACAGCTGTTAAGGCCGGCAAGGGAATTGTAGAAGGGGTTTCAAAAATGACAGGAAAAATAGCTGGTTGGTTTAGTTAGGAGATAATATGTTATCCATTAAAACACTTCCATCAAATATTGAGCGAACTTTAAATGATTTCAATAAAGGGAAGGAAAAACCAGATGTTTTTCCTTCTGCTTTCCTTATTAATGATGAAAAATTTTATTATTTTACATTTAACCCATCTGCTGAAAAGCTAATTATTAATCAGGATGGCTCTATAAAACCAATATCTGAAGTAACATATCCTGCTCTAATAGCAAATGGTTATTATACTGCCATAAGAAGTATACTTAATGGTCAAAAATGGGTGAAAGCCTCAACAAAAAGTAATTATATACGTCTAAAAAAAACTTTATTAAAAATACAAAAGGAATTACCTAAATCCCCAAAAAACTTAGAGTTAGTTAACTCTCTTGGCCGTTTTATTCACTCTGCAAATGAAATCGTTGAACTTCAAAACGTAATCGAAAAGGCTGTAAAAGACGGAATTAAAAAAGTACAATCTACAAATTCCATTGGAATCGTCACTAAAGATGATTTTGATGAACTGAGAGCGATTAATCTTAAGATGGTTAGAGCTGCTTATAGACAAAATAAGGTTCAAATTGAAACAGAAGATGATAGACATAGAGTATACGAATATTTAAATAGTAAATCTTTCTTTTCTAATATTAAGCTTGGGTTATATAATATTCAATTAATGCCATTTAAGAAGTATATGCTTAGAAGTGAAACGAATATGGGTCAAGAAATTTTAGAGATGGGTTATGTAATGGATGAAGATGTTCCTTTAGAAGAGCATCCTAATGCTCAAGAAGTATTAGATCAATATAAAAACCCAAGAAGGTAGGTGATCATTTGACTGGTATCCTTTTAAATTCGTTTAAAGTTTATAAAGACAATTTTAAAAAAATTTTAATTTTAGGGATTAGTATAATTTTACCTATTCAACTGCTTTTTACATTTGCAACGAATCTTGTGGCTCTTCCTTTTGCTATTTTTGGTTTTAGTCTATGGGAAACAATGGTTCAAGTATTTTTTACTGTGATTACGTTCTTTTTGATTCAATTACCATTCACGAATCTATTTGAATTAGATTTTAAAGATGAGGAATATAAATTAAAAGATATATATATAAAAACATTGCAACGTGGTTACATGGTTTATATATTAAGCCTATTAAGTGCCGTGTTGATTATAGCAGGTCTTTTGTTTTTTATTTTACCTGGTGTACTCCTTATGATACTTTTAATTGCCATTCCCCAAGCAATTGTTCTTGAAAATAAACTTTGGTGGAATTCAGTAAAGCGCTCTATGAAATTTGCTAAACAAAATTTTTGGAAATTATTAGGTGTAATACTATTATTCACCGTAATGGACTTAGTTGTAAGTTTTATTGCATACTTTTTAACTGCTCTTACAAGTAACCTCTTTATTGTACTAAACTCATTTATAATAGTAGGGAATGCAATTATTCTCCCATATTTCATTTTTATGCTTTCTACTTTATATAAAAATTGGATTAGTGAATATTCGAATGCGGAAGATATGGAATATAAAAAAATTGGTGATTTTAGTAGAAAACCTATTTACTAGAAGAGGTGAAATCTATGGCAAGCAAAGTAGCAAAATGGAGAAAAATATACCAATATCTGTTTATGGGATTTTATTTAATCTTGGGGCCAGTAGCTGTATTTCTCTATACTAAAGGATTCGAAAACTTTTTTTACGCATTTGTTCCTTTTGCTGTAGGTCTGCCTTCTATTCGATTTAATCACCTTCGTTCTATAGAACGCAAGGAAGAAATTACTTAACTGTTTATATACATCATACTAGGAAAAAAATAACTAGGAGAAACCTGAATGACAAAAAGTGAAAAGAAATGGCGCCGTTTCTATGGTATGATGTACATCTTCATTTATGGTATTTATGTTCCTTACAATCTCTTCATGTGGTTGGGTAGTGAAGAAGGATTTCCTTTTGGTATGATAGGGATTGCTATAGGTTTGCCTTTGATTAAGAAAAATCATATAAATAGCATTCATGAAAAGGAACAAAATATTTAATAAAACTATTAAATGGAAAATCAAAGCACATAATATTTCTATTTACATATTGTTTTGCTTAAAAGATGGGAACCCCATCTTTTTCTTTTTTATAATGTTTAATGGAAAAAGGAACCCCCCTTGAATACTGTGAGTACAATGCCAATTCATATTACTTTTGCTTATTTTTTTAGCTTATATTCATCCCCCTTAATGTAATTATTTTCAAAGGAGATTAGTAGAATGAAAAACAAATCTATAAGTATTCTTCTGTTATTTGTTGTTATTGTTATGTCTGCATGTACAGATCATAATTCTTCAAACGAACCAGCTAAAAAACAGAAAAAAGACAAATACACCTCTCTCGCTGAAGATGCGAACGAAGACGAAAAGTTAGAGAAGCTTGAGCTGCTTCCTTATGCAGAAGAAGTTGAAGCTTCTTTATCAAGCCCGAAATATAAAGAGTTTACAGTGAACTCTACCATGTTAGTCAAAGGGGAAGCTAAAAAGTATAGCGGATTTAAATCAGATTACGTATGGATCAAGGTGAGTAGCGAAGAAGATGGTCCGGGTGGCCGTGAATTCAGCTATTATGCTCCTATTAAAGCGGGAAAGTTTGAGCAAAAAGTGCAGCTCTTTAACGGAAAGGGAAACTATTCTGTAAAAGTCAGCGTACCTAGCGATAGTGCGGAAGATTATTTTTACGATATCGCAGAGTTTGATGTAGAGAATGTGAACCCAGAACTGAAGCGAGACGTTGCATTCACAAAAAATGCTCTTGAACATGGTTTGGTGTTAAAAAATTCCATAAATGGGTATATGGAATTAGATGGCTCCTTTGAATTAACAGGAGAAGTAGAAGATTCTCGTGTTGATCAGCTTATGGTGGAACTCAAAAAAGAGAATGAATCTACTAAAATAATGATTCCTGTGGAAAAAGGAAAGTTCAGTAAGAAGATTCCCCTTTATTATGGAGAAGGCGTTCATGAAGTGCAGATCATGACACCGAAAGAGGGGGTGACGGATTATTATTCAGAGGCTGCAAATCTGTATGTGAAAAATCTATCAAGTGATACCTACGAACCTGTTAAGTATTCTTCTGCATACAAGGAGAGAGGATTCAGTCTTGAGTCGCCTGAATTAGGCGGCGAAAAGACAGATCTCACTTATAAAATCAAAGGAAGTATAGACCCTAGCGGAAAAGATGCAAGTAAAACAGATGTTGTTTTTGTACAAACCGAAAAAGATAACCAGAAGGCTATGTATGCAATACCTGTAAAGGACAATGAATTTGAAGGTGAGTTCTTCCTGCGATTTGGTCCGGGAAAATACGAAGTTTCGTTAATGGCTCCAGATTCCACACTAACGAATGGCTATGTACAGCATTTTGTTGGAGTTGCAGGTTTCACTGTAGAGAACACCAATGCACAAGATCAGCGATTCACCCTACCATCAAGAGGAATTCAATCGGACGCCCCAGAAATTAAAAAGTTGGCTGCTCAGCTAACAAAGAATAAGAAAACGGAAAAAGAAAAGGCTCTTGCGGTATATGAGTATGTCGCAAAAAATGTGAGCTATGACGTAGATAAATTGAACAATCGTACTTTTGAATTTGATGACAGCGCGTTAAAAACGCTGGATGAGAAGAAAGGTGTATGTCAGGACTTCGCCTATTTAGCGATTGCATTACTGCGGGCAAGTGGATTAGAAACTCAGATGGTAACTGGATACGCGGTCAAAACCATGCCTGGGTGGAAACGAAAGTGGATGGTCGGTGGCTAGCAATGGATCCAACATGGGGTTCAGGATACCTTCAGAATAATAAGTTCGTGCCAAAATTCACGATGAAATACTTCGATCCAAAACCAGCAGAGTTTCAGAAGACACATACAAAGAAAGAAATAGAATTCTAAGGTTATAAGTTGCAAATATGTCTAAGAAAGAAGAAAAGTGTTGGAGAGGAGTTTATCTCTTCCTTAATCTATTAAACTATGGAATTGTTGCTCCCTTAAGTTTCAATTTGTTTTTCGCAGGTGAAGAATCATTTCCGTTCTTTATTATTCCAGTTTCTAGAGCTTCCGGCGCTATGAAACATAAACAGATCCAGAATATAAGAGAAAAAGAAGAAATAAAAGTTTGAAGTGCATTAAACATGTTTAAGAATTAATAAAAAAATTGGCATGAGTACACCACGTGTTGGAGGAAATATGTTAACTGTAAAAAACCTACCTCACCATATTAAAGAATCTGCAAAAAGTCACCAACGTAACGACATACGATTCCATATGTTTGCTTTAATGTTTTTGATTGAAGATGAAAAATATTATTTTACTTATGTATGAATCTTCAAGAAATCAAATTATTCTTAGGGAAGATAAAGGATTCTGTTAAAAAAATAAAAAAGCCATTCCTATATGCTTTAGGGTACAATTCTTCAATTGAAAATATTTTCGGATATTGGTGGGGTATGGGTGAAGATTGGGACGATTAAACGATACAAAAAGCTAAATCTACTTCTTCTTGATAGTTTAGAAGCTAAAATAAGAAATAAAGCTCCTGCTCACTAGAATGTCTATCAAAGTTTAAAGATGCTTTAAGAATAATAATTACTGAGCAAGAAAATATAAACCAATCTATTGAAAAAGGGTTAGCTCTGGCCATTGAAACGAATGATCGCGAGCTCGTTACATTGGCAGATATAAGCAAATGCGGGAATTCAATGAAAGTATGGTTAGATCAGCTAAAGATGTAAATATAGAAGAAGATATTGAGGCATTAAACGTGTTAAAAACTGTGAGAAACCCAGAATAAATAATTTAAAAGCCTTATTCGTACTCTATTAATAGTTTGATAAGGAGATGAAAGATGTCTATAGAAGCAAGTTTTAAAAAATATAAAGCATTTTTAGAAACGATTGATATTGTTAAATATGAGATTCTAACTAATTCTAAAAAGTATAGAGTAGCAGCTTATAACAAATTTAGGAGTACAAAAGGATATCTAGTGGTTGTATCTAATGGTAAAGTTTGTTCAAGAGAAGAAGCGATAGATCCGTATCTGTTATTTAGCACATTTAATTCTTTTATGTTTGGTCTTGATGAGCAAGGTCAAGCGGAGATGGACAAACCAACGGCTATCTTTCAAAACACTATAAATCTATTAAATTCAGTTAAACCCTATATTAAAAATCGACTAGAAGAGAAAATCGTTACAAATATAAACGAGCTTGACCAGGGATACAAGCGAATAAAAGATATACATTCAGAGGCACTTCGCGTTTATGAATCTGTAATAACTAAAGGAATATTAATTGAAGATGAAGTGGAAGAAATTTCTAAATTAATGGAGGAATTTACTTCTCTTCAATATAAACATTTATATTTACAAATCAATAATAAGGACCATCTTCGGAAAGTTGTTAAAGAATTAATAGAAGCTGTAAATATTGTACCTGCTGAAGTTAAAAGAAATATGAAGAAAGCAATAGAAGTGTTTGAATATCTTACTGGTGAAGAATACCTATCTGGAATATATAAAAGCTTGGCACAATATGAAAAAGATATTCAGGGTAAACAGGTTCCATTTTTTAAGCAGAATAACTGGAAACAAAAGCTTGCTGAAAATAGTAGTGAAAGAAATAAAAAAGAGTTTCAACAAGATGTTTTACCGATGTTGAGAAACTAATTTTTTTACGCGTACATGTATTGTTTTTGAAATTATATTAATAGGTACAAGGAGATTAGAAGGATGAATAACAGCTATTTTCGTTTAATAATGGTAGTTTTTTTAGTTGTAATCATATCAGCCTGCTCATCTGAAACAGCATCTGACACTGAACCAAAGAAAAAAGAGCCTAAGAAAGAAGCAGTTGAAAAAGCACCGACTGAACCTGAAGAGATGGTGGCGAAAGGGGCAGGAGAGCATTATGAAAAAGTGAAGGATCTTGAAGGAGATGCACTGGATGAGGAAATTAAAAGTATCACAAAAGAATTCCCCAAAAAATTAAAGAGTGAAGAAGCCTATAACCGTATTATTGCTGCATTTGCGGCTGATCACCAACCAGCCTTTCAAGAGCTAGAAGACTTTGATATCACGTTCGAAGAAGTAGAAGCTTATGAAAAATATCAGGAAGAACGCGGCAAGGAGAAAAAAGAAGGTCCTCTTAATGTCGCAATTCTTTTGGATGCTAGCGGGAGTATGGCAGCAAAAGTTTCCGGTACTGATAAAATGTCAGCGGCTAAGGAAGCTTTAAAGAAATTTGCTGAAGGCTTGCCAGAGGATGCAAACGTGATGCTACGTGTTTATGGTCATAAGGGAAGCAACGCGAATAAGGATAAAAATGTATCATGCGAAAGTACTGAAGTGATGTACCCATTAGGTGCATATGATAAAGGTGCTTTCCAAGAATCACTTTCTAAATTTAAGCCAACTGGCTGGACACCACTCGCTGCATCTATTGCTGCATCTGAAAAAGATCTTCAAGGCAAAGAAGGAAATAACGTTGTTTATGTCGTGAGTGATGGGATCGAGACATGTGACGGAAATCCGATAGAGGCCGCTAAAAAGCTACACGAATCAAACATTAAAGCAGAAGTAAATATCATCGGATTTGATGTTGATAATAAAGGCCAACAACAACTTAAAGCAGTAGCAGAAGCGGGTGGCGGTGAGTTCCAATCCGTTTCCTCTCAAAAAGAATTATTTGACCAAGTAGAATCCAATTGGTCAAAGGCAATGCATGATACACGAGTCAACTGGGCTTCTGCCATGGATATTACGGATATTAACTGGAGCAGTTCGAACAAAAGCATGGAAATGGGTAAAGTCTACACGGGCACCGTTATTGAAAGTCTAGTTGACGAACGCTCTCTTTTAAGTGATGTAGTAATGAATCTGAGAGACCAGAAAAAGCTTTCTGACGAAGAGCTGACAAAGCTTGATGAATCTATACAAGAACGGTATCAAACTTTAGTAGACTATGCTAAAGAGAAGCATCAGGCTAAAAGTGATTCCCTTAAAGCTGAAAGAGATCGTGTGATTGATGTTATTCAAAAGGCGGCTGATGAAGCTAGAACGCAACAGTAAAGGAAGGTATATAAAGTGGTCAAGATGAAAAGCTGGTTGATGGTTGCAGCTGCGTTAGTTCTTTTAACAGGGTGCAGTGATTCCGAAAAAGTAAATTCAAAAAATAATGAAGTATCAAAAGAGGAAAAGAAAACAGACAAAAAAGAAGAAGTAAAAACAGTAGATACAAAAGCAGACGCACCAAAAGATCAAGGGGATTATAAAGTCTGGTTCGAAGGTGACGTGGAACGAAAAGGTAAAACTATTGTTGTAAAAGGAAAGACGAATCTTTTACCTGAATCTCGCCTTATTGTCGAAATGGACAGCGTTGAGGGTACTATTATTGGTGGGAGTGATTCCGTACAGGTAAATGAAGATGGGACCTTTAACACCGATCTCGAAATCCCTAATGAATATGACGGATTAATTGAAATAGCGTTAAAATTTGAACCAAGTACAGATAACCAGCCGATTAAGGATCACTATGGAGAGATTGGAGAAAAGCTCGAAGGATCTTTTATTAGAATGGATGAGAATACAGGAACAAAACAAAATATAGCTTTTGTAGCATTAGAAGTTAAGCAAGAAGATTCTAATTCGACTATAGCTATTGAAGAACCAGAGTGGGATAAGCCTGAAGACTATGGATCCACTACTGTTCGAATAGATAATCCAGATATCCAGAAAGGTGAAAGATACTTATATATTGAAGGAAAAACAAATTTATTAGAAGGAACTCAATTAAGAGGTAAATTAAGTATCCCTGATTATATTACTTCTGGCTTTCAAGATATAGTAGTTGTTCATCCTGATGGTTCCTACAGAATGATTATTGAAAAACCTCAGACGAATAAGAAGTTAAAAGATGTAAAAGATTATGAGCTGATTATCAGCATGAGTACTATAGACAGTTCCTGGCCATCAATTAAGGAAGCTTACGGTGAAAATGGAGAAAAGCTTCAAGGTGAATTTGTAGCAGATGATGGTTATTTAAAATCAGCAGAAAAGAAAATTTCAATTGTAGAATAACCATCTTGCCCAGCATATTTGTTGCTGGGCTTTCTAAAATGTTTAACAATGAGACAATAGGAGAAAAATGTACAAGAGAAAGGCGGGATTCCGAGATGAGCTATGAAGATTTAGCACTACATACAGATAAATATCAAATTAATATGATGTACGCCCACTGGAAAAACGGAACACATAATAACATTAGAGTGTTTGAAGCCTTTTTCCGAAAGAATCCTTTTCAAAGCGGCTATGCTGTATTCGCGGGGTTAGAGCGAATCGTTCATTTTGTAAACAACTTACGCTTTAATGATGATGATCTTGAATATTTAAGGACACAAGAAGAGCAATATGATGAGGCTTTCTTAAACGAGCTAAAGAACTTTCAATTTACGGGAGAGCTATTTTCCGTAAAGGAAGGTACGGTTGTTTTTCCTAATGAACCATTAATTCGAGTTAAATGCCGTGTATTTGAGGCCCATTTGCTGGAGACAGCTCTTCTTAACTTTATGAACTATCAGACGCTCATTGCCACTAAGGCGGCGCGCATCCGTCATGTTGCAGGAGATGATCAGCTCATGGAATTTGGTACACGCAGGGCTCAAGAAGCGGATGCCGCAATCTGGGGTGCGCGCGCCGCATACATCGCTGGGTTTGATGCTACGTCAAACATGCGCGCAGGGAAACTCTTTGGTATTCCTACAAAAGGAACGCATGCACATGCATGGGTACAAGATCATGATTCGGAAGAAGAGGCTTTTGAACGCTTTGCAAAAGCGCTCCCTGATCAAAGTATTCTTCTAGTGGACACGTACAATACATTAAAAAGCGGAATTCCTAATGCCATAAAAGTGGGACTTAAGATGAAGGAAGAAGGAAAATCACTAAAAGGAATTCGACTGGACAGCGGCGATTTAGCGTATTTCTCGATCCAAGCCCGTAAAATGCTGGATGAGGCAGGACTCCATGATACAGTGATTGTGGCAAGTAATGACCTAGATGATGATGTAATTAATGATCTAAAATCTCAAGGGGCGAAAATTACCTCTTGGGGTGTTGGTACACAATTAATTACTGCATCAGATCAACCAGCGCTTGGCGGTGTATATAAAGTAGTAGCGAAATATGAAAACGGTGGGTATGTCCCAACGATCAAGATTTCATCTAATGTAGAAAAGATAACAACACCGGGCTATAAGAAGGTCTTTCGTATTATAAACAATAAGGGGAAAGCTGAAGCAGATTATATTGCGATGGTGGATGAAGTAATTCCGGATAAAGACATCAAGTTATTTGATCCTGTCCACACTTATAAAAATAAGATAGTCTCTTCATTTACTGCAGAGGAACTGCTTCAACCTATTTATATAGAAGGAAAGCTTGTTTATGAGCTGCCTCACTTAGAGGAGATCCGCAGCTACCACCAAGCACAGCTTCAGTTATTCTGGCCACAGCACTTAAGAAGATTAAATCCACAAGAATACTTTGTAGACCTTTCCAAGAAGGTATGGAAAACAAAAAACGACCTCTTAGAGAAGTATACGTTATAGGCGAGAGGACCTCTTTTCTGATGGGAAAAGAGGTTTTTTAATAAAAACTCAAAAAAACCGTTGACGGCCCAGCAGAACGCTGATATAGTAATAAACGTTGTTGCTTTTCTTACATATTTCTCGACAAAAACATACAAAACTTTTTTAAAAAAGTGCTTGCATCACACATTCAATATGTGGTAAGATAGTTTTTGTCGCTGATTTGAGAAAGCAGCGCAAACAAGTTCTTTGAAAACTGAACAAAAGCAAAGGTAAGGAATTATGAATGAATTCCGTCAGTAAGAAATTAGAGCAAGTCAAACACTTTTATGGAGAGTTTGATCCTGGCTCAGGATGAACGCTGGCGGCGTGCCTAATACATGCAAGTCGAGCGAATGACGAGGAGCTTGC
>NZ_JAMBOR010000025.1 GCF_023715845.1 Fictibacillus phosphorivorans
AAGCTCCTCGTCATTCGCTCGACTTGCATGTATTAGGCACGCCGCCAGCGTTCATCCTGAGCCAGGATCAAACTCTCCATAAAAGTGTTTGACTTGCTCTAATTTCTTACTGACGGAATTCATTCTTGATTCCTTACCTTTGCTTTTGTTCAGTTTTCAAAGAACTTGATTGTTTAAAGCTTGTCGCTCGTTTTGGCGACTTTATTAGGTTACCATGTCGCTAACCTGGTTGTCAACAGCTTTTTTGAAAAACTTTAAATCGTTTTTGTTAAGCCATCAACACGTTAGTATTCCTTGCGACGAAGAATAATATACCACCATTTTCGCTCTCGTACAATAGTTTTCCTTAAAAAAATTAAACATTATTTATTCAAAAAATATTGACACAGAGCCAATTACAAGATGGGCTAAACAACCCACATCTAGACACAATATATTGAGAATGCATGTGCACCCCATTTATCTTTTACAAAAGAAATACAATCCATTCCTAATCAAAGAAAGAGCCAGCCCTAGACTTCTAGGCTGGCTTTAAACTAACTTATTTCTCTGAATGGCGCATTTGTGGGAACAATAACACGTCACGGATAGATGGTGAGTTCGTTAGTAACATAACTAAGCGGTCAATACCGATTCCAAGTCCGCCAGTCGGAGGCATACCATATTCAAGTGCCTCTACAAAATCCTCATCCATCATGTGCGCTTCATCGTTTCCTTCAGCACGTTCTTTTAATTGCTCTTCAAAACGTTCACGTTGATCGATCGGATCATTTAGCTCGGAGAACGCATTAGCATGTTCGCGGCCTACGATAAATAATTCAAAACGATCTGTAAAGCGAGGATCCTCTGGGTTCTTTTTAGCAAGAGGAGAAATCGCAACAGGATGTCCGTAAACGAATGTAGGCTGGATAAGCTTCTCTTCAACAAAATGCTCAAAGAACTCATTAACTACATGTCCATAAGACATATTATCTTTTACTGGTACGTTATGCTTTTTAGCTAGTTCGCGCGCTTCTTCATCTGACATCTCTGGCCAGAAGTCAACACCCGTTTCTTCTTTTATCGCATCAACCATATGAACTCTCTTCCAGCGAGGCTTAAGATCTACTTCGTAATCACCGTATTGAACAGTAGTGGATCCATGAACATCTTCCGCGATATGAGCGATCAGATTCTCGGTAAGTTCCATAATATCATGGTAATCAGCATATGCTTCATACAATTCAATCATCGTGAATTCCGGATTGTGGCGAGTAGATACACCTTCATTACGGAATACGCGGCCAATTTCATAAACCTTTTCTAGACCACCAACAATCAGACGCTTTAAATGAAGCTCGATTGCAATACGCATGTATAACTCCATGTCTAATGCATTGTGATGTGTAATAAATGGACGGGCAGATGCTCCTCCTGGAATAGAATGCATAGTTGGCGTTTCAACTTCTAAATAGCCATGGTCATCTAAGTAACGACGCATTGAACGAATGATCTTTGAACGCGAGATAAATGTTTCTTTTACTTCAGGGTTCATAATCAGATCAACATAACGCTGACGATAACGCTGTTCAACGTCTTTTAATCCGTGGAACTTGTCTGGTAGAGGACGCAAAGATTTCGTTAACAGCTGAAAATCTTTAGCTTTAATAGAAAGTTCTCCAACTTTTGTTTTGAAAACTAATCCTGTAATTCCTACCCAGTCACCGATATCAATCGTATTAAATAAATCATATTGATCTTCACCGACAGCATCTTGTCTTACGTAAATTTGAATTTTACCACTTAGATCCTGAATATGAGCAAAACCAGCTTTACCTTTGCCGCGTTTTGTCATGATACGTCCAGCAAGTGTTACTTCGATCTCCTTGCTGGCAAGTTCTTCTTTTTCAACTTCTTCATATTCATTAATTAGATCAGCAGCTGTATGAGTACGGCTGAACTTTGTACCGAACGGATCTAATCCTTTTTCTGTTAGAGAAGCTAACTTTTCGCGCCGCACTCGCAGCAAATCATTTAATTCTACTTCTTGACTCATGGGAACACTCCTACCTTTAGCAGTTTTGAATATCAATTATGTTATACGTTAAATTTTCACCCGCCGGTACTTGAATACAAATGAATGCATTTACCGTTTTACCAATGGCGGCCGTTGCAATGGGGGAATGAAGAGAAATCATATTATCACGGGGATCTGCTTCATATGGATGAACAATCGTATATGTGTATCTCTCTTTATAGACGGTCTCTTCTATTGTAATAGTAGAACCCACTTCTACAAAATCTCCCGCTTCTCTTACAGCTGGCCAAGTGACAGATGAAGATAATATGTTCTCTATCTCTTCTATCCGGCTCATTATGAATCCTTTTTCAGGTGAGTTCCGGAATTCCTTTTTGCGTTTTTTTAGGTATTGTAGTTCTTTCTCAAGCTTCCTGGTGCCTTCTTGTGTGAGTTTTAGCATACCCATATGCTATTCCTCCTCTTATTTTTATAAAAGAAAACACCGGCTGCTGTATGGTTGACCGTTTAAGCAAACAACAGCCAGTCATCTGATGATCTGGCTGTATGTCACTATGATCAGCTGATTTTTTGCTGTAATTCTTCAACCTGTTCGACGTAATTAAACAATAACTTACTCATGCCATCACGTGTAGTCATCTGATTGATCTCATTTCGAACGGATCCTGTCTTTGGTAATCCTTTTAGATACCAAGCTGCATGTTTCCTCATTTCTCGAACGGCAACACTTTCGCCTTTTAGTTCGATCAAACGATCCAGGTGGAGCATGCAGATATTCATTTTTTCACGAGCGTCAGGCTCAGGTAGGATCTCACCTTTTTCAAGGTACTGAACGGTACGGTACAGCATCCAAGGATTTCCGAGTGCCGCTCTACCTATCATGACACCATCAACCCCATACTTTTCAAGACGTTCCTTCGCTTCTTGAGGCGTTGAAATATCACCATTACCGATTACAGGAATCGAAACATTTTGTTTAACTTCTTTAATAATGTCCCAGTTCGCTGTTCCTTCATACATCTGAACACGTGTACGGCCATGAACCGCTATGGCTGCACCGCCTGCACGTTCAACTGCTTGTGCGTTTTTCACAGCGTAGATGTGATCTTCATCCCATCCGATTCGCATCTTTACGGTAACCGGCTTTTGAACAGCATCTACTGTAGCAGCTACCATTTCATAAATCTTATCTGGATCAAGAAGCCACTTCGCCCCTGCATCACACTTTGTAATCTTAGGAACCGGGCATCCCATATTGATATCAATAATATCGGCATTCGTATGCTTGTCCACATATTTAGCTGCCGCTACTAATGATTCACGTTCTCCCCCAAAAATCTGTAGGCTTAATGGTTTTTCTCGTTCATCTACATATAGCATCTTCAGTGATCTTTCATTCTCAAAAAGAATACCTTTGTCACTTACCATCTCTGCACACACAAGCCCCGATCCAAACTCTTTTGCGATCAAGCGGAATGCAGGGTTGCATACACCAGCCATAGGAGCAAGAACGACCGGGTTTTTCAATGTAATATTTCCGATTTTCAACGTCTATATCACCTCGTTTCGGGTTCGATTTTCAAAATCTATCTGCTTACTGTAACTCTTTAACGTTTATGCTGAATTGATCCGCTATTTTGTGCAGCAGATCAAGTTTGGGCTTTCGGCTGCCCCTTTCGACTTCGCCTAGAACAGATACGGAAATCCCGATATCTTTTGCAAGCTGTTCTTGCGTGTAGCCTTTTAATTTTCTGAATGCACGGATGCGTCTTCCCATTCTGTCTTCTTCCAAATGCGTACACCTTCTTTATCTCTTTGTTCGCAAAGGACTTGATGTAAAGAAATTGTTTGATCCGGATATATATTATCAGGTGCAATTTCGCTAAGAGGTATCAGAACAAATGCCCTTTCAAGCATACGTGGATGCGGAATTTCTAAGTCTTCCGTCTGTATACTTACACTATTATACAATAAAATGTCAAGGTCTATTGTTCGGGGTCCCCATTTTTGAACCCTTTTTCTGTCCAGATGGTCCTCCACCTCATGCATTTTGCTCAATAATGCCTGTGGAGAGAGGCTCGTTTTGAGTTTTATGGCTACATTTAAAAACAACGGCTGCTCTGTAAATCCTACTGGGTCTGTCTCATAGATAGAAGATACTTTTTCTATGAAGATATCGGGATACTGGTTAAGAAGCTCAATTGACTTTTTGAGAAGTCCTTCCCTGTCTCCCATATTTGAACCGATCGACAAGTAAGCGGTATTGAATTGTTCCATTTAACTTCTGCCCCTTGTGATCTCAACAGCTACGGAATCATAATGCCCCGGGATCGGAGGGTCAGGTTTTATTACTTTTACCGTTGTTTCCTCTACTAAAGTAAATTTACTAAGCAATGTAGCAGCGATACTTTCAGCCAAAGACTCTAAAAGTTTGACCGGTTCTCCTTCTACGATCTCCTTTATGGCATCATAAACTTCTCCATAATTAACGGTTTGATCAAGTTCATCTGTAAGTCCCGCTTTAGAGAGGTCCATGGATAGCGTAACATCTACATTGAAACGCTGGCCGAGCTTTTGTTCCTCCATAAAAACGCCGTGATAACCATAGAATTTCATACCGTTCACATACATTTTATCCATGGCTCTCACCTTTCCCGAGCATAATATCCATCATTTTAGCCATCCTGCTCATTTCTTTAACATCATGTACACGTATGATTGAACATCCTCGCTCAATTCCAAGGCATACGGTAGCGCCGGTACCCTCCATCCGTTCATCGACTGGAAGATCGAGCGCTTTTCCGATCATGGATTTTCGGGACGTACCGAGGAGTACGGGATAGCCCATATTTGTAATTTCATTTAGTCTTCTCATGGTTTCAATATTCTGCTGAAAAGATTTTACGAATCCAATGCCGGGGTCGAGGATAATGTTTTCCGGTTTAACGCCTGCCTTAACAGCTAATGCGATACTGTACTCTAAGTCAGCAATCACATCGGCCATGAATTCCTGGTAGTTGGTGTCGAACCGGTTATGCATCAAGATCACTGGCACGTTTGACTCGGCCATAACGTGCGGCATCTCAGAATCCAGTTTCGCTCCCCACACATCGTTAATGATATGAGCACCAGCTTGAACAGCTTGCCTTGCCGTTTCTGCTTTGTACGTATCGATTGAGATCGGAACATCAACTTCTTGTTTTAATGCCTCAATGACAGGAATCACTCTCTCAAGCTCTTCTTCTAATGTTACTTTTTTGGCGCCAGGTCTCGTGGATTCACCGCCAACGTCAATCATGTCCGCTCCATCCTTCACCATCTCTTTTGCGTGGAGGATTGCTTGTTCAACCCGGTTATGATGTCCGCCATCAGAAAAAGAATCAGGTGTTACGTTCAGAATTCCCATCACATATGTTTTTTTCGAAAAATCGAGTACGTATTCTCCGCACACAAGCTTAGACTGGTTCAAAATCATTTCATGCATAGACTATCTTCCCTTTCTTACAACCTTAAATCGATCGGCGTCTATTAATCGTATCTTCCCTGTACATTGCTTTCAGTTTTTGAAAGAACGGCCCATCCGCACCAGGCAGCGTTTTGTGTTCAAACCGGTTCACGGGGATAAGTTCCTGTATGGAATTCGTCAGGATGACTTCATCCGCATCATGAAGTTCATTTCTTTTATAATTCCCTGTTTCAGAAGGAATGTTCATTTTCTCAGTTGCATGTAATACCCATTTCCGTGTAATCCCGTTTAGAATTCCAGTTGATACTGCAGGAGTATACAGAACGTTAGCTTTCACCCAAAAAAGGTTGGAGACCGTGCCTTCACTTAGAAAACCTTGTTCTGTCAAAAAGATCCCTTCTTGACCCACTGGATCTTTAAGCTCTCGTTTACCGAGTATACTGTTTAAATAGTGATGCGACTTGAGTCTTTGTCTGCCTTCAGGTGTATTCCGGACGGTATTAAGTACCACCAGTTCTTTTGCTGAAGCTCCTGGTTTCGGAAGGGGCTTTGTAAAAAGAATTACAGTCGGATCTTCATAAGGAGTTGTTTGCAAACCAATATCTCCATCACCTGCTGATACGTTTAAACGAAAATAGGCATCATCCAGGTTGTTTTTTTCTAAAAGTGCCTGAGCCGCTTCTATGACATGATCGGTATTTAATGCAGCCTGAATATTTAACTCTATAAGTGCTTCTTGAAGCCGTTTCATATGTTCGTCAATTAAAAAAGGGAAGCCATCGTATGTTCTGAACGTTTCAAACGCTCCAATTCCATACATAAATCCGTGGTCATAAGGCGAGATTTTGGCTTCTTCCTTTGAAAGAACTTGTCCATTTAAATAGATGTACATGCTTTTTTCCCTTTATAAAAATCAATGAAGTTTCGTAAAAGTTTTTTTCCGTCCTCCGTCAAGATGGATTCAGGATGATATTGTACCCCTTCAATCGGGAGTTCTTTATGGCGTATACCCATAATTTCGCCTTCTTTTGTCCAAGACGAAATTTCAAAGCAATCGGGCAGTGTTTCTCTTTTAACGATCAAAGAGTGATAGCGAGTCGCAGGAAATTCCTGTTCTAAGCCTTCATATACTGTTCTTCCGTCATGAAGTACAGGAGAAGTTTTCCCGTGCATCAATCGATCTGCACGTATCACGTCTCCCCCAAACACCTGAGCGATCGCCTGGTGTCCAAGACATACACCGAATACAGGAATCTTCCCAGCAAAATACTTAATAGCTTCTAAACTGATCCCAGCTTCATTCGGAGAGCAAGGTCCTGGTGATATCATCAGAAAATCGGGATCTAACTCTTCAATCTCTTTTATCGTAATTTCATCATTTCGTTTTACGATTAGCTCCTCACCCATCTCACCTAAATACTGAACGAGGTTGTACGTAAAAGAATCGTAGTTATCAATCATTAAAATCATCTCGTCTCTTCTCCTCTCATGTGCTGCGTTATACCAAAATGGATCCGAGCTCACTTTGCTCTTTGGCACGCCACAGCGCCTCTGCTTTTTTTAAACTCTCTTTATATTCACTCGTTGGTATCGAGTCAATAACAATTCCTGCACCTGCTTGCACATGCGCAATTCCATTCTGACATACCATCGTACGAATTGCGATATTCATCTCTGTATCACCATTAAAACCGATCCACCCAACGCTTCCTGTATAAACGCCCCTTCTTACGGGTTCGAGTTCTTCAATGATCTCCAATGTTCTTACTTTCGGTGCACCCGTTATTGTTCCACCAGGAAATGTGGCCTTAATACAGTCGAATGCATCACATTCCGGTCTGAGTTCACCGACTACATTAGAAACAATATGCATAACATGTGAGTACCTTTCAACTACCATGAACTCATCGACCTGCACGGTGCCATACGCGGAAACCTTGCCAAGGTCGTTTCTTTCAAGATCAACGAGCATTACATGTTCAGCACGTTCTTTTTCGTTTTCGATGAGAGTGTTGGCAAGTGCTAGATCCTCCTCTTCCGTTCTTCCACGCGGTCGAGTCCCTGCGATAGGTCGAGTGCTGATCTTGTCGCCTTTTTTCTTTATCAAAAGTTCAGGAGAAGCACTTACTAACTGGAAATCAGGTGTTTGCAGATATCCCATATAAGGCGACGGATTAATTCTTCGCAATTCTTCATAAATGTTAAAAGGCTCTGTCTGAAGTTCTTTGGATTGGCGTACAGACAAATTGACTTGGAACACGTCTCCGTCAGAGATATAAGACTGAATCCTTTTTACCGCTTCAACAAAAACATCTTCAGTCATCGAAACATGCTTAAACTCTTCATCATTTGAAAAACATGGGTCGAGACCGCTTTCTGGCTGCTGTGTGCGAGGTGTATGCCACATTTCTTTAAATGCACAAAGCTTGTCCAAATGATATGGATCCTCTTTATCTTCACTTAACACGATAATCCAAAGTTTGTTCGTCAAATGATCATAAACGAATACATCTTTAAATAATAAAAAGTACAAATCAGGCAGTCGAAGGTCATCCTCTGAACGTGCTGGGAGTTTCTCGAATTCACGAGCCAGGTCATAACTTAAGTAGCCAATCGCGCCTCCAGTGAAGTCCGGTAGACCTAAAACTGGTTCGATCTCAAACTGTTTAAACCATTGCTGGAATTCTTTATACACCGGTCCTTCTTTTACCGAGACCCCTTCATCTGTACTTATCGTTAACACATCGTCCTTTCCAGAAACCTCAGCAAATGGAGAGAGTCCGATCATGCTGTATCGCCCTGTTCTTCCGCTCTCCAATAAAACATGGCGCGGTTCGGTTACGGATAACGTTTTATATTTAAAAAACCAATCTTCTTTAGAAAGCGGAATGTTGGTATGCAACACATGCCATTTCTTGTTCTTCCCCATAAGGTCACTCTCCCAAAAATCTTCTGCTTACATTGTACATGAGGCGTGTCACTTTGGCACACCTTTCTGACAATTTCCTGCATTTTCAAACAGGTTTGAGCTGTTTTTTCTTTCTATGCTGTGGCGTACAGTTTCCTAATAAAAAAAGCCCCCCTAAGGGAGCTTCCTTTTAATCTTCGAACTGATAAAGCGGTGTACTTAAGTATCTTTCTCCGTTACTTGGAATAACTGCGAGTACCTTTTTCCCTTTTCCAAGCTTTTTGGCTACTTTTAATGCAGCAGCGATAGCGGCGCCAGAAGAAATTCCTCCTAATAGTCCTTCTTCGCGCGCTGCTCTTCTTGCCCATTCAAACGATTCATCATTAGAAACCGTTAAGACCTCATCATAAATATCCGTTCTTAAAATGTCGGGAACAAAACCTGCACCAATACCTTGAATCTTATGCGGTCCTGGTTTTCCGCCTGAAAGCACCGGAGAGTCTGTCGGTTCTACCGCGTAAATTTTCACTTCCGGATATTTTTCTTTTAAGACTTCACCAGCACCTGTAATTGTTCCGCCTGTACCGATGCCAGAAACAAATGCATCAAGGCCATCAGGAAATTGTTCGACGATTTCTTTTCCTGTGGTATTTTTGTGTATTCTTGGGTTTGCTTCGTTTTTAAATTGCTGTGGCATAAAATATCCATTTTCTTTTGCTAGTTCCTCAGCTTTTCGAATAGCTCCGCCCATTCCTTCAGGTCCTGGAGTCAGAACAAGCTCAGCACCGTAAGCTCTTAACAAGTTCCGTCTTTCCATACTCATTGTCTCAGGCATAACAAGGACTGTCTTATATCCTTTTGCTGCTGCGACCATAGCTAATCCGATTCCTGTGTTTCCGCTCGTCGGCTCTACAATAGTGTCGCCGGCTTTTAATTTGCCACTCTCTTCAGCATCTTCGATCATCGCCAACGCAATTCGATCTTTTACGCTGCTTCCAGGGTTCATAAACTCTAATTTTAAGTAAACATCCGCCATATCTTCTGTTGTTAAACGATTTAATTTTACTACAGGGGTCTGCCCGATAAGATCTGTAATCGACTGTGCTACACGTGCCATTGTCATCACTCCTAAAACCGAGTATTTTTATTGGATTAATTGTATCAACTTCGGAAATTAAGTGTCAATTCTAAAGCTTGTGAAAATAATCCTATTAGAATCGTACGCAAAAAATTTAAATTCATGTGTAAATCAAAACCCGGAAAAGATTCCGGGTTTACGATTTTGCTTGTTCAAGCAAGGTTTGAAGTTCTTCTTTTGTGAATACATAAGTAGAGTTGCAAAATTGGCAGTTTGTTTCTGCTTGCCCGTCTTCTTCAATAATGTCCTTAATTTCTTGTTCTCCCAGACTCACAATGGCTTGGCCAAAACGTTCATGGGAACATGTACATTTGAAACGAACTGGGGACTTTTCTAAAATTTGAACTTGATCTTCTCCTAAAAGTTCAAATAAAATTTCCTCAGGTGACATACCTTTATCAATTAAACGAGAGATCGGAGGAATTGCATTAATTCGTTCCTCTAAAAGATCAACAATACTGTCGGAAGCATTCGGCATGACTTGAACGATAAACCCGCCAGCTGCTTTAATCGAATGGTCCGGGTTAACAAGCACCCCAACACCTACTGCAGATGGAACTTGTTCGGAAGACGCAAAGTAATAAGTGAAATCTTCTCCTAGTTCCCCTGAAACCATCGGAACTTGCCCTGTGAATTTTTCACGCATCCCGATATCTTTTAAAACAGATAGATACCCTTCCTTGCCCACTGCTCTTGCTACATCCAGTTTTCCTTGGCTGTTTAAATCAAAATGGGTTTGAGGATTTGTAACATATCCGCGAGTTTCACCCTTCGTGTTGCTGTCCACGATGATAACGCCGATTGGACCTCCACCTTCAATTTTTACTGTGATTTTATTGTTTTCGCCTTTAAGCATCATGCCCATCATGGTAGTAGCAGTCATCGCTCTGCCCAACGCTGCTGATGCAGTCGGCCATGTATTGTGTCTTTTTTGGGCTTCACCTACCATATCAGTTGTAGATATGGCATATGCCCGGATTTGCCCGTCAAATGCAAGAGCTTTAATTAAATAGTCGTTCATCATAACTCATCCTTTTAGCCGTTCTTGTTTTTATCATAAATAAGTAATAGACCTTTTAGTGTTAAGAAAGGATCTACATGATCAATCACATTGCTTTCGGCTGCGATCAGACTCGCAAGGCCACCTGTTGCGATTACCGTTGGTTCAATCGGAGTTTGATCCTTCATTCTTTTTACAATACCCTCTACTTGTCCTACATATCCATAAAGAATACCGGCTTGCATGGCATTAACCGTATTCTTGCCGATCACACCTTCAGGCTTCGCGATTTCGATACGCGGAAGTTTAGCAGCTTTCGTGTAAAGCGCTTCTGTCGATATATTGATTCCCGGCGCGATAGCTCCGCCCATATATTGCTTATTTTCATTAATATAACAGTACGTTGTAGCCGTTCCAAAGTCTACAATGATCAATGGAGAGTTATATTCATGAGTGGCAGCCACAGCATTCACAATACGGTCTGCTCCAACTTCTCTTGGATTTTCGTATTTGATGTTCAGTCCGGTCTTAATCCCAGGACCAACGATCAGTGGACGCTGATTAAAATATTTTACGCACATGCGCTCTAAAGCGAACATGATCGGAGGAACAACAGACGATATAATGATTCCTTCAATTTGTTCTTTATTAATATTTACGTGCCGGAAAAGATCCAGAATCAGCATCCCGTATTCGTCTTCTGTCTTTTCACGTGATGTATGAATTCGCCAATGGTGCTTTAATTCATCGTTCTCATATAACCCTAAAACAATATTCGTATTTCCGACATCAAACACAAAAATCATGAATTTGTCCCCGCTTCTTATCTTAAGTTTCTATAATAGTTATATCATAAAACGTATAGGAGTAAAGTAACCTGGTTTATTGAAGTATGTGTATGGTAATCATTGGTGCTTATGAGAGTAATTGATTTCCACTCCAGGTTGGACGCTTTTCACGGGGCGAACGGCTCACCGCCTGGCCTGCGGAAAGCGAGTGCCTGTAACGGAAATCAACTGCCTTCAAAGGAACAATGAATATCAAACAAAAAAGGATGCCTCGAGAGTTGAGGCATCCTTTTTTTGATTAATCTTGTTTTGGTTCTTCTTCATCTTTTTTGTTAAGTGTAACCTTAACATCATCAGATGGATTAGAAATCGTTTTTTTGTCAGGAAGCTGACCTGTTTTAACAAGCTCTTTGATTTGTTCTTCATCAAGCGTCTCAACAGATAGCAATGTCTGAGCGATGATTTCTAACTTCGAATTGTGTTCTGTTAGAATCTGACGGCAGCGCTCGTAAGAATCCTTAATGATGCGTTGAACTTCTAAGTCGATCTCATGCGCGATAGCATCACTGTAGTTTTGCTCATTGTTGAAGTCTCTTCCTAAGAACACTTGGCCTCCTTGAGAAGAACCAAACTGCATAGGGCCGAGACGTTCACTCATACCGAACTCCGTTACCATGCGGCGCGCGATACCTGTAGCACGCTGGAAGTCATTATGAGCACCTGTACTTACTTCATTGAAGGTAATCTCTTCAGCCACACGGCCTCCAAGCAATCCAACAATCTTATCTTCTAATTCTGGTTTCGTCATGAAATAACGATCTTCTTTAGGAAGCATAACTGTGTATCCTCCGGCTTGACCACGAGGAACAACTGTTACTTTATGAACGGTATCGGCACCTTCAAGAACGAGACCAATTACTGTATGACCAGCTTCATGGTAAGCCACGATGTTCTTTTCTTTTTCAGAAATAACACGGCTCTTCTTGGCAGGACCGGCAATGACACGATCTATCGCTTCATCTATATCGTCCATATCGATCTTTTTCTTGTCAGAACGGGCAGCAACTAATGCTGCTTCGTTTAATAAGTTTTCAAGATCCGCACCAGAGAAACCTGGAGTACGCATCGCGATCGTTTTTAAGTTAACGTCTTCTGCAAGCGGTTTGTTACGCGCATGCACGTGAAGAACTTCTTCACGGCCTTTTACATCTGGGCGGTTAACCGGAATCTGACGGTCAAATCGTCCTGGACGTAGAAGGGCAGGGTCAAGAATATCAGCACGGTTCGTTGCGGCAATGATAATAATTCCTTCATTTGCACCGAAACCATCCATCTCAACGAGTAATTGGTTTAGCGTCTGCTCACGTTCATCGTGACCGCCGCCAAGACCAGCACCACGCTGGCGTCCTACAGCATCAATCTCATCGATGAAAATGATACATGGAGCATTTTTCTTTGCGTTCTCGAATAGATCACGTACACGGGATGCACCGACACCGACGAACATTTCAACGAAATCAGAACCTGAGATCGAGAAGAACGGAACGCCTGCTTCACCTGCTACAGCACGTGCAAGAAGTGTTTTACCAGTACCCGGCGGTCCCACTAAAAGTACACCTTTTGGAATACGTGCACCTAGTGCTGAGAATTTGCGAGGATCCTTCAAGAATTCAACAACTTCTACAAGTTCTTGTTTCTCTTCATCCGCTCCAGCTACATCTTTAAACGTAACTTTTTTCTTTTCTTCGTTATAGAGCTTAGCCTTACTCTTACCAAAGTTCATGACGCGGCTTCCGCCACCCTGGGCTTGATTAAGCAAGAAGAAGAATAAAATAAAGATAATGACAAACGGGATAATCGATGTAAAGAACGTAACCCAGCCGCTCGTCTGTTCCTGCTGTTTGAATTCAACATTTGCGGTATCTGCAAGCTTTTCAATTTCAGCAAGTGTATTGCCTGTTAATGGAGCATTCGTCTGGAATACTTCTCCTTCTTTTGCTCCCTCCAGCTTACCTCGGACAACATATACGCCACCCTCTGGCTGGTAAACAATGCTTTCTACTTTACCGTCTTCAATGTACTTTGTCAGTTGGTCATAACGGATTTCTTTTACTTCATTGTTATTGCCGTTGAAAAAGCTGACAACTCCAACTACAACTAAAAAGATTAATAAATAAAATATCGTATTACGGAAGATGCGATTCATTCCTTACCTCCTTAGGCGAACAATCAAATCTTATGCAGTTATTGCTATTGTTACTTTTCGTAGATCTCTGGCTTTAATACGCCAATGTAAGGCAAGTTGCGGTACTTCTCGTTGTAATCCAAGCCGTATCCGACAACAAAAGCATCAGGAACGATAAAGCCAGCTAAATCGGGTTTAATATCAACTTTTCTTCCTGTTGGCTTATCTAACAATGTTACAATTTTAACTGTTTTGGCCTTGCGTGTTTTAAACAAGTTAACCAAATAGCTAAGGGTCAATCCGCTGTCAATAATATCTTCTACAATGATAACGTCTCGACCTTCTAAGGAAGTATCTAAATCTTTAACGATTTTCACTTGACCGGAAGAAACGGTAGAAGCTCCATAGCTGGAAACAGCCATTAGATCGATCTCAAGGTGGACATCCATTCGTTTAATCAGATCTGCCATAAAAGGTAAAGCACCTTTCAAAACTCCAATTACTAATGGAAAACTGTCCTTATATTCCTCTGAAAGCTCTTTTCCAAGTTCTTTAATTTTCTCTTGAATAGCCTCTTCGGATATAAGGGTTTCTAAAATTTCATCATGCATAGTTCAACAAGCCTCCTAGACGTCATGGCGATTTTTTTGAAAGCGTAAGATAACCCACTGTTCAGATTGATTTAAAGATTTGCGTTCAGTGTGCTTCAGTCCGGGAAGCCATATTACATCGTCGTTTGCATCAACAACGACAGGCCAAATTTTCCGTTCTTCTGGTACCACTTTAGCATCAATAAAAATATCTTTTAATTTCCGCGTACCGACGCCGGCAATCGCCATCCGGTCACCTAGTCTGCGGTTTCGAACTCGTAAAGGGAGACTTACATCATTCGGTGAAAACACAAAAACATCTTTTCCTCTAATTGAATCAGGTTCACAATCCGTTGTTTCAGCAGTTAATATTCCAATCGGTAATTCTGCTATGCCAGGTATATCCATCGGAAAATCATAAGATGGTTCCTCATTTTTTATCGGCACAAAACTTAATGTACATCTGTCATAAGTACGGCTGACAAAAAGGCCTGACGGAAAATGCAAAAATCCCGATGGATGCTCACTTCCGAGCAAACTAAGAAAGTTTTCCTTATGTACAGAGGAAAGAGATGACGGATTTAATTTATACAGATAGTTCAATATTAGTGTAATCCCTCTTTTTTGTAAAGGAATAGGCATCTTGTTAAATGCGGATACAGATAACTCTATTTTCCCCTCTGCTTTAACTATTAAAACCTTTTCTAACTCTATTTCAGTCTGATGTATTATATACGCTTCATCTTCCGTTATGGTTTCACTCAAATACTGAAATCTTTCATGAACATTTGGATTTTCTTCTTTCAAAAAAGGCAATACTTTTTTTCTAAACCGGTTCCGTATATATTTTTCACTTTCATTAGATGGATCGTAAATAGGATTAAGATCTTCCACTTTACAATATTGCTCGATTTCAGCCTTCGTTATTCCTAAAAAGGGGCGAATAATTTCACCGTCAGTGAAAGGACGTTTGACGGGTATTCCTGCCAGACTGTATCCTTCACTGCCTCTTGTCATCCTCATGAGCATCGTCTCTATTTGGTCATCACCATGATGAGCAAGCGCGAGAGTATCTGCTCCGAATTTTTTCATAACCCGTTCGAAAAAATCGTACCGGCATATTCGAGCTGCTGTCTGCGGGGAGAGGTGATTCTTTTTTTGAAAGTTCGCTACATCCGCTTCTCCGCCTTCAAACGGGATGTTCCTTGCTAAGCAAAATTGTTCAACCATCGATTGTTCTCGAGCCGACTCCTCCCCTCTTAATGTATGATCAAAGGATGCCGCAACTACTTTAATTCTGTACTTAGCTGATCGTTTCCATAAAAAGTGAAGCAAGGCTAGTGAGTCTGGTCCACCGGAAACACCAACAACAACCGTCTTTGCGGAAGAAAGAAGCTGGTGTTTTTTTATAAAATTTTCAACATGCTGCAACCTAACCCGCTCCTTCACACTAATTCTCATTTAAAATATATCAAAGAATGCGGCTGACTTACACACTTACATCGTTTGGCCGAGGATATAAAATAAATAAACGATAAACACAAATGTAAATACTAAAAAAGTTTCGGCAATAAAGCTTTTCTCTTTCTTTTTTTGTGACTGTCTCGTTCTGTTTTGTACAGTTGATTTTTGGACGGTAGATTTTTTATTCTTCTTAACTGACCTTTTGTCATTTTCATTCAGTAAAAGAACAAGCTCATTTCTCATTTCCTCAGCATATCGATACTTTCCATTCCAAGCTTTCTCAAGAATATGTGCGTAAGGTCGGAGCATCGGACTGTTTTTTCTTAAGTCGTGCATCTGTCTATCAGGATCACTCTTTCTCGTAAAACGTGCCGGATAAGCAAGATTGACCATCACCATACCAGCAGAGAATAAATCATACGAAGGCTCCGCTTTTCTTGAGCCTTTTCCCCAATATCCTCTGTCAAAAAACTCGGTGTATTCCTTGATTGACCGGTCCATGACGGTGGTGCCGCCTACATCAATCCATCTGATTCGGTAGGGAGGACCTGTAACAAGCAAATTATCAGGTTTTAAATCGCCAAATGCCCATCCTGCTTGATGAAGCGTGTGGAGATCCGTTAAGAGCTGAACCAGCAGAATGCCTGCCCATTCAGGAGATCTTGCTTTCATAAAATCAAAGAGTGTCTCACCTTTTAAATATTCCATCGCATAGAACGGATAGGTTCCACTCCTTGTCTGCCAATCATCCACATCGATTAAAGAAGGTCCAAGGACTTTCCCCTGGACCTTAGAAAAACGCTTCAGCACATTTACTTCTGATGTAATCGACATTTGGTCATGGCCAATCTTTAAAGCCACGGAACCATTCATAGAATCAGCGAGATATACGGCACCTGTTGCTCCATAACCCAAACGGCGACGTATACGATAGGGAAGCTTGTTCCATTTGCCTCGTATCTCTTCTCCTGCAGCTAAGTTACATACCGGACTCTTCGATATATCCTGGGGCATCATCGGACAAGAAGCTCCTTTTTGAGGATCGTTTACGGGCGAATGCAGCAATCCCTTCTTTTATTGCCGGTCCTGTTGGTGTAATTCCGCCTAATGAAAGCTTAGAAAAAACTTTACCGATCGAATCTAATCTCGAAGACCAGCTTAATAATTCGTCTACTTCTTTCTTTTTGCCTGGGAACGCAAAAATCGCAAACTCATTATCACCGATTCTTGAATTAAGCGAGATCGATAGATCGAGTAATGATTCCTGAACAGTCAGCATCTTATCCTCCATTGAGCCGGAAGCATCTATCAAAATTAATACTTCAAGGTTCATCGTTTCTCCCATTTCATCAACAACTTCCATCACCTCACCGCGTTTATCAGGCGGGAGGTCATCCATCGTAGATTTACTTCCGAGGATCTGCTGCAACTCTGCGTTTACGACGCCTTTAATCGTTTGGGCCATTGCTTTTTGTGTGACCATCTTAACCGTTTGTGCGAGCTGCCTCGCATAGACGACCTGACTGATCCCGCCTCCAGCCATCGCTATGTCTTCTACCTCTTTTAAGCCTTGTCTGTGATACTCCGGTGCGTCTTCATTTAATACACCGATTACGTTTACTGAAATACCTTGCTCATGCGCAAGCGCTGCCATCGCTACTGGATCTTCACCTTGATTCGAACACCCGTCTGTAATCAGCAGGATCTGCCTTAACGTTCCTTTTTTATGCATTCTCTAACACCTCTCAGGTACGATTTTTAACGTGTTACCATCATCGTCAAAAGAGGCGAGGAATATACGTTTCAAGAGACTTTCGTACATAAAAAAAGAGGAACGGCTCGAAACGTTAAACGTTAAAAGCCAAGCCTCTTTTTCGTTAGTTATTAAGTTAATGTTGTTAGTTAAATAGTATTCTAATAAACTATTGAGCTTTCTTTCTTTGTAAGTTTACCTTTGGATAATGAGGGACAGTCGCCCATTTCGGAATATTTTTTTCGATCTTCGTTACTGCAACTGTCATATCATCTTCGATTCCGTTACCTGTCCGTATAACCTCCTCCATGATAAGGTCGGCAATTTCCTGAGGGTCCTCTGTATCAATCTCTCTTATCTTCCGCTTTAACCAAGCATCTATATTCTCAACATGTCGAGGTGCTTCATAGATTCCATCACTCATCATGATGAGAATATCTCCCGCTTTTAACTGCTCGTCCACAACATCGACATCAAAATCTTGAATGATGCCCATCGGCAAATTGCTAGCCTCTACTGTTTTTATTTGATCTCCGCGTTTAATAAAACTTGGAGTTGAACCGATCTTTAAGAACTTAGCGGATGCGTCCTGCAAATCAATCATCGCTAGATCTAATGTTGAGAAGATCTCATCTGTTGTTCTTAGCGATAAAACCGAATTTACGGATTTGATCGCGACCTCTTCCTCAATACCTGATTGGAGAATCTTTTGCAGCAGCTGGAGGGTTTCGTTGCTTTCTATAAAGGCGCGTTCGCCGTTACCCATTCCATCAGCTATAGCTACAGCAAATTTACCCGCACCAATTTCAATCGTGGAGTGGCTGTCTCCAGAAAGCCAAGCGCCTCCTTTCGCTGCTGAGGCAATTCCTGTTTCCACTACATATTCTCTTGCTGAATGGAATGTCAGATGACAGAAGCCTGTCGCATAATTTGCACATTCCTCGTGAGTGACAATGATCGTTTCTTCTAAAATGTCTGATAAAATCGGTGCGATTAATTTCTCGCCGATGCCCGAATGATTGCAGTACGGAATCGTCATCTCGATATCCACGTTTGACGCTTCTAAGCTGTAAATATCAACATGTCCCACATCAATCCCGGCTTTTAATAAAGAGTCCTTAATCTGCTCTTCTTGCATCTGATGATTTTCTTGTTCACGCTGAATTTCTTTCGCAAAGTTCTGCATGACTTGAGAAACACCCATGAGCTGATCTGCTACCAGTCTGCGGCTTTCCTGCACTTGGATCTTCAATTTTTGGCTAGCTTTATATTGCGATAATTCCTGTTTCATGTGGTCAGTTACTTTTTGCGGTTTTATACAGTGTCTTTCCCATTCACGTTTTAATTTTCGATCCCTGATATCTCCGTATTCTTCTTGTTCGACCATTATATTTGTCATGAGGTCATAGGTGGAAGTGAAGTTTTGAGCCCAACATTGTTCTTTCTTAAAGCATGTTTGACATGTTTTTTCCGTGATATTGCTTAAAAATAAATCCACTTCTCGAGAGCTTTCTTCTTCATTCACTGATTGGCCAACTGAACCGAATGAATGAGATAGTGCCTGGAATAGAGAAGAAAATCGCTCAACGCGACTCGCTGTAACATCTCGAATCTTTTTTAAGTATTGCTGTTGCTGAATCGAATGTTCTCTTGTTCCGGGTACATATTTGGATATATTGCTTATCGCTGTTTTAGGTGTTAACAGGAACAGAAGGATTGCAAAGCCTGATTCCATTAAGGTTAAAGTAATTTCAGACCTGCCTTCTCCATACAATCCGATCAGTACCGTTCCAATAATCAGCCCTAAGCTTACTCCAAACCTTTTCCCCTCTTTTAAAAGGCCGCCTAAAAGACCTGAGAACGCAAGCAAGCTCATCTGTGAAAGACTGGCTACTTGGGCAAGACTGAGGATTAAACCAGTGACTACCCCTACCGTAGATCCAATAGCCGCTCCACCTACAAAAGCAAACAAAAGCACGAGATAACGGGAGACGACATGTTCAACGGAGACATCATTGATCTGCCAGCCAATCGTACCTGTCATGACGGATGCAAGGAGGATCATCAAACAAACAATCTCTTCATTCTTCAAGGACTGAGGAATCTTTTTGTAAGTTAACAACGGAATAGACTGAAGAAAGATTAATGTCAGTACTAAACTTAGTCCCCCTTCTACTAGGGCAAGCATCGTGTCAACCCGCTCTAATCCTCCTTCACCAAATAAAGAAAATAACGTTCGGGTTAGTAAGCTTGATCCAAAAACGATAAGCGGCAAACTTTGGACCCTATTCTTAATAAATAGGTCTGTCCCTTTCTGCAAACACCCATAGACCAGCAAGGCACTCATGAAAAACAATGCATTGATTGGCTGATGTGTGAGTGCGCCCGCCAGTATAGCAAAAACGGCAATACCTGTCCGTTCTTTTCTTAAGACAAATACACTCGCCACAAAAGGCAATGCAAATGGAGCCATCTCAGCTAAGATCATAGCTCGTCCTAACAAAAAGCCAATTCCAAACAACAGCATTCTCCAATTAAAAATGCTCTGGTTCAAAATCTGAAGCCATCTCCTACTTGTCTTATAGACTGCCTGCTGACCTTTTTCTACCCATACCATGCCTCTAATCGGTTCGAGTACTTCTTGTTCTACTTTCTGCCACATCCCATTACACCACCCGTTTCCAATTTGTGTAACCATTATAAACAGGTTTAGAACAAAGATTTTGTCAAAAGAACAACGCTTGTTAAAAAAACTTCTCGACGGGCTTCCCCACTATTTCACGAAAGAAAAGCAAAAGAGGACAGCATTCGTATAAAATGAAAAGCAAAGTGATTTGAATGAGAAGAGATTAAGAAGAATTATGAAGAAAAATAAATGGAATACAATTTTACTTACGGGGAATTTATAGTTTGCATGTTTACACATTAAAAAAGAGCGCCTTTTTAAAGGTGCTCTTGAACGTTTTATAAGTAATGTCAAAAATAAATGGTAGCGGCGGAGGGAGTCGAACCCACGACCTCACGGGTATGAACCGTACGCTCTAGCCAGCTGAGCTACACCGCCATTTGTAAAAGACACAAGTAGTATATTACAAGAATCCTGGGTAACTGTCAACGGTTCTTTTCGATTTTTGTCGAAAAAGTTTTTTAGTTTCTTTTCTGGATGTATGCGGGTAGTTGATTTGCGCTTCAGGTACTCGCTTTCCGCGGGGCAGGCGGTGAGCCCTTTTGCTGCTTGCGCACCTTAAAGGCTCTCACCTGATCGCTTGTCCCGCAGGAGTCTCGTACCTTCCGATCAAATCAACGGCACGGGAAGAAAATAAGAAAAAACATCTGAAAGTTACAATCCCTTTGAAAAAAAGCAAAGTAAAAAACAAAAAGCACCCTACGAATAGGATGCTAGCCATTTATAGATGAATGAGCATTAAAAATGCATCAATTATCCTCTTCGGCCGCCGCGGCCTCCTCTTTTTGATTCAGTACTACGCTTTAAAGTAGTGAGTCGATCTTCACTATCTTTAAGGAACTTACTCATCTTATCCTCAAATGATAGTGCGCTTGAATGGTTATTCCCGCCGCGATTTGGACCTTTTCGTGATTTGTTGAATCCGCCTCTGGATGGCGCAGGTCTAGAAGAAGAAACATTTTCTTTTGCCTTCTTAATAGACAGACCGATTTTTCCGTCCTTTTCGATGCTCATAACCTTTACTTCGACTTGATCACCAACTTTAAGAAATTCGTTGATGTCCTTTACGTAATTATCCGCAACTTCGCTAATATGCACGAGTCCTGTAGTACCCCCTGGCAGCTCGACAAACGCTCCAAAATGAGTAATCCCAGTAACTTTCCCTTGCAACTTGCTGCCTACTTCAATTGACATGCAAAAAATGCTCCTCCTTAAAAAATCTCAAAAGATATCAATACTTATTATACATTCGAAAAAATCTGCGTGTCAATGAACGCTTCTTGCTTTATTCTGGAAGTTTAAATATGGTTTCACCAGGCTTTGACATGAAAAAGTCTCGTCTAGCAATTTCTCCAATGTATTCTTCGTCTTTTAGTTTATTCACTTCGTCTTTAAGTTGTGCCTTTTCTTCTAAAAGAGCTTTATATTCTTCGGTCAGCTCTTTCTGTTCTGTCTTTTTTTCATTTAAAAGGGAGAGTTGCTCTGCAATACCCGTAATAATTAAAAAAGCAAAAAAGGAAAATACGATAAAAGCCCCCGTTAAACGCCGATATAACCCGCGTTTACGTTTAGCGATGACCTTCTCATGGCGTTCTTTGTTCTGGATGTATTGTGAGTGAATCTCTGTTATTTTCTTTTGGCGCATTTGTTCGCTCTTCCCCTCCTTTACTTCTTTTTTCCCTTCCAATTGCTGACTTTATTCTTCACTGATTTAAAAAACCCTGCAACTTTTAAATATTTCTCTTTTAAATTATACCATTTTTGTTTTGGAATGAAACGCCATACAAGACTTCCGAACCACTTAAATGGTGAAAAAAGAATTTTTAGTAAAATAACTACGATCCTTTGAAGAAGCTTTAATACATATAAAACAATACCCATAATGAGCATAACCAACCATTTTATCGGCATCACAAGTAAACGGTTGAACAGGTTGTATAAGAATCGAAAAATAGCAGTTACAGCAGAAACGAACCATTCCAGCAACTTTATATATATTTTTTCAAAGAGTGCACGATAAGCAGCATAGCCACAAATTAACGCAATAAAAATATAAAAGCGAATTTCTGCGTGATTTACATGAAGAAGGACATAAAAAACCAGCAAAGCCTGTACCAGCCAAAAGAGCAGATCATTTAAAAAGTGAAGCCAGTGCCACTTTCGCTTTTCATGGATGAATCGACTATAGGTATCAACCGCCATACCGATCCATATTCCCATGAAAACCATAGCAAGCATGGTTTGAAATTGTACGGTTAAGGTCATTTGAACAACTTGCTGAAGAACCCTTTATTTTTTTCACCGGTTTGCTGGTCAAGGTATACGAGATCAAAAACCTTCCCTTCAATATTCACGACACCCGATTCGACATCAAGATTTTTCATCTTCAAGTTTGTCCCGCGTATCGCCAGAAAGCCCATCGTTGTTTCAAGCAGAAATTCCTCATTATCAAAGCTTTCAACCTGCTTAACCCCTGTAATCTCTAAATTCTTACGCCCGACCATTCTTACATCATGATTTGGAGTACTTACTTTTTGATTATAGTTGGTATTAAAATCATATCGTTGGTCCATACATTTCCCTCCTCTATTCCATACAAATGTATGAAACAAGCAGGGGGAATAGAACAAGCTATAAAGAATCAAAAGTGTTGTTTTTTAAATAATTTTCTTTTTGGTTTAGAAGAGCAAGGTGCGAGACTCCTGCAGGATGAGTGGACAGGTGAGACTACTCAATGGCGCAAAGCGACGAGAGGGCTCACCGTACACCCTGCGGAAAGCGAGCAACCTGGAGCGGAAATCAACATCTCACACAGAACAACCCTGCTAAAAGCAAAAGGAAAAGAACCTGAAGAATTCAGGTTCTTTAGTCAGTCGTTTCGATGCGGTTTTCTTCAAGGACGGTGTACATGTTGTCAGCGTCCTCTTTTTTAGTCGTATCCTTAAGCTCGTTAATTTTAACCTTAACAAGCTTTTGGCCAAAACGAATCGCAAGCTCGTCCCCAACTTTTACATCAGAAGAAGCTTTCGCCTGCAATCCGTTTATCGTGATACGGCCCTGATCTGAAATCTCCTTCGCCACAGTTCTTCGTTTAATGAGACGGGAGACTTTCAGAAATTTGTCTAAGCGCATGCTTACTTAACAGCTTCTTTCAGCTTGTTTCCTGCTTTAAATGCTGGAACAGTAGCAGCTGGGATTTGAATTTCTTTACCTGTTTGAGGGTTACGGCCAGTACGGCTAGAACGCTCGCGAGTTTCAAAAGTTCCAAATCCAACAAACTGTACTTTTTCTCCGCCTTTAAGTGCAGCAGTGATTTCATCGATTACGCCATTAACGACTGTTTCTACGTCTTTCTTAGTAAGACCTGACTTTTCTGAGATATTTGTTACCAATTCATTTTTGTTCATTTTTATTACCTCCTAAGGTTTCTTTCAAAGAATTCGTTAGAAACCCTTTATAATTAAGGGTTCATGGTATTTCTCGAGAAAATATTCTCTATTTCTCACTATAATCCTTCTTTGTTGAAAAAAAAATTATTTTGCTTCTACCCATAGACGGTCCATTTCTTCTAATGTCACATCTTCAAAGGAGAGGTTCTTTTCTTTTAGAGCTGACTCGATGTAACGGAACCGCTGATAAAACTTTCTGTTCGTTGCATTAAGCGCTTCTTCAGGATCTATTTTATAGAAACGGGCTAAATTCACAACTGAAAACAGCAGATCCCCTAGCTCTTTCAACCGCTCTTCTCCTTCAGCTTCCTGAAATTCTTTTAATTCCTCTAGAATTTTATCATAAACCGGCTCAATTTCTTTCCAGTCGAATCCAACCTTAGCAGCCTTTTTCTGATAGTGGAAGGCTTTTTGAATCGCCGGCATCCCTTTAGGCACACCATCCAGTAGAGATTCTCTTTTTTCCTTGCCCGCTTCCTGTGCTTTTATCGCTTCCCAGTTTGCAACGACTTCATCAGCATCTTCTGCCTTGACGTCACTAAACACGTGAGGGTGGCGGCGGATCATTTTCTCCGTTAGCAAAGAGATGACATCATCTATTGCAAAAAATCCTTCTTCTTCTCCAATCTGAGCGTGCAGAAGCACTTGGAGCAGAACATCACCTAGCTCTTCAGCTAAAGTTTCATCATCTTCTTCATCAATCGCTTCTAGCACTTCGTACGCTTCTTCAATTAAGTATTTCTTGAGGCTAACGTGGGTTTGTTTCTGATCCCACGGACAACCTCCGGGACCTCTCAATCTTTCAATCACACTTTTTAAGAATGCAAAATCTCGGTACATCATTGTTTCATCTTTCACTGGAGGTACGTATACAGCGGTTAGATTGTTTAGTGTTACAGATTGATCCAACTCATAGAGCGGGACTCTTTTGATCGTCTCGCTGGAACTCCCCGCTGCTGTAACTACCGCCACTTCATAATCATCCGGATACTTCTCCATAAGTGTCAATTTTACTTCCGATGCGATAAAAGAATCATACACTTGCACAATTACAAGATGATGACGTATTTGGATTTCTTCTTTTCTTAGTGCTGTCCCGTCGAGGATCTGACATCCTTCAATAGGATCGATCTTTAAAGCCGTATACATTTCATCAAGAAAACTCTTTCCGCCTGCTACAGAGACTTCTGTTTGATTTTGATCAGCTTGGTTAAGCAGATGCTGAACTGCCTGCTCAGCCACTAAAGGGTGACCTGGCACAGCATAAATCACATGTTCCCATTCCTCAGCCGCTCTAAACAAAAGTTCAGCGATTTCCTCGTATACAGGCTCAAACCGATCATGTTTTTCATAGATTTCATCAAAGGTTATAAATGTTTTCCCTTGTACAACAAGCTCTTCAACTGCAGGGTGATGAACCGTTCTTGCATATATGGTCTCGGCAGATTCAAGCAGCCGATAGATCCCGAGCGTCATCTGATCGAGATTCCCTGCCCCTAAGCCTACAATCGTAATCTTCTTTTTCATTTTCGTCTCCTTTTTTTCAGCCGGTCGACTAACTTCCTGATCGTTTCAACCGAATCGTATACTGAATCCCATTCTTCTTTAGAAAAAATGTTGCATTTTATGATGGCGATAAGATAAAGCATTCCTCCAACTACTGAACTCGTTACGCTTATAAACAAGGCATCTAACCTTGAAGCACCTTCAAACATATTCTCGGCAATAAAGATCCACAACATAACTCCTGCAACCATAACGCCTAATGCAAATAGATAAGCGAATAGGTTACCTGCCCTTACATGCTTCATAAACCTTGTAGCGGTCTGGAGCTTTATTAATTGAATTACTGCGGCCACACTTGTAGCGATGACCGTTGACACTGCTGCGCCTTCCATTCCTAAGTACGGTATCCATACCAGGTTTCCTGCCACTTTTACGAATATCGCAGCCAGGATAGATAACGCCGCATACCTTCCATGACCGATTCCCTGTAAAAGGCCTGTCGATGTATAAATGATGGATACAGGTATTATGGACAGACACAATACAGCAAGTGCAGATGAACCTGCAGCATTCTTAAAGAGCATCGTATTTAAAGGTTCCATGATACAGATGAGACCGACAGCAGCAGCACCGCCAAAAACAACTGAAATCTTTACGGATAGTTTTGTAAGGGCCTGAATCTCAGTTTTTCTTTTTTCCTGTACCAAGTGAGCCATTTCTGGGACGACAGCAAGCGCAACAGAGGCTGCAGCTACCGTTCCCAGCTGAAGTAGAGGCTGACCCCTATCAAATATCCCTTTTAGCAGTTTAGCATCATAGGCCTGCATCCCGCTTTCCACCCACACGTTCACAAAAAGGAACGCATCTACCAGCTGCATAAGGGCTAATACGAGTGCGCTTAAGGATAGATAAATGCTTGATTTCAGTAATTCTATTGCGTACGAAACCCTTATTTTGGCTTTAGAAAGATATGGAGGAGTAATTCCTTTTTTCCAGAAGAACAAAAGGAATAACCCAGAGGCTGCAGCTCCTAAAACAGACCCCGCTAAAGCGCCTGCTCCTGTTTCATAGCTGGAGTAACCTGTTCTAACGAGATAAAACGAAATGAATAAAATGCCTGAAACTCTGAAGGTTTGTTCGAGCAGTTGCGAAACAGCAGTAAGCTGCATATCACCATACCCTTGATATGTACCTCTTAAAAAAGCAGACAGCGGAATAAATAGGAACAGAACCGAAATAACACGAATCGGTAAAGAAAGTTGGCTGTCTCCCATTAATAGGGCTAGGAAAGGTGCCGTAGCAAATAACAAAATAAAAGAAAGAATTCCTAACAAAAAGGATGTCCAAACAGACGTTTTTATAAGATGATCTGTGTTGTTTTTTTCAGATGCGATCATTCTTGAAAGAGCCATCGGAAATCCTGTAAAAGCAATAGCAACGGCTATCGCATAGAAGGGATACGCTTGCTGAAATACATAAAAACCGAAATCGCCTGTCATGTTTTGATAGGGAATTCGGTAGACGGTACTCAATAATTTTACAACAAGGGCTGCTGCAGTTAAGAGCAGAGCACCTTCCCAGACAGAAGACTTTTTTGTGTTCATGCTAGTACCTCAAAAATCACTTTCTATAAAAATATTTCCCGGGACGACACATGTCGACATCCCTCATTAAAATTCTTTTTAATTTTCAACGTATTATATCATAACTAAAAGAATCGTTCGTTCTGTGTAATACGGCTATATATCGTATCGCCCGGCGATACGCATGTTTGTAAAAAACAAAAAAGAAAGGGCGAAGGTAGCCCTTTCTTATTGCTCCATCTGTCTGGCTAAGAATCCTGCAGCTGTCTCGGCAAGTTTCTGCTCTAGTTCAGTAAGCTTCTTTCCTTCTTTTCCGATCATAACGACTGCTCCGATTGGATCGCCCCCCGCTATGATGGGTGCTATGACATGAGATGTATTTTCTTTAATGCCATCAATAAGTTCGGCTTCTGTACCGTTTGATTCAACTAGAGTCTTGCGATCACTCATAGATGATTCAACTACCTTGCCGATCGCTTTATTATGATAGTCTTTTTTGGATCCGCCAGCTACCGCAATATATGTATCGCGGTCAGCAATTAAAACAACATGGCCTGTACTGTCAGCAAGGCTCTCAGCATATTCTTTCGCAAAGTCGCCAAGCTCATTGATCGGAGAATATTTTTTTAGGATGACTTCTCCATCTCTGTCTACAAAAATCTCAAGCGGGTCCCCCTCGCGAATCCTCAGCGTTCTGCGGATTTCTTTAGGTATAACAACGCGCCCAAGATCATCAATACGTCGAACGATACCAGTCGCTTTCATAATAAATAATGCCCTCACTTTCGTATGATGATAGTGCACTGATGTAACAACAAAATGGTTCCTTCTCTGAAAGAATGTTCCATTTTCTAGGTTTATTATTTGTTACATCTCCTGTTCTATTCACGAATGAGAGGGCTTATTAAATTTTAGCGAGTATTTGTAGCCTTTTCTTTCCTCGCATGCTTTATTTCTTTTAGGAAAAGGTCCATCTGCTTTAAGAGTTCTAAGTCTTTTAAGCGTTTTCGGTTAAAGATCACTTTCATCTGGGTATTTTGCATGCCTAGGTTAACATGTCTACCGATCTTGTTTGCGACCTCAAACATTTTTCCGCCATCAATGGTAGCTGTTGAACGTTCGGTGAGCAGCATAGTGATGGTATCTTGCTTCTGATCGATCGACTGAATCCCTTCACGCTTCGCACGGAGTTTTATACCTGCTGCGAGCAATAGACATTCCACTTCCACTGGATAATCGCCAAAACGATCGATGAATTCATCCTGCAGATCCGAAATATCTTTTAACGACTTAGCAGCACGTACATGTTTATACATTTCGATCTTTTGTTTTTCATCCCCGATGTAATTTGAAGGAATATAAGCATCCACTTCGATATTGAAGTCCATTTCTTCTTCGACTTCTTTTGGTTTCGTTCCTTTTCGTTCCTCGATCGCTTCTTCAAGCATTTGAGAATACAAATCAAAACCAACAGAATCAATAAACCCATGCTGCTGGGCTCCAAGAAGGTTCCCTGCACCCCTGATTGACAAGTCACGCATCGCAATTTTAAAACCTGAACCCAACTCCGTGAATTCCTTAATGGCCTGCAGACGCTTCTCAGCGACTTCTGTTAAAACTTTATCACGCTGATACGTAAAGTACGCATAGGCAACACGATTGGATCGTCCTACACGCCCACGAAGCTGGTAAAGCTGGGATAAGCCCATCTTATCGGCATCATAGACGATCAACGTATTTACATTCGGGATATCGACACCCGTTTCGATGATCGTTGTTGAAACTAATACATCATAGTTTCCTTCTAAGAATTCAAGCATGACCGTTTCAAGCTCGTTCTCTGACATTTGACCGTGTGCATAAGCTACCCGGCAATCCGGCACAAGCATGGAGATCTGTTCGGCCATCCTCTCAATCGATTCAACCCGATTATAAAGGAAATACACTTGACCCCCGCGCCCCATCTCTCTTTCGATCGCTTCACGAACCAACGAACCGTTATACTCCATAACATAAGTCTGAATAGGAAAACGGTTTTCAGGAGGCGTCTCGATAACGGATAGATCACGTACACCGAGCATGGACATGTGAAGTGTCCGTGGTATTGGTGTTGCTGTTAATGTAAGTACATCCACATTAGCTTTCAGCTTTTTAATTTTTTCTTTGTGTGTAACACCAAAACGCTGCTCTTCATCAATAATCAGCAAGCCCAGGTCTTTATATTGCACATCTTTTGAAAGAAGACGGTGTGTACCGATCGCAATATCTACCGTTCCTGCTTTTAAGCCCTTGATAACTTCGTTTTGTTCTTTTTTTGAACGGAAACGGCTTAAGCTGCCGATCGTAATCGGAAACTCTGAAAACCGTTCACGAAATGTTTCGTAATGCTGCTGGGCAAGAATCGTTGTAGGTACAAGAAAAGCCACTTGCTTTCCGTCCATAATCGCTTTAAACGCAGCACGGATCGCCACTTCTGTTTTTCCATAACCTACATCCCCACAGAGCAGTCGGTCCATAGGGCGAATGCTTTCCATGTCTTTTTTAATCTCTTCGATCGTCCGCAGCTGATCCTCTGTCTCCTGATAAGGAAAGCTGCTTTCGAATTCACTCTGCTCCACGCCATCTTTTGAGAAAGCATAACCTCTGCTTGCTTCACGTTCCGCATAGAGTTTGATTAAATCATCTGCGATATCCTGAACAGAAGATTTTACTTTGTTCTTTACTTTTTTCCAGTCGCTTCCGCCTAAAGAGTAGATCTTAGGTTCTTTACCCTCTGACCCTACATATTTTTGGACTTGATCAATCTGTTCGACGGGTACATAAAGTGTGTCATTACCAGAATACTTAATGTGCAGGTAGTCCTTATGAACACCTTTGATCTCAAGTGTTTCAATCCCTAAATACTTTCCGATCCCGTGGTTGACGTGAACGACATAGTCTCCCACTTTTAGCTCGGAATAGCTTTTGATACGTTCAGCATTTGTCATCTTCTGTTTACGGGCAGGGCGTTTCGCTTTTTTCGTAAAAACTTCCTCTTCTGTGATGACAACGAGTTTTTGTTTTGTAGATTCAAAGCCGCTCGCAAGGTCTCCAAGCATGATCTGGCTTGTTTTCGGTTGAATTTCTGATTGTTCACCGATGATTCCAGCATCCATCTCGTAATCAGCCAGGACTCTTTCCAGACGGGTTGCCCGTTCTTTGTTCAACGCAACAAAAACAATTGCAAAACCGAGCTTTTTCCAGCGTTCCATTTCTCCTTTGAGTACATTCATCTGTCCATGGAAGTTCTGCATACTTTTACATTCCACATTTAAGATGTTCTGGGGCTGTGTATGTGGAACATGTCTTAAGAAAAGGGAAAGATAAATAACCGGGAACTTCTTTTTGTCGCCTACGATCATGTTCGTGTCAGGCGATATGGTAAGACCCTGTACAAGTTCACCGTGTTCCAAAAGTGCTGTTTGCCACTCTGCTTCTTCCTTATCAAGCTGCTGGCTCGTTTCCTGTATGCGTCCGATCTCATCCATAATGATTAAACAATTAGAAGAAACATAGTCCAAAAGGTTGGCGGGTTTATCATAAAACAAAGAAGCGTACTTATACATACCCTGAAACTGTTGATGTTCTCTTAAACGACCCGTTTCAAAGGTTATATTTTCTACAAGCATCTCTTTAAGAGAATCTTCTTTTATGTTTTTCAAAGTATCTGCCAGCCTGGCGTCAATTCGATCAGCCGCTTGTTCGTAATGCTCATCAAATAAAATAAGTTCTTCTGCAGGCGCGATGGAAATCTGTTGCACCTTATCTTTTGAACGCTGGGTTTCTGCTTCAAAGTATCGGATAGAATCGATCTCTGTATCAAATAGTTCAATACGAACTGGATTTTTTAGAGTGAGAGGGAAAATATCAATAATTCCTCCGCGCACACTAAATTCACCAGGAGTCTGGACCATTGATGTCCTTTCATAACCCATGGCAACTAACTTTTTTAATAGTTGATCAGGATCGATCTCTTCTCCCATTCGAAAAGAAAGTCCCGCTTGTTTCCAAGTTTCAATAGGCGGTAAGTATCTTCTTAATCCTGCGATCGGTGTAATGATGACACCGGAAGCGGAATTGCTTAAATAATTTAACGCATCGATTCGTTGACTTTTTAGTTCTGGACTTGATATCGCCATTTCTGATGAGATCAAGTCATTTACCGGATATAAATAAACTTCATCTTCAGGCAGAAGAGAAATTAAATCATCATACAACTTTTGCGCCTGAAAAAGATTATGTGTGACAACCAATAGAGGTTTGCCTGTTTTTTCATGAAGACCGCTGACCAGCATCGTCCGTGCAGAACCTGAAAGCCCCGCAACTAACTGTTCTTTCAACCCTTCGTTTATGCCCTTTACTATCGAATCAAAATCTTCTCCCTGACTAAAATATCTCTTTAACCCGAGCAATTTTTTCTCCCCTCTCGCGACGTCATAGCCATAAACAAGACATGTAAACAGAAAAAGGCTTTGGTCCGCATCATAGCCTGCGGCCAAAGCTATACGTTATTGAATAAAAGATTTCAGTGTATGAAATTCAGGATATCGTTCTAATGTATCCTGACAATCTTCACAAGTAGTGGTTACTTCTATATCTCCATTCTCTTTATAGGAGAGTAATTCCTGCCGTTCTTGTGCAGTTAATGTTTCAAATCCAAGGTTGGCTGTGTTTACAGTATGGTGGTCAATGGTGCCTACATGTGTTTTACAATGCCTGCACCGGTAATGAATAGCCATAAGAGTTCCCCTTTCGGTTAGCATTCTACTAACCATTATGAGCGGAACATGTATGATCTATTCTTTACCCATTAAACTTATTCATTACCTTATCAAATGATGTATCGATAAAAGCTTGGCTGGCTTTAACCGCACGTTCAATTCCGTTCTCCACATCCGGCTGTTCTTCTTTTGAAAAACGGTTAAGGACAAAGTCCGGAACTGGCTGCTGGTTTTGAGGACGGCCGATTCCAAAACGGATCCGCTTAAATTCCTGCGTTCCAAGATGAGCAATCATCGATTTGATTCCATTATGACCACCAGCACTTCCCTTTGTTCGGAGCCTTAATTTACCTGGCTGTGTATCAAGGTCATCATAAATCACGAGAATGTCCTCTACAGGAATTTGAAAATAATCCATAAATGGACGTATGCATTCACCAGATAAGTTCATATATGTCAGTGGTTTAAGTAAAAAGATTTTTTCCCCTTCTACATTGGCTGTCCCATATATGCCTTTAAATTTTGTTTGCTGCATCTGTATGTTCAAAGAATCGGAAAGTCTGTCGATTACTTCAAACCCTATATTATGTCGAGTTCCATCAAATCTTGATCCAGGATTCCCGAGTCCTATAAACAATTTCACTTTCTTGTCACCTAACCTTTAAAATGTCATACGCCTATTATACATCAATTTTAATAAACAGAATAAAAACGCAGCGGAGGCTGCGTTTTGTATATACCTATTCGTTTGTCTTACCTTCTTCTTGACCATCAGCAACATCATCTCCGACAGATTCAGAGGACTCTGGAGCATCTCCAGCTTCATCCGCTTCCTCTGTGTCAGGATCAGTTTCTTCGTCTTGAAGTTTAGGTGGGACAACACTTGCGATTACTTCATCTTCTTCATGAAGAATTTCGTATTTGCCGCTAGTTGGCAAATCTTTTACATATAAGGAATCACCAATGTTTAAGTCTTCAATAGAAGCTTCTAATTGCTCCGGAAAGTCTGACGGAAGTGCTTTTACGTTTACCGTTGCATGTACTCGCTGCAGAACTCCACCTTCTTTAACGCCGGCAGAATCGCCTGTTAATACTACTGGAACTTCAGCTTCAGTTTCTTTATTTAGATCAATCGCAATAAAATCAATGTGAGTGACAGCATTCTTTAATGGGTGTACTTGCATTTCCTGTACCATGACAGAATAATCTTTTCCATCCACATTCAGCTTAAGGACGCCGTTTCGACCTACTTCTCTATACGCTTTAATAAATTCAGGTTCGTCCACGGACAATGCAACAGACTCTGTTCCGTATCCATAAAGGTTTGCAGGAACATGCCCTTTACTTCTTAACTCCGTCAAAAATGAACGTTTTTCAGTGTTTCGTTTTTCGACTGCTAGATTCGTTGCCATATTGAGATCCACCTTTCCTATTTCGAGTCTCTTAAAAGGATTACCCGAACAGAAAGATTTTAAAACGTGAAGTTTTATTATCTCCATTTAAAAAAGTTTGAATCTACTTTCTCATTTTGACAATAGTTTAAGGCTAGACTCCCCACTTTTTTTGAAATAGCGGGGCTTGTCTAGCCTCATGATGTACCTATTATTCAGGAAAAGAAAAGCTCATCCAATCATCTTTTTACTGAAACTTATTGAATCGGCTTAGTCAAATAATTTAGATACAGAAAGTTGCTCGTGTACACGAATAATCGCTTCACCTAATAATGGTGCTACGGAAAGCTGTGTGATCTTATCGATTTTCTTTTCTTCTGGAAGAACAATCGTGTTTGTTACTACAAGTTCTTTAATAGAAGAATTTTGAATGCGATCCATAGCAGGGCCCGAAAGGACTGGATGCGTACAGCATGCATACACTTCCTTCGCACCGTTTTCCATAAGTGCGTTTGCAGCCAATGTGATCGTACCAGCTGTATCGATAATGTCATCGATCAAGATGGCCGTTTTGCCTTCGATGTTACCTACGATGTTCATAACTTCAGATACATTCGGACGAGGACGGCGCTTATCAATGATGGCGATTGGAGCTTTTAGACGGTCAGCCATTTTACGCGCTCTTGTAACACCACCATGATCTGGTGATACGATAACGATGTCATCCAAGTTTTTATTTGAGAAATAATTAGCAAGAATCGGCACACCAAGAAGCTGGTCTACAGGAATGTCGAAAAAGCCTTGAATTTGAGTCGCATGAAGATCGATTGCAATTACACGAGTTGCCCCTGCTGTTTCAAGCAAGTTTGCAACAAGCTTTGCCGTAATCGGTTCACGCGCACGTGCTTTACGGTCTTGGCGTGCATAGCCGTAGTAAGGAATAACGACATTGATCGTTTTGGCAGATGCACGTTTTAGAGCATCAATCATAATTAAAAGTTCCATTAAATGTTGGTTAACAGGGTCACTTGTGGATTGAATAACATAGACTTCACATCCACGAATACTTTCTTCAATATTAATTTGAATTTCCCCGTCACTGAATTTTGTTACTGAACTTTCTCCAAGTTCGATTCCAATATGCTCGGCAATCTCTTTTGAAAGTTCCTTATTAGAATTTAAAGTGAAAACTTTCAATGTAGGATCTACATACGTACTCATTGATGGCTTCATCCTTCCCCACTCTTAATTAATTATTGTTTTGTTTTTCGTTAAGTTTTTGAACATAATTTTCTTTAACGGTCTGACGCGATCTAGCAATAGACAGCGACTCAGCCGGAACATCATTCGTAATGGTAGAACCTGCTGCAACATAAGCATTCTTTCCAACGGTAACAGGTGCTACTAGGTTGGAATTACAGCCGATGAATGCACCATCTTCTACTTTTGTCAGGAACTTATTCTTACCATCATAATTCACAGTAATAGATCCACAACCTAAGTTAACATCTTTGCCAATCTCAGCATCTCCAATGTAGCTTAGGTGTGAAGCCTTGCTTCCTGTACTCATCACTGATTTTTTAACTTCAACAAAGTTACCGATCTTTACATTATTCTCAAGAACTGATTTAGGACGAATGTGAGCGAATGGCCCGATTGCTGTTTCATTCCCTACTTCACTGTCATGGATGACAGATTGGCGAACCGTATTACCATTCCCCACCACACTGTCTTTAATTTCAGATTGAGGACCAATGATATTCTCTTCACCGATCTTCGTGTTTCCTAAAATAACCGTTCCAGGGTAGATCACTGTATCGCTTCCGATTTCAGCATCATCGGATATATACGTTTGTTCAGGATCGATTAAAGTAACACCGTTTCTCATATGACGTTCGTTGATTCTCTTTTTCATAAAGCTCTCAGCTTTTGAAAGAGCTACTCGGTCATTTACACCCAGTGTTTCGTTAAAATCTGGTGTTTGATACGCTGCTACAACCTCACCAGCTTCTTTCAAGATTTCTATCACATCAGGCAAATAATATTCACCTTGAACATTGTCGTTGCTTACTTTCTTTAATGCTTCAAACAACGCTTTATTATCAAAACAGTATGTTCCTGTATTGATTTCTGTTACTTTGCGTTCTTCTTCCGTCGCATCTTTATGCTCAACATTTCTCTCAACCGTACCTTCGCTGTTACGAATGATACGTCCGTAACCCGTTGGATCATCTGCCTGAGCAGTAAGGATCGTAGCTTTTGCTCCAAGGGAATCATGTTCAGCAATAAGCCTTTCCATAGTTTCGGATGTAATAAGCGGAGTGTCACCACATACTACAAGAGTAACTCCTTCTTTATTAGCAAGAACCTCTTCTGCCTGCATAACCGCATGGGCAGTTCCGAGCTGCTCTTCTTGAAGAACATACTGAATGTGGTCGCCCAGTTGTTCCTGAACCTTTTCTGCTCCATGGCCAACAACAGCCACCATTTGCTTCATTTGAAGTGAGCTGATCTGATCAACAACATGTTGAACCATCGGCTTACCACATACAGGATGTAATACTTTATATAATTTGGATTTCATCCTTGTTCCTTGACCCGCAGCAAGAATGACCGCATAGCGATTTGTCATAGTGAACCTCCATCCATTTTCCTAATTCTTAATATACCATTACGAATATATCTTAAACGCGGGGGCATTTCAAGGAGTGATGAGGGATTGTCAATGGTTTGATATAAATAGAGACAAATAAGGAAGAAATCATCCTTTTTTTTAAGTTTAGGTTTCAGACTATTATAAAAACGGGCAAATAAAAAGAACCTAATCATTTGTGACCAGGCTCTTGATTCTTATTAGGATATTAGGAAGCTCCTGCTTCTTCCAAAGCGGACTCCATTTCTCCCATACGGTGATATTCTGTTAATACCGCATTCTGAATCTTTTCTCGAGTACTTGAAGTAATCGGATGTGCGATATCACGGAACTCCCCATCTGGTGTTCGTTTGCTTGGCATAGCCACGAACATTCCATTATTGCCATCGATTACTCTGATATCATGAATAACAAATTCATGATCGATTGTAATGGAGGCAATCGCTTTCATACGACCTTCTGTATTTACACGGCGTAATCTTACGTCAGTCACTTCCACTTACAAACACCACCTTTTTCCAATAATAAGAACGTAATACTACAATTCTTCATCATTTTACAAAATCCTTCTTTGAATAATAAAAATTTTTAAAAAATTTGTGAAGAGGCTATTTTTATGGGTTTGAAGAAGGATGTAGTGGAGTTATTACCAAATGAAGGCAAAAAAAATAAGCCCTCTAATAAGGAGCTTATTTTACATGGGCGACTACTTCTATTTCCACTTTAGCATCTTTAGGAAGACGGGCTACTTCCACACAAGAGCGTGCGGGCTTATGATCTGAAAAATACTCGCCATAAACTTCATTGATCTCAGCAAATTCATTCATATCTTTAATATAAACAGTAGCTTTGATTACTTCTTCAAGAGAAGAGCCTGCCTCAGCTAGAACGGCTTTTAAGTTGCTGAATACTTGATGTGTCTGTTCTTTCACATCTCCATCCACCATGTTGCCTTCTTTGGTTAGTGGAATCTGCCCAGAACTGAAAAACAAATCATTGAAGACGATTCCTTGGGAGTATGGCCCGATTGCTGCCGGAGCTTCAGTAGTATGAACCTTTTTCATGATGAACGACCTCCATTTAAAGAATAATTGCCTTTTTCTACTTCAATACGGTTTTCTTTTTCGTTTACCTTGGAAAGACGTGCGATTGAAACGTAATCATCAATAAGACGTTCGGATACTTCCTGCGCTTCCACAAGGACACCGATTCCTTCGATATGTGCCTGGAACTCTTCTATCAAACTGATCATCCCTTTAATCGTACCGCCAGCTTTCATAAAATCATCGATGATCAATACACGGGATCCTTGTTTAATGCTTCGTCTTGCAAGAGCCATCGTTTGAATACGTTTTGTGGAACCGGAAACATAATTGATACTCACGGTAGACCCTTCCGTTACCCGGCTGTTGCTTCTTACCACGACTACAGGGACGTCTAAATGAGTAGCAACCGCGTACGCAAGGGGTATTCCTTTTGTCGCGATCGTCATAACAACATCTATTTTTCGTTTAGAGAAGATCGAAGCAAACAAACGACCGATCTGATTAACGAGTCTTGGATTACCGATTATATCTGTAACGTACAGATAACCCCCCGGCAGAATGCGGCTTGGGTCTTCGAGTAGATGGACAAGTTCCTCTACTGTAGCTTCCGCTTCTGCCTGATCGATGCCAGGAATATATTTCACACCGCCTGCTGCTCCTGGAACGGTTTGAACTTGTCCTAATCCGTGCTGTTCAAAATGTTCCTTGATGATAGCAAGGTCTTCACTGATCGATGATTTAGCCGATTCATAACGTTCAACAAAATAAGATAAAGGGATAAGCTGATGGGGATGATGAAGTAGGTAAGCTGTCAAATCAACCATTCTTCCGCTTCTTTTAAGTTTCATATTTTCCTCCAAAACCGAATGTTTGAAGTTAATATAACATTTTTATACGGATTTTATCAATCATTCCCCTAATAGTCTTACCGCGTAAACTTCATTGCAAAAACCTCTTAACCCGTTATAAACCCTCTGAAGCCTGGACTCATGCTGGAATAGCCCAAAAACTGTCGGACCGCTTCCACTCATTAAAACGGCATCCGCTCCAAGCTTCATCATTTGTTCCTTAATATGTTTTACTTCAGGATACATATTAAGGGTTACGGTCTCTAACACATTGCCAAGAAGACGGCAAATCCGATCATAGTCTTTATCTTCAATTGCTTTAACCATTCCTTCTACATCCGGATGTTGGATTCCGGAGAGTTTTAAGTTCCGATACACTTCACCTGTCGAAACTCCGATTGGTGGTTTAGCAAGAAGTACCCAACATGGAGGCGGAGAAGAAATATGATGGATCTTTTCGCCTCGGCCAGTTGCCAGTGCCGTTCCGCCGTATACACAAAACGAAACATCAGACCCGATCTTTGCTCCGAGTTCTGCAAGTTCATCTAAAGACAACCGTAAGTTCCAAAGCTGATTCAGCCCTTTTAATGTTGCTGCTGCGTCACTGCTTCCTCCCGCAAGACCGGCGGCGACCGGGATATGCTTTGAAATATGTATGAAAACACCTTGTTTAATTCCATATGTCTTTTTAAGAAGCAATGCAGCCTGATAGGCTAAGTTTCGTTCATCCAAAGGCACGAAACCGCCCGAGCTTTCTATTCTAATTTCATCTTTTTCTAATAAAGTCAGTTCGATGCGGTCAGCTAAATCAACCGTAGTCATGACCATGGCTACTTCATGAAAGCCATCTTCTCTTTTTCGCAAAGCATCTAGAGACAGATTGATTTTAGCCGGTGCTTTTATGGATACTTTATTATTAATCATCGTAATCCCTGCCTAAAAATCTTACACAATTTTGATATTTTTAATAGTAACACAGGATGTACACTTATATATAGTTAAAATCGTTTCATGTGATGATAGCAGAAAACCGGAGACTTCTATACCTCCGGCTTTTATTTTAATCGCATATTTACTTATTTAATCTTTGCTCAGCTAATTCAAGTGCGCGCTTGACCATATTCCCTGCGTCCTTTGAAGAAATACCGCCCCATCCATCTCGTTGAACTTTATGATAAAAGCCGAGCTCTTTGGCAATTTCAGTCTTTAATCCTTCTGACATCATACCATGTTTGCTTCTTCCCATAATAATAAAACCCCTTTCATATGCGATACGTAATAGTATCTCCAAAAGGGATTAATTCTTGCTGATATGTATGTATGTTTAACTTCAGCCCCAAAGGGTAAAAAAAATAGCAGTAAAGAATTCTTACTGCCCGATAGCTGCTTGTGTATCTTCTAAGAATGTAAGTTCTACTGTTTCTGTGAGTACATCCGCGTAACTATAAGAAACACGTTCAAAAGCGTTGGTGTCCTGATCTAATTTGATAATAAAAACTGCAGGGTACGTCTCCTCCAGTGTTCCTAAACGTTCGATCGTTTTGCGTCGACCGCCATTTGCACGTAAAGAAAGTCTTCTACCCACATTGGACTCTAAAGAGCGTCTAATGTCCACTATTGTTTTACCCATTTTAGGCTCCACCTCACTTAGACAAATTATAACACAAATCGTGTTTTTTTGTCAAATTAAAATTTTCATTATAGCAAGCAAAGTATTTTCATGTCAATGACCAAATATCCTTTTTTTGCTTTTTTTAGTATGTCAATATACCTGGTGAATATGTATAAAATGAAAGATTTCTACAAATAATCCTTAAATTTATGACCATTTGATATATTTTTTTGTTTTTTTATGTCTTTTTTTCTGTTATTTTATATACGGAATTTGCCTCCCCCTATTACCTGATATGTATGATGTAATCAGCTGCTCATAATCAACAAAAAACTCCGGGTTTTCCGGAGTTTTTTGTATCTATGGCTTTGATTTAATTGGCATTCCTGTTCTAAGGAACCCTCTCGTCTCTACACCGCCTAATCCTTCTTTTCCAGTCAGTGTGTTGCGTAAAACATCCATCACATTCACGCGATCCATGAAAGAGGTAAGACTAATCTTTGAAACGATATAAACAGGGTCTAAAGCATGTATATTAATTCGTGCAGGAGAGCTCGCGAAATTAGAACCTACTTTAATTAAAGATTCAAAATGAGATTGGCAAGCACCAGCAAAGATCATCAGATGATCTAGATTCGAATACTTTCTTCGTACTTCACGAACCGTCCTGATGAAGTATTTTGTATGGCGATAAGCATTCACATCTGATATATCGCCCTTTGATTTCATGTAAGCATCATGACCCGTAATAACAAGAATGTCTGGTCTAATCTCGTCTACAAGTGCCGGAACTTTTTCTGGCATATCGGTTTCTTTCATATGAATGCCATAAACAGGCACCCCCAGCTTTTTGTAGAGGTCCAGACATTTATTTAAATATAAGGGATCTCCATCAATATGAAGCACCCTTCCAGGCAGTTCAAAATAGGATTGATCGTATTGATAGCCATTGGTTGAAAGGTATTCCCTTTTTTGTCTCAGTAGATAATAATCCTGTCTGAAGAGCTTAAGTGAGGAATCTTCCTTATCTTTCACTACTTGCCTATGTTCAGTCATCTGCTTATCGTCCACGACAAATAAATCGTCCACTGGAGCATCAGCCCAGAGTCTGAGCTCTTCTCCTGCAAGTTCTGCAATGGTACGATCTTCACTAAATCCTACAATCCGAAAAAGTAAATCCCGTTTGTAAGAGTTCCTGGTCACAATTGTTCCAATCTCTAGTTTCATCTTACTCCCCCTATTTGGAGTAACAAGCTCCACTGCTCCCAATGTTCTTTTATAAGGTTATGAGAGGATAGGGGGAAAAATGAGGTTTATTTTACAAGCGGCAAAAGAGAGTCTGACAGTCTGCCGAATTCTTCGATAGTCAATGTTTCGCCCCGTCGTTTAGGGTCGATTTCCAACTCTTCTAATATAGATAGTAGTTCATCTTTCTTTTCTTTTGAAACAAGCTGGCTTGTAAGGTTGTTCCATAGAGTCTTTCTTCTTTGAGCAAAAGAGGATCTGACAACTTCAAAAAAGAACGCTTCATCTTTTACTTTAACGGCAGGTTCTTTGCGAATCGTCAGCTTGATGACGGATGAATCCACATTAGGTGCTGGAACAAAAACCGTTTTCGGCACTTTAATCATCGTCTCAGCTTTCGCATAGTACTGAATCGCGATAGACAAGGAATTATAATCCTTTGAACCTGGAGATGCAGCCAAACGATCGGCTACCTCCTTCTGTATCATACAGACAATGCCGCGTATTGGGAGTTTGTCTTGAAGAAGCTTCATGATGATAGGCGTTGTTACATAATACGGTAGGTTTGCAACGACCATCAAGTCTTGTCCTTCTTCAAAGTACTCTTTGATCACTTGATGAATATCAGCTTTTAACACATCAGAATGAATGACTTCCACATGGGGGTACGGAGCCAGAGTTTCTTTTAATATAGGAAGGAGCCTTTGATCGATCTCAAAGGCTACAGCTTTCTTGGCAGCCCTCGCGATAAACTCTGTTAAGGCACCGATTCCAGGACCGATCTCAATAACCCCTGAGTTTTCCGTTAAATCAGCAGCATTAACGATATTATTAAGTATGTTGCGATCGATTAAAAAGTTTTGCCCCAGACTTTTCTTAAATGTAAAACCATGTTTTTCAAGTATGGCCTTTGTAGATTGTGGGGTTGAGATATCTTTTCTCATGACTAACTACTCCTCCTCATTTCTATAGAGCGCCTGCAGAGCTTTCTGAAATTCATCCTGAGTGACGCGAAACATATTTAAACGCTTATACAATTGTTTTGCATTCATATAACCTAACCGAAGCTCTCTACCAATGATCTCACGTCTTCTTTTTGAATCTGGTCCTCCGGTCAGTCCAGCTGCCATTAGATCTTCCCAAGCAATTAATTCACTTTCTTCTGTTTCCAGCATTTCTTCTCTCACATGTGAAAGAGCTTCAATAATCGCTTCCTTCGAAGCGTGCTCTACGCCTACACCTTTATTACCTTTAGCCAGGGCGTCATGTTTTGCTAAATATGCATGCTTACAGCCCGGAACGAACTCAGAAATGATCTGCCTAATTCTCTTTCCAGGAAAATCTGGATCTGTAAATACGATAATTCCCCGAATATTATGGGCTCTTTTTATCCGATTCAACGTATCTATACTTATTTCTGATCCATTTGTTTCAATTGTATCCGCTTCAACCGAGCGTTTTATGGCGAGTGTATCGCTCTTACCTTCAACAATAATAATTTCTTTTATTTTTTTCATGATTTCCTCCAAAACGGTGAAACCTTTTTAGGCATTGTAACGTCTAATCATTTGAACGAAAAAACATCTTTTACTAGTATACCCCAGGCGTCAAGAAAGTCTAGGTTTGTCTAGCCCTAACTTCGAAGTACTTACTTTCTTTAAGTACAAAAAAAGCACAGGGAATTATCCCTATGCTTTATTAGTTTAAATTAATTGATGATACGAATCTTAATCGTTTTTCTTCCCCAAGCTTCTGCTTTTGATTGCGAAGAAAAGAATACATCTATCTTGTTACCCTTAATCGCTCCTCCAGTATCTGATGCAATGGCATAGCCATACCCTTCAACATATACTTTCGAGCCAAGAGGAATAACGTTTGGATCGACTGCGATAACTTTCGCATTCGGATTCGCCTTTAAATTGTAGCCTGAAGCAGTAATTCCAGAACATCCTGAGCAGTTAGCAGTATAAGCCGTACTTGTTACAGTAAGCTCTCTTCCGCCAGTTTCACTCGTAGCTTTACTACGTGAAACAACAGGCTTCGGTTGTGGTTGTGGTTTTGCTTTTGTACCGATAGCAACAATTTTATCTGTGCTCTCAGTTAATGTCTTTTTGCCGACAAGTTTTCTGGAAACTTCTTTACCGTTTTCCATGACAACTTCATAACGTTTTTCAAGTTTGCCATTATTGCCGTCTTGTACAACACGCTCTTTGCCTTCTGTTAAGTTGCTGTCTTTACGATTAACAGTAGCAAATGGTGTTTCTTCTTCCACTACATCGGTGACCTTTTCTACTCTGATGACTTCAACCTGCGTTTTGCCAGTAAGCTTTTCTGTTTTGGCAGGTGATACACGGTCAATTTCACCTAGTGATACCTTTTGTTGCTTCAAAAGGTCAGCGACGGTAGTCGAAGTGGTCCAAACTTGCTGTGCTTTTCCGCCTACAACAAGTTTCACCGGAAATGCTGATTCGATCTTTATCTTTCCTTGATCTTGGATATCAGCAGTTAGGTTTGGCTTAATGACATCATGTTCTTTCAGCGATAGTTGCTGTTCTTTTACGAATTGCTCAACAGTCTTTGCTGTAGTCCACACTTTTTTGTCTTTGCCATCTATGGTAAGGACGATTTCTTTAGCCTTTAAGTAATCAACCTGCATGTTATCTTCAACCTTAGCAGAAAGCCCAGGTTTTACCACATCATGCTGGTTAGGTTTTATATTTTGTTCGCTTAATAGTTCCCCTACTGTGCTAGCATGTGTTTTTACTTCCGTTTTCTTTCCGTCAAGCATTAGAGTTACTTCTGCTTTCGTAGTTTCATAACCTACGAACCCAGTCGTTACCGCTAAAACGATAAGAGCGGTTATAGAAAGATAAAGTTTCTTTCTCGTAAAACGTGAGAACAAAGCTGTAATATTCTTATACATCCAATTCCTCCCCTACAAGGACTGCATTATAAATATCTTTTTTCTATCTGTCAAATCCCTCCTTTTTCGTCATTAATTGACCCAAGGCTAATTATGAGCAGATAAGAAGGAAAAAGGGAAGAAAAAACGTTTGACAATTTTCCTGTCCCTTTTGTCAATTCTTGAAAGATGAATGTGATATTCATCATGCTTCGTTGGTTTCCGACAACATATTCTATCGAGATATGTTGAAAATTCGAAATGCGTTGTCGGACGTTTTCTTTATGATGTCTTCAAGTGGAAGATCTTTTATCTCTGATAATGATTCTGCTACATACTTTACATAAGATGGTTCGTTTCTTTTTCCTCTTAACGGATGAGGACTAAGATAAGGACAATCAGTTTCGATCAAAAGCCGGTCCATAGGAATTTCTTTCGCAACTTCCTTAACCTTTTTTGCATTCTTAAATGTTACTGGTCCACCAAAGCTTATGTAGAAATTCATGTCCATACATTGACGGGCTACTTCTAAACTTCCACTATAGCAATGCATGATGCCGCCAACTTCATGGGCTTCTTCTTCCCTAAGTATGTCAACAACGTCTTGTGTCGCTTCCCGGTTATGAATAACGATGGGCAGCTTCACTTTTTTCGCGAGTTGGATCTGGCGTCTGAATACTTCTTTTTGAACATCTGCAGGCGACTTATCCCAATGATAATCTAACCCCATTTCGCCAAGAGCGACAACCTTTGGATGTGCTGCAAGTTCTTCAATCCAAGCCAGATCTTCTTCGGTCATGTCGATCGCATCAACCGGATGCCAGCCTACGCAAGCATAAATGAAGTCATATTCTTCCGCAAGTTCCATGGCACCTTTGATCGTTTCTCGATCAAAACCGACCACTACGATGTGGTGAACTCCTTCATCTAAAGCCCGCTGAATAACCGCCTGACGGTCTTCCTTAAATTGTGTTGCATTGAGATGTGCGTGTGTATCAAACATAATGTACATCCTTTCGACTTTACAAATCTTATCACATTTACCATTCATTCGGGTAACAGTAGCATTACAATATAATTACATTTTAGGTATTTAGACCTATTTTAAGTAAGTGTTTAGACGTGTTCAAACACTCTTAGGCAATGAAAAATATTAAAAAAGCGGGGAAATCCTCCCCGCTTTTTCTCATTATTTAACTTTTGCACCATTTGGCAGGGATTGATCAACGGTAGCTAACGTTAATTGTCCATCGGAAGAACCCGCTAAAATCATTCCTTCTGAAAGCTCTCCACGTAATTTCACTGGTTTCAGGTTTGTTACGCAAATCACTTTATGCCCAACAAGATCATCTGGCTTATAATACTGTGCAATTCCAGAAACTACCTGGCGTTTTTCATAACCTAAGTCCAATTGAAGCTTTAATAATTTATCTGCTTTTTTAACAGGTTCAGCTGCAATTACTGTAGCAACTCTTAAATCTACCTTCATGAAATCATCGATAGAGATCTCAGGTTTTTGTTCATTTTCTGCAGATGGAGCAGCTTCTTTCTTCGGTTCTTCTTTTTTCGTATCTGCAGGTGCAGAAGTGCTTCCCATAGAATCTTTTATGAACTGTACTTCTACTTCTGTTTCAAGTCGAGGGAAGATCGGATCTCCTTTTACGACTGTAGTGCCCCCTGGAATCGTACCGAACCCTTTTAAAGAATCCCAGTCTGTAAGTTTAGGGTCATCCAATCCAAGCTGACTCCAGATTTTCGCAGGAGTCTCTGTCATGAACGGTTGAATCAAAACGGATACGATACGGATTGATTCTGCAAGGTGGTACATCACACTTGCCAATTCCTTTTGTTTTGCTTCATCTTTAGCTAGCACCCACGGCTGTGTTTCATCAATGTATTTGTTCGTGCGGCTAACAAGCTGCCAAATCGTTGAAAGTGCAATTGAAAATTCAAGATTTTCCATCGCTTCTTCTGTTTTTCTTACGGTTTCCATTGCAAAGTCTTCTAGAATTCCATCAAATTCTGTAACTTGCCCTTCATATGCTGGAATCTTGCCTTCGAAGTACTTGCCGATCATTGCGATCGTACGGTTTAAAAGATTTCCTAAGTCGTTTGCGAGATCTGCATTTACTCGATCAACGAAGCTTTCAGGTGTAAATACGCCATCAGAGCCAAACGGCACTTCACGTAGTAAGTAATAACGAAGCGGATCAAGACCATAACGGTCGATCAGCACAAGAGGATCCACTACATTTCCTTTAGACTTAGACATCTTTCCGTCTTTCATTAACAGCCATCCATGTGCGATAACTTGTTTTGGTAAAGGAAGTCCTAAAGCCATCAGCATGATCGGCCAATAAATCGTATGGAAACGTACAATCTCTTTACTCATAAGGTGGACATCTGCTGGCCAGTATTTTTGATACTTTTCATCATTTTCACTGCCATAGCCAAGTGCCGTAATATAATTCGAAAGCGCATCAATCCAGACATAGATGACATGCTTCGGATTTCCTGGAACCTTAATCCCCCAGTCAAATGAGGTACGGGAAACCGCTAGATCCTCAAGACCCGGCTTAATAAAGTTATTGATCATTTCGCGCTTTCTTGACTCTGGATAGATAAATGAAGGGTTTTCTTCATAATAAGCAAGCAAGCGGTCTGCATATTTACTCATGCGAAAGAAGTAGCTTTCTTCTTTTACTTTTTTCACGTCGCGTCCACAGTCCGGACATTTACCGTCTTCAAGCTGACGTTCTGTAAAAAATGACTCACAGTCCGTACAGTACCAACCCTCGTATTCACTTAAGTAAATATCATCTTGGTCTAAAAGCTGCTGAAAGATTTTTTCGACAGATTTTTTATGACGCTCATCCGTTGTACGGATGTAATCATCATAAGAGATGTCCATCTTCTTCCACAAAGCTTTAATGTCGTCCACGATTCCATCTACATACTGTTGCGGGTGAAGACCTTGTTCGTTAGCTTTCTTTTGAATCTTTTCCCCATGTTCATCCGATCCAGTAAGATACATAACATCGAATCCCTTTAAACGCTTGTATCTTGCCATCGCATCCCCAGCTGTCGTTGTATATGCATGACCGATGTGGAGCTTTCCGCTTGGATAATAGATTGGTGTTGTAATATAGAATGTTGGTTTTGCCACTTATACCGCCTCCTCAAAGTCTTCTGTAATAAGGAAAAAAAGCCCCTCCATTTAGGGACTGTTCGTCTTTTGAAATGGCTCTTCTCAAACAATGAAAACAGCCTTTTACCATTAGGGAAACATTTACCTATGTCGGAAAATGTATCTTTTTTACAAAAACTATAAAAAACTGTTTACTCTAGGACATAAAAGTAAAAAAGCAAGCGAAAGATTTTTATGTAAATACTTTCATTATTCTCTTTTCTTCCTTCAAAATATACCTAATGCATTGAAAGTGTGTCAAGGTATAGGAGCTAAAGGTTTAAAAGGAGAACATGAATAGTATTTTTTCATTGTTAGTCTTGTCGAAATTTGGCGATAAATCTAAACCTTATTTCCAGTTAATATTTTTCATCTTTTACACTTATTTGAATTTTTTATGACAATATATGAATATATTTTCCAGTTCCCGTTTCGAAAGTTTAATAAAATGGGTATATACTAGTGAATTCAATTGGTAAAAGAATTAAAAATGTTTAAGTCAAAACTATTGACGACAATTGGAAATCTTGGTAAGATGTTCTCGTAGGATTTTGTCGAATTCTGGCGATTAAAATAGATAGGGAAATATTTTATATATTCGGGAGGAGAGATTTTATTATGAAATCTACAGGAATTGTACGTAAGGTCGATGAACTAGGACGTGTGGTTATTCCAATCGAACTACGCCGTACTCTAGGTATTGCAGAGAAAGACGCTTTAGAAATCTACGTTGATGATGACCGCATCATTCTTAAGAAATACAAGCCAAACATGACTTGTGCAGTAACTGGTGAAGTTTCAGATGATAACTACACAGTTGCAGGCGGAAAAATCATTCTTAGCCGTGAAGGTGCTAAAGAAGTTATGGATGAGCTTCAAAAGCAACTTCAAACATCAAAATAAGAACATAAACAATAGAGCCTTCGTTTAGAAGGCTCTTTCCCTTTGTACTTATAGTTGCCTTGCCGATCATTGACTACGAATTATAGACCATGGTATTCCTGATAAACGGAACGCTTTGGTACATTTCGGTCGACAGCCGCTAACTTAATAGCTTCTTTTGGCTTCTCACCTTGCTTTACATAATGATCAACATGTTCCGTCACCGAAAGAGATTCCCACCATTGTTCAGTCTGATCACTCAGGTATTCGATATCTCCGCTTCCCTCTACCACTAAACAAAATTCTCCCCTGATCTCAGCGTCTCCTTGATTGATAAAATCATTTACCTCTTTAAGCGTACCACGGGTAATTTCTTCGTATTTCTTGGTTAACTCTCGAACCACCGCAATTTTTCGGTCTTCTAAAATGTTTTCCATAACCTGCAGCGTCTCCTTTAGACGATGCGGTGCCTCATAAAAAAGAAGGGTAGATGGAAATGCTTTTAATCTCTCTAATTCTGCTTTCTTTTCTTTTTTACCCCGCGGAAGGAAACCGTAAAAAGTGAAAAGTTCTGTATCTAGTCCGGAAGCCACTAGTGCAGGTAAAGCAGCATTTGCTCCAGGCAGGGGAATAACAGGTATTTCTTCTTCTACACATTGGACGACTAGTTCATATCCGGGATCTGAAATTCCAGGCATTCCCGCATCTGTTACCAGTGCAATTTGCTTTCCTTCTCTTAAGGATTCTATCAGCTTTTTCCCGCTCTGCATTTTATTATGATCATGATAACTCGTCAGTGGCGTACTAATTTCAAAATGGCTGCATAGCTTTTTCGTTTGCCGTGTATCCTCTGCTGCGATCAAATCAGCCTCTTTTAATGTACGAACAGCGCGGAACGTCATATCTTCTAAGTTTCCAATCGGTGTAGGGACCAAATATAAGGCACCCGTCCCTCTCTCGTCATGGTAGCTCTTTTGCTGCCACATGTGGAACACTTCCCTCTTTTATTATTCTCTCTTTTGCCGCTCTACTTAGTTTCTTTATTGCAAATTCGAAGCGCATGGCTTCTTGTTTCGTTGAAAAAGATTGCTGAAATACAAGCTTAAAAGGTCCTCTTCCTCTTGTATACTTAGCTCCTTTTCCCTCTTCATGTTTTCGAATCCGCTGACTGATCTCATTTGTATAGCCTGTATAGTAAGTTCCGTCACCGCACTCCAAAATATACACAAAATGATTATTGTTCTTGTCCACCATAGAACATCCTTTTTAGCTCAGCCGTATATTCTCCATCCTCTCCGTATACTGTAAGCGGCGGGAGAATATGCAGATCTGGCTTTCCGTTTTTCATACCTTCTATTAAAAGCATGTTCGCTTCACTTCCGGCTTTTGGATAGATCAGCTGAAGTTTCTTAGGTTCCAGCTTATATTGGCGCATATAAGCTAAGATTTCCATTAGACGGTTTGGACGATGCACCATTGCAACCTTTCCCCCTTGCTTCACTAGCTGGCTGCTTACACGAATCACATTCTCCAAGGAGCAATGAATTTCATGTCGGGCAATGGCAAGGTGTTCATTCTGATTGAAATCTTCTTCATGAACAGACGGAAAATACGGCGGGTTGCACGTTAACGCATCATATGTCCCATGCCCGTATTTTACAGGTGCCTCTTTTATATCCGCAAGATCCATTTGTATCTGATTTTCTAAACCGTTCATTTTTACACTTCGGTCAGCCATGCTATGTAGTCTTTCTTGAATTTCTACTCCTGTAATATGAGCTTTCGAGCGAGTGCTTAACAATAATGCTACAGCCCCGTTGCCGCTGCATAAATCAATTATTTTTCCTTTTTGAATCGGAACCCAAGTAAAACGGCTCAAAAGAACGGCATCAAGTGAAAACGAAAAAACAGAGGGGCTTTGAATAATTTTTAAGTCTTCATGGACTAAATAATCGATTCGCTCATCTGGCAAAAGCTCAGTCATCGTTATTCCTACTTTCTTCTTTATATAAATAAACTTCGATAGTAGTTGATTTCCGCTTCCGACACTCCCTTTCCACGGGTCCTATCGGTGAGCCTCCAACCGTTACGCGCCATTAGGAGTATCGGCCCTTGCGCTACTATCAATTTGCACGGAAGATAAATATAAAAACACTAATAAGCAGTATTTTAAAGAAAATCATCTATATAAAAAGAAGCCTTCCCCTTAGGAAAGGCGTTTATTTCTTATTTAAGAATGAAAGACAAAACAAACAATCTCCTTCTGAACGTATACTGCCATAATGAAGGTTGCAAATATGAAAGCCTTCTTGGTAGAGACGTGCCAGATTATCATAGCCCTCACCGATATCGACGGCAGGCTCTTTTTTGCCTTTAGAAACTGGCGTCTTTTTAGCAGAAACTCGTGTCCCGTCAGAGTTTAGCTTGTTTCGAAGATTTTCATTTTCCATCACGAGATGGTGGTTTTCTTCAATTAATGCAGCCAGATGGGTCTTGAAATCTTCCAGTTGCTGTGACAACTCTGTGATTTGTTCTTCCATCTGCACCACGCGGGAAAATATAGTCTTCTTTTCCACGAATTCCACCTCTTTTTACTCTGTGGCCTGACTGAATAATTCCTCTTTCTTGCCTTCTGCCAGCTCGTCCAATGTAAACTCTGTCGTTCTTTCCATTGAAGGAATGTTTACTTGTATGAGCTTTTCAAGCAAGTTCAAGCCGACAACGCGACCAACACCATGAGGGGTCATAATTTCTTCACCAACATCAGGCATTTCTTCTTTTGCTTCTTCGTAATAATCATTCTCGTACTTTAGACAGCACATTAAACGTCCGCATAATCCTGAAATCTTTGCTGGGTTTAATGAAAGGTTTTGATCTTTTGCCATTTTAATCGAAACGGGTTCAAAATCTCCTAGGAATGTTGAACAACAGAGCATACGCCCACATGGTCCAATTCCACCAAGCATTTTCGCTTCATCTCTGACACCGATCTGCCTAAGTTCTATTCTTGTCCTAAAAATAGAAGCTAGGTCTTTAACAAGCTCACGGAAATCGATTCTTCCGTCTGCTGTAAAATAAAAAATAATCTTATTTCGATCAAACGTATATTCAACATCGACCAGCTTCATATCCAGCTGGTGCTCAATGATTTTCTCTTCACAACTTTGAAACGCTTCCTTAGCGGCTGCTTTATTTTCTTCAACAGATAGAATATCTTTCTGTGTCGCGAGCCGAACGACCTTTTTTAAAGGAAGAACTACATCATTCTCCCCGACTAGTTTCTTATCGATAACTACCTTGCCATATTCTATTCCACGCGCTGTCTCCACAATAACAAACGCGTCTTTTTTCACTTCAAGGTCGCCGGGGTCGAAATAATATACTTTACCCGCTTTCTTAAAGCGGATGCCCACTACCTCATACAAGGTTTTATCCCTCCCGTAATCGTAAAACCAACTGCTCCATCACCATAAGAGGGCTTACGTTGCTCCTTAGTCTGGCTTGGGCAGTTAGTATAGCTTGCAGGGCTTCTCCTGTTCTCTTTTGAGACGTTTGTAGCGCCTGCTGCTCTAATACTTGAAGCTGGTCGAAAAACACGACTTTTTCCGACTGTGATAAATGTATAGATAAAAGATCCCGATACCAGATCAAAAGTAAGTTTAAAGCTAAACGCAGCTGTTCTTTCTCTTTAAAAAAGCTTAAGTATTGGTCTTGCAATACAACAAGACAATAATCAGGCCGCAGCCGCAGTTCCTCCGTCAATTGTATCACTTTGGCTCTTGCTTGTGCAAACCACTCTTCCCTACAAATTTCGAGTGCTTCTGCATAATCTGACGTAAGGGACGCGGCCAGAGCAGCAACTGGCTTTGGTATTTCATCTTCTAAAAGTTTTTGTGAAATCCCTTCTGGCGCAAGAGGCGAGAAGGAAAGAGTCTGCGCACGTGAGCGAATGGTATCAAGCAAACTGTGTACCTGTTCGGTCAATAAAATAGCAATCGTGTCTGAACCTGGTTCTTCTAAAAATTTCAGCAGGCTATTTGCGGCTTGAACGGTCATCTTATCTGCATGCTCTACAATGTATACCTTTTTAGAGGACTCCATTCCGCTGTATGCAAATTCCTTCTGCAGCCCTCTGATCTGATCGATCTTGATCGACTGCCCTTCGGGTGAGATGATATGCACATCTGGATGGTTACCGGATGTAATTCTTTTGCAGTTCGTGCAGTTCTCACACGGATTGCCTTCCTCAGCATTCCGGCATAGAAAAGCTTTTGCTAATGCAGTAGCGACTGCCATCTTCCCTGTGCCGTGTGCACCTTCAAAAATATATGCATGAGCAAGGCGCTGCTTTTTTATACTGTTTTTTAATAGTTTCACAACACGGGGCTGTGTCTTGCTGCTAACTTCCCAGCTCATCATACATTTCACCTGCTACGTATATATATTCACTAACAATCCTTTGATTTCACCGATCTTATCTAATAAGGATATAGAGTCTTTTTCTTGGCTTATAATGGCTTCAGTAACTTGAATCAGCTGTTCATCAACTTCTTTAACAAGTTTAAGCGTTCGTGACCGTCCTTGTTCGTTCCAGCTTTTGTTCTGTTTTAACTGCATCCCGAAGTTAACAGCTTCTTTTACGAAACGTTGAACTAAATTTTTATAAAGCTGCAGGTCACGTACAGTTTGGGACTGCAGCAGTCTCTTCCCTTGTGTCTCGATATCGCTTAACAGCCGTGCAAGCTGCTCAGAGTGCAGTTTTTCACTTTGTTTGGCTACCGTCTCACCAAATGAGAGGGATGGTTTCTTCCCCATTTTCCCATCGTTTTGCTTTGTATCAAGAACAGGTCTTATATCTTGTCCGATTTTCATAATAACCCCTCAGTTTAGAAAGCCTTGTATTTATTAAAATTGCTGGAACTTTTCAACAGGCAATACGAATACTGTAGCCCCGCCAACTTCTACTTCAACCGGATAAGGTACATAAGCATCCGCATTTCCGCCCATCGGTGAAACCGGTGCCACCATTTGATTGCGGCTTTTGCAGTTTTCTCGGATGATTTCCATCACTTCATCTATTTGAGCATCTTCCACACCAATCATAAACGTTGTATTTCCGGATTTGAGAAATCCGCCTGTTGTTGCGAGTTTTGTGGCACGGTAATTCTTTTCTACAAGTGCATCTTGCAACCGGCTGCTGTCTTTATCCTGAACAACGGCTATAATCATCTTCATGGCAAATGCCTCCTTTTAGTTTTCCTTATGATTCGATAAAAGCTTATCTAAATCCTCTACAATCTCTGCAAACACCGTCTCAGGATCTTGTTCACCATTTATTCGATGAATACGTTTCTCCTGATTATTAAATATATGCTGGAATCCTTCCCTGACGCGTTCATGATACGAAAGATCTTTTTGCTCAATACGGTCTAGATTCTCAGTTCCATACCGCACGGTCATCCGCTTCCGACCTACTTCTGGAGAGACATCTATAAAATAACTACGGTCCGGAACCAGCCCGCTCGTAGCAATCTGATTTACTTGTAATACCGGTCCTTCTCCGACACCAAGTCCAAACCCTTGATAGGCGAGTGAGGCATCTACGAAACGGTCACATAATACAACCTTTCCACTTTCTAAAGCAGGAATGATTTTTTCATGAACATGCTGAGCTCTTGATGCTGCATAAAGGAGAACTTCTGTAAGATCATGCATTTCATTATGTTCCGGATCTAAGATCAATGAACGAATCTTATCACTTATCCTTGTACCGCCTGGTTCACGGGTCTGAATAAAATCAATCTTTTGTTGTGTTAAGTATTCTGCAATTTTGGCAACCTGAGTGGTTTTGCCTGATCCGTCTGGACCTTCTAGCGTAATAAATAAGCCTTTCACTATTACTGCTCCTTACTTTTATCAAATACATGCATCCGATTCTGCTCGCTTATTCCTTGGAACCGAGCACCTTTTTCTTTCAGGTACAAATAATAACGGATGGATGCTGATGTGATTTTTTCTCCTTTTGCAATTAAAGGAATACCAGGTGGATACGGAATGATTGCTTCAGCTGCCGTATCCCCTTCAGCATCCTCTATAGAGACAGGAACGACTTTCATTTTTTTCATGTCTTGATAAGAAAGGTGTAACGTACTCACTTGAGGAAACAGCGATACGGTTTTTCTTTGTTCTGACCTGTTCTTATAAGAAGAAAGTTTCTCTGAGATTTTATTAAAAACGTCCTTAACTCCAACAATCTCCTGAATTGGTCCGAGCGGCAAGATAAATAATACATTTCTGTCATCCGCAAGTTCGGTAAATAATCCATCTTGTTCAAAAAGCTGCTGCAGTTCAAATCCTGAAATATCTTTATCAGACTGAACGATTATCTTAAGTGGATCTAAGCGATAACCTGACTGATTTTTAACGGTACGGAGATGCTTTAATGAATCGATAAACCCTCTAAACTTCTCAGCTTCATCAAGCATATCGTCCATATCGCTTTGAGATAAGTTCTCCATATACAACCGGCTTAAATCCAGTGAAGCCATAATTAGATAGGAAGGGGATGAAGACTGTACCATCTGAAGAGCTTGTGATAAGCGATACGTATCGACCCGATCACTGTTAACATGTAAAAAGGCACCCATCGTCAAAGCCGGAAGCGTTTTATGTGCGGATTGTACAACAATGTCCGCACCTCTATGTATCGCAGTCTGTGGCATATGTTTAAGTCCAAAATGCGCTCCATGTGCTTCATCTACTAAAACAATGCCGTTATGCGCATGGATCTCTTCTGCTATGTCTTCAATACAATGCTGCATCCCGTAGTAAGTCGGATCGGTTAACAGAATTCCTCTACATTCGGGATACCTTTTGATAGCCTCTTTGACCGTTTCGAGTTTAACTCCTAAAGGAAATCCCCCGTCCTCGTCCATTTCTGGTGATAAAAATACGGGTTTCACACCGGCAAGTTCAAGTCCGTTCAAAACGGATTTATGACAGTTTCTCTGAACAAGCACGATATCGTCCTGTACAAAAGAAGAAAGAATCATAGCCAAATTTCCTGACGTACTTCCTCCCACTAGGAAATAACTTTTCTTCACGTTATAAAAAGAAGACAGCAATTCTTGCGCTTCTAAAATCGCTCCTTCAGGGTGATGCAGATCATCCAGTCCTGTAAGTTCTGTTGCATCTAAGGGTAGGACGGACTGAAAAATGGATTTTGCCGCCTCTTCAAAAACGTGTCCATTTTTATGTCCTGGAACATGAAAAGACCACTTAGTATTCTTTGTATGTTTCTTTAACGCCTCATAGAGCGGTGCATGTTTCATCGTTAAAATCCTTTTGTTTTTAAACGTTTTTCATACCTTCGTATATCTATTCTATCATATGTTTCTTCACCAAAGAATTTATCACATAAAAAAACAGACTGTTCAATCAGCCTGTTTTTATGAAGACGCATTAACTAATTTTAATTTTCTTAATTGGGATAAGTAATGTTTATAGTAGTCATCATTTGTTTTGGCAGTTAAAATTTTCTGCTCACATTCCCGGCAAATAAATTGATGAAGAATGTGTAATCCCCGATCTTTTTGTTCCTCACAAACCATACATGTCTCCCCGTACTGTCGTGTATTTTTCATTCTTCCACCTCCATAATGCCATTGTTGCCAGAATTGTTTATCCATATACGTTTTTTCAGATTATTTAAATGTTCTTTTAAAATGTATGAAACTCTGGCTCTCGTTGTGTCTGTCTTTATTCATTTCGGTAAAATAAACCGAGTATGCATCTTCATGTTCCTTAAATCCCCGCTGCCCCAGTATTTGAAACAGTTCAATGTGCCGCTTTTAAGAGTTAAAGTTCTATTCGTAGAATGGTAAGAAGAAGAATGATCCTTGCAGCTTCTTTTTTGATTATTGGAGTCTCTGGAGTTTGTACGGTACGTGTTCTTTTAATCTGTTACACGTTCGCGCAAGATGACCCTCGTTTCGCTCAAAATCTTCGAGTACCGCTCAGAATCGACGAGCTACGCTCAAAATTCCAGATCTTCGCTCAGAATGGG
>NZ_JAMBOR010000026.1 GCF_023715845.1 Fictibacillus phosphorivorans
CAAGCTTCGCGACATATTCTCGGTACTCTAAAGACTTTCTTTTCATGTGGACACGTCCCCTAAATTAGTTTTGTTTAAGTATAAAGAATTCTCACAAGGATGTCTCCACTTTTAAGACTAATTTAAAGATGATCCACTTTTCGCTCAAAAAACTCGAGTTACGCTCAGAATTACCGACCTACGCTCAAAATCCTTTATTTTCGCTCAGAATGAGTGACTTTCGCTCAAACTTGCTGACCCAAGTCTTACTTCGCACCAAAACGGCTGGTTATGCAGTCACCTTTTTCATGGAATCTTACAAATTTCAATACCGACTCTAGTTTTGATTAATCAATAGGCCTTTTTTATATAAAAAGGGGCTTGCACTCAAAGTTGTACACTTTTGAGTCAAGCCCCTTTGCTTTTTATGCCACTGCATGTTCATCATTATCAGATAGTGATTTCTTCTGTCCAATACTCCACCCTGTGTATGCGAGTAACAGGGTAAACATTGGTGATAACCATAAGAACAATGCGTATGGGATGTATTCTATTACGGGTACACCTAATGTTGAAGCGAAGAATGCTCCACTCACACTCCACGGAACGAGCGGGTTCACGAGTGTACCTCCATCTTCTACTGTTCGTGATAAGTTCTTCAATGGTACACCTGATTTTACATATGCATCTTTTAACGCTTGCCCAGGCAGCAGAATCGATAAGTACATCTCGCCTGCTAGCAAGTTGATTCCTACAGAAGAAGCTAATGTTGTTCCAATCAGCTTCCCTGCCTTTTGAGCTGAATCTTTCACAGCACCAAACAATAGATCAAACATACCAAGTACTTGAATGACTCCGCCTAATCCTAATGCGATCAACACGAGAGAGATCGACCACATCATTGACATTAATCCGCCCTTGTTTACGATGCTGTCTACTGTTCCATTTCCTGTTTCCATCTGTAAACCGTTCTGCATCACGTTCATCACTTTTTGTACGGTTAAGTCTGGCAATAGGAAGAAGGAAACCGCGATTGAAGCGACCACACCTGCTAAAAGGATCGGAATGATCGGTAATTTTCTAAACGCTAAGACTAATACAATGATCGGTGAAATCAAAGTTGCCATGTGAATCGGAAATTCATTTGAGAGTACAGATTGGATCTCTTGAATTTCTTGAAATTTCGATGCTCCCGTCGCCTTCCCACCAAGAACAAAAAATGTAATCGTCGTAAGAATGAATGCTGGAACTGTTGTCCACATCATATGGCGAATGTGTTCAAACATGTTTACACCTACAACACCAGGTGCGAAGTTTGTGGAATCTGATAATGGTGACATCTTATCACCAAAACATGCTCCTGAAATAACCGCTCCTGCAGCAAGAGCAGGATTAACACCTAATACGTGTCCGATTCCCATAAGAGCGACCCCAACCGTACCAACAGTGGTAAAAGAACTGCCTGTGAAAGATGAAACAATCGCTGTAATAAGAAGTGCGCTAACGGCGAACCATTCTGGCTGAATGATATCCATCCCATAAAATAGGAGTGTAGGCACTGTTCCGCTAAGCATCCAGCTGGCAATAACAAGTCCAACGGTTAAAAGGATCATGATCGGCTGAAGCCCTGCGATAACTCCGTTTAACATTCCCTTTTCGATTGTTTTCCAGCTTGCTCCGAATGCTGCACCTATAGCCGATAGTAGGACTAAACAAGCAAGCAATGGAATATGTGGTTCTACTTTTATAAAAACAAGACTCGTAAACATTACAGCGAAGATCGCTGCAAACAATACGAGCGCTATTGGTAATGAGAGTTGTTTTTTCATAATGATGTATCTCTCCGTTCGTATAATCATACATTCACTTACACGCTTAAACGCTTTTATGCGTTGAAGTAACTTAGTAACTGATTTACATACTAACGGACTTTACAGATGCTGTCAACCAATTATAGAGATCTCATCCCTTGGCGTAGTGGTTTTTTGTCGGAAGATGTCGACTCATGGTTATTTTTCATTTAACGTGGGATTATTCAAATTAAAGAAGGAATAATCCTGTTTTTCGTGTGATTATTCGAATTAAGCAAGGGATTATATACTTACGAGGGGCTTCTATTGCATATAGAGCCCCAAGGAGAACCCCTAATCCATCCAACAAACAACAAAAAAAGAGCGAGGTACTCACCTCGCTCATCATACTTATCTTCCCCGTCTCGCAAAATCTACAAATCGAAACTTATCCAACCTGTGACGGGATTCCGTATATTGAAATAGACTCGCATCGTCTAAATACACATAGTTTTTGACAACAACGATGTGCTGAAACCCCTCAAGGTCTAATAATCGTTTATCTTCTTCCGTACACTCAACGACTACAATTTCTTTTTTCGCAAAACTGATCGTTAATCCCAGCTCATTTTCTAAATAAGCGTAAATGGATATTTCGGCTATTTCCTTCGACAACTTTGGAACGTATTTTTCTAAAAAGAAGTCCTTGTCCAAAATGATGGTCTCTCCATCGATTTGTCTCGAACGTATCACTTTCCAAACAAGGTCATTTGAATCAGCCTGGAGCTGCTGCTGCAGAAAATTATCTGGTTCGATCAATCCGAATTCATGTACTGTTGTAACACTACTTTTACCCATCGTCTTAGACAGCTCTTGAAAGCTGACTAGCCCCGAAACAGGAAAGCTGAATTTGTTCGTCTCCAAGACAATCGAACCTTTGCCACGGATCTTTTGAATAAATCCGTTTTGCGACAAAAGGTTCAGCGCCTTTCTAACCGTCTCTCTTGATGTTTCATAACGTTCAGCCAGTTCATGTTCAGACGGAAGCTGCGTGTTGGCAGGAAGCACTCCTTCTGCAATTTGAGAAGAAAGTTCTTGATAGATTTCTTGAAATTTACTTTTTCGCATCATTATTCACCATGCTTATTGTAGCATTATTTTTTCAAGTGAAAAACGACAGATTCATATGGTTGCAACGTAAAGGAAGCATAATCTGTTGGTACCGTTTCATAGTTGCTTATGAGCACATCTGCTTGATACCCATCCATTTTCTTCTCCACCGGCAATGTGAACGCAGTCTCCTTGCTGTAAAAATTATTGACTACGAGCAGCTTTTCGTTATGATCACCGTTACGGAAATACGCAAAAATTTGAGGGTGTTCCTCTAAAATCGGCTCATAATCTCCATAAGTGATAATGTCTAGATCTTTTCTAAGTTTATTCAGCTTTTGATAATGATAAAAAACAGATTTTTCATCCTTAATAGCCGCTTCAGCATTGATTTCTTTATAGTTTTTCGCAACAGGGATCCAAGGTTCACCTGATGTGAAACCAGCATTCTCTTCATCATTCCACTGAACAGGAGTACGTGAATTATCACGGGATTTATGTTTTAGAATTTCTAAAATCTCCTCTTCACTTCTTCCTTCTTCTTTTAATAGCTGAAACATATTTAAAGATTCAACGTCACGGTACTGATCGATTGAATCGAATTTCGGATTTGTCATCCCGAACTCTTCACCCTGGTAAATATAAGGTGTACCTTGCATCATATGAATCGTAGTGGCAAGCATTTTTGCCGATTCTACCCGGTACTCGCCATCATTTCCGTAACGGGATACGATTCTTGGCTGATCATGGTTACACCAAAAGAGCGCATTCCAGCCTCCACCTTTATTCATTTCAACCTGCCATGTGGACAAGATCTCTTTGAGCTTCAAGAAATCAAAATCAGCGATGCTCCACTTTTCACCATTTGGATAATCCACTTTTAGATGATGGAAATTGAAAGTCATGCTTAACTCTTTACGGTCAGGATTCGTGTATTTAATACAGTGATCTATGGTTGTCGATGACATTTCCCCAACCGTTAATCCCTCATATTTCGAGAAGACTTCTCTGTTCATCTCCTGCATATATTCGTGAACACGCGGACCATCTGTATAGAATTTACGTCCATCACCTGGTGCTACTGATCCATCATCGTTAGGAAACTCCTGATTTTTCGAGATCAGATTGATAACATCCAGACGGAAGCCATCTACTCCCTTTTCAAACCAGAAGTTCATCATTTCATAAACTTTCTGACGGACTCCTTCGTTCTCCCAGTTCAAATCTGCCTGTGTCACATCAAAGAGATGCAGATAATATTGACCCGTCTCTTCATCTAATTCCCACGCAGAACCTCCGAATTTTGAAACCCAGTTCGTCGGTTCGCCACCGTCCACAGGATCTTTCCAAATGTAAAAATCACGATATGGATTATCCTTAGAAGACCGTGACTTCTGGAACCATTCATGTTCTGTGCTCGTATGGTTCACGACAATATCCATGATGATTTTTAAGGAGCGTTTATGCGCTTCCTCAAGCAAACGGTCAAAGTCTTCCATCGTCCCATATTCTTCATAAATTTTATAATAATCTCGAATGTCATATCCGTTATCCCGCTGAGGAGAGTCATAAATAGGAGTCAGCCACAATACATCGACCCCTAAGTGCTTCAGATAATCCAGTTTATCAATGATTCCTTGAATATCTCCCGTTCCGTTTCCCGTCGTATCATTAAAGCTTTTTGGATAGATTTGATACACCACTGATCGTTTCCACCATGGTTCATTCTTCATGTTTTCACCGCCATTAATTTTTAAGTATCATGAAAACAACCGGAAAAACATACATCCGGTTGTTTGGTTTTACTCGTTTCGTTTACTTCTTTTCTTTTTTCACCTTCGCATAGAAATACGTTAGGACAAATGGTACGACGAGTGCGATACCCATCCCAATAAAGAATGAGCCCCAGCCTCCAGGTAAGATCGAAAGGAATCCTGGAATTCCGCCAACACCGATAGAAGATGCTCTTACACCGGCAATCGTAATCACGATCCCTGCAATTGCAGAACCGATCATCGCAAAGATAAATGGATACCTAAAGCGTAAGTTCACACCGAACATCGCAGGCTCTGTAATACCGAGATATGCAGATAGTGCTGATGTTCCAGCTAAACCTTTAAGCTTCTCATCACGTGAAGCAACGAACATGGCAAGTGCTGCTGAACCTTGAGCAATGTTAGATAACGCAAGCATCGGCCATAAGAACGTTCCGCCAGTGTTTGAGATAAGCTGCAGATCGACAGCTAAGAACGTATGGTGCATACCTGTTACAACAAGAAGTGAGTAGAATCCACCGTAGATTAAACCGCCTAACCATGCAAAGTTATTAAAAATAGATACAAAGAAGTCTGTAACAGCATTTCCGATCGAGAACGTAATCGGCCCGATCACGATAAAAGCTAAGAATCCTGTTACTAAAAGTGTGATAGGTGCTACTAATAAAAGCTGAATGGAATCAGGAATACGTTTTTTCAAAAAGAGTTCAATCTTAGCCAGTACATAGGATGCGATCAGAACGGGCAATACTTGACCTTGATAGCCCACTTTTTCGATCGGCAGACCAAAAAGGTTCCATGTTGGAATGTCTTTGGTTTTACCGTAGTCCCAAGCGTTTAATAGATCTGGATGGACAAGCATCAGTCCGAGTACGATACCAAGTAAAGGACTTCCGCCAAATTTCTTAACCGCTGACCACCCGATTAGACCTGGCAGGAATACGAACGCGGTGTTTGCGATCAGATTAATGATGCCAGCAAGATCAGCCCAATTTTTGTGAACATCAATAAATGATTTGTCATCATAAAAGATTCCCGGTCCAGTCAAGATATTGTTAATACCCATCAATAGACCTGCAGTAACAATGGCAGGTAGGATCGGAATAAAAATATCCGCTAATGCTTTAATCGCACGTTGAAGCGGGTTCATTTTCTTGCTTGCTTCATCTTTAATGTCATCTTTTGAAGCTCGTCCTGAACCAGTAATATCGATAAACTCGTTGTACACTTTATCAACGGTTCCTTGTCCAATAACGACTTGATACTGACCGTTCGCTGAGAACGATCCTTTCACCAAATCAATTTCCTCAAGCGCCTTTTCATCAACTTTTCCTTCATCCTTTAATGCGAGGCGAAGACGTGTAACACAGTGTGTAGCTGCAGATATATTCTCTTTACCGCCGAGAGCCTCGACGATCTGTTCAGCCGATTCGCGGATTTTGCTCATTTATGTTCCCTCCTAGAAACCGTTTCCATTCCATCTAATAAAAAAAGGTCTTATCGCTTCTATACCCTTAACTATCATGTGATGAAAACTTATACTTTAATCAAACTGTATATAAAGCGTTTCCATAGAACAGAAACTTGTATATACATATCACAAAAATAATTTAACCTGTATATACAAATAAGTCAACTCATTCGTTTAAATGGTGTTATTTACTAACACACGGAACTTTTCCTTTTCCCATTTTCTTTTGATATAATCTGTTAAAGAAGATGAAACGAATGGTAAAGGAGATCATAGAATGTCACCTAAAAAAGCACTTACGATCGCAGGCTCTGATACAAGCGGCGGAGCAGGTATACAAGCAGACCTAAAAACATTTCAGGAGTTAGGTGTTTACGGCATGACTGCACTTAACGTTGTAGTCGCTCAAGATCCACACCGTGACTGGTTTCATGAAGTATTTTTACTTCCAAACGATATGTTTAAAAAACAGTTGGAAACAGTAGTTTCAGGAATTGGAGTCGATGCTTTAAAAACCGGTATGCTGGCTTCTGTGGAAGCGATCCAAATTACAGCCGAACACATTGAAAAGCATCATCTTCAAAACGTAGTTATCGATCCTGTTATGGTTTGTAAAGGCGCAAAACCGCTTCACCCTGAACTAGCGAGCACACTTCAAAATGTTCTTGTACCGAAAGCAACAGTGGTAACACCTAACCTTTTTGAAGCAGCACAATTAGCTAGTATGGAACCTATTACGACGGTAGAACACATGATGGAAGCAGCTCACAAGATTCAAGCAAATGGCGCAAAATACGTGATCGTAAAAGGCGGCGGAAAACTTGAACACGAAAATGCTGTAGACGTTTTATATGATGGGAACGAGTTTGAAGTATTAGAGTCAGAAAGAATTGAAACAACATGGACACATGGAGCAGGATGCACATTCTCAGCTGCGATCACAGCTGAACTTGCAAAGGGAAAGTCTCCAAGGGACGCGATTCTTACGGCGAAAGACTTTATTACAGAAGCAATCGCATCTGGTTTTGAACTTAATCAATATGTAGGGCCAACATGGCATGGCGCATACCGCGATAAATGGAATAAGTAATCTTATAAAATGGGCTGTCCGATAAGTTATCTTCATTTACTTTGGACAGCCTCCTTTTATATGAGAATAACTATGCTAAATTTTATGCTAGGCATATCATACACGAATTTTGCTGTTTTGAATTATAATAAGTACATCTATCATATGCAGGAGTGTGAAGGTATGCAGCCTATTCAAGCTAATGATGTCCAGCACGCACTGGATCAATTTATAGGAAAAGAACTTTATTTGCATTTGGAAACAACAAATGGCGCTTATGCCAATCACAATAACGAATCAGTACTTACGGTTAATGCCTATATCCGAAACGGAAAAGTAACCCCTTTGTCTGGAAAGATCATGGGAGACGGCCCTTTTCGTGTCGGTTTAAAAATCGAACTAGGATGGATCTATGCAGAAGGGTTAACACATTGGGAGATCGACTCTGAAGGAAAATTGCTTCTTGCCGGCCATGATCAAGAAGGTCGCCTCGCTGTTGCTCTACAGCTCAGCACTTCCCCATTCGATGTTTAAAGGAGGTTATGAAACATGAACGATCACTTGTTAGTTATTTTTCCGCATCCCGATGATGAAGCTTTCGGAGTATCAGGGACCATCGCCAAACACACGAAAAAGGGATCACCTGTAACTTACATTTGCCTCACTTTAGGTCAGATGGGAAGAAATATGGGAAATCCACCTTTTGCAACACGTGAATCCCTGCCTCTTATCCGTCAAAAAGAATTAGAGAAAGCTTGTGCTGCTGTTGGCATTGAAGATCTGCGTCAATTTGGACTTCGCGATAAGACGATAGAATTCGAAGATGAACAATTTCTCGCTGATGAATTTCTGACTGTAATTAATGAAATAAAGCCTTCGACAATTATTACTTTTTATCCAGGATACAGTGTGCATCCCGACCATGAAGCAACGGGAAGAGCTGTTGTTCGGGCTGTTAAGAGTATGTCCGAATCAGAGCGACCAGAACTTTTATGTGTCGCTTTTGCCAGAAACTCTGAAGAAGATCTTGGTGCACCTCATATTGTTACAGACGTTTCAGATGTATTTGAAGAAAAGATGAACTGTATTAAAGCACACAGATCCCAGACGCAATGGCTTGTTAATAGCGTAGAAAAGGATCCTGGGATGCTGGAATGGGTTCAAAAAGAACGATTTTGGCGTTATCCTCTATAATTTTTCAAAATAAAGAATTCGTTGCCATACTAGGCTTGCGAATTCTTTTTTTATGCATGAAAAACTGAATTGTTAAAAAATTGTACAAATCCATGTAGCATTTTCCTTCTATTGTGGTATACTATTTGTAACAAATCGTTCACAATTTAGACGCTATTTTGTCAAAATTGTAAGCGTGTACACTACTTCAAGGGGTTGATATGTAATGGATGTATTCATGGTTTACTTATTTGTGGCAACTGCGACACCGCTATTCTTGTGGAATGATAGTCGTAAGCTTGCACTCGCACAGATACCGTTTATCGCCCTGTTATGGACTTACGTAGGATTATTTTTGGCATATGACAGCTTAAGCCTGTTTGTTCATAGTTTCTTTATCACGATATTCATAGCAAACGTCGTTTTTGCACACTATGCTGCTTACGTGGTTTGGGGCCGTCCATACCTGGCGAAACGTAAAATGGAAAAAGAATATTAAAATAAAGATGTTGATCCCCTCTAGCCTTACAGAGGGGTTTTTGCATTTAATGGAAAATTAAACCTAAAGAATTTCACGGTATAAAGCCTCTCATCAGTCTCTCATCTCCCCTCACCTTCTATGACGCATATATCACTCTTTTCTTCGATTTTCTTCACTTTTTGCCCGTTTTCTACACTATCTCACCAAACCCTGTTGTCATAAAATCTGACCGTGTTATACTCAGTAACGTTGAATTTTTGACCGGAAAAATAAATAAAAACACAAAAAACTACTATAAAAACAGGAGTGATTAACACCCAGTATGGCTTTTAAAGAATCAAAGAATAAACGTATTGTAATAAAGATTGGTTCCAGCTCATTGACGAGCGGACTTGGAGATATCAGCAGACGTAAATTAGAGCGTCTTGTAGATGAAGTTGTAAAATTAAAAGATGAAGGACACGAAATACTGCTTGTTTCTTCCGGAGCTGTAGCAGCAGGTTACAGAAGATTAGGCTGCTTGAACCGCCCCACTACTTTATCTGAAAAACAAGCCGCTGCTTCTATCGGGCAAGGTCTTCTAATGGAAGCTTATTCTGAAAGATTTGTTTCTCATGGTTATACAGCTTCACAAATTCTGATCACTAGAAGTGACTTTGCAAACCGCGATCGTTACAATAATGCACGAAATACAATAAATGTCCTGTTAGACCGCGGTATCATTCCAATCGTAAATGAAAATGATACTGTAACGGTTGAACGATTAAAGTTTGGAGATAACGATACACTTTCTGCAAAAGTAGCGGGACTTGTAGATGCCGATCAATTGATCATCCTTTCAGATATTGACGGTCTCTATACTGAAGACCCAAGAAAAAATCCAGATGCTAAGCTTTTAACAAAAGTTAGCGAAATCACACCAGAGATTGAAGAATCTGCTGGAGAACCAGGAAGCGATGTTGGTACAGGCGGTATGCGCTCTAAAATTGATGCAGTAAAGATCGCCATGGCTGCCGGAATCTCTTCATTCCTAGGTAACGCGACAGCTGATGACATCATTCATAAAGCAGTAACAGGTGATGCTCGAGGAACTTATTTTGTTCCTATGAATAACGAGTTCAACCTAGATACGAAACTGCAATGGATTGCGTTTCATTCGGGGCCACAAGGCGAGATTGTCGTAACCAACAAAGCCAAAAAAGGCATCGATGATCTGAAAAGCCTTTACCCTACTGGAATTCATTATGTAAGTGGACACTTTAAAAAAGGTTCAGTCGTTCGTATTAAGGACTTAGATGGCAATGAAGTTGGTCTTGGTGTATCAAACTATTCATCAAAACAACTCATTAAGATCAAAGGATTCTCGACAGACGAATTAGAAGAGGTTGGTCCAGAAGAAGCGATCAACAATGATGATTTAGTGTGTCACACTCGGTTAGCGGTCCCTATTCACTAAGATTATATTTAAAAAGTTAAACAAACGTTTAAAAATTACAAGGAGGCGTTGGATGAGTACTTTTAAAAGTACAACCAAACCATTGATTGTAGAAGACCAGGCAAAGCTGGCACAGAAAGCTTCAAAAAAACTTGCTTTATTAAGTGAGAAAGAGAAAAATGAAGCACTATTAGTTATTGCAGATGTTTTAGAGCAAGAATCAGATTATATTCTTAAAGAAAACAAAAAGGACTTAGAGAATGGCGAAGAAAAAGGTTTCTCAGAAGCTCTTATGGACCGTCTTCGTCTCACTTCTGAGCGTGTAAAAGAATTTGCGGATGGGCTTCGCGAAGTTGTTGAACTTCAAGATCCTGTTGGTGAAATTCTGTCAGGATGGACGTTAGATAACGGGTTAAAAGTAGAGCAAGTACGCGTTCCTTTAGGTGTAATCGGTATGATCTATGAAGCAAGACCAAATGTAACGGTGGATGCTACTGGCTTAGCTCTAAAATCAGGTAACGCGATTGTGCTTAAAGGTGGATCAAATGCTATTCATTCCAACTCAGCAATCGTATCCGTTATTCATAAAGCATTAGCTAATACAAAAATTCCTGAGGATGCTGTACAGTTCATCGCTTCAACAGACCGTGAAGCTGCCGGACAGTTGTTTACGATGAAAGAGTACATCGATGTACTGATTCCTCGCGGCGGTGGAAAACTGATTCAAACAGTCGTTGAAAATGCGACAGTCCCTGTACTCGAAACAGGTGTCGGTAACTGCCACATCTATGTCGATCAGTTTGCAGACGTTGATAAAGCACTCGCTATTTTAGAAAATGCAAAAACCGACCGACCTGCTGTATGTAATGCAGCCGAGACGTTTATCTTCCATGAGGCGTGGTTAGAGAAAAACAAAGATCGTGTCGTTGCATTATTTGATAAGCATGGGATCGAAGTTCATGGTGACGAAAAGGCTATCGAATTACTGCCAGACGTCATTCCAGCAACTGAAAAAGACTGGGCTGAAGAATATTTAAGCCTTGCTGTAGCTGTAAAAGTCGTAGGATCTGTTGAAGAAGCTATTGCTCACATCGAGCGTTATGGTACGAAGCACTCTGAATCAGTGGTAACCGAAGACGCTGAGACTGCGGTAAGTTTCTTAAATGCCGTTGATGCAGCAGCTGTATACCATAATGCTTCAACACGCTTTACAGACGGCTCAGCGCTTGGATTTGGAGCGGAGATCGGCATCTCCACGCAAAAACTTCATGCTCGCGGCCCAATGGGGCTACCCGCACTGACAACGATTAAATACCGTATGACAGGTAATGGACAGATTAGATAATAAATGAACATTTTAAAAACAGTCTCGCTTTAGCGGGACTGCTTTTTTATTTTAAAAGCAATATCAAAGGCTCTGCCAAACGAGAGCCCATACAAAAATTCCATACAAAAAAGCCTCCTGCTACTTAAAGCAAGAGGCTTTTTCAATTTTATTTATGACTTCCATGTTCTTCAGACTTTTCTTCTCCACCATGTCCACCATGATTCTCAGTCTTCGGTTCATCATGTTTGTCATGTTTTGCGTGTCCAGCTGTCATTACCCACACCGAACCGGCAACGATGATGATCGCTATAAACGCTGCAAATAGAATATTACCTACTTGTACACGTCCCGTTAGCTTTGTTTTCGTTGAGTTTTCGGTCACGTGCATGAACATGAGTAACTGCAGAGCAGCCTGCAAGAACGCAAAACCGAAAATGATGATTAGAATCCAAGTCAGCGACAAGTCAGTCTCAAGGGCAATCCACAATGCAAACAGCGTTAACACGATGGATAGTACGAATCCAATCAAGTGCTTCCAAGGGAATCCGCCATGTTCGTTTGCTGCAGTTTTATTAGCCATGATGCATCACCATCCCCATCAGATAAACGGCAGTGAAGATAAAAATCCACACAACGTCTAAGAAGTGCCAGTAAAGACTGGTGATGAAAACTTTTGCAGAAGTGGCTGGCGTTAAACCGCGCTTAGCCACTTGAATCAAGACCATGGTTACCCAGAAGATACCGAACGTTACATGGGCACCGTGGGTACCTACAAGAACGAAGAATCCGGACCATGCTGCACTTGTACCAATGTTTGCACCCTCATGGATGAAGTGTAAGAACTCCTGAATCTCAAAATAAAGGAATCCAAGACCTAAACCAAGGGTGATAATCATCCAAAGCATTAAACCTTTAACATTATGACGGCGCATTTCGTGAACTGCCAGTCCGCAGGTAAAACTACTTGTTAAAAGCAGGAAGGTTTGAATAAGCAAACTCTTTACTTCAAACAGTTCCCCAAGAGCGGGACCGTCGGCAATACGATGCGTTAAAACCATATACGTTGCGAATAACGTTGCGAACAACGCAATTTCTGCCCCTAGGAAGATCCAAAAACCGAGAATGTTAAGACGCCCGGTCTCCGAACGATACTCTAAAGGCGTGTTGGGGTCGTGTGTTTCTACATGTGCCATTTTTTCACGCCTCCTTATTTAGAAATCTTTTCTGTTTCAATGACTTCTTCTTCACTTACATAATATCCATCATCGTATTCAAACGAACGATAGATCAATGTGCCGATAACACCGATACCACCTAGAATCGCCATCCACATCCAACCGAATACAAATCCGAAGCCAAGAATAAAGAAGAACGATCCCATGATAAACGGTACACCAGAATTGCTAGGCATGTGAATCTTTTTAATATCTTTAGCTGTTAGCTTCTCTACCTTGCCAGCTTGCTTCTGTCTCCAGAAATGGTCAAGGCCAGTAACCTCTGGAATTTTAGCAAAGTTATAGAATGGCGGCATTGCTGAAGGAGTTGACCATTCAAGTGTACGGCCATCCCAAGCGTCACCAGTTGTTTCACGCTTCGCAAAACGGAAGCTGTAGTACATGTTATAAACGAGTACTAAGAACGCGATACCCATCATGAATCCACCGACTGTAGAAAGCATGTTCAATGGACCCCAGCCAGACTCCTCGCTGTATGTGTACACACGTCTAGGCATACCATCAAGACCTAGGAAGTATTGAGGCATGAAACATACGTTGAATCCGATTGTAAACAACCAGAATACCCATTTACCAATACGTTCGTTCAGCTTGTAGCCAAACATCTTAGGGTACCAGTAGATTAATCCAGCAAAACATGCAAATACTGTACCAGCGATCAACACATAGTGGAAGTGAGATACTAAGAAGTATGTGTTGTGGTACTGATAGTCAGCAGCTGCCATGGCAAGCATGACACCTGTAACCCCACCGATTACGAAGTTCACTATAAAGCCAAGTGACCATAACATCGGTGTCGTAAATTGGATCTTACCTCTGTACATCGTGAACAGCCAGTTGAAGATCTTAACCCCTGTCGGTATACCGATCGCCATCGTTGTAATGGAGAATACAGAGTTAACGGCTGCACCTGAACCCATCGTAAAGAAGTGATGGACCCAAACCATGAAACTGTATCCTGCGATAAGAAGCATGGACCAGATCATCGCTTTATAACCAAACAATGTTTTTTTAGAGAATGTAGAAATAATTTCTGAGAACATACCGAATGCCGGCAGAATTACGATATATACCTCTGGGTGACCCCATAACCAGAAAAGGTTAGCCCAAAGCATATCCATCCCTTCACCTTGAAGGGTGAAGAAGTGACTTCCGAACAAGCGGTCAAATGACATAAGTGCAAGTGCTACCGTTAAAATCGGGAAAGCGAAAATAATGATAACCATTGTTACAAGTGATGACCATGTAAACATCGGCATACGGAACAATGTCATTCCCGGTGCACGCATTTTTAAAATCGTAACAAGGAAGTTGATCCCTGTTAACAGGGTACCGATACCCGCAATCTGCAGTCCCCACAAGTAGTAGTTCTGCCCAGGTCCCGGACTTAATTCGTTACTCGCAAGCGGCATGTAACTCGTCCAACCTGCTGATGGCGAACCACCGATAACGAAAGAGATATTAAACAGCATCGCTCCGATAAAGAACGTCCAGAAACTTACTGCGTTTAAATAAGGGTAAGCAACGTCACGAGCTCCGATTTGAAGCGGAACAACGACGTTAATTAAACCGATCAAGAACGGCATAGCCATGAAGATGATCATGATCGTACCGTGCGTTGTGAAAATCTCGTTATAATGCTGTGAATCTAGGAACTTCGCTTCAGGAATAGCGAGTTGAGTACGCATTAAGAGCGCATCCACACCACCACGGAAAAGCATAAGAACAGCAGAAACGATATACATGATACCGAGTTTTTTATGGTCAACTGTTGTAAGCCATTCTGTCCATAGCCATTTCCACTTTTTATATTTTGTTAAGTAAAACAGGATTCCCACCATTGTTAGGACAATGGAAACATCAGCCCCATAAATCAGCGGGTCGCCTGTTACGAAAAATTCATCCCATTTCATTTTAAGTTGCCTCCTCTGTTAATGGGCATGTGAATCCCCATGAGACTCTGATTCTTCTCGTTCTTCTTGCTTCTTTTTCTTCTCTTCTTCACGTCGTTCTTTCGCTTCTTTAGAGTGAGGAACAAGAGATTTATAACCTAATCGCTCACGAGCATCAAGCGCATAATCTGCTTGATCAGCATGATTAACGAATTTTAAATGAGTAGAAGAGAACGTCATTTCTTTCACGTGACCAGGTAGCATCAGCTTATCGTACTGCTCCTTCGAAAGTTTTGGAGCATCAGCTTTTGTTTCACTCGCCCACTTTTCAAACTCTTCATCAGACATAGCCATTACATCAAACGTATGGTCTGTAAAACCTTCTCCAGTAAAGTTGGCGTTACGTCCCTTATACGTACCAGACTCATTAGCCTGTAAGTAAAGCTCTGTCTCCATGCCAGCCATCGCATATTTTTGCCCGCCTAATTGAGGAATCCAAAATGATGCCATAGAATCAGCTGAAGTCAATTTAAAAAGAACTGGTCGATCTTCAGGGATATGAAGATAGTTTACTGTTTCAATGTCTTGCTCAGGGTAAGTAAAAACCCATTTCCAATCCACAGACGTTGCATGAATCACCAATGGTTTTTGATCTTTTGTCTCTGCAGGAGGTCCCTCAAGAGAATAGATTGTTTTAACCGTCGGTATGGATAGAGCAACAACAATAATAATAGGAATGATCCACCAAATCGTTTCAAGCAAATGACTTCCTTCATTATCAGGATCATAGCCCGTGTGATTTTTGCGGTCACGGTATTTATAAACAATAAAAGCTGTAAGCGCATATACGACTAGTAAGATAAATAACATAAACCAGATCGAATACATAATAAGATCCTTTTGTTCCTCACCAACAGGTCCTTTTGGATCTAAAACTACCATCTCGCTGCAGCCGCTCAGCATGAACACGGCCATCACTAACCCGATTGTAAAAAACGGCTTTAACCGTTGCATCACCAGGTCCACCTTCCTTTCTCTATTTAAAAGCATTTCTTTTCACCTTTTACTCAATCGAACCAAATGTGATTATAGTACATTGTGAAAAAAATCACAATGGATATCAAAGGCAAAACAAAAATCTAATAATCCTTTGCCTTCATAGTATCAGAATCGTTTTAAATATAGCTTGTCCCTTACCAAATGTCACGAGAACTTCAAATAAAGCTCACAAGTTTATCACAGTTTTGACATACAATGTTCACGAATTTGGAATAGCCTTCTTCTGTTGGCAAGATAAAAACTGGTTTAGAAAGCTTTATTTTCTATTTTTACCCTAAATGGAAAAGCTTCAACCTCTTAAATAGGAATATTTATAAAGAGCATAACATTATTCTTCGTCCTATAAAAAAAACAATCCTACCCTTAGGTAAGATCGTTTATTAGTTTTCTAATTAACTTATTAGGCACTTACCTCAACTTGATTTTCGCTATCATTGTAAACATCTGTATCAAGTTGTTTCTGCACTTTACTTGTTAACAATCCAGATGTCATTGCTCCACTCACATTAACTGCTGTTCGACCCATATCGATTAGTGGTTCCACTGAGATTAATAGACCGGCAAGTGCAATCGGAAGGTCCATCGCAGACAATACAAGGATCGCTGCAAATGTAGCTCCTCCCCCAACTCCTGCTACTCCAAACGAGCTAAGTGCTACAACGGCTACAAGCGTTAATAAGAATGAAGGTGATAGCGGATCGATTCCGACAGTCGGAGCGATCATAACGGCTAGCATTGCTGGGTAGATACCCGCGCATCCATTCTGACCGATCGATAGTCCGAATGAACCTGAGAAGTTGGCGATTCCATCAGGCACACCCATACTCTTTTGAGTACGGATATTTAATGGAAGCGCACCAGCACTCGTACGTGATGTGAAAGCAAACGACAGTACTGGGAATGACTTTTTCATATATGTGATTGGATTTAACCCAGCAAACGTTAATAGCAATAAGTGAATACCAAACATGATCAGCAATGCAACATAAGAAGCAATAACAAACTTACCAAGCTTCGCGATCGCACCCATGTCGCTAAGTGCTACGGTCTTCGTCATTAATGCCAACACTCCGTATGGTGTTAAGCGAAGAATCAGCGTAACAACACGCATAATCACTGCGTAAAAGGCATCTACTATCTTTGCAAAGAGTTCAGCGTGTTCTTCCTGTTTTCGTTTCACTCCAAGGTAAGCAACTCCTAAGAATGCCGCAAAGACAACAACAGCGATGGTTGATGTTGGTCTAGCTCCTGTAAAATCTAAAAACGGATTGGCTGGCAGCAAGGATAGAATTTGCTGTGGCAAAGTCAGGTCTTTTACTTCTTCAAAAGTACCTTCCATCTGTTCACCGCGAGCAGCTTCTGCGTCTCCTTGTTCGATCTGTACTGCTTCAAGATCAAACGCAACAGATGTCCCGATTCCGACAACAGCAGCAATTGCCGTTGTTCCTATAAGAATCCCGATGATCAATCCGCTTAATTTCCCGATGTTTCCTTTAAGATTTAAACGTGTAAATGCTGAAAGGATCGAAATGAACACAAGCGGCATGACGATCATTTTTAAGAACGTTACATAACCGCCGCCTACTAGATTGAACCAATCCGTTGATTTTGCAGCAACTTCAGAATCTGCACCATAGCCATACTGAAGCACTAAACCGAAAACAATCCCTAATCCAAGTCCTGTGAATACACGTTTTGAAAACGAGACGTGCTTTTTTTGCATGTAAAACAAAACACCTAAAAGTATAAGCATAATTGCAATATTCGATAAAACTAAGTAAGTAGTCACCTACAAGCCCCCCTTTAGTTAACTAAAATAAATTAATACAATAAAACCTATCTGTCAAGTAGGAATTACAAAAGGTATATAATTTGATCTCCGCCTCCCTTACAAAATAAAAAACTCACCACTTCTAATAAAGAAAGAGCGAGTCTTCGTGTGTTTGTGTCGTAGTCGTTAGATGATTATTCAGTTGTGTTTCAGATATATTCTGCACTGGAATAATTTATGCTCGTTTTTGTAGCAAATTCCTAGTAGCAGGTGCTATGGACTGGAGGTATACGTATGTAGGCTTATCTTGTATGTCTAAATATGACCGATCTAATGCAAATCATCTATATTACTTTCAACTCCTCTTCTTCTTTCCTTAGGATAAAAGTCACCATCAAAAAGAGGACTATTTTCCTGTAACCCTTAATAAATTGAATGGGGAAGAAGTCATGTTAAAGACGGGGGGAGTCATGAGATGACACTATACGGAACGATTGTCTTGATTCATATTCTTGCAGCCATTGTAGGTCTCGGTGCAAGCTTTGCGATGCCGGTCGTTACGAAATTCACAAAAACTGCAGAACAAGCTCGTTATGCCCTTGAGGTTAATGCAAAAATTGAAATCTTCCCGAAGATCGGAAGTTTAACCCTTTTGGCAACTGGACTTTTTTTGGGGTATTTAAATTCTGCACTTTTTAGTGAGGTTTGGTATATCTCTTCTCTTGTCATTTATGTTCTTGCTCAAATTCTGGTTATTGGCATCATTCCTAAGAAACAAAAACAAATGGGTGACATTCTTGCAGCACATGAGGGAGAAAAACTCCCTGAAGCTTATCGGGCTATTGATAAACAGCTTGATTCTTATAGGTATCTTTTGTACAGTCTAGCCGTTGTAATGATCATATTGATGGTAGTAAAACCTTTCTAGATACTCATAATTTCTCTTCTCTCCGGATACAATACGGTGAAAAGAGACGAGGAGTTGAAAAACACATGGCACGCGGAAAAGAATTTGAACATAAGAAAAAGGGCCATCCAGGTCGCTTTCCTGATAATACTCTACAGAACAGACTTGTCCAAAAAAGTGACGAGACGGATTCTACAAACTTAGTCACAAAAGAAGCTTTTAAAAACCGCGCTGATGAACAAGAGTAAAACAAGATGGCACTCATGGAATATTTCTCCTTGGGTGCTTTTTCATTGCCCCGATTCAACATACACCTATTGAGTTCCTTCCCCATTCAATACTATAATCAAGAAGGTACACATTACTGACAGAAAAGGTGTTATATAGATGAGTATTTTAACAGTACAAGGATTGAGTCACGGTTTTGGTGACCGTGCCATTTTTAATGATGTTTCTTTCCGTCTTCTAAAAGGAGAGCACATCGGTCTGATCGGTGCAAACGGTGAAGGTAAATCTACCTTTATGAATATTATTACCGGCAAGTTGAAGCCAGATGAAGGAAAAGTGGAATGGGCGAAAAAAGTCCGCGTTGGTTACCTCGATCAGCACACTGTTCTTCAAAAAGGCATGACAATCCGCGACGTGTTGAAGAGTGCGTTTCAATACCTGCTCGACATGGAAACAGAAATGAACGCTATGTATGAAAAAATGGGTGAAGCTACACCTGAAGAACTGGAGAAAATGCTTGAGGATGTAGGTGTCATTCAAGATACGTTAACGAATAACGATTTTTATGTAATTGATGCAAAAGTAGAAGAAATCGCACGTGGTCTTGGACTTGATGATATCGGTCTTGATCGCGATGTTCACGATCTGAGCGGCGGACAGCGTACGAAAGTATTGCTTGCGAAACTTTTATTAGAAAAACCAGAAATTTTGTTGCTGGATGAGCCGACAAACTATCTGGATGAGCAGCATATCGAATGGCTGAAGCGTTATCTACAAGAGTACGAGAACGCGTTTATCTTAATTTCACATGACATTCCCTTCTTAAATAGCGTAATCAACTTGATTTATCACATGGAAAATCAAGAGTTGAACCGTTATGTCGGTGACTACGATCACTTTAAATCGGTATATGAGATGAAAAAATCTCAGCTCGAAGCTGCATTTAAGCGCCAGCAGCAAGAAATCGCCGGCTTAAAAGATTTCGTAGCCCGCAACAAAGCGCGTGTTTCAACGCGTAACATGGCGATGTCCCGTCAGAAGAAACTTGATAAGATGGAAGTCATTGAACTGGCAAAAGAAAAGCCGAAGCCAGAGTTCAACTTCAAAGAGGCCCGAACGCCAAGCAAGCTGATCTTTGAAACGAAGGATCTCGTGATCGGTTATGATGAACCATTATCAAAACCATTAAACCTGCGTATGGAACGCGGTCAAAAAATAGCATTAGTCGGGGCGAACGGTATTGGTAAAACCACATTACTCCGCAGTATTTTAGGAGAGATCAAGCCTGTTTCCGGCTCCGTAGAACGCGGTGAGAATCTGGAGATTGGTTATTTCGAACAAGAAGTAAAATCTGCGAACTACAACACATGTATCGAAGAGATCTGGAATGAGTTCCCTGGCTTCTCTCATCATGAAGTTCGTGCCGCTCTAGCGAAGTGCGGATTAACTACCAAACATATCGAGAGTAAAGTGGAAGTTCTGAGCGGAGGCGAAAAAGCTAAAGTTCGCTTATGTAAATTGGTGAATCATGAGAATAACGTATTAGTACTCGATGAGCCTACAAACCATTTGGATGTTGAGGCAAAAGACGAGCTGATGCGTGCGCTTAAAGCCTTTAAAGGCAGCGTGCTTTTGATCTCCCATGAACCTGAATTTTATAAAGAAGTAGCAAATGAAGTCTGGAATTGCGAAAGCTGGACAACAAAAGTGTTTTAAATCGGTATCGTGCCCTCATCAAATGATGGGGGACTTTTTTAATTAGGTCTAATTTGAGATTATTAGGTCTTCTTTCTAGGTCTCTCGAATTTTGGACGCCCGCTCCTCCTCCACAAAAAAACACCTCCTGCCCAATGGCAAGATATGTTACATTTTACTTTTCAAGCTCTTCCACAAGCAGCGATAGTTCTTCCCAGCGTTCCATCGTCGTTTCAAGCTCTGTCTCTACTTTTTTCTGTTCTGCATACAGCTCGCTGATCCGCCCAAAATCACTGCCAGCGGCTACGATTTCAGCTTCAATCTGCTCTTTTTTCTCTTCAAGCGCCATGATGCGGTCTTCAATCGTGTCCCATTCCTGCTGCTCTTTATAAGATAGCTTTTTCCGCTTTTCTTTTCGCGGCGGATTGGCATTACTTTCAGCTCTCTCAGACACGACTGCACTTGCTTTAACAGAAGCTGCAAGCTCATCACGCTCTTTTTTCTCTTCCATATAATCGGAGTAGCTGCCCTGGAACCTGACGACCTTACCCTCACCTTCGAATGCAAGCAGATGATCTACTACACGATCTAAGAAATAACGATCATGCGATACGGTTAAAACCACACCTGGGAAGTTTTCCAGATACTCTTCTAAAATACTAAGCGTCTGAATATCCAAGTCATTCGTCGGCTCATCCAAAAACAGGACGTTCGGTTCTTCCATGAGCACCTTCAGCATATATAGTCTTCGTTTCTCCCCGCCCGAAAGTTTGCGGATGTATGTGTATTGCATATATCGCGGAAAAAGGAATCGTTCCAGCATCTGTTCGGCTGTAATGGTTTGACCGTCCACTGTAGTGATAACTTGTGCGGTTTCTTTTATATAATCGATCATGCGAAGATTTCCATCGAATTCATCATGATCTTGTGTATAATAGCCGATTTTAACAGTTTCCCCGACTTCAACTGAGCCTGAATCAGGTGTCATTCTGCCTGCCAGCATATTAAGCAAAGTCGTTTTCCCACTTCCGTTCGGACCGATGATTCCTAGACGCTCCCCGGGAACGATCAAGTAATCCAATCCATCAACAAGCTTCTTATCATCAAAGCTCTTCGTTAATGCTTGTACTTCAATAACTTTTTTGCCAAGGCGCTGGGATCCGATCGCAAATTCAACCTTACCTTTTGAAGCTGGACCCGTTTCTTCCTGCAGACTCTCTACCCTCTGGATACGAGCTTTTTGTTTAGTCGTACGAGCTTTGGCGCCGCGACGCAGCCAAGCTAATTCGCGTCTCAATGTATTTTGGCGTTTATCTTCATTCTGCAAAGCTAGCTCTTCACGCTCTGCTTTTTTCTCTAGATACGTTTCATAATTGCCTTCGTATACATAGAGTTTTCCGTTATCCAGTTCAAAAATGTGATTCGTTACGCGGTTTAAGAAATAACGGTCATGGGTAACCATTAACAGTGAACCTTTATACCCAGCTAAGAAAGTTTCAAGCCATTCTACCGTCTCATTATCAAGATGGTTCGTCGGCTCATCCAGAATTAGAAGATCAGCTGGCTGAATCAATGCTTTTGCGATAGCAACACGTTTTTTCTGCCCGCCGCTCAAGAACTTCACTTGTCTTGAAAAATCCCGCAGACCCAGTTTTGTTAAAACCGTTTTTGCAACTGTGTTCGCTTCCCAAGCTTCTTCCGCGTCCATTTTTTGCTGGCTATTCATTAACCGTTGCAGCTTTTTCTCATTGGCAGGATCAGCTTCAAGATCGAGCAGAGCTTGCTCATACTCACGCATCGTTCGCATAATGGTGGAATCGCCATAGTAGATCTGTTCCAAGATGGAAAGTTCTTCGTCGAGCTCAGGTTCTTGGGCGACGTATTCAATCTTGAACTGGTTAGCGTGAGTGATGCTCCCCTTTTCGGCGGGGTCCAAACCTGCAAGAGCTTTTAGCAGAGAAGACTTTCCCGTACCGTTCGGACCGATCAGACCGATTCTTTGTTTTTCGCTGATTGAAAAAGAGATTTTATCAAAGAGCGTTTTCTCTCCATAGGTTTTATATAAATTTTCGACTAGTAAAATACTCAAAACACAATCATTCCTTAAGGTAAAATTCTTATTTACTATTGTAGCTTAACCGCGTCAGATTAGCATCTTTGGGTTATAGTTTGGGTTTTTTCTTAATCTTTGTTATAGTGAGAAACATGTTCTGAAAAGGAGTGGGCACGTTTTTTGCTCAAAACGGATGCCGCTATTTTCTATTTTTTCGGCTTAGGCTTTTATCTTGTTGTTGATGCCGGTACCTATTTTCCGGCAATGTTTTGTATGCGTTTTTTCACCGCGCTTTTGACTTCAAGTTTTTTTGTCACTCCTCACAAGCTCTTTTTGCACAAAAAGCTCTAGTTTTTATACAACCTATCAATTTTTTCATAAACTTGTTATCCGTTGAGCAAACTAACATGACCCATTTCATGAAAAAAGAAAAGGAGAGATTTTTTTACATGCAGACAGGAGTTATTATTTCTTTAGTCATTTACATGGCCGGTATGCTTTATATTGGGTACTGGGCATATAAGAAAACAAATGATCTATCTGATTACATGCTCGGAGGAAGAGGGCTTGGACCAGCTGTAACAGCATTATCCGCCGGTGCTTCTGACATGAGTGGATGGATGATGATGGGGATTCCTGGTGCCATGTTTACAGATGGTATTAGCAGTCTATGGATTACCGTCGGATTAGCGGTTGGAGCTTACTTGAACTATATCCTTGTTGCTCCTAGACTTCGTACGTATACCGAGGTTGCCGATGATTCAATCACTATTCCTGACTATCTTGAAAATCGTTTCAATGACAAGAAAAAGATCTTACGTATTGTTTCAGGTCTCGTAATTATTATTTTCTTTACTCTTTATAGCTCTGCAGGCCTCGTTTCAGGTGGTAAGCTTTTTGAAAGTGCGTTTGGCATGGACTATACAACTGGAATGCTTTTAACTGGAGCAGTTGTTGTTGCTTATACACTTTTCGGTGGGTTCCTTGCTGTCAGCTGGACGGACTTTGTTCAAGGGTGTATTATGTTTATCGCTCTAATTATTGTTCCAATCGTCGCATTTACTGACATAGGTGACACGCAAACTGTAATCGACACAGTACGCGGTGTTGATCCATCACTTCTAAACCTAACAAAAGGACTTACGACACTAGGGTTAATTTCATTATTAGCATGGGGATTAGGTTACTTTGGTCAACCGCATATCATTGTTCGTTTTATGGCCATTACATCGGTAAAAGATATTAAAAAAGCACGCAGAATCGGTATGACCTGGATGATAATCTCACTAATCGGTGCTGGTTTAACAGGATTTATCGGGGTAGCTTGGTTTGCAAAAGCAGGCAGAAAATTAGCTGATCCGGAAACAGTTTTCATCGAATTTGCTAATCTGTTGTTCCACCCGCTTATTACAGGGTTCTTATTAGCGGCGATCTTAGCTGCGATTATGAGTACGATCTCATCACAGCTTCTCGTTACATCTTCATCTGTAACAGAAGACTTCTTTAAGCAGTTTTTCAAAAAAGACGCCACTCAAAAACAATTAGTTTTGATAGGTAGAATCTCAGTATTAACGGTTGCTGTAATCGCAACATTGCTTTCACTCAATCCAAGTGATACCATCCTTAGCCTTGTTGGTTATGCATGGGCAGGTTTCGGTTCTGCATTCGGACCACTTGTTCTCCTATCTTTATTCTGGAAACGTATGACCATGTGGGGAGCTTTAGCAGGTATCATCGTTGGTGCTGTTACGGTTCTAACTTGGGTACAATTCCCGGATTTAAAAGAACAAGTATATGAAATGATTCCAGGGTTCTTCCTAAGTGCCCTTGCTATCATCTTAGTAAGTATCTTTACAAAAGATCCTTCACAAAAAGTACAGAACCAATTTGATGATATGGAAGACACATTAGATGAAGTAAAATAATCGATAGAAAAAAGCGTTCCTGATCTTGCAGGAGCGCTTTTTTAATATTTGTATGATGTTATCATTTGTCGCAAGATGTCGACTCGTGGTTATTTAAATTTTAACGTGGGATAATCACTGTTTTTCGTGAGATTATTAAAATTAAGCCAGGAATAACCGCTTTTAACGTGGGATTCCTTGATTTAAAGTGAGAAACCCTTATTATTTTTTACCAGTCGTTTCGTAGTTTTTAATTCATTTATATCAGACACACCAATTCCAAACATGGCCGCTCTTAGTTCAAACTCAATCCGTTCCATCTGTAAAATCAAAGCTTCTGCATCTTTCTTTACCGCTGACTGAAGCAGACTTCGGCCAAATCCAGCAAGATCGGCACCTAGAGCCAATGTTTTCGCTGCATCTACCCCATTCTTTAATCCTCCGCTCGCAATTACAGGAATCACTTTTGAAACTCCCCTGACACCTTCTATACTTTCCGATGTCGGAAGACCCCAGTCTAGAAAAGCTTCAGCTGCTTTTTTCCGTTCATCATCCTCGGAACGATAACTCTCTACCTGAACCCAAGAGGTACCACCTGCTCCAGCCACATCAATAAAATGAACACCAGCTGAAATCAGCCGCTCCGCCGAATGTTTATCAATTCCCATCCCTACTTCTTTCACACCAACAGGAACAGGCATGTTTACAATTAGTTTTTCAATCTTGCTTAACAAATGAGAAAAGTCCGTATCACCCTCTGGCTGAAACACCTCTTGCAGTGTATTTAAGTGAAGCACGATCGCGTCCGCTTCAGCGATTTCGACCGCTCGCTTACACTCCTCCAGCCCATACTCATAATTCAGCTGTACAGCACCGATGTTTGCAATAACGGGGATGTCAGGAGCAAACTTTCTAATTTGAAAAGTGTGAGCAAGTTCTTTTTTCTCCACAGCCGCTCTCATGGATCCTAGCCCAATTGCCCAGCCTCTCTCCTGTGCCGCTTCGGCCAAGTTCTGATTAATCTTAAACGCCGTTTCCGTACCGCCTGTCATCGAACTGATCAAAAAGGGAGTCTTCATCGGTTTTCTTAAAAAAGAAGCAGATAGTTCCACATCCTCAAAAGATAGTTCAGGCAATGCATTGGGTATAAAACGAAAGTTCTCTAACCCTGTAGTAATATTCTTTCCCTCAACATCTTCATGAAGGCTGATCCTGATATGCTCTGTTTTCCGTTTCTCTGTGAGATCCTTAGGTTGATCCATGCTTTTATCCTCCCTTCTTGCAGTGTTATTCCTATCTTCCCGCAAAATCCATACCCTTACACTTTACATCTTCTGAAACGCTCACGCTAGGGGGGACTGTCCCCCAACAATTTATTTCCCGCACCAAAAACGAGCAAACACCCGATAGAAATGCTCCATTCTCGACTACTTACATAACTCATTTCATTTTTGTTCTTCAGAAATCAATATTCAGATACCACCTCATTATCATTTGTGTTAAACTACCAATTAAAATAAATATTAGGGGTGTTGTTTGTATGGAGATCAGACTGCTCACACCAGAGGATGCTGAGGCTTACTGGGAGATGCGCCTTGAAGCATTAAAGAATCATCCTGAAGCCTTTGCAACAAGTTATGAAGAAGCACTTGAACGCGAAAATCCAATTGAACAGACGGCCAACAGACTTAAAGTGGACGGTGATTTTACGTTTGGAGCATTTCAGGAAAATTCCCTGATCGGTTCCGTAACCTTAGTCCAAGACAAGATCACAAAGATGAAGCATCGCGCACACATATTCGCTATGTATGTGAAACCCGAACACCGCCACTCTGGAGCCGGGAACGCCCTAGTTAAAGCTGCGATTAACCATGCAAAACAGATACCTGACCTTTTGAAACTTAATTTAACCGTGGTCTCTAGCAATGAAAAAGCCAAGGCACTCTACAGCTCACTAGGCTTTACGACATATGGAAAAGAAGAGAAAGCACTTAGAGTGAATGAGACCTATTATGATGAAGAGTTAATGGTCCTTTTCCTTAAATGAACCTTTAAACGCACCAAAAAAGCCTGCAATTCATATGCAGGCTTTTATTACTTATTCTTATCTTTTGAATGATCATGTTCAAGATAGTCTTCTTCTTGATTTCGCGGTTTTTTCTTTCTAGTCTGCCGTACGATTAGTATCACAATAATGACGATTAACAATAAGCTGACGTTCAAGAAGCCGCCTAAAAAACGAAAAATATCCGCCATAAAGTTATCCATGCTGCTTCACCTCTTTACAGCATTTTCCCCTTTTTTGCATGTTTTAAACCGTCTCTTCTTCAAACGAGCTGATTAAAGGAAGCGAGACACTGACTTTTGTACCTTTTCCAATCTTGCTCGTGTACTCCACTTTTCCACCCATGGATTCAATAATACGAATAGATACCATCGTACCTAATCCCGTTCCTTGCTGCTTCGTTGAAAAGAACAGAGATCCGATTCGGGATAGCTGTTCTTTTGACATACCTTTTCCTGTATCCCTTACGATAACCTTGACTTGTTCCCCGTCAGGAACAAGCTTAATGGATACACGTCCTTCTTTCGGAGTAGCCTCAACGGCGTTCTTTAAGATATTGATCAACGCCTGTTTTAACTGGTTTCGGTCTGTCGTAATCTTTACATCCGTTGCAATCGAGTGCGAAAGAGTAATCCCGTCTTTTAAAGCATACGGATTTAATAAAATACTTAGTTCTGTTACTAATTCAGCGATTGAAAAGGTTTCAATCTTTTTAAACTCTGGTTTGGCAAAATTCAAATAATCACTTATGATGCTTTCTGCTCTGCTTAATTCACTCAAAATCAAAGGATAGTAATGCTTATGCCTTTCATCTTCACCTTCCATCAGCTGAAGAAATCCTTTCACTACCGTCAATGGATTCCGAACTTCATGCGCGATAGATGCCGCTAGTTCTCCAAGTGTATGTTGTTTCTCAGAGCGACGAATCTCATCCTTCATTAAGTTTCTCTCGATGACAGCTTCATTTAGGATGGAACCAAACACGACGGCCAATATTTGAATAATCCCAAAAACAGCTATGTATAAATAGATTTCTTGATCCACCTTTATTGTTTTACCATTCATGTATAGATAGGTTACAAGTATTAATAATTGGACGATAGCAGGCCATAACCCGGCTAAGATTGATATGTAAATTCTTTTTCGGGGAGCAAATCTCCAGAAATACTTGTAAAGCATGAAAGGGACAATACAGGCTACAAATGCACTTATGTATGCTAAGTAGAGTGTTTCTCCATCCATTGCTGTTCTAGTTGCTAAAAGGGCCGTTAATGTAATTATCCCTGAGATCGGACCGCCATAAAAAATAGAAAGCACTAAGGGAACATAGCGTAAATCCCAATATAGACCTGAATCCATGTAGGCAAAATACATGCAGAGTGAAGCAGATACACCATATAGAACGCCCAAAAAGTATGGTGATTTTCCTATCTTTTTACTCTCAAACAAAAAGCTATAGCTAAGTACCGGTGCAATAACAATCAATACATGCAAAAGCAGCTTTTCAATGATCATTTTTTACTCCCTGCTCATAATGGCTTGTTTACTATAATTACGACAAAAAAAGGGAGATTCCTTCAAGAATCGCCCAAAATAGTGACAAAAACGTCGTTTTCATAAGACCAAAGTTTTAATTTGGTCTCCACTAAGCTTCCTGTTTCAACTGACTGTTATATAAAGAATGGTAAAATCCTTTATGATTTAATAATTCCTCATGGGTTCCTTTTTCCAAGATTCCGCCATTATGAAGAACGAGAATCTGGTCAGCTTGCTGAATCGTGTTTAATCTGTGAGCGATAACAAAACTCGTTCTGCCTTTCATCAATCTCTGTAAAGCTTCTTGAATTTTTACCTCTGTTATCGTGTCAATACTGCTCGTAGCCTCATCTAGAATCAATAATGAAGGATTAGCAAGGATAGCACGCGCGATGGATAGTAGTTGTTTCTGCCCTTGGCTGATTCCGCTTCCTTCTTGATTTAAAATCGTCTTATAGCCTTTTGAAAGCTTTTGAATAAACGAGTGGGCATTTGCCAGTTTTGCAGCTTCAATAACTTCTTCATCAGTAGCATCCAGTTTTCCATAACGGATGTTGTCGAATATAGAACCTTCAAACAAGAAAGAATCCTGCAGCACAAAAGCCATATGGCTCCTTAGGCTGCTTCGTTTTACATTCTTAATATCATGACCGTCGATTAAAATCTGTCCTGTATCGGCATCATAAAAACGCGAAAGTAGATTTACGACGGTTGTTTTCCCTGCTCCTGTCGGTCCAACGAGAGCGACCGTTTCACCTTCTGTTACTGAAAAACTTAGGTCGGATACGGTTTGATCGTCACCTTCATAGGAAAAAGAAACATCCTTGAATTCTACATTCCCTTTTACGGCCGAGAGTTCGATCGCATCATCTTCATCTCTTTCTTCTTGCGACTCATCTAGAACATCAAAGACTCTCTCCGCACCGGCAACAGCAGAAAGAAGTGTATTAAACTGATTGGCGAGGTCATTCAATGGTCTCGTAAACTGTCTGGAGTACTCCACAAAGATCACGATTACCCCGATTGAAACTTTGCCATTCAAAGCCAAAACCCCACCTATTCCGGCGATTAAAGCGAAACTTCCGTTGTTGAGCACGTTCATGAGCTTCGGAATAAATCCAGAGAAGGTTTGAGCCCAATAGCCAGACTCTTTCAATCTTTCATTTTTCACCATGAATTCTTCAATGACTCTCTTTTCCTGAGAAAATGATTTAACAATACGCTGACCCGAAGTGATCTCTTCTATATATCCGTTGATTTCACCAAGGTTTCTTTGCTGCTCCTTAAATCTCACACCCGTTCTTTTCGTGATCCATTTCAGTCCAAGGACCATAAGAGGAACGATGGAAAGGGAAATGATCGTCAAGACCGGACTTAAATAGATCATGACAGCAATTGTGCCAATGAGCGTCAGAATACTTGAAAACACCTGGATAAATGAACTGTTCAGTGTGGAGCTGACGTTTTCAATATCATTGGTTACACGGCTCATCAGTTCTCCATGCTGCCTCTTATCAAAAAAAGAAATCGAAAGTCTATGGAACTGTTTGAACAGATCATTCCTCATTCGATACACCGTCTGTTGAGCAATGCCGATCATCCAATAGTTTTGCAGCCAGATCGATAAAGAGTGTCCGACAAAGACAAAGATCAGACCGATCAACAATTTCGTCAGTCCATCTGTATGATTTTCAACAATATAGGTATCGATCGCGATCCCGATCAGAAATGGACCAAGCAAACTTAATGCAGAGCTTATGATCACCATAAGCAGTACTAAGCTTAATAGCCATTTTTGGTTCGAAAAGTAGCTTCCGATTCTCTTTACCGTACTTGCCCAATTTTTTGGTTTTACCTTTTCTCCGAACAAATGATTATGTGGATGAGGTCTGTTTGAACCCTTTGACATGCTGGAAACCCTCCTCCCCAAACTGTGATTGAACGATCTTGACATACAGCGGTGACTTTTCAAGTAGTTCAGCATGCGTTCCCCATGCTTCTATACGGCCATCATCTAACAGTAAGATGTGGTCGGCTTCCATCGCCGTACTGATTTTTTGTGTAATGATAAACGTTGTACAGGAATACTTTCTTAACGCTGCCAATAGCTTAGCTTCCGTTTTCAAATCAAGCGCACTCGTACTATCATCGAGCATTAATATTTTCGGTTTTCTCACTAATGCACGTGCGATGGACAAGCGCTGTTTTTGCCCTCCTGAAAGGTTCACGCCCCTCTGTCCTACACGTGTTTCATACTGATCAGGTAATTTTTCAACCGTTTCATGTATTTGGGCATCTTTGGCGGCTTGAACCACCTCTTCTTGAGACGCACCTTCTTTTCCCCAGCCAATATTTTCAGATACCGAGCCTGTAAAAAGCACCGCTTCCTGCGGAACAACACCTATTCCTTTTCGAAGGGAGTCGATCGGATATTCCTTTACATTGCGGTTATCGACGAGTACTTCTCCATCCGTTACGTCATATAAACGAGGAATGAGTTGAAACAACGAGGTTTTTCCTGAACCTGTCGAGCCGAGAATCGCTAATGTTTCGCCTGCCTTCACGGAAAAAGAGAGATTTTGCAGTACGGACGAATCGCTCTCTGGATATTTAAAAGAAACATTTTTAAATATTACGTCTCCTTTTTCAATACGTAATGATTGATCGGTATCCACTGATTCAATGAGATCGATCTCGGTGTCCAGCACTTCTCCAATACGCTGAGCAGATGCTTTCGCACGTGAAAACGCCATAATAATAAAGGATATAATGGTTAAAACGGATGAGATGCGGAAGGAATAATTCACAATCGCAACCACTTCCCCCACTTCAATAGCCCCTAAGTTCACTTGCCTGCTTCCGAACCAAAGGATAGCTAAAATTCCCATGTTCATGACCAAAAGCAAAACAGGAATAGAAACTTCGATTAAACGAAGTGAGGATACCGTCTTCACTTTTAGATCATCACTTGCTTTTTCAAAACGTGTTGATTCAAAGTCTCTTCGCAAAAAGGCTTTGATCAGTCTCATTCCCATCAAGTTTTCTCTCATTACCCGGTTTACACCATCGAGTCTGTCCTGCACATCACGAAACATAGCCCCTGCCGTTCGAAGCACCCAGCTTAAGAAAAAAAGAAGAAAAGGAAGTGCGACTACCAAAACCATAGCAAGCTTCCAATTGACGATGAGCGACATAATGACCCCGCCTGCCAAAAGCAACGGTGCTCTTAGCATAATCCTCAAACTCATAAAGACCGTATTCTGAAGCTGAGTGACATCATGGGTCATTCTTGTAATCAGCGAAGATGCCGGAAACTTATTAAAGTTCACGAAAGAAAAAGCTTGGACTTTTTCAAACACCCGTCGCCTGATATCGAACCCGTATCTCTGACTGACATGAGCGGAGAAGAAGGAATTGGCGATCCCTGCAGCAAAAGCAACAAGAGCCAGCCCTAACATCACTGCACCCCAATACTTCACAACATCCAGGTCACCTTTTAAGATGCCCTCATCAATGATCCTAGCCATGATCAAAGGCTGTATGAGTTCGACTGCTAACTCTGAAAGCGTCAGGAAAAGAGCAGCCGCTATAGCCAACCGGTACGTTTTTAAATAAGAAAATACTTTCCACATAAATTGATCCCCCGAACTCCCTAGATGTTTAACGAACTTAACAATCTACTATTATTTTATCCTTTTTCTCAAAAATATTTAACTATTTCGACTTCTTATCCTATTTTTTTTATGGATACACTGATGCTTATTGAAAGAATTGATTTCCGTTCAAGGCTGCTCGCTTGTGTGCGGTGACCCCCCTCGCCGCTTCGCGACATTGAGTGGTCTCACTTGCCCCACTCTTCCTGCAGGAGTCTTGCACCTTAGGCTCCCTTCAAATAGCATAAGATGAAAAAATAATATAAAACACCAAGCTTTCAAAAAATAAAAAGAAAACCCGCTATTGTAAATTTAGCGGGTTTGTTCGGTCTGATCTTTTTCTCCGTTTACTTCTATTTCTGTTTCTTTTGGCCATGTTTTCACGTGGTCCGTTTCCAAGATACCCATCGTAACGTCCCCGATATCAGTATCTTCTAAAAGTTTATCTCGTACACGGAACTTAATGTCATCGGCATCTGCTAAGGTGAACCCTTCTTTTAGCTCAATATAGCTCTCCACATGATATCTTCTTCCTTCTTGAAGAATTCTAAGTTCTTTAATATCCACGACATCCTTATCAGACAAAATCGTTTCTGCAATTCTGTCCTCTACCACTTTTGGTGCAGCCACTCCAATCAGTCCTCTTGTGTTCTCAATACCAAGTTTAAACGCAACAACCACAAGCAGGATACCGATCAGCAACGTTCCGATTCCATCCAGAATATAAGCACCCGTTAGATCAGCAAGAAGAATTGAGATCAGTGCTAACGCGGCACCAGAAGTCGCAATCAGATCCTCATAAAACACAAGACGAGTTGGCGGTGCAGCCAAGCTAACATTTTTAAATGACTCTTTAACGATTCCTAATCCCGTAGCTTCGCTTCTTGTCTCATGTACAATCTCTTTCATCGCCTTAATCAAAATAAAACCGTCAACTAAGATAGCAAGAATCATGATACCGATGTTCAGCAATAAATTTGTGGATGGATGCGGGTCTTGAATGAGCTTCCATCCTTTTAATATCGTTTCGTAGGCCATGATCGAAACAACGATGACTGCCACTAAGACAAATAAGTTCACGACACGGCCAAATCCCGCTGGGTATTTATCAGTCGGTTCTTTTTCCGAAAGAGCACTTCCGAAAAAGACAAAGGCCTGGTTCAAGGCATCAGCTGCTGAATGAAGAGTGGTCGCAAACATCGCACCACTTCCACTAACTGCGGCTGCAATCCCTTTTGCTATAGCGAGTACCGTGTTTCCTAATGCAGCAATGCCGGACGATTTGTTTCCTTTTTTAAGTAGTTCAATCAAAGGTATGCCTCCACTCCTGTTTAATGTCTTTTTATAAGAATTCCTGAAAATACAAGAAATTAAACTTAAACCATACCAATTAAAAAACAGGCCGCAAAATGCAGCCTGTCTCTCGTTCGATTGACTATGAAACTTTTTCTTCCTTGTTTCCTTCTGCTTCCTTATATCCACCTTCCCAATACTCAGCATTCTTAATGCCCAGTTTAGTGGAATCGAATACTGGATCAAGTCCTGCTTTCTTTTGTTGCTCATAGTCTTTTAAAACAGCTAATGCTGGTTTAGCCAGAATCAATATGGCAATTAAGTTCAGCCAAACCATAACACCAAGACCGAGATCTCCGAGTGCCCAAGCTAGGCTAGCCGTTTTAACAGCTCCATAATACGTAGTTCCTAACAGTACGATTTTTAGCAAGAACATCGGAATTCTGTTATTACGCCCCCGCATGAGATAAGCAATATTTGTCTCAGCGATATAGTAATAAGCCATAATGGTAGTAAATGCAAAGAAAAATAGGGATACAGCGACAAACCCAGAACCGAAACCAGGCAGGACAGATTCAATCGCTTCTTGCGTAAAGGCAGTCCCTGCTTCAACCCCAGGAATGTTTTCAACAATAAAATTGCCTTCTGCTTCATTTTGAACATTATACATTCCAGTAAAGAGAATCATAAAGGCGGTTGCAGTACATACGAGCCAAGTATCAATATATACAGAGAAGGCTTGCACCAAACCTTGCTTCGCTGGATGTGAAACTTCTGCAGCTGCAGCCGGATGAGGTCCCGAACCTTGTCCTGCTTCATTGGAATAGATTCCACGCTTAACGCCCCACATGATCGCAGAACCCACAATTCCCCCAAATGCAGAATCAAAAGAGAATGCACTTCTGAAAATAAGCGAAAACACTTCAGGAATCTGTGTAAGATGGAAAGCCACAATAATTAATGAAACGAGTACATATCCAATCGCCATGAACGGAACCACATATTGTGCTACGTTTGCGATCCGTTTTACACCACCAAAAATAATGGTACCTAAAATGAGTATTAAGAAAATACCCGTAACGACTGGACTAATATTAAATGCGTTTTCCATTCCAGCAGCAATTGAGTTAGACTGGATACCAGGCATTAAAAGAGCCATCGCTGCTAGAGCCGATACAGCAAAAATGATTCCATACCACTTCCAGCCAATTCCCTTTTCAATATAATACGCAGGACCACCACGATACTCGCCGTCCTGTTTAACTTTATAAACCTGAGCAAGCGCTGATTCAACAAAAGCACTGGATGCACCGATAAACGCGATCATCCACATCCAGAAAACCGCACCCGGTCCCCCAAAACCGATCGCAGTTGCAGTACCGGCAATATTACCTGTTCCTACTCGACCTGATAACGCGATTGCTAAAGCTTGGAACGAAGATACCCCGGCTTTAGAACTTTTACCTTCCAGCATTAGTTTAATCATTTCTTTGAAGTGCCTGACTTGCAAAAACCTTGTTAAAAGAGAAAATAATAGCCCGACGCCCAAACAAAAATAAATCATTGGCTGACTCCAAAGAATCCCAACTAAATCTCCTACAAACGTTTCAAAGCTGTTCAAAACTTTACCCCCTTGTATTTGACTGAAAATTTACTCTATTTGTAATTATAAAATAAATCATATACGATTACAAATTGTGACAGGTTTCATCACTTAGGTATTTTCTATTATTAAATGAAAAGAAATCAGAAAACAAGATAAAATTCTTTCCAGTATGGACATTTGTATCTTTAGTAACGTACAAGTTACTAGTTGAATCCCAATAACAGTCATTTCTCTAGTAGAATATATTCGAATATGTACACATAAAAAAACCAGCTTTTAGATTCAGCTGGTTTGGTTTTACTGAGACTTATTAACGATTGTCTTTAACTTTGATTTTCGGATTATCTGGTTGATCACTTCTGAGAATACGAGCCCTATAGCGATGGACCCAGATATCATAAAAGCTTTTGCTGCCAGATTTATAGCCAGATTGTAATCATTCTGCACGAAATTTCTCATCGCATTATAGGAGATACCACCCGGAACAAGGGGAATAATACCTGCAACACTGTAGATGATAACAGGCGTTTTATACTTTTTAGCAAAATATTGTGAGGCAATCGCGATGGAGAAAGCTGCGATCACCGTTGCAAGTACCATATCCACCCCATTAGTCTCTAAGAGAAAATATAAAATCCAACCGACCATTCCAACTAGGCCGCAATGAAATAAAGAGCGTTTCGGCCCATTAAAAATGATAACGAAAGCCGCCGACGCGATAAAACTCGTGATAAGCTGTTCAATAATCGTCATCGTGACGCTCCTTTCTATAACAATGAAAATGTAACGGCAATCCCAGCCCCGATGGCAAAGGCAGTCAGGAAGGCGTCAGCACCTTTTGCGAGCCCAGATATGAGATGACCTGCCATCAAGTCACGCACTGCATTTGTGATCAAAAGACCCGGTACGAGCGGCATCACCGATCCTATAATAATCTTATCTAGTTCTCCACCTATTCCGATTGAAACAAAAAAGAGAGCCTGTAAGCCTATTAAAAGGGAGGCCGAAAACTCGGAGAAAAATTTAATCGGTACGAGCTGATGAAAATAGAGGAGAGAAAGAAAACCTAAACCGCCCGTGACGAAAGCCGGAAAAAAGTCTCCCCAGTTCCCTTGGAACATGATTAAAAAACAGCCAGATGAAATCGCAGCTGCAAGAACATGCACCCAAAGCGAATACGGTGAACCAGACTCACTAATCTTCTTTAATTCCTTATATGCTTCCTCGATCGTGTACTCGCCAGCACTTATTTTACGGGAGATTCCATTAACATTCGCTACTTTTTCTAAGTCTGTCGTCCGTTCGATAATGCGAATCAGCTTGGTTTTCGTAGGTTCGTTTCCTTCAACAGAAAAAAGTATACCTGTCGGTGTTACATAGGGGTGAGATTGTTTGGCACCAAAAGAAGCTGCAATGCGCATCATCGTATCCTCGACTCGATACGTTTCCGCTCCGCTTTGCAGCATAATTTTACCTGCCAATAAACAAACCGCCATTATGTCATATGTTTCTTGTTTTTCCATCTCCATTACGCATACTCTCCAATTTCGTACTTACCTTCATTCTACCCAAAATGTAACAATTAATATTTTTACAGTTTAACTGATTGGCGTATAGACGGCAATGAAGTTGAACAAGTTTACAAATGTTACTAGAATAAACTTAACCGTTCGATTTACCATACACATCAAATAGATAGCTGAAAGGATCCTTTCGATCAGATTTTTTTCGTATAAAACCCTTACTTTCGTGCAAGGCGATCGGGAATGATGAGAGTATAATAATTGTTCCGCACAAGAAAATCAAACTCATGATACCTGTTAGAATAACCATGATTTATTCCTCCTTTTACTTTATAAGCAGAGGATAATTTATGAAACGCGTTTCAAAGCAAGAAAAATCTTTTTAGAAAAGAAGGACTGAGTATGGCAAATATAAAAGATGTCGCAAAAATGGCCGGAGTATCAGTGACTACTGTTTCACGTGTCCTTAACGATTATCCCTATGTGAGTGCCGAAAAAGCGGAAGCCGTAAGAAAAGCGATGGAGGAATGCAACTATCAGCGGAATATCAATGCGGTACATTTAAGTAAAGGAAAAACCTTTTTAGTAGGCGTGGTAGTTCCTTTCTCAAACCATCCCTATTTTGGGCTGCTTATCGATGGAATAGCAAATGCTGCTCTCACGCATAACTACAAGCTTGTTTTGATCCAAACGAATTATGAAGAAGAAAAAGAGATTGAAGCGTTGACCATGCTTAAGAATAAGCAAATCGATGCATTAATCATCTGTTCGCGGATATGCGACTGGAAGGCAATCAAGGATTTCACTCAGTACGGACCAATCGTTCTTTGTGAAGACGCACGAGAAAAGGAGGTTTCTTGTACGTTCGTTGACCATTATAAAAGTTTTTCTATCGCTTTAGATTATCTTCATAAAAAAGGACATTCGCGGATTGGGTATTGTATCGGAAGAAAATCGGGAACAAACAGTAAACAAAGACATTCAGCTTATGTTAATTTTTTAAAGGAAAACTCCTTGTCCTTCCATTCAGATTTCATATTTTCAGGGTGTTTTAATTTTGAAGACGGAGTGAAAGTTGTGACCGAATTCGTGCAGATGAAGGAGCGGCCGACAGCACTTTTAGTCACGAGTGATCAGGTGGCAGCAGGTATATTAACTTGCTGCAAAGAACAAGGCATTTTTATTCCTGAAGACTTAGCGATTATGGGGTTCGATAACCAGCCCATTTCAAAAGTGATGCATATTACTACACTAGAAATCCCGCTCGTAGAAGTCGGTCGGAAGCTATTTCATCAAGCCATGGATGGAGAGCGTGTTACACATGAGGAGATTCCTGTTAAGTTAATTGAGCGGGAGACGGTATGAGAATGAGCGAACTCAACATGATTGAGTTCGTTTTTTGTGGTTTTTTTACGGTACGTGTTCTTTTATTTATTACACGTTCGCTCTAGCCTTGGCCAGTTTCGCTCAGAATTGTTGTCGAACCGCCGTTATTTGCGTTTCTTCGCTCAAGATGCTTGTCGAACCGCCGCGATTCTGCTGTTTTTCGCTCAAGACATCCGATTTCCCGACTCATTCACACATTAAAGGGGCTCAACATAATCTTTCACCTGTTGAGCCCCTTTTTTATCTGAAATCGCTAGATTCTATGATGATCTGCTTTCCAATTGTTAATCGCTTGTTTAATTTCTTTTGGATTCATGTTCTCTGCCGCTGCTTTTTCTGCTAATCCAGGAAACTCGTTGTCTGGTGCGAAGCGCAAAGCTACGATCTGACCGGGAGTCAGCTTCGAATCTAACAATCTTCCCGTTAACACATAATGACGCAGGTTCTCTTCAGCACGAATAGCGCGATCCTGTGCCTTCAATGGATATATTCGAAGCAGAGCAAACGTAACAGCCATACTAAGGGACATTACGACAAGAATCACTCCTAAAAAAGCGTCCTCTGTTTTAACTAAATATACGATGCTCGCAATCAGCCCCCCAACGACTAGCAAGCTTAACACATAATGATAGATCGGGTGCGTCCGTGCATGATTTTTATAATGTTGTGTTTCCATCTTTTCTCCTCTTTCTCTATGAAGTTACTCCCACTTGAATGTAAAACTTGCGGCGATAAACGCCCCAATAAGCCAGCAGCTCAGAATAATCGCTTCCATGCCGAGGTCCATGAATGAAGCCCCCACGTTCATCGTTTCACGAAGTGCATGACTGAGATGAGCAATCGGCAGTACCTGAACGATCGGCTGAATAAACTCTGGCATATCTTTTATCGGGAAAAACACACCGCCTAAGAACAGCATCGGGAATGAAAGGAATCCCGCGATCGGTCCCGCACTCTCAGGGGTCTTCGCAATACCTGCAATAATAAAACCGATCGCCATAAACGCTAACGTCCCAAGAGTTACGAAAGCAACAACCGTCAGCCATGAGCCGCGGACCTCAATCCCAAAGACTGCCCAGGCTACGCCAAGCACAATCATCGCTTGCAGACCGTTCAGCATGAAGCGAGCTGTAATCTGCGCCGCAATAAAAGTGGATGCTTTCAATGTTGTTCCCTGCATCCTCCGCAAGATTCCTCTCTCACGCCATGAGGAAATCTGACCGGCCACACCATTCATGTTGTTGCTCATGATCATCATCGCTACAATTCCCGGTACGAGAAAGTCTATGTAGCGCAGATTCAAAGCTTCAACACCTTTAGAATCTGTAACAACAACCGGCTTGTAATCTACTTGCTTTTTACTGATCGTGTCTACTGCATTATTGACGAGTTGCAGTCCAACCTGTGAAACCGTTAGATTCGTCTCGTTATAATAGACTGGCAGTTTGAACGGATTCGTCCCTTCACCGGCGGCTAAACTTTTCGCATATCCTTCTGGAATCGTTACAACAAGCTGCAGATCACCATCTTTCAGCAGTTGTAGCATGTTTTTTTCATCTGAACTTTTCTCGATTGTAATGGCCTTGTTTTTCTTAAGTTCTTTTACCAATAACTTCGATTGCTCACTGTTGTCCTGATCCACTACGGCTACAGTCAAAGAGATGCCATTGCCGTTACCTAAGAACGATCCGAGCATGATCATTAAAAAGATCGGAAAAGCGAGGGTCCAAAACAATACTTGCCGGTTTCGAAGGAAAATCCGGAGCTGGGCTAACGTCAGTTGATAATAGGCTCTCATCCTTCTCTTAACCTTCTTCCTGTCATATGAATAAATACATCTTCAAGTGTTGCTGTTCTAGTTTGCAAATCTACCAGCCTCAATTCTTTTTCAGAAGCTATTGCGATTAAGCTCGTAAGTGTTTGTTGAAGATTATCCGTGTAAAGGATATGTACATCTTTCTGGCTCCCCACCTGTTTAACTCCTTCGATTTCTGACAGTACGACATCCGCTTCTTCATCAAACCGAAATTCTACCGCACTATCGGATTGGAGGTTTTTCACGAGTTCACCAGGCGTATCAAGGGCGATCAGCTTCCCTTGGTCCATAATCGCAATGCGATCACAAAGGACATGTGCTTCATCCATATAGTGAGTCGTCAGCACGACCGTTTTACCACGTTCTTTTAAGCGGAGGATAATATCCCAAAGCGTTCTTCGCGCTTGCGGATCCAAACCTGTAGTCGGTTCGTCCAAAAAGATAATCTGCGGATCGTGAACGAGTGCCAGTGCAATCGCAAGACGCTGCTTCTGCCCTCCAGACAATCCCTTAATCCTGCTATTCTTCTTTTCTGTCAAAAGCATGTCTTCAATCAAATCCGGAATCGAGATGTGTTCCCGATAAAAACTTCCGTATAGATGCAATATCTCTTCCACTGTCAGAAGTTCAAAAAGAGTCGTTGATTGAAGCTGCACCCCTATGACTTCCTTCACTTTATCGAGTTCACGAGTAATATCATACCCGCCAACAATCGCAGTACCTTCATCAGGTTTACGAAGCCCGACCAGCATTTCAAGTGTTGTTGTTTTACCAGCACCATTTGGGCCAAGCAGTCCGAACACTTCCCCTTTATGTACAGAGAACTCACTGCCATCAACTGCAGTAAAATCCCCATATCGTTTAACTAGCCCTTGTACTTTAATAATTTCTTCGGATGACTCCATTTTTCACACTCCAGACCTTTATCACTGCTTTTTATTTTTACTGCAGCCAAACATCCCTTCAAACCTTGACCATACTTCTTTTAACGCATCCATCCACTCGCACGCATTTTCCATCGAGTCGGGTTTTATCGCATAATACCGGTAACGCCCCTCTTTCCTTTTCGTTACAAGTCCTGCATTCTCTAAAACTTTTAAATGCTTTGAGATCGCAGGGAGCGACATATCAAAAGGCTCTGCTAACTCTTGAACACTCCTTTCCCCCTTTGACAGCTGCTCGATAATACTCCTTCTGGTGGGGTCTGATAAAACAGAAAACACATCATTTAAATTATCAGCATTATATTTAACCATTTGGTTAAGTATAGCGCAAAGTGAAAGAAGTTGTCAATTTGTTCCTGTCCTACCTGTAGGTGTATTCGATTTTTACAGTAGCCGTGATCTTATTCTCCCCTGGCTGAATCGGCGTACCAGCACCTTGTGCAAGCGTTGCAGCTTGGAAAGGTATTGGAGGCGGCGGAAGAGGCTGCGACAATTCCTGAACAGAGATCGGAACCGGCTGGAGTGTGACTTGAAGCGCCTGCGCCATAGCCACTGCTTTTTGCTGGGCATTATGAATAGCAGCCGTCAAAGCTTGATTATAAAAAGCATCTGGATTCGTTACAGAAAACTGAATGGACGAAACAGAATTAGCTCCATTCGCGACAGCCTGATCGATGATCTGACCTGTTTTTTGAATATCTTTTATTGTGACTTGAAGCTGATGTTCCACACGGTATCCGCGAAATGTCTGCTGCCCGTTTTCGTAAGTATATTGCGGTTCGATCCGATAAGTGGATGTCTGGATATCTTGCTGTGCGATACCTGATGACATTAAAGACTGGATGACCGATGATGTTTTTGCAGCATTTTCTGATTGTGCCGTACTTAGGTTCATGTTCTCAGTAATAACTCCGATTGTGATCATCGCCTGATCAGGCACTTCTGAAACAGAACCCTCACCAGTAACCGTTAATCGATTTGGTCTTGACTCTTCGTTCATCTGTCTAAATCCCATGTTTTGATAACTCGGATAGCTGTAATACATCACAAAGCTCCTTTCATTTACCTGCTCCATTAAAACTATGCATAGCTGTAAGATAAAAGAAGGCAATAAGACCGCCTCCTTTTATAAGAGACGGTCTTATTAGTTCTATGTTGAGCGAAAAATGAAAATTCTGAGCGAAACAAAAGGTGTTTTGAGCGTAGCTCGACGATTCTGAGCGTAACTCGGCATTTTTGAGCGAAACTCAGAAATCTTGAGCGAACGTGTAATAAAATATAAAAACACGTACCGTAAAAATGCTCTAGCTATCGAAAAGGAAAAGCGGAAACGACATGCCCTTTTCTCCCAGTTGTTGTTTCAGCTTGAGATAACGAATTCAGTATGGCTTCTTCCGTTGCTTCTGCAGATGCCGTGAAAAGTTCGTTCATTACAGGGTGATCTTCTCGGAGCTGAGTACGAACCTCAGTTTCACCCTCGCAAGTATGAGGAATTTTGTGCGCTGTAGAAAAGGCGATCACAATATCACCGCTGCCGTTGCCAAAATGACTGCCCGTTCGTCCGAGCCCAATCCCGCATCTTTTCGCCACTCGTAAAAGCTGTCTATCGCTTAACGGTGCATCTGTTGCGAGCACAATCATAATGGAACCATCACTCGTTTCCGATAACCCCTCTACCTTTTCACCTTTTAACGGACCGTATTTAAATTCTTCCTTCTTACCAAAATTACTAAGTACTAAACAGCCCAGTGTATACGATTCAGATACGGTACGTGATGAGGTTCCGATTCCGCCTTTGTAACCAAAACAGATCATACCTTTTCCAGCTCCGACAGCTCCCTCCACCACAGCTTCATCCATTGCGTTCTGGATGGCTTCGATGGCATGCTCCGCTTTTACAGGAAAAAGGCGGATCGAATTAAGGTAGCTATCATTGCATTCTCCCACTACAACGTTTACCGTTCCTGTCGTCTCACCAATCTCAGGGCACTGCTCCAACATATACTCCAACGTTCCTTGTGTAACAGCAGGTACGCCAAATGCGTTCGTCAGCATGATCGGAGATTCCAGCACCCCGAGTTCATTCAGCTGAACAAGCCCTGTAGTTTTGCCAAAGCCGTTGATCACATAGCTGGCAGCCGTAACTTTTTCTCGAAACAAATTACTATCGTGCGGTAAGATTGCCGTAATGCCTGTGCATGCATGATCATTTTCATCGATCGGTTTATCCAGCGTAACATGACCGACCTTCACGCCTTTTACATCTGTAATACAGTTTTTCTTCCCTGTAGACAAAGTTCCGACAATGATCCCTCGATCTCGAATCTTCACAACTACACCCCCTTACAATCTATAAATCTTTATTATTTCGGAAGATAGTTTAAGAAGTTTCGATGCGCGAATCCCTTCACTTCTTCTTCTGAGTAATGTTTTAACAATTCATTGATCAAGTTCTGTGTCTTAGAAGCGTCCTCTAAATCCACAATATGTGAAGCGATTCCGTCAAAATCAGAGCCTAGTCCAATCTGTTTCACTCCCCCAAGTGCGCAGAAATGATCGATATGTTTGATCAAATCTGAAATACTTGATGACCCCTCACTCTTTGTAAAAGGAGGGTTATATACTACATGGATCACGCCGCCTTTTCGGAACATTTCTTTCGCCATCTCATCTGTAAGGTTACGTGGATGATCACACAATGCCCGAGAGTTGGAATGGCTCGCTAAAGGGTACTTCGCAATCTGCATCACATCCCAAAATGCTTGGTCACATAGATGAGAGACATCCGTTAAAATTTTATGCTGATTGTTAAACCGAACGATCTCTTTTCCGAATAACGTTAATCCACCTCCACGCGGTTCTTGTGCGCCATCCGCTGCAAGGTTTGCATGATTCCACGTAAGCCCGATCAGCCGAACGCCAAGGTGATAAAGAATGTTTAGCTTCGTTAAATCATCACCGATCGCTTCTACACCTTCCAGCGTCAGCACTGCCCCGATCTCCCCATCTTTTATTTGAGGAAGATCACTCCATTCCTTCACATGTTTGATTTCTGAATTTTTTCCTAAAACCTCGTTGTAAAAGTAATGAATTTGATCGAGTGCCGCCTGGAACTTTTGATCGGATGGTATGAATGGTTCTACAAAGATCGCATAGAACTGGACCTTTACCTTACCTTTTTGGAGTCTTTTTTTATTTGTCGAAAGCTCTTGCGCGTCCGCATACCGCAATTTACCTTTTGTTTCCCATAGTTTTAACAATGCGTCACAATGTAGATCGATAACATTCATCTTTAGCCCCACCGTTCTTTTGAATATTTATTACATTATTATAAGACGAATTGGTGATTAAATATAATCCTTAACGAACAAAAGAATACGTTTAGTTGAAAATTGTTTTTGTTATAATGTAAAGTATACTTTAGTTTACATATAAGGAAAGGCTTGATACGGGATGGAGAATAGTTCTTCGAATTTTATTAAAACAATCATCCAGAACGATCTGGAATCAGGAAAGCACAAAAAGGTAGTGACTCGCTTCCCTCCAGAACCTAATGGATATCTTCATATTGGACATGCAAAATCGATTGTCATCAACTTCGGATTAGCTGATGAATTCGGCGGGGAAACAAACCTGCGTTTTGATGATACAAATCCATTAAAAGAAGATCAAGAATACGTAGATGCAATCAAGAAAGATGTGGAATGGCTTGGTTTCGAGTGGGAAAACCTTCGTTATGCTTCTGATTACTTTGAAGAAATGTACGCACGTGCTGTACTTCTCATTAAAAAAGGAAAGGCATACGTTGATGACCTGAACGCAGATGAAATTCGCGAATACCGCGGAACACTTACTGAGCCTGGTAAAGAAAGTCCTTACCGCAACCGCTCTGTTGAAGAGAACCTAGACTTGTTTGATCGCATGCGTAAAGGCGAGTTTGGTAATGGCGAGAAGGTTCTGCGTGCTAAAATCGATATGAGCTCACCAAATATTAACTTACGTGACCCGGTCCTTTACCGTGTATCTCATGTTACTCACCATAACACGGGTGATACGTGGTGCATCTACCCGATGTATGCTTTCGCTCATCCGATCGAGGATGCGATTGAAGGCGTAACACACTCGCTTTGTACAACTGAGTTTGAAGACCAACGCCCTCTCTACAACTGGGTCGTAGAAGAATGTGAGATGGAGAGCAAGCCTCAGCAAATCGAGTTTGGCCGTTTAGGTCTTGTCAATACCGTCATGAGTAAGCGTAAATTAAAGCAGCTTGTAGACGAAGGCTATGTGGATGGATGGGATGATCCGCGCATGCCGACAATCTCCGGATTGCGCCGAAAAGGTTACACACCTGAATCTATCGTTGAATTCGTAAAAGCTGTCGGGGTATCAAAAGGCTCTGGTGCCGCTGATACGGCGATGCTGGAACATTTCATCCGTGAAGATTTAAAAGTAAAAGCGCCTCGTACGATGGGTATCATTGATCCGCTAAAAGTGGTTATCACAAACTACCCTGAAGGCCAGGTTGAAATGCTTGATGCCGAGATCAACCCTGAGAACGAAGAGATGGGCACACGCCAAATTCCTTTCTCTCGTGAAATCTATATTGAACGCGAAGACTTTATGGAGGACCCTCCTAAAAAGTATTTCCGTCTCTTCCCTGGAAATGAAGTACGTTTAAAGCATGCATACTTCATTAAATGTGAAGACTTCATTAAAGATGAAGACGGCAACGTGATTGAGCTTCATTGTACGTATGATGTTGAAACGAAGTCAGGTACTGGATTTACAGGACGTAAAGTAAAAGGGACACTTCACTGGGTAGAAGCTTCTCAAGCCGTTCCTGCTGAGTTCCGTTTATATGAGCCATTGATCTTAGATGCTGATATCGATAACGAGGAAGACAGCGAAGACAAGACATTCTTGGATTATGTGAACAAAGATTCTCTTATCGTAAAACAGGGATTCATCGAGGCTAACATGAAGGACGTGAAGCCACATGACAAGTTTCAGTTCTTCCGCCACGGCTACTTCAACGTGGACCCAAAGCATACAACAGAAGATAAAATCGTATTTAATCAAATCGTTTCATTAAAGAGTTCATTTAAGCTTAAATAAGAAGCAAAAGCAGGTTTCCCGCTAAGGAGACCTGCTTTTTTATTTATCATTTATGATTAACCGGGGGTCGCTCTCCATATTGAAGTTCGCGTATACTCAGTCCAAAATCCATCTCCAAATGGGGATAGTCTTTGAAACCAATCCAGTCCCCTCCCCATTCAAAGCCTAATTCTTTTCCAATCTGTACAACTTCCATCCAATCAGACTTTCCATTCTTATTATCATCGCGCTCCAAGTCCCAAACGACCCTTCCATCCTTCAGTTGAAGCGCAAAATCGATCGCCAGCCCGTAATTATGATAGGATTCCCCACCTTCCACATGTGTAACAACCGTTCCTCCCGTACTTCTGCCACGAGCGTAAAGTTCATCCTGTTCTTCTGCTGAACGGAAATCATCCGTAATCACAATCCTTATTCCTTTTTGGGCAGCTTTCTGGACAAGTTGATCTCTCTTTTCAGCAACGAGTGGGTGGATCTCAGTTGGCATCGGAACATTCTTTTTTCTCATCTCATCTATAATTAAAAACGCAAGAAAACCCATTAACGAGACAAATACAACTCTTGTTATCCATTTCACTGAAGATAATCCCCCCAGAATCTAGCAATCTATTTTTCATTTTAACGTTCGTGTGCAGGAAATGTTTCACTATACTCTATTACTATGAAAGGAAGGCATAAAAAAAGACCAGGTTTAACCCCAGTCTATGAAAAATCTTTTGAAGCGAGTGCTTGTGCGAGATTTGATTTAATAGTAACTTGGTCGAAAGAAAGCCCAAGTTGTATGGCCGTTAAAGCAATCTCTGGCCTGATCCCTGAAAGTGTTGATTTAACCCCTATCAAACCAAGCGTCTCTATTAAGGAGAAAATTTGCTGAGCAACCATCGTGTCGATGATCAAAACACCCGATAAATCGATTAAAAGATGGGAGATGTCTTTTTCGGTACATTGTTCGAGCGTGTTTTCTACGATCAGCTTTGCTCTTGCCGTATCAATCACACCAATCAACGGAAGAAGTCCCATATGATTATTGAGTGCGATAACAGGAGAGCTCAGTTCATTGATCATTTCTTGCTGTGCAAACAACTTTTCTTCACTATACTTTTGGTTTTCTTCCACGAACCATGTCACGATTTTATTAAATGTGTTGATGATGATATCAGTCCATAAGTTTATAGTATCTTGTGTATATTCGCCTTTATGAAGGTTTGCAAACTCTTTTACGAACCCAAGATACTGCCGCTGCACGTTAAAGAACTCGTTCATGATTACGGTCACAGGTGTATTTAAATGTTCATCATCCTTTGCGATCATGACGACCCATGGTTCAAAGTCACTTAGAAACTCTGACTCCTCTTTAACAAATACTTCACAGAAATGTAGATGAAACTCATGATTCTGCTTTTTTAGTGTAGCTATCGTATTAGGATTTGTAGAAGCATAGACACCAGTGGCTTTGCTTTTATCGATAGAAGCATACCATTCCTCGGTCATTTGCCATGTTTTTTCAATTAAAAAAGAATGCAGTGCTTTATCTCTATGCATTTCTTTTACACTCTCCCAATCTCCCGTATTCTCTTGTCATCTTAATCATATATCGAGGAAATTCTATTTACAATTTTTAGTTTTACTAATCTTCATCTTTTGCATCCCAGTCTTCTGGAATCGGTTCACTCAAGTATTCCTCTACCAATTTCTTATACTTCTCAAGCTGTTCAAAGTGTGTGTTGAACTGTTCCTTGTTAATAAGGTGCTGACTCCCGTCAAAGATCGTACGAATCTTTTTTTGTTGAATCAGACTCTCCACTACCGCTTCAGGCATTGATAAATATTCGGCTGTTTCTTTAATAGTTAAATACATACTGATTCTCTTCCCTTTTTTAACATTGGTTTAACCTAAGATTACCTCATGAAGTCAGTGCTTTCAATATACCAAAAAAAGACCATTCCAAATCTATGGGAATGATCTTCGTTTCATTAATAGTTGGTTACTCATGATCAAGGCGAACATGAACAAGATAGCATCGACGAAACCGTATGCTAGATTATAACTCCCGATATGGAAAAGAAAGCTTCCTAGTAATGGTCCAATCGACATGCCCATATAGCGGAAAAAGTTATAAGCGCCAATGGCAGTGGCCCGGTTCTTCTGAAATTCTTGAGTGAGCAACGCCGTCTGCACAGGCAGAGACATGCCCAGAAACAATCCAAATAGGCTGATAGATACGATTAACATTCGAAGTGAAACATCTGATACTAGAATGAAAAATAATAGTGACAAGACATTAAGGAATGCAGTGCCTACGACGACTTTTCTCTCTTCGAAACGTCGCAGTTTTCCTCCAACAAAGCTTCCAACCACAATGCCAAGTGATAACGGAAGAAAGACAAGTCCTTTTTGTTCTACAGATAAGCCGTAACGTTCACTCATGATTCCCGGTAGGAATACCAAAAAGTTATAAAGCGCGTAGTATTGGATAAATCCGATACCGATTACTGAAAATCCAATTCGATTTTTTAGAATGTTAATAAAATCTGTGAACTTAAAGTTTTGTTTTTTGCTGCTTGGAGGCTTCGTTTCTTTTAGATAAACAAAGTTACCTGCTAAAACAATCGTTCCCACACAGAGTAAAGCAATAAAGATGACATGAAAATCAAATGAACCACTTATAAATCCACCAGCCACAGGACCGAGAACTGGACCAAGCGAAACCATCATCTGGAAGGTGCCCATTGGCTGAATTCGGTCTTTTCCTTCAAATAAATCACCGATTACCGTGACAGCAACAACTGAACCAGCTGCAATACCAACAGCTTGTAAAGAACGAAAAACTAATAGGGATTCAATGGAGCCCGAAAGAAAACAACCAACCGTTGCAACCAAGTAAATAACGATTCCTGCGAGCATGACTTTTCGCCGCCCGATCGAATCCGTTAGCGGTCCGTAAACCATCTGCATGAGTGCTAAGAAAATAGTATAGATGGATATTGAAAAATTAACTAAAAAAGAAGTAGTATGAAGTTCTTTCGTAACCTCCGGAATGAGAGGTACGTATATGGTCTGCGAAAAAGGACCAAGAAAAGCAGCAAATGCGACAAGATAGACCAATAGAGTTCGATGCTTCAATCTAAAAACTCCTAGCATTATGAAATAAAAAAGTCTGCTGAAAGTAATTCAGACAGACTTAAACAAAGCTTGAACTCCTAAATTATACACCTGATTAAACTTTTTTAAAAAAGATTAGCTCGTTATGAGCTATACATTTAACACCAACAATTCTGACTTCGCACGTGAAACACAAGTTAAGATTCTTGATTGATCCCGTTTTTGTTCTTCACTCAAAAAGGAATCATAATGGGCAATCTCGCCTTCTATGACTTGGAGTTCACTTGTGCCACACCTGCCTACTCTGCATGAATACGGTGCTTTAACTCCATTGTTCAGGAGTGCTTCGAGCAACGTCTGATCCTTACTGACTTGAATCAGCGTTCCATCAGTTAATTGAACGTGAAATGGTTTCATCTCTTTCGGCTGTGGCGGGGTAAAACGTTCCATATGTACAGCGGATGGTGGATAGCCTAGCTGATATGCTGACCCCGTTAGGTCTGATATAAATGTGTCAGGGCCACAAAAATAGACATGAGTTCCGATAGGGTGTTCCTCTAAAGAAGATGCGCTGATTCGCTCTTTTTTATTAGAAAAATAGAAACGGCAATGATTCAGATAATGTTTCTGATGAAAATCATAGAAAGCACAGGCATCTCTTGATTTAGAAGCATAATGAAGTTCGAAGGAAGCATTCCTAGATTGCAGTTCTTTCATCATCGATAAAAATGGTGTGATCCCGATGCCAGCTGCATAAAAAACATGGTGCTTCGCTTTAAAACTAAGAGGAAAATGATTTTTAGGATAGCTGATATGTAGCTTGTCTCCAACCTTCATACTCTTATGCCAATAACGAGAACCACCTCTGGAAATATCGCTTAAGCGGACGGCGATCTCATAGTGTTGTGTATGATCCGGGTTGCTGGTTAAGGAGTATTGTCTGACGAGCAATTCCTTAGCCTCGATATACGTGGAAATATGAGCACCACCACTAAATTTCGGAAGTGGCTTACCATCAATTGAAGAAAGCCTAAATCTTTTCACAAATGCTGTCTCATCCCTAATATCGTTAACAACAACCGGAATCGTTTTTTCTTTATACAAAGCACCCACCCCTAAAGTTTTGCCACATAACCTAATACGGCGTTATGATAGACCGAGTAGTGATCTGAAACGGAAAGTTCAAGCTTGCATTGGTGGCATTTTATTTCTTTTAAATGGCTTGTTACCTCGTTTACTTCATGACACCTGCAGCAAAACACCCTTATTACTTTTTCACCGTAACCGATGTATCGGGCTTCTTCGTCAGTTAACCCAGTGACCTCCACAACTCGTTTCACTTTTTGGAGTTGCCTATGGGGCACGGCCACATACAGATACGTCCCCATCTTTTGATCCATTAAATAATTGGATAGCTGTGAGTCTTCTACATGACCTTCCCATACAAATATTTCATGTAACAACCCTTCTTCTTTTATCCGTTCTATTAAACAACTTAATTGTTTTAAACCTTCTTGATCTCCACAAATGACATACTTTCTTTTTCCTGGTACAAAGCCGGCGTTAAGGGTCATAAAACTTTCCCGCTTTCCAGTCGTTCTTCTAAATAATCCAGCACTGCCTCTTTATATAAAGCAATCCCTTTGTAATCTGTAATATGTGGAGGCAGTTCAGAAAGAATTTCATAAAACTGCTTAAGCCACTCAGAATTCGTAGCCAATTTTTCTAATGACAGTAGATGAGTATGGATTGTAAATAGGATAGCGTTCGTACGAGGGAGTCTAAAAAGCTTTTGAACTTCTACACGAATATGCACAAGTTCACCCGCATTCTCTTTGGTCACCTGTTTCCTTAATTTCCCCCACTGATCAAACGTTTCTAGTGAAGTATCCAGCCTGTCACCTGCCATGAGCGACCAGTTCTTTCTTTCCCATGGATTACCTGCTTCAAGTCTCATGAGGAATTGCAGAATGCGTTCATCTAGTCCTTCTTCATGAAAACCTGGGATAGGATGATGGATGCTTTTGAAGTCCATACCTATATTGAATGCCAATGACCAGTTTGCCGGAAAGCAAAGCTGTCCTGCATCAAGATACAAATCCCCATCCCGTTGCATCATTAAAATAAGATCTTCTTGAACATGACGGCTTATGAATTTTAATGGTTCACAAGGAAGACTCGTTTCCACCCCAAAAGTAAACTCATGCTTTTCATTTAAGATTTTATTGTAAAATGTCCATTGTGCTCCATTGGTCTCTAATGAAAACTTGTCAGGATACTGTGCAAGGAGATGTTCGATCACCAACTCAACAATTTCCCATTGACCTGTAAGAGTATGAGAAAGTGATTGATAGCAGCGTTCTGGATGATGGGTTAAGAGGTGACGCTTTAACATTATTTCTTGTATATAATCTCGTGTAACTTCTACACTAAGTGGAGTCTTCATAGGAATCGAGTTATTTGAGTAGCGGTAAGTCAAACCTTTAAACGGATACGGAAAATTTTCAAGATCATCATCCCACTTCATGACTTCACCCTTTACAGAATATTCTTATAATTCATTGTAAAGAAAAAAAGTCTTTAAGAAAAGTAGGTTCGAACAAAAAGGATTTTTAAAAGAACTCTAATAGAATGAAAGAAGATCGACTAGTTAAAGTCGATCTTCTCAGAACGTAGACAAACCCCATTTCAACTTTGTTGAAAATGGGGTTTGTGTTGTTTTTAAGTATTATTTTTGAATAAACACACCTGGATTAAACTGGACATGGCCCTCGCCATGTCCAGTTTGCC
>NZ_JAMBOR010000027.1 GCF_023715845.1 Fictibacillus phosphorivorans
CTTCGCGACATATTCTCGGTACTCTAAAGACTTTCTTTTCATGTGGACACGTCCCCTAAATTAGTTTTGTTTAAGTATAAAGAATTCTCACAAGGATGTCTCCACTTTTAAGACTAATTTAAAAAAGCTACCCATTTTGAGCGGAGATCGGGAATTTTGAGCGTAGCTCGGCGATTCTGAGCGTAACTCGAGGATACTGAGCGAAAAGCGAGGTAACTTGAGCGAACGTGTAACAAATAAAAAAACACGTACCGTAAAAAGCTTCATGAGATCTGCTTAATCCAAAAAAAAGGGTGGCTGACATAGATCAGCCACCCTTTTGGTTCCAACTTTTTTATTTCCAACAATACCCCAGAGAAAGAGAGGCTTTCAAGCGGATAAATTTCATGTGAAAGAAAAAAATAGAGGGTAAAGGAGGAAAATCATGAGAGCAAGAATTCTTATTATTATATTTGTGATGCTTTTTGCTTTTACTAACCAGGCTTTAGCTAAGGAAAAAACAACTGAAAAGCCTGCAGAGAAAACGCCTGCTGTCGAAAAAAAGGCTGAAAAACCAAAAGTGAAAGCGGACATGAAAGGTGAAATTAAAGTTCCGAGTTCGGTGCTGAATATCTCGAAAGAAAATACGTACCCTAATTCAGCGCAAGATCTCCCGTATTTGGAACCCAGCAAGTTGGCTAAAGCGATGTTAAAAACATCTGATGTCCCGATCACGAACCCTGACCTGATCAGACTTCTGAATGAGTCTAGCATAAACGCTTCAAAAGTAGCATTTTGGTACCGAGCTAAAATTTACTTAGGACAATGGCCGCTTTCTTATCAATCGACAGAAACTACAGTAAACTGGGAGCATCAGGAGATCAATACAAACCGCTTAGATAACCGAGGAGCAAAAGCAACAGCCAAACTATATTACAACCAGACAGCTCATAAAAAGGTGACTGGAGGGCTGACAGCTTCTATTCCAAACGCAGAAGCGGTTCAAAAGATGATGCTTATTACAGCAGCTGAAAAATCAAAACTGCCTTTAGCGTTTCAGACAGCAGTTGGTGCGGGAACAAAGAAACCAAACGTGTATCATGTTTCTCCGAAGCAAGTCGGATACTTACACAGCTACGTTCCGGCAGTTAACGAAAGAGGAAGAGTAACGTATGGTGAAGTGTACATTGTATTAAAAGGCGGAAAAAGAGAAATCGTCATTCAAAACGTAACGCAACAGGGAATTGGGGCTTGGATTCCAGTTCAAGATCACGTTTCACTCCGTTTTCATACGAGCAACATGTAAAAAAGGACAGCGTCTTAAAGGCTGTCCTTTTTCTTATACAAATTATACAAAGCTTAACAATGATCGACCCATTGTTCGCTCCAATCTTGAATAGCATTAATGATTGACTTTAATGAATTCCCTTTTTCCGTAAGTGAATATTCGATTCGTACAGGAGTTTCCGGATAGACGTTGCGCTTTACGATTCCAACTGATTCTAATTCCTTCATACGTTCCGTTAACATACGGTCACTCATCTCAGGAATTTGAGATTTAATATCTTTAAAACGTTTAGGGCCATCCATTAACACTCGAATGATGAGTCCTGTCCATTTTTTTCCGATTATATCCATAGCAACTTCATATTTCGGACACATTGTGCTGTAATCCATATCATTCACCTCTATATGCAGAGCTTAAGCTACAGTTTAATATTTGCCTTTTATTATACGTTTTAAACTTACTTTTGTAAAGTTTATAACTTTTTGCCACTTTAAAGCTTTGCTGTCCTACTGGAAAAATCCATATCTTGATAATAAGAATGTTTTACTAGAACGTTCGGTCCAAGACACTTAACAGCGGGGCAGTGGCACCCAAGTTCTTTAGCAAGCTTTGAACGGTTCCAATTTTCATAAGCATCAAGCAGGCTTGTATCTTTAATATTCCCAAGTGCAGGAGCATCACCGAAATCAGTAACGATAATATTTCCATCGAACAGATTTATATTTAAACGAGATCTTCCGTCAGGATCATTTCTAACCGTTACATTCTCTTCTTTCTGAAGTCTTCTTAACAATTGGAGGTCTTCCGTGTTGTCAGAGCACGCATAAAAAGGCAAAGTTCCAAACAACATCCATGTCTTTTTATCTCTGATATCTAAAAGCCTATGAATGCTTTCCCTCATTTCATCAAGGCTGATCGTTTCTAGCGTGCTTGCAAAATCACTTGGGTACATCGGATGGATTTCATGTCGCTGACAGCCCATTTCAAGGATATGTTTGTGTATGTCTTCTAAGTAAGGGACGGTCTTTTTGTTTAGCATGGTTTCAGCAGATACCATAACACCTGCTTTTGTAAGAGCACGTGCATTCTCAGTAAGCCGTGAAAAATAAGATTCTCTTTGCGCGAGTGTTGGCTTCTTCTCCATCATGGCAAAACCAGTCTCAGAAAACTCCTCCAGTGTACCCCAGTTGTGGGAGATATGAAGTACATCTAGGTAGGGAATAATCTTCTCATAACGCGCTAAATCTAAGGTTAAATTTGAATTAATCTGTGTACGGGCACCGCGTTCTCTCGCGTATTTTAAAAGAGGAACGACATAGTTGTTAATGGATTTCATAGACAGCATAGGCTCTCCGCCCGTAATACTAAACGCTCTTAATTGAGGAATTTCATCTAGCCTTTTTATGACCAGTTCTAGTGGGAGTGGTTCAGGGTCTTTTGTTTGTAAGGTATACCCTACGGCACAATGCGCACAACGCATGTTACAGAGTGTGGTAGTAGTAATTTCTATATTAGACAGCTGCATTCTTTGGTGGTCTTCAATATCTAAATAGGCTTCCCATGGATCATAGTCTGGGGTTATCGCTTTTAAAGGTGTTTTTGTAACCATTATAAAATCTCCTTCATGCCAAAATGGACAATACTTATCTTAACTGAACAATTGGGAAAGAAAAAGGGTAAACTTAAGTCAAAAGCCTAATCTAATATTGGCAAAAGCGTCTGACCTTGTTAAAGTAGTATGGATGGAAAGGAGAGATCAACATGGGTAACTCTATTCAGGATAAATCCTCTCAAAAAGAATATATTAAAAATCGCATTGATTTATTAGTTGATGTTCTGGATTCTATAGATGCTGAAACAGCCGGAATTGATGAGATTGACAAGATCATCTCAATGCTCGACGAACTTGAAGAGAAGTGTAAGCAATTTCGTCACGACTGGGAAGGAAAATAAGTGTGAAATCCGTTTCTTTATAAAGGAACGGATTTTTTTGTTATATTTGTTATAATAGAAGCATGAATATTGATTACGCTTACACAAGCCAAGTCATAAAGGGGTAGTGGAGAGATGGAAAAATTTCAGGAAAGCATGTATAAACTGATCGTAGAAACATCAACTAAATTGCCAAAAGACGTTCGCCGTGCCATCCTTGCAGCAAAGTTGAAAGAAAATGCAGGGACGCGTGCCGCAATGTCTTTAGATACCATTACAGATAATATTTTAAAAGCTGACGAGAATGTATCACCGATCTGCCAGGATACAGGACTTCCTACGTTTAAAATAAAAGTTCCAGTAGGTGTGAATCAGATAGAGATGAAAAAAGCGATCCGCGCTGCTATTGCGGAAGCAACAAAAGACACGAAGCTTCGCCCAAACTCTGTTGATTCCATAACTGGAGATAACAGTGGAGATAATTTAGGTGATGGGACACCTGTTATCAAGTTTGAGCAATGGGAAGAAGATTATATCGATGCTCGTCTTATTCTTAAAGGCGGCGGATGTGAAAATAAGAATATCCAGTACAGTCTGCCTGCTGAATTAGAAGGTTTAGGACGGGCGGGACGTGACCTAGATGGTATCCGTAAATGCATCATGCACTCGGTTTATCAAGCACAGGGACAAGGATGCAGTGCTGGATTTATTGGTGTAGGAATCGGGGGAGACCGAACTTCTGGATATGAACTAGCTAAAGAAATGCTGTTCCGCTCCGTAGATGATGTTAATCCGAATGAAAACCTTCGTAAACTTGAAGAGTATGTGATGGAGAATGCTAACAAACTCGGTATCGGAACGATGGGATTCGGTGGAGAAACGACACTTTTAGGTTGTAAAATCGGTGTGATCAACCGTATTCCGGCCAGCTTCTTTGTATCTGTTGCCTATAACTGCTGGGCATATCGCCGGTTAGGTGTAAAACTGAACGCTGAAACGGGTGAGATCCAAGAATGGCTGTATCAAGAAGGCGAAGAGATCGATTTTACAAAAGCAGATAAAGAAGCAGCTGCGGCTCTTGAGCATCAAGAAGAGAAAACGAGAAGCATTACTTTAGAAGCTCCTATTACGGAAGAACAGATTCGTGAGTTAAAAGTTGGAGATGTTGTGACAATCAACGGTATGATGCACACTGGACGCGATGCGATCCATAAGTATCTCATGGATAACCCTGCTCCGATCGATTTGAATGGCCAGATCATCTATCATTGCGGGCCAGTTATGGCAAAAGATGCAGAAGGAAACTGGGAAGTAAAAGCTGCTGGACCCACGACAAGTATTCGTGAAGAGCCTTATCAAGGTGATATCATGAAGAAATTTGGTATCCGTGCTGTTATCGGTAAAGGTGGTATGGGGCCAAAAACATTAGCTGCTCTTAAAGAACACGGCGGTGTTTATTTAAACGCAATAGGCGGCGCAGCACAGTATTATGCGGAATGTATGGAAAAGGTCGAAGGGGTCGATCTGATGGAATTTGGTATTCCAGAAGCGATGTGGCATATCCGTGTTAACGGGTTTACAGCTGTCGTAACGATGGATTCTCACGGAAACAGTCTCCACGAGCATGTTGAGAAGTCATCTTTACAGAAGCTAGAGCAATTTAAAGATCCGGTTTTTAAATAAGTTTGTTTTTTAAAGGGCTGACTCAAAACTGTGTAATAACTTTTGAGTTTGAGCCCTCTTTTTATATAGAAAAAGGGATGTTTTGATGAATCAAAATTTGTAAGATAATCTAAGCAAATGGACTGCCGATCCAAGCTGTATTTTGCTTTAAGTAAGACTCGAGTTATGGCCGTTTTGCGCGAAAAGCCACCCACTCTGGGGAAGATAAGGGATTTTACGCGTAGCTCGGCAATTCTGCATGTAAATCGATGATTCTGCGCGAACGTGTAACAGAATAAAAAATACGTAGATCTTTTGATCCAAAAAAAGGAATGCTGAATTTGGTCCTTTTCAATAATTCTTAGGGTTTCCTTAATATCCCTAGCATGGTTTTGGCTATTCAAAACACAATAAAGGTATAGGTTGTCGTTTGAAGGAGGAAGTTTTTATGAAAATCAACCGGCTCCTGTGCCTGATTTTGGTTTCCATCTTATTTTTCGCCCAATCACATGAGATTTATGCCGCACGAGGTGTATCGAATCAAAAGCTGGAATGGTTTTTTGAAAAAAAGGGGAATGAAAGACAACCGACCACAGATTCGAGATATCTTCCACTCATTGATAAATACGACAGTCTTTTTCTAGGGGACCCAACCAAGAAAGACATCTATTTAACGTTTGATAATGGATATGAAAATGGATATACAGATAATGTGCTGGATGTATTGAAACGTAAGAAAGTTCCTGCTGCCTTTTTTGTAACCGGACAATTTATGAAAACTCACCCTCACCTAATAAAAAGAATGGCTGAAGAAGGGCATATCGTTGGGAACCATTCGTATCATCATCCAGATCTAACACAGGTTTCTGACTCGCGATTTAAAAATGAATTAGAAAAAGTAAAGCTGAGATATACGGAACTAACCGGTAGAACAGATATGCACTATCTGCGTCCGCCAAGAGGCGTTTTCAGTGAGAGAACGATCAAGCTTGCAAAAGAAGAAGGCTACACTCATGTGTTTTGGTCACTTGCATTTCTCGATTGGGAAACCAACAAACAGCGTGGTTGGAAGTATTCCTACAACCAGATTATGAAACAAATCCATCCCGGCTGTATCCTTCTACTGCATACCGTTTCAAAAGACAACTCGGATGCATTGGAGAAAACGATAGAAGATCTCCAAAAAAGAGGCTATACTTTTAAAAGCCTTGATGACTTACAGATGAAAGAATCTGCACCTCCCGTATTATTTAATCCTTAAACAGTGCCTTTGTAACGATACAAAGGCGCTTTTTTTATGTGGATGAGTTGGTAGAAGACGTTCGTTTCGTCTACAATAAGAAAAGCAACTTCTTAGTGAAGAAATGAGTGAAAAAATTGAAGAATACAAAGCAAGTCAATCCAATCATGAAAATGGGTCAGACCATTCCTCTTTTAATCAAACGGCTAGGAATCAATGGAGAAGGAATCGGGTTTTATAAACGCCAGGTCGTTTTCGTTCCTGGTGCTCTTCCAGGTGAAGAGATTCAGGCTGAAATCACAAGAGTGTTCCCTAACCGAGCAGAGGGCAAAATCAAAAAGATTAAAACGAAGTCTAAAAATCGGACGACTCCTCCATGCCCGATTTATGAGGAGTGCGGAGGATGCCAGCTTCAGCATTTGGCATATCCGTCACAGTTAAAAGAAAAAAGGGATATCGTTGCTCAAGCCTTTGAGCGTTATACCAAAATTTCTAAGGACAAACTCCCTTTAGAAAAAACAATAGGAATGAAAGAACCCTGGTATTACCGGAATAAGAGCCAGTTCCAAGTCGGCAAGATCAAGGACACAGTCATTGCAGGTCTCTACAGCAGTAATTCCCATCAATTAATCAATATTGATCATTGTTTGGTTCAGCACGAGGATACCAACATCGTAACCAACAAAGTAAAACAGATCATACGAGATCTTAATATTCCTGTATATAACGAAAGAAAACGTACAGGAAGTATTAGAACAATTGTTGTACGTACCGCTTTTCGTACCGATCAAATCCAACTGGTTCTTGTTACAGCGAAAGAAGCCTTTCCGAAAAAAGAGCTTTTTATCGCAGAAGTTAAAAAGCGTCTTCCACAAGTAACCTCGTTTGTTCAAAATATAAACGAAGAAAAGACATCATTAATTTTTGGAGAACAAACAGAAGGTGTTTACGGTAAAGATACGATTACAGAACATTTAGGAGACCTAAGCTTCGAACTGTCTGCACGTGCATTTTTCCAATTAAATCCTCAGCAGACTGTAAAACTTTATGAAGAAGTAAAGAAACAAGCGAAACTGAGTGGTAAAGAAAAGGTCGTAGATGCTTATTGTGGTTCAGGAACCATTGGAATGTGGCTAGCAGACGGTGCTAAAGAAGTAAGAGGAATGGACATTATTAAAGAATCAATTATTGATGCGAGAAAGAATGCCGAAAAACATGAAATCACGAATACGCAGTACGAAACAGGCAAAGCTGAAAAGCTGCTTCCTAAATGGTTAAAAGAAGGATGGCACCCAGATGTGGTCGTTGTAGATCCGCCGAGAACTGGCTGTGATCAAGCATTTTTAGAAACGGTAGTCAAAATTAAACCAAAGCGGATGGTCTATGTTTCATGCAATCCGTCAACTTTAGCAAAAGATGTCCACATGTTGATAAGTAATGGATTTGAAGTTGAAAAGGTAACGCCTGTGGATATGTTTCCGCAAACGGCACAAGTAGAAGCCGTTTGTACGTTAGTTTTAAAATAATCAGGCAGAGAAGGGGGAATTTCCTTATGACTTCAGAAAAGGAAAAGATGATTAACGGTGAAATGTACTGGCCGACTGATCCACAATTAGAGAAAGAGCGTTTGGAAGCCAGAAAGTTAACAAGGTTGTATAATGCTACGCTTGAGGACGAGGCTGAAACAAGGAGAAAACTCATAAAAGAACTATTTGGTACAACGGGAGAAAACTTTGGAATAGAACCTAATTTTAGATGTGATTATGGGTACAACATCCATGTTGGGGAAAACTTCTACGCAAACTTTGATTGTACAATCTTAGACGTGTGTGAAGTCCGATTTGGGGATAATTGCATGCTTGCACCCGGTGTCCACATCTATACGGCCACGCATCCATTAGATCCACACGAACGAAACTCGGGTAAGGAATATGGGAAGCCTGTTAGTTTTGGAAACAACGTGTGGATTGGAGGCGGTGCAATTATTAATCCAGGTGTGACAATTGGTAATAATGCTGTCATTGCTTCAGGAGCAGTTGTCACTAAAGATGTACCCGATCATGTTGTTGTGGGTGGAAATCCAGGAAAAATCATAAAAGAGCTTTCAGTAAAATAATAATTTTACTGCTTTTAAAATTCTGATATATACACACTATTCACAGGCTTTTCCACAGAAAATGTGCATAACCCCTAACTTTTGCACAGATTTGCACAGAAACATTCGGTTCATTAAATAATATATCCACAAAATAAACAGGGCTGTGGATATCTTTATCCACAGTTATCCACCTGTAAAAAAATCTTATATCAAAAAAAGACCTGCTATCCCAGCAGGTCTTTTTGCACTTAGCGACGGCCTTTTTTCTGGCGTCGGTCAGCGGCTTGTGCACGAGCTTGCGCTTCTAGATCGTCTTGATCAGCCAATTCACTTGAGTACTCGACGTCAAGTCCTTTGGCTTGTGAAGCTTCAGCTTTGTTGTGCGATGGGGACTTTCGGTTACGTTTTTCCACAATAATACCTCCTTAAAGATACATGCTTTAAAACGTAAATCAAAAGCGTGGTGAGGAACTTGTCCTCGACCTTATAATGTGCAAAATCTTAAATTCTCATGCAGGAATAATTCACCACTTACGAATAGTCTTCATTGGTCATTTCTTTATTTTCAACACTTTCTGCAATGGATTCTGCTGTTTTTAATTCTTCCTTATAAGTCACTTCTTGTGTTTTCGTTAAATCCGCATTCCGCTCTTTTGCTTTTTGTTTGCTGCTTTTCATATGAAAAACCTCCCGTTACCATTTGAATTTTTGTACTAAACTTCCTGAAAAGTGGAAGTACCCCAAGATTATGGCATAATTACCATACAAAAGACCACCCTCAAAAATGAAGGTGGTCTTAGTATGTGCAGGGTTTATTAACATGTTTCGTGAATTACGCTTCCTTTAATTGCTCTTCTGCCACTTCAAGCGGCTGGTTACGAAGCTGATGCATCAAATAGTTATCTTTTTCAATCTGATAAAGGTTATAAATTTCTTCGCCTTGATTAAGCTGATGGTAAATATCCTTTCGTGTTTCATTTGCAAGTGTCACATAAGGAATCTTTTCTGCGGCTTTTTGTGAACGAATATTTACCTTGCGAATTATCATAAATACAGTATGAATATCTTTTTCATAAAATAACTCAGAAAAGAAGGCCTCTTTCGCTAAGTTATTGTACCCCTTGCCAAAGTATGGCTGCCCGATCCATGTTCCAAGAAATCCGTAGCCATCTTGGACATCGAATAAATTAATGGTCCCAATAGGATTATGCCACTCATCCAGAATGGTTCTGGAAATGATCTTTCCTTGGTCTTCTTCCTCGATCGTTTGCTTCGTTAAGAACATGAACTCCTCAAAAGAAGCAGCTTTTTGACGTACAAAAGGGAAGACGTTTGGATGCACCATTAAATTGTAAAGTACATGACTGTCTGATAAATCACGCTTTTTCAACAATTTAATCCCTCCTAGAGGGCAGAATTATCCCCCACCCTCGAATTAAGAATAAAAATTAATTCGGGGTGGGAATCGAACCCACTAGGACCAGTCATAGCTGGTGGCGCACCAATTGCCTTCCCTTGCTCAATATTTAATTTATGAATATAGTTTCGATGTTCATTTAGAGCGCAATTTAGTTTAACCGGATTTATCGAAATCCGCATGTTGCTCTTCTTGTATCATAAGACATTTTTTAAAAAAAGAAAATAGTTATTTTGCATATTTTTTGTAAATTATTTCGCCGTCGATCATGGTCATTACAGGGGTCGCTGAGAAGTGGAAAGGATGCTCTGTCCACAAGGATAAATCAGCATCTTTTCCAGGTTCGATACTTCCAACACGATCGTCTATTCCAAGGTTTCTCGCAGGTGAGATCGTGATACCTTCAAGCGCCTTCTTTTCGCTTAATCCTTCCCGAACGGCAATAGCTGCACAAACATTTAAGTATTGGATAGGAACATAAGGGTGGTCGGTTGTGATTGAAACTTCAACGTTATTTTCAGAAAGTATGCGATACGTATCCCAAGTTTTGTTCTTCAGTTCAATTTTAGATTTTCGAGTTAAGGTTGGTCCCACACTCACTTGAAGATTCAAATCTTTTAAAGAATCTGCTATCAAGTGTCCTTCTGTACAATGTTCAATGCGAAGATCCAAATTAAATTCTTCAGCGAAACGAATGGCTGACAATATATCATCAGCTCGATGAGCATGAATGCGTACAGGGATCTCCCGATTTAATGCTGCTGCAAGCGGAGAAACCCGGAGATTGTCTTGATATGCAGAACCTTTTGCTTCATAAAAAGCCTCACGCAGCATTCCCATAATTCCCATACGGGTTATTGAGTCATTATGGCGCCCACTATGGATCCGTTTAGGATTCTCCCCAAGAGCAATTTTTAGGCCGGCGGTCTCTTTAATAATCATTTTTCGTATATCTTGTCCGTGTGTCTTAATTACGGAAGTCGTACCGCCGATTACATTGGCGCTGCCTGGCATGATATGTGCAGTCGTTACCCCAAATCGTACAGCATCTTTAAAAGCAATATCTAAAGGATGACACCCATCGAGTGCACGGATATGCGGGGTAAGTACCTCGTGAGTTTCATTAGCATCATTTCCGGCCCAGCCTGTTCCTTCATCATAAAGACCCAAGTGTGTATGTACATCAATAAATCCAGGCAGAAGATGAAGCTGTTCACCATCTATTATTTCAAAATCAGAAGAAGGTTCAATAAATGGTTCAACCGCAATGATCTTACCGTTTTCTATTAATACATCTCCCTGATCAAGTTCGTGATTTGTAATGGGATATACTTTTGCTTTTTGAATTAATTTTTTCATAATGTTCACCCGATAAATTTGATTTTATTATCATTGTAACAAATCTTGTAAAGCGTCTTTAAGGTGTGGAAACTTAAAACTGAAATTTAAGTCCATCGCTTTTTCAGGAAGAACTTGCTGCCCTTTTAAAATAAGCATACTCATTTCACCAAATAAAAGTTTAAAAGCCAATGAGGGAGCGGGGAGCCAGTGTGGACGGTGCATAACATCACCTAAAACCTGACCAAACTTTTTCATGGTAACAGGCCCTGGAGCCGTAACATTTACAGGCCCTTCGTAATGTCCGTTTTGAAGCACTTCTTCTATTAAGCGAGCAACATCCTCTTCATGCACCCAGGAAACACATTGAGACCCAGAACCAACAGTTCCACCTGCGAAAAAACGGTAGGGGAGTGCTAATTGAGGAAGAACACCTCCGTCGCGACCTAAAATCAGCCCAAAACGGGTAAATACAGTTCTGCATCCTAAATCTCTCGCTTCATTAGCTTTCATTTCCCATGCCTTAACGACTTCAGCTAAAAAGTCCCTACCGTGCTGTTTTGTTTTTTCAGTGAAAACTTCACTTTCTGATGTTCCGTAATAACCGATTGCTGAAGCGTTTATCCATACTTGAGGTTTTTGGGGCATCCTTTGAACGATTTGCAGTAGATTTTCGGTTACGTTTAAACGGCTGTTTAATATGCCTTTTTTCTTCTCATCCGTCCATCTTCCATTTATAGACTCACCAGCAAGGTTAATCACAGCGTATATAGGAGGGAGTTCGGTTTCTTGAACTGTTTGCCATTGAATATAATGAACGTTTTTATCATTCGTTTCTTTATGGCTTCTTGTTAGTATGAATACCTTGTTCCCAAGTGAAGTTAGATGTTTTGTAATTACTCTTCCTACAAAACCTGTCCCACCTGTAATTAAAATATGTTTCAAAAAAATCCACCTCTCGTCTATATTATTATTTAAAAATTAAGAATATTTGATATAATTCATCTAGTACATACTATATTACCCTACTGAGGAGGAGAAAAGGCATATGGAGCTTCAACCGAATGTACCAGCAAAAAAGAAGAATCCTTTTTTGAAAGCGCTTTTGTGGATAGGTATAGGATTAGCTGGAGGAATTGCACTTTCCATCATTGCCCTGCAACGAGATGAGAAGATTAACGCTATTTGGTTCGTGGTTGCTTCTTTGTGTACGTATGCGATAGCTTATCGTTTTTATGCTCGATTTATTGCAACTAAAATTTTCAGCCTCAACAAAAACAATGCTACACCCGCTGAAAGATATAACGATGGCAAGGATTTTGTCCCTACAAACAAATGGGTGTTGTATGGACATCACTTTGCAGCGATAGCTGGAGCTGGTCCATTAGTCGGTCCGACACTTGCTGCACAAATGGGGTATCTGCCAGGAACGATCTGGATTATCGTGGGGGCGGTTTTAGCAGGCGCTGTTCAAGATTTTGTTATCTTAATCATTTCTATGAGACGCAGAGGTAAATCCATTGGTCAGATTGCTAAAGAAGAAATTGGACCAGTTGGGGGTATTTTAGCTTTAGTCGGTGTTTTTGCCATTATGATCATTTTAATTGCCGTACTTGCCTTGGTTGTTGTTAATGCACTGAAATCCAGCCCATGGGGTACATACACAATTGCGATGACGATTCCAATCGCACTTTTCATGGGTGTGTACATGCGTTATTTGAGACCAGGAAGAGTAGGAGAGGCATCCATGATCGGATTTGTTCTTTTGATCTTTGCACTAATAAGTGGTCAGTGGGTCGCTGATTCTCCAACACTCGCACCACTTTTTACATTTGATGGTGAAACATTAGCTTGGATGCTCATCATTTACGGTTTTCTGGCATCTGTTCTTCCTGTTTGGATGCTATTAGCACCGAGGGATTATTTAAGTACGTTCTTAAAAGTTGGAGTAATTGGAATGATGGCATTAGGTATTCTAATTGTATTGCCTGAAATTCAAATGCCGGCACTAACGAAATTTATTGATGGAACTGGACCTGTATTTGCAGGAAACCTTTTCCCGTTCTTGTTTATTACCATTGCTTGTGGAGCTGTTTCTGGATTCCATGCTCTTATTTCATCCGGAACGTCGCCAAAGTTGATCGCGAATGAGAAGCATGCTCCGATGGTTGGTTATGCTGGGATGCTTACTGAATCCTTTGTAGCCGTAATGGCGATGGTTGCTGCAACACTATTAACACCAGGCATCTATTTTGCGATCAATTCACCTGGGGCAGCTATTGGACCAGATGTTGCGACCGCAGCCGAAACGATTTCTTCATGGGGCTTTACGGTTTCTGCAGATGAGATTAATGAGCTTGCTAAAAACGTAGATGAAGAATCTATTCTTTCCCGGACAGGTGGAGCACCTTCACTTGCTGTAGGGATCGCACAAATATTTTCACAAGTTATTGGCGGACCGCAGCTGATGGCTTTCTGGTACCATTTCGCTATACTTTTTGAAGCCGTATTTATATTAACTACCATTGATGCAGGTACGAGGGTAGGACGATTTATGCTTCAGGATCTTCTGGGACAGGTGTTTAAACCTCTCAGGAAGACGGATTCAATGGCTGCTGTTTATTTTACAAGTGCACTTGTTGTAGCAGGCTGGGGTTACTTCCTTGTAGTGGGTGTTACCGATCCATTGGGAGGAATTAATACACTATGGCCGTTGTTCGGTATCGTTAACCAGATGCTCGCTGCAATCGCACTCATTGTAGCAACCACTGTTATCTTGAAAATGGGGAAAAAGAAATATGTATGGGTAACGTTAGCGCCGCTTGCCTGGTTGATGATCGTAACATTCTATGCGGCATGGCAAAAGATTTTCTCTGATATTCCGAAGATCGGTTTCTTAAAGCAAGCAGAAGTGATGAAAGAAGCTGCAGCAAGCGGTAAATTGCCGTCTACTGTCCCTTCCATTGAGGCAGCAGAGCGTCTCGTATTTAATAACACGTTAAACGCTTATTTAACAGCCATTTTTATGGTCCTGATATTGGGTGTTCTGATCGATGCCATGAGAATCTGGTATAAAGCTATCAAGAGTGATAAACCTTTAGAAACGGCTGAGGAGCCATTTGTACAAACGAAGCTAGGTGACGTATCATGAGTATAAAAGCTCTTTGGGGACGGCTTAGAAAGGTCTTTAGAGTTATTTCCTATATAGGAAAAGGCATCGCAAATCTGCCTGATTACCAAGCTTATGTAAGACATTTAGAGGAAAAACACCCTGAAAAGAAACCTCCAACAGAAAAAGAGTTCTTTGCCGAATTACTTGAAAACAAATATGGAGCTCATGCAAAACGCTGTTGTTAAGCAAAACAAGTGCAGGTTGCACTTTCATGAAAAAGCATCTTCTCCCAAGAGAGGATGCTTTTTTCTTATAAAAACGAATTATGGTACACTAAAAGGTGAAAGAAGGTGGGTAGATGGCTGTTATAACAAGGATTTCTGCTCAGCAAAAAAATGATGAACGTTTTAATGTTTTTATTCAAAAAGGAAAAAAAGAAGAGTTCGCATTTAGCCTAGATGCTGATGTTTTAATAAAGTTTCAGCTTCAAAAAGGCATGGAGATCGATGAGGATGAATGGCAAGAGATCATCGAAGAAGATGAGTATCGTAAAGCTTTTAATAAAGCCCTTCACTTTTTGTCGTATCGCATGCGGACCGTACACGAAATAGAAGCGTATCTTGAAAAGAAAGAGATCGCTGAATCAACGATCAAAAGAGTAATCGAAAAGTTGTCAGAGTATGATTTTGTGAATGACCAAAATTTTGCCGATTCATTTGTGAAAACCAGAATGAACACTTCTTTTAAAGGGCCAGGCGCTATCCGCCAGGAACTAAAGAAAAAGGGAGTCGGTGAGGGTGATGCCGAAAAGGCGTTAGATCAGTTCACTTATGAGGAACAGCTTGAGGCATCGGTGAAATTTATCCAAAAACAATTCAAAAGCCATGCAAAACGTTCTGAGAAAGAACAAAAGCAAAAAATCGCTCAGCAGCTTCAGCAAAAAGGGTTTAACTGGGAAGTGATTGAGATGGCCTTCCAAGAAGCTAAAGTCAGCCAGTCTCATGAAGAAGAAAAAGAAGCCCTGCTGGTTCATGCGAGAAAAGCGCATCAGAAGTATAAAAAATACAGCGGCTATGAGTATGAGTCACGCATGAAGCGTTATCTGTACAGCAAGGGCTTTGATTCATCTGTTATTACGGATGTTCTAAACGGAGATGAGCTTATCGATCGATAAAAATTTCCGGACGGTTATCGTCCTGATCGAAAATCATTTTAGCCACCGTTTCTGGAGACTTTAAACGGGAACGGTCTTTAATGTGATCTGTTTCGTCCCAAAATGGCGTATCCATACCACCCATATAGACAGCTGTAGGGAATATACCGGTTCCTTCCCATTCTTTAACGAGACTTTCGGTAAAACCGCGCACGGCAAATTTTGTTGCACAATAGACGGACTCATTTACTTTTCCTCTAAGTCCTGCTGTTGAGATGATGTTCATCACTTTGCCAAAGCCTTGTTTGTTAAAATGAGGGAACACTGCTTTTGATGGATAAATTGTTCCGTACACATTTGTATGGATCATTTGTTCAATATCGTCTTTTGATAAAAGGTGTAAAGGTTCGAAAATCCCTGTTCCGGCATTATTGATCAAGAGATGTACCGTTTCTTTTTCAAAAATAGTATGTAACACAGATTGTACTTGCTCGTAATCGGCAACATCACAAACGTGATAAGAAACGCGATTTTCAGTCTGTGACAATGTTTCTATGGCTTGCTGAAGTTTTGATTCCGTTCGTCCGATCAGGCAGACATTAAAATTTGTGCTGTAGTGATTTGCTAGTGCAAGACCAAGTCCAGAACCGCCGCCTGTAATAATGACCGTTTTATTCATAAATAAATCACTCCTATGGAAAGTAGGTTTGAATCCACGTTTCAGCGTACAGAAAAGAGAGGAAAGATTCAAATGGAAAAAAGATTTAGCGAAATGACTGAGCCTGAAATACGAGCAGAAATTGCTGCTTTACGTGCAAAAGCACAAAGAGCAGAACAAATGGGCATGGTAAGTGAGTACGCTGTTCATGAACGCAAAATTGCATTAGCTAAAAGCTATCTAATGGACCCTTCAAAGATTGAAACCGGGAAAGAATACGGCATACAAGGAGATCCAGGCTCCACTTTTTCAGTTCTATATCTCAATGGTATTTTTGCCTGGGGCTATAAAAATAAACAAAGCAATCTAGAAGCATTACCAATTTCAGTTCTTGAATCTTAAATTCGTTTCTAATTTTGATGATTGGCCGCTTTGATTGGAGTGAAAGATGCAAGACTCATGGACAGGTGAGACTCCTATTGGCACAGAGCGGCAGGAGGCTCACCGCACGTCCCCCGGAAAGCGAGCATCTGTAACGGAAATCAATCGCTTCAAAATCAAATAAAGAAGCGATAACGGGACCGCTTCTTTATTCGTCACTATGAACGCTTACGTGTTTGAATTTCAAGCACATAGTTATTTAATGCTTGCTGGGTTTCCCCATTCACTTGGTTGTATGCATGCTTCGAGTTGGCACGCGGTGAGTGAAAGGGGTCTGTGTACTTTGCGTTAAATCGTGTTGATGAGAAATATTCTTTCTTGTTCAACTGATTCACCCCCCCAGAATGAAATTCATAACCGCAAGAGTTACTGATCATCTCGGTGTTGATTGGATAAAAACATTCGCTCCTGTGGATGGTCGCGAGTTGATCCATCTGGCCGTTTAGAAGAGAACTCTTCTTTCGCTCTCGGCTCACCTGAGAAGGAGATCCGATTCGGGAAGTTTTTCGATTTGTTTCGCATTTGTAATACCTCCTTTAAATCGGTTCTCAACTAGTATGAAACGTATTAGAAACCTTTATGTGACGGGGGTTTCCTTAAAAATTGGATAAGGAGGGAGAATAATGGAAGAGCGCTTTGAAAAATTAGCGAAAATGCTCCAAAAAGTGAACCCAGACCTGAGTTATCAGGAATCCAGGGAATGGGTGGAAGGATTATGGGAAGATTTTGAATCAACTCGTGCAAGAGCTGGAAGGGATTATGAGGGACAAGATGTAACCGAGAAAATGGTGACACAGCTGATCAATTCCTACGGGCATAAGCTTCACGAGTACTTTTCGAGCAATCCGAAATTTCAACGATTCATTAAAAAAGACGGGCCGATTCACTAAGCCCGTCTCTTTACTTATTCATTGTTGTTTATTAGGTCCATCGGCGAGAAATCCATTTTCTTTTTCAGACGGTCTTCTGAATAAACCCATCCTGTATAAGAAGTGATGATATTCAGGTTCTCATCGAGCTGAACCATAGCGACAAAAGGATAGTGACCTTTACTTCGGTACCTGAGGTCAATAAATTGAACCATATGGCCATGATCGTTCTTCTCAATTTCCCATCGATGCACAGGGGAGAAGGAAAGAAAGGCTGAGATGTTTTTATCTAATTTTGCAGCATCAATAATTTTGGACTGTGGAATAGGGAGCCTGTCGAATGTATCCCAGATTGTCACTTTCCCATTTTTTAATCCAGCCACAAAAAATTCATGCTTAGATTTAATGGCTAAATGGTATTGTCCCCAGCGCATGGTTGGACTCGCATAGATTTCTTCTGCTTCAGGTATTTTTTCTAAAACTACCTTGTTAACCTTTTGACGTGCAAGAATGCGCCAAACGTAATAAAAGACAAGGATGACATACACGCCTAAGAAGGTGTACCCGGGATCTGCGCCTACATACCAAAGGAGTAAACCCGCGATATGAAGGAAGAAGATAAATGGGTCAAAGATGCTGATCACACCTAAAGCAATCCATTTTTTCGAAAGAGGATACAGAGCTTGTGTGCCATAAGCATTAAATATATCTACAAATACGTGCAGGAAAACAGCTATAGCGGTCCATACAAGTAGCTTTCCGCTGTCTGCCTGCGGAACAAATAATGATATGATGCCGAATAATAGAAGCGGCCAAATCACTAATGCAGGCAAAGAATGGGTTAAGCCTCTATGGTTCCGAATATAGACTGCGTTATTTTTCAATTTTAGGATAGTATCAAAATCTGGAGCCTGGGAACCGATTAAAGTTCCGGCAAGGATGGCTTGGGATGTCGCTGGATCATTTGCAATGGCAGGGTCCAGCATGGCTAAACCGCCTAATCCGAGCCCCATTACAATATGTGTGCCTGTATCCAAGGCGACCACCTCCTATGTAGGGAATGGAGTGAACAAATATATGTTAACCGTTTTTATGGAGTATAAAATAATTCCAGAGACACTTCAATCATATGAGTATGAAATGGTATCTGTGATTCGTGAACTTGAAAATTTAGGTGCAACCGATATTCAGTGGTATAGAGCTGCTGATCAGCCTTCACTTTACGTTGAATATTTTAAGGTTTCGGATAAAGAAATGTATGCATCGATAAAAGAAAAACGTACGTCCAATGAGCACCCTATTTTTTCAAAGCTTTTCCCTTTTGTTTCAGGGGGAGCAGAAAAAATACATTGCTGGGCGTTTGAAAAATTGAACATAAAGGAAGATCTGTAAATTGAACAATACAAGTAATAGTTTATTTTCCCTCAACCCGTCATATGTGAAACAATTCCAAGAACACTTACTTACTTGGTATGAAGAAAATAAGCGCACTCTGCCTTGGCGAGAAAATCAAGATCCTTACCGTGTCTGGGTATCCGAAATCATGCTCCAACAAACACGGGTAGATACGGTCATTCCCTATTTCGAGCGTTTCACAAGCCTTTTTCCTACCCTTCAGGATCTTGCATATGCGGATGAAGAAAAAGTACTGAAGGCTTGGGAGGGTCTAGGTTATTATTCCCGAGTTCGAAACTTACAAACCGCCGTAAAAGAAGTGTGTGAAAATTATGGGGGAAAAGTACCGAATACTCCAAAGGAAATTTCAAGTTTAAAAGGTGTGGGACCTTATACGGCTGGAGCCATTTTAAGTATTGCTTATGGAATTCCTGAACCAGCGGTGGATGGCAATGTGATGCGGGTATTGTCACGAATACTCTTAATTGAGGAAGATATCAGTAAGCCCAGGACAAGAGTTTTGTTTGAAAAAGCTGTTCGTGTATTGATCTCGCATGAAGATCCGTCTTCTTTTAATCAAGCGTTGATGGAGCTCGGCGCGCTGATCTGTACACCGAAATCACCAGCTTGTCTACTATGTCCGATGAGAGAACAATGTAAAGGATTTGAGCAGGGCAGACAGCATGAGCTCCCTGTAAAACTTGGTAAAACAAAAGTGAGAAAAGCAAAAATGGCCGCTGGCATTCTGACGGGGGAGGACGGAAGGTTTCTTATTCATAAAAGACCTTCTGAAGGCTTGCTCGCAAACATGTGGGAATTCCCGAATATAGAATATGTGGGCGAAAACAAAACAGCAGGAACAGATGCTTTAAAAGGCTATTTAGATGAATTGCTTGGTGCTCAGACTGTTCTTGATGAAAAGGCAGGATACATCGAGCATGTTTTTTCACACTTAAAATGGGAAATCAATATATGGCAAGGAAACATTGTAAAAGTTACTGAAGAGCTGCCGCCGGATTGGAAGTGGGTGGGAGTAGAGGACTTGAATCAATATCCGTTCCCTGTTTCTCATCAGAAAATTATCCGGCTGATAAAGGAGGCAATCATTGTATGAACTTAGAACTTGAAGGAAAATCAGTCCTTATTACAGGCGGATCGAAAGGAATCGGTCAGGCGATTGCCTATGCATTTTTAGAAGAAGGTGCAAAAGTTGGTATTGTAGGGCGGACGTCGAGTGATTTGGAATCAGCCCAAAAAGAAGGCATCGAAATTTTCCAAGGTGATGTAACCGTTGAAACAGACCGGAAACGTGTCATGAAAGACTTCTTAAAGAAGTTTGGAACGATTGATGTTCTCGTTAACAATGCGGGCGGCAGTAATGGATCAACCGTTATGGATACAAGTTTGGAACAGTTTGAAGAAGCGCTGCATCTGAATTTTTTGTCCGCAGTGGATTTAAGCAAACAAGCAGCGGAAGTAATGAGCGGAAATACAGAGGGTGGAGCAATTATTAACATTTCATCCATCTTTGGCCGAGAATCTGGCGGAAAACCGACTTATAATGCAAGTAAAGCTGCCATGATCTCATTTACGAAATCATTTGGTGATGAAATAATTAAAAAAGGTGTTCGGGTGAATGGGGTAGCTCCTGGTTCCATTTTGCATGAAACCGGAAATTGGAAAAAGCGATTGGAACAAGATCCGGAAAAAATAAATGCATTTGTTCAAGAACATATTTCGGCGGGACGATTTGGTACAGTAGAAGAAGTGGCAAATGTAGTCCTCTTTTTAGCTTCTAAAAGGGCTTCTTGGGTCGTAGGAAGCACGTTGAACGTGGATGGCGGACAATCTTATAGCAATTTTTAATAAAAATAAGCCCCTCGCGAAGCGATGGGCTGTTTTTATGCGCGCGTTCGCTCGCCGAGATAAATGAGCGTTCGCCAAAAAAAACACGCGTCAATAAAATAATCCCCAGCACGCTGGGGATCCACCTCATTTAATCATATTTAACTTCTGTCCCGTGTGTATAATCTGCTTCGCCGCGTTTTAAGCCGCCGCGTGCTTCTATCTCCTTGATAATTTCTCTGTGGATGGTCGTGCCTTCTTCGTTTAAATAGGGAGTCATCTGCTGCAGAGAGTGGTGAAAATAAGCAAGTTCTTCGTCTTTCCATTCCTTTTTGCTGGTCATACTAAGTTCGGTCATATCTCTTCCTACATACATTCGTTTTCAACCTCCTTAATTCATGCAATCATTCATTTATCCCCCAATTTTTTCTCTTTTAATACTGGAAATATCTAATAATAAAAAAACCTTATAAAACCCGGTTACTCCGGGTAAATTATATTTCGTGGAGGTGAAAAAACATGGACAAACAACAAAGACAACAACAACAACAACAAGCGTCTAAAACAAACGCTCAACAAGTTCGTCAACAAAACCAACAGTCTCAAGCTGGTCAATCTTATGGAACTGAATTTGCTAGCGAAACTAACGCTCAACAAGTTCGTCAGCAAAACCAACAGTCTCAACAAAAAAAGAACCAACAACAACAATAACCTCTATCCAAAAATGCTCCCTATCACTAGGGGGCATTTTTTGGTTGTTCTAAAAACCCGCACGTTTCCTATACATAACCGCTGGGAATACTAATAAAGCGGAATTATTATAAAAAAGGCGTTTATTTTAAAAAAACCGGGACAAGTACATTTCCAAACTATTCTTAAAACGATATAATAAAGTAGAGAAAAAAACGTGTTATGTAAGAAAGAAATTGAACGGGAATTAAAAAACAAACGTAGAACGAGGTTTAAACATGGAGCTGGTGAATTACCGACAAATGGTTTAAGAAAGGAGAGTCAGCAACTCAATAGGTAACATTAGCTTCCGGAACTCGGGCAGAAAGGAGAGAGAGATGAGTTTTCCTGCAACCGGAAGTATAATCAATATTCAAAGCTACAAACATAATGGCTACCTCCACCGTAACTGGGAGGATACTGTCATTTTAAAAGGGACTCCCAGTCAGGTAATCTGCGGTAACGACCGAATCTTGGTTACCGAATCAGACGGCCGACAATGGCGAACAAGGGAGCCTGCTATATGCTATTTTAATTCTAAGCAGTGGTTTAACGTGATCGGCATGATAAGAGAAGATGGTATTTATTATTATTGCAACCTTGGCTCCCCTTTTATGTGGGACAAGGAGGCTTTGAAGTATATTGATTATGATTTAGATATTAAAGTATTTCCAGATGGAACTTATATCTTATTAGATGAAGATGAATATGAACTTCATAAAAGAATGATGAGGTATCCGAGTCAGCTCGACGCGATCATTCAAAAAAATCTTCAAGAATTAATTATGATGGTTACACAGAAAAAGGGGCCGTTCGAACCTGGATTTGTGGAACAATGGTATGAAAGATATTTAGAATTTCGTTAAAAAGGAAAGCCTGTTGAGTAGTCAGCAGGTTATCCTTTTTTACTCATAGCGAGAATAACTTGGCAGCAGCCAAGTTTTCTTTTTTTCTAAAATTGAAACGGAAGGGAGTTCCTATCAAGATAATGGGGAAGCCTCTTTCATAAAAATACAGCGTTTGAAAAAACAGTCTGATGAATACAGAATGGTGTGATAGGCATGGATAGTATTAAGCGCTATTTGGCATTTGTTAAGCCCTATAAATGGCAGATTTTCTGGACAATTTTAATTGGTCTTGCCAAATTCGGTATACCTTTATTGACTCCGCTCATCCTCAAATATGTGTTGGACGATATTATTCAGACTTCCTTGCCGTTTGATGAAAAGATGAATAAGCTCTATTGGCTGATGGGTGGAGCTGCTGTTATATTTGTTGTTCTTCGGCCGCCGATCGAATATTGGAGACAATTTTACGCACAGTGGGTAGGAAGTAAGATTTTATATGATATTCGCGATAAGATGTTCGATCATATTCAGCGCTTAAGTCTTCGTTTTTATTCGAATAACAAATCTGGGGAAATCATTTCCAGAGTCATTCATGATGTGGAACAGACGAAGACATTTGTGATCACAGGTCTCATGAATGTATGGCTGGATATGGCAACGATTATTATTGCTGTAGCCATCATGTTTTCTATGGATGTTTGGTTGACGATCGTCGCCTTATCGATGCTGCCGGTCTATGCGTTTTCGGTGAAATTCTTCTATGCGCGTCTCCGTCAGCTGACGAAAGACCGATCACAGGCACTTGCTGAAGTACAGGGGCACCTGCATGAAAGGGTTCAAGGAATGTCTGTGATCAGGAGCTTTGCGCTAGAAGATCATGAGCAAGTTCAGTTTGATAAGCGTAACGCCAAATTTTTAAATAAAGCAATCGATCATACAAAGTGGAATGCAAAAACATTCTCTGTAGTTAATACAGTGACTGATGTCGCTCCACTCCTTGTAATCGGATTCGCGGCTTATCAAGCCATTAGTGGTAACATCACAATTGGTGCCTTAGTCGCTTTTGTCGCTTACATGGACAGGCTTTACAACCCATTAAGACGACTTGTGAATTCATCGACTACCCTAACGCAATCCATTGCATCTATGGACAGAATGTTTGAATTTTTGGATGAAAAGTATGATATCGAGGATTTGCCTAAAGCAAAAACGTTAGAACATGTAAAAGGGGCACTGGATTTTGAGAATGTATCGTTTACCTACAACGAGGACGAAACAGATGTGCTTCATAACGTTACGTTATCGGTCAAACCGGGTGAAACCATTGCTTTGGTCGGAATGAGCGGGGGAGGAAAGTCATCATTAATTAGTCTGATTCCGCGGTTTTATGATGTAACAGAGGGAAGTATCAAACTTGATGGAACGGATATACGTGAATTTAAAGTGAGGTCTTTACGCGATAAAATCGGAATGGTTCTTCAGGATAATATTTTGTTCAGCGAGTCAGTACGTGCGAATATCCTCATGGGGAATCCTGAGGCTTCAGAGGAAGAGATGATTTCAGCTGCAAAAGCTGCAAATGCACATGATTTTATTATGAATTTGCCGCAAGGATACGATACGAAAATAGGGGAACGCGGCGTTAAGCTTTCTGGTGGACAGAAGCAGCGAGTTGCCATCTCAAGGGTATTTTTGAAAAACCCTCCGATTCTTATTTTAGACGAAGCAACCTCCGCACTCGATCTTGAAAGTGAACATTTGATCCAAGAAGCACTAGAGAAGCTTGCGAAGGACCGGACCACTTTTATCGTGGCACACCGGTTGTCTACGATCACTCATGCTGACCGCATTATTGTGATTGATAAAGGAAGGATCGCTGAAATAGGCAATCATAAAGAATTAATGGAAAAACAAGGACCGTATTATGATTTATTTACGGTTCAACAATTGAATTAGAGTGAAAAAAGATCGGCTTATGCCGGTCTTTTTTTTGTAATCTTTTATGAAATTAATGCAATAAAGTTAAGTCTTTATGCCTACATCGGTAGGAGTAATTGTCGATAATTCTGAAAATTAATTATTGTCAAAATGTCAGAGTAGTGTCATAATTCACAACAGAGAAGTAATATTCTAGGAAATTTGACAGCTTAGAGAAAGGAGTGAGATCTCATGGGGAATCCAGTCTTAGAAGTTAAGAATTTAAAGACTTCTTTCCTGACAGAGGATGACGCAATTCCAGCAGTAGATGGTGTTGATTTTCATATTAATCCTGGCGAAGTATTAGGAATTGTTGGTGAATCTGGCTGTGGCAAGAGCGTAACATCACTTTCTGTCATGGGCTTAGTACCTACCCCGCCTGGGAAAATTGAAGGGGAGATCCTCTTTAAAGGTGAAAATCTTGCTTCAGCACCAGAAAAAAGGATGCGTCAAATTAGAGGCAACGAGATCGGAATGATTTTTCAGGAGCCGATGACAAGCTTAAATCCGGTTATCACGATCGGTGACCAGCTCATTGAATCATTGCGCATACATAGAAAATGGTCTAAAAAAGAAGCATGGAAAAAAGCGATCGAAATGCTAAAGCTTGTTGGATTGCCAAGAGCCGAAGAGCTTGTAAAAGAGTATCCGCATCAATTATCAGGAGGGATGCGTCAGCGTGTCATGATCGCGATGGCCATGATCTGTGATCCGAAACTTCTAATCGCGGACGAGCCTACAACAGCTCTTGATGTAACGATTCAAGCCCAAATTTTAGACTTAATGAAGCGATTAAATAAAGAAACAGATACTGCTATTATGATGATCACTCATGATCTTGGTGTAGTTGCTGAAATGTGTGAACGTGTCGTTGTTATGTATGCTGGAAAAGTAGTGGAAGAGGGCGATGTGAAAACTATTTTCCAAAACCCTCAGCATCCATACACGATTGGACTGATCAAGTCCGTCCCAGATATGAGGGAGAAGGTTGGCCGACTTTATTCCATTCCTGGGAATGTTCCGAAGCCTGGTTCCATTAAAACAGGCTGTTCATTTGCGCCACGGTGCGAGCATGCAGGAACAAGATGTATCTCTGAAACTCCGCATCTCAAAACTCAAGAAGGAAGCCATCAAGTTAGATGCTGGCTTTATGAGGAGAAAGGAGTGAACCTGCATGAGTCAGACACAGCCATTGGTTGAAGTAGAGAATCTTAAGATGCATTTTCCGATCAAAGGCGGAGTGCTCGGCAAAAAAGTCGGTGAAGTAAAGGCAGTAGATGGGGTTTCTTTTTTCATCAAAAAAGGAGAAACACTTGGACTCGTAGGGGAGAGCGGTTGCGGTAAATCTACAACTGGACGGATGCTTTTACGGCTATTGGAACCTACTGAAGGGAAAATTTACTTCGAAGGCGAAGATATCACAAAACTCTCTACAAACGAGATGAGAAAGAAGCGCCGAGAAATGCAGATGGTGTTTCAGGATCCTTTCGCTTCCCTCAATCCGCGTCATACGGTTGAAAAAATTTTAGAAGAACCTTTGATCGTTCATGGTGTGAAAGATAAGGCGGAGCGAAAAAGAAGGGTGAAAGAACTGCTTGAAGTCGTAGGGCTCAGCAGCTGGCATGCAAAACGATATCCTCACCAATTTTCAGGAGGACAGCGCCAACGGATAGGGATTGCGAGAGCTCTTGCGGTTAATCCGAAGCTGATCATAGCGGACGAGCCAGTTTCTGCATTGGATGTTTCCATCCAATCACAGGTGCTGAATTTGATGCAGGATCTGCAAAAGGAATTTGATCTAACCTACTTGTTCATCGCACATGATCTTGGAGTTGTACGCCATATCAGTGACCGCGTTGGGGTTATGTATCTGGGGCAAATCGTAGAACTTTCAGATAGTGAAATGCTTTATGATGACCCGAAACACCCATATACACAGGCACTGTTATCTGCTGTTCCGATTCCAGATGTTGAACATCAAAAGGATCGCGTCATCCTTCAAGGAGATGTGCCGAGTCCTTCAAATCCGCCAGCAGGCTGTCCATTTCATACGAGATGCCCGGCGGCGATGGAACATTGTGGTTCAGTAAAACCTGTTTTAAAAGAAGTTGATGAAGGCCACTACGTTGCCTGCCATTTATACGAATAAAAGGTAAGCGCGTACATATAAAAAAAGGCACTATTAAAATGAGAACTGGGGGAAAGAAGATGAAGAAAAGTTTATTAACTTTATTTGCTTTAATGCTTGCTTTATCTCTTGCTTTAGCAGGATGTTCATCAGGCAATGACAGCAGCAAAGGTGGAGACGATGGTAAAGTTGATCCGAACAACGTCTTGATCTATGGCCGCGGTGGGGATGCAGTTGCGCTTGATCCAGCAGTTGTTACAGACGGTGAATCTTTTATCGTTACAGAACAAATCTATGAGCCGTTAGTAAACTACGGAAAAGATAACACAGATATCGTTCCTGGTCTTGCAAAAGAGTGGGACATTTCAGAAGATGGCTTAACGTATACTTTCACACTTGAAGAAGGCGTTAAGTTCCATGATGGCGAGAAGTTCAACGCTGATGCAGTTGTTAAAAACTTCGAGCGTTGGGCAAAGAGTAAAGATGAAGAGAAATTCTACTACTACAAATCTATGTTTGGTGGATTTGAAGGAGACGAAGGCCACGTAATTGAAAGCGTGAAAGCTGATGGAGAGTACAAGGTTGTATTCAAACTTAAACGTCCTCAAGCTCCGTTCTTAAAGAACATTGCGATGAGCCCATTTGCGATTGCAAGCCCTAAATCTTTCGATGGCGACAAGCTAAGCAAAGAACCAGTTGGGACAGGTGCTTTCAAATTCAAGAGCTGGAAGCCAAATGACACGATCGTTCTTGAAAAGAACACAGACTACTGGGTAAAAGATCTTCCAAAGCTTGATGGTGTAACATTTAAAGTAATCAAAGATAACTCATCTCGTTTAAATGCATTAACAAAAGGCGAAATCGATTTAATGGATGGTCTAAACCCATCTGATATGAAGAAAGTTACGGACAACAACAAACTTCAATTATTCGAACGTCCTTCTATGAACGTTGGTTACCTAGGGTTTAACACTGAAATAGCGCCATTTGATAAAAAAGAAGTACGTCAGGCGATCAGCCACTTGATCGATAAGCAAGCGATCATTGATAACTTCTTCGAAGGAACTGCAGAACCGGCTAAAAACCCTATGCCTCCTTCAATCAATGGATATAATGACAGCATTCAAGACCGTGAATTTGACGAAGCAAAAGCGAAAGAACTTTTAGCGAAAGCTGGTCTTCCAGATGGATTCAAGATGGACCTTTGGGCAATGCCTGTAGCACGTCCATATATGCCAAACGGACAAAAAGTAGCGGAAGCAATCCAAGCAAACCTTGCTAAAGTTGGCATCGAAGCTAACATCGTAACGTTTGAGTGGGGTACGTACCTTGAAAAGACACGTAATGGTGAAGCGCCAGTGTTCATGTTAGGTTGGACTGGTGACAATGGAGATGCTGATAACTTCCTTTACGCATTGCTTGATAAAGACAACATTGGTTCTAACAATTATTCTCGTTACAAGAACGAAGAAGTTCATAAACTATTGCTAGAAGCGCAATCTAATCCTAATGAAGATGAGCGTGCTGAACTTTACCAGAAAGCACAAGCCATCATTCATGAAGATGCTCCATGGGTACCGCTTGTCCACTCTAAGCCTCAATTAGCTGGAGCTAGCAAAATTAAAGGATTTGTTCCGCATCCTACTGGATCTCAATCCTTTGTGGATACATCTTTCGAATAAGGTATGGCGGGGAGTATGGACTTATATCCTGCTCCCCCTTTTTTTGCACTGCACCCTGTAATACTACTTAATTTGTAATCTTTCCAGAAAGAGGTGACCATATGTTTGCCTATACAATCAGACGGTTAGCTACTCTTGTCCCTGTTTTGTTGGGGATGACATTTATCGTATTTATGATGATTCGTGCTATACCCGGGAATCCTGCACAGCTTATATTAGGGCAACAGGCGACACAAGATGCAATTGAAGCATTAACAAAACGACTTGGTTTAGATCAGCCATGGTACACACAATTTTTTGCCTATATAAAAGGTCTTTTCGCTGGAGATTTAGGTGTTTCATTAAAAACAAACGTTCCGATCTCTGAAGAAATCTGGCCATATTTAGCCGCAACGATGGAATTGGCACTTGTCGCAATGGTCATTGCGATCGTAGTCGGTGTAAATGCTGGTATCATCTCAGCCTGGTTCCAAAATTCCTGGTTTGATTATTGTGCGATGGTGCTCGCATTAGTTGGGGTATCCATGCCTATTTTCTGGCTTGGTTTGATGGAACAATATGTGTTCTCTATACAGCTGGATTGGTTGCCTACAACCGGCCGTGATAACATTCGTGTACCGGTTGACCCAATAACGAACTTATATTTAATCGATACCTTGATTCAAGGCAGAATGGATCAATTTGTGGAAGTCATCCGCCACCTGATTTTACCGGGAGTTGCACTAGCAACGATACCAATGGCCATTATCGCTAGAATGACTCGTTCAAGTATGCTTGAAGTAATGCGTTCTGATTACATCCGTACGGCCCGTGCTAAAGGGATGAAAATGTTTTGGGTTGTATACAAACATTCCTTGAAAAATGCCATGATTCCTGTAGTAACCGTTATCGGTTTGCAGACAGGACTTCTATTAGGCGGTGCGATCTTAACAGAGACCATCTTCGGGTGGCCAGGAATTGGAACATATATTTATGACGCGATATCGTTCCGTGATTATCCTGTTATCCAGTCAGGTATTCTTGTTGTCGCTACCATATTTGTACTCATTAATTTACTCGTTGATCTGCTGTATGCAGCGATCGATCCGAGAATTAAATTTAAGTAGGAGGATGAAAGCATGTCAGAACAACTAGCCAGATCAACGCCTCCAGTAGTACCGCAACATACGCCTGCACCAGTTGAAGACAAAGTAATTTCTCCTTGGAAGGATGCTTGGAGAAGTTTTAAAAAGAATAAGATTGCTCTTGTTGGTCTATCAATTGTATCGTTTTTTATTTTACTTGCGATATTTGCGGACCTATTAGCTCCTTATGGTTATAAAGAGGTCAATCTATCAGACAAGCACATCGCTCCATCAGCTGAACACTGGTTCGGAACAGACGAGTTTGGCCGTGATATTCTTAGCCGTGTCATCCACGGTGCTCGTATCTCTCTATGGGTAGGTTTCTTCTCGGTAGCCGGCTCTGTTATCGTAGGTTCATTGCTGGGTATCGTTGCAGGTTACTACGGAAGGTGGGTGGATGGTATCATCTCGCGTATATTTGATATCCTGCTTGCGTTCCCGAGTATCTTGCTTGCGATCGCTGTTGTATCTGTACTTGGACCATCTTTAAAGAACGCATTGATTGCGATTGCGATCATCAATGTTCCAACGTTTGGACGTTTATTGCGTTCAAGGGTGCTTAGTGTAAAAGAAGAAGAATACATCACAGCAGCACGGGCGATTGGTATGAGTGATATCCGTATTCTCGTTCATCACATCCTGCCGAACAGTTTAGCTCCGATCATCGTTCAAGGAACACTAGCTATCGCAACAGCGATCATTGAAGCGGCAGCTCTTGGATTCTTAGGGATGGGTGCTCAACCGCCGACGCCAGAATGGGGTAAAATGCTTGCGGATTCGAAGGACTTTATCATCCAAGCACCATGGACGGTATTGTTCCCAGGTCTTGCGATCATGTTGACAGTACTTGGGTTCAACCTAATGGGTGACGGTCTTCGTGATGCACTCGATCCGCGTATGAAGAGCTAATAAGGAAGATATAAAAGGGGGCTTGGTTGATGCCAAGCTTCTTTTTTTAATGCTCTCTTTCTAGTAGAGGATCGAGGTGGTAATGACGAGAGCGATTCGTTCCAGATGCAGGCAGATTTAAAGACCGTAAAAGGTGATAGGCTTGACTGCTTGATGATAAATTTAAATAGTAGGCACACTCATGATTGGTAATTGTTTTTGAGAATAAGAGGGCATAATCTTGCAGTGCCTCAATATGTGCAGTCTTTGAAGAAGTACGGCAAGTATTGCAATGCCACTTCCCCCAGTCATATCTCATAATGGAGTGAGAGCACTTAGGACAAAACACCCCTTTGGCGAGTTCATTCTTTTTTACTTGAAAGAGTTCGCAAATATCAGGATCATATGAAGAGGATAATTTAATTAATAATCTTATTAATTTCTTAATTTGTTTTTGTGTAAGAATGGGCGTGGGATATTTTCGAGCAAGGCTTTCAAATTTTTGTTGAAGACCTGAACTTTTAATTACTTTTTCTTTAGCTTCCTTATAGGTGGGAGAGGATTCAACAATAGCAGAAGGGTGAGTCATTACGACAAGAGTTTCAATGGGAATTGTAGGCATTTTATTCTTTTCAAGAACCCTAGATAGATGATATTTTTGACGATTGACCTGATCGATGGGGTTTGCGAATCCTTCTTCTTTCCCATCATAAGTTCTAATGAATTGAAAGAACTGATCTTCAAATAGCAGATGGCCAGCCATGTATTTAATTTCGAGAATGGTAATGAAACTAGGAGTTATAAGCAAGGTGTCCATTTGAAAATAATGCTTATCGTCTTGAATACGGAGACCATGAAGAAAGTGAGTTTCCTTTGGCAAATAACGATAAAAATATTCGAGAGATTGTTCACCTTTAAAGCCAGAAGAATGATTTCGAAGTTGTACTTGGAATTCTTCTTTCCTAAAGTGATTGGGAGGGATTCTCCTAACTAATTTTGATAATTTCGTAATAAAAATGGGTGTTTTCCTTTGCCTTTTCAATAGGTAGCCTCCTCAGTATTTTTTGACACTGTTAGGATCCTATTTTCCCGCTTTATACCGTTTGAAGCAAAGAGCAAAATTCTTATTTTTGCCACTGAAAGTAGTTGAATCCACAAATTACACCTATGAATCCACGAAATTTCAGGCTCAATCCACGAGTTTTATCCCTGAATCCAAAAATTTTTAGCTTTTATCCACGAGTTTACATTTCTCGACAAGAATCGACGACAACCTTGCCATATTCCACTCAAACTTTTGCCTGAACCCACCAACCAAAGCCAACCAAACCCCCAAAAAAACCAGCCCCACTAAGGGCTGGTCTCCACTTATTTATCAATCTTCAAACCGTTGATCCAACTGAACTTCACTATCATCCTGATGGTAGTTTTTAAAGCTTTCTACCAATGTGTTCAGGTGTTTGAGCTGGTCACTGTAATCGATGATCAATGCGAATACAGGGAACAGTTCGATCCATTCTTCGTGATCAGGGCTTTTGTAATAGCTCATGATACAATTCATAAGCGCCTTCTTGCTGATCTCGTCGTCCATGTCGAGTGTGTGCTGCGCTCTGATTTTATCTGTATATTTCAGCAGCATCTGTTCGTGGAAGTTCGTCAACCCATCGAGTTTCAGCTGAATCAATTCCTGAAGCGGTTCAGGCATGTTATATAATTCGTTCTCATGCCGGTGCAGGCTCTTCAGCAGCTCCAGTGCTTTGTTGGTCGTCTGAATCATCTGTCTGTAGAGTACAAGCTTCCGTGTTTTTGAATATTTGTTTGACCTCAAGTAGGTTCGTTCTTCTTTATATAATAAATAGTATTGATCCATCTTGAAGCGGTTTTCTTTTAGATGATTCAAATCTTCCTTAATCGCATTGTGTTCTGATGCGTGTCTTGTAATCATGCGGATCCATTTAATAATTTCATCGGTGTGACCGGAGATTTTATAATACAATTTTGTTTCGTATTTAGGTGGCATGAATACCAGGTTTACCAAGAAGGCGGAAAGAACGCCCAGCATGATAAGCAAGAAACGGTCCACTGCAAAACCAATAAAGTTTTCTGAATGACTCTCCATGATCACAATTACCGTTACGATGGATAACGGAATGGTTTTTTCAATTTTCATCTTTAAGTTGGCTGCGATAACAAGTACAACTACAAATCCAATCACAAACGGGTTATTACCTAGCAAAATAACAAAAATAATTGCAAAAATAGCACCTACCAGATTACCTTGCATCTGTTCTAAGATCGTTTGATACGACCTGTAGATAGAAGGTTGTATCGCGAATGTAGCAGCAATAGCCGCATAAACCGGCTGATCGAGTTGAAACAACATCGCCAGGTAGATCGATAATGATATGGCTAAACCCGTTTTTATCATTCGGGCTCCTAATTTCATAGCTACGATAATTCCTTTCTCATAAAAAATGTTAATAATCTCAAACACTATAAACTGTTTTTTTAGTTTAATCAAGTCAGAATGTGTTAATAAATTGTGAAAAAAAAACAGACTTACATACCCTATGAAAAGGGATCGTTAGTTATTACTTGTTTTCCCCTAAAACAAAAAAAGAATCCGCATGGATGCGGATTCTTTTAAATCGAACGATCATTCTTAAAGTCTGCTAAATGCTTTTCCAGCTGCTTCAATGGTTGCCATCACATCTTCTTCTGTATGAGCTGTTGTTAAGAACATCGCTTCATATTTGGATGGAGCAAGGTTGATGCCCTCGTTAAGCATGTGTTTAAAATATCTTCCGAAGATCTCTCCGTCAGTGGCTTCAGCTTGCTCATAATTCACGATCTTTTCATCTGTAAAGTAAAGAGTCAATGCACCTTTTAAACGGTTGGTGCTCACGGAAACGTTATGTTTTGCAGCTTGTTCCAGCAATCCTTTTTCGAGGATAGCCCCTAATCGGTCCATCTCCTCATAAACGCCTTCTTCCTTCAACACTTCTAGGCAAGCAATCCCAGCAGAGATGGAAGCAGGGTTTCCAGCCATCGTTCCTGCTTGATAAGCGGGTCCGAGTGGAGCTACCTTTTCCATGATTTCTTTGTTGCCGCCGTAAGCACCGATCGGAAGTCCGCCGCCGATGATCTTACCAAGTGATGTCATATCAGGCTTCACACCTAGTAGATCTTGTGCACCACCATACATAAAGCGGAAAGCTGTAATTACTTCATCGTAAATCACAAGAGCACCATGCTCGTGAGTAATGTCATTAACCGCTTGTAAAAAGCCCTCTTTCGGTTCAACGATTCCGAAGTTTCCAACGATCGGTTCTACAAGAACAGCAGCGATCTGGTCGCCCCATCGTTCCATAGCAGCACGATATGCGTCCACATCGTTAAAAGGAACCGTGATCACTTCTTGTGCGATGCTTTTTGGAACACCTGCAGAATCCGGTGTACCGAGTGTGGAAGGACCAGATCCGGCAGCAACGAGCACCAAATCAGAATGGCCGTGGTAGCAGCCTGCGAATTTGATGATCTTATCGCGTCCCGTATAAGCACGGGCAACACGGATCGTTGTCATCACGGCTTCTGTTCCAGAGTTTACAAACCGGACTTTATCCATCGCCGGCATGGCTTCTTTCAGCATTTTTGCAAATTTAACTTCAAGTGCAGTAGGTGTCCCATAAAGAACACCGTTTTCAGCAGCCTTAACGATGGCTTTCGTAATATGCGGGTGAGCGTGTCCCGTAATAATAGGGCCATAGGCAGCAAGATAATCAATATAGCGATTGCCGTCCTCATCCCAAAAATAAGCACCTTCAGCGCGTTCCATGAAAACCGGTGCGCCGCCTCCAACTGCTTTAAACGAACGAGAAGGGCTGTTCACACCTCCGACAATATGTAAGAGAGCTTCTTCATAAAGAGCTTCCGAGCGAGAGTGGTTCATATATAAATTCCTCCTAAAAAACTAATAAACCTTGAATACAACTAGTATTGTAGCATGAAAAGCTTAGAGAGACAGAACTGGAAAACTGTACCGTACATTCTCAACTATTTGAGTTTTAGAAGATGGATAGGATACACTATCCAAGTGATTAGTTTCTCTAAAGGAAACTCTAAATTTTGCTGTGCAAAATTACAAACCTTAATAATAGATCACTTATTAAAAGGCTTCTAAAAAGGATGCATGTACTTCCTTGTCATTGTGATGGAGTGTAAGGTGCGCACGCCCCCTCGGAGAGCGAGTACTTCTAACAGAAATCAATTATTTTCAAGGGGTACAGGTGGATCCAGAACAGCCCTTTTATTAATTCGTTTATTTTCATTTGGAGGCTTCATTATATGGAGAATATTATAGATGTTCAGAATCTGAAAAAAGAGTTTAAGTCTTTTTCGAGCAGGCAAGGTTTGAAGGGAGCATTTCGTGACCTTTTCACACGAAATTACACCATAAAAACCGCAGTCGACGATATTTCTTTTTCTATTAAAAGGGGAGAAATGGTCGGATATATAGGTGAAAACGGAGCAGGTAAGTCTACTTCTATCAAAATGCTTACCGGCATCTTAACACCTACTGAAGGAAAGATTGTTATAAACGGCATGAATCCGCATAAAGAGCGGGAGAAGTTCGTAAAGACGATCGGGGTTGTTTTCGGTCAGCGTTCCCAGTTGTGGTGGGATATCGCCGTTCAGGAATCATTTAGGTTGTTAAAGAAAATTTACAATGTACCTGATCAGCAGTATGAAGAACATATGAAAGATGTGATAGAGACACTCGACATCGGACCGCTTCTTGATAAGCCAGTCCGAAAGCTGTCACTTGGTCAAAGAATGAGATGTGAATTGGCGGCAGCTCTAATTCATAACCCTCCGTTGTTGTTTTTAGATGAACCAACAATCGGTCTTGATGTTCTTGTAAAACTAAAAATTCGTGAGTTCTTAAAGCGTATCAATGAAAAGCATGGAACGACTATTCTTTTAACAACACATGACCTTTCCGATATCGAAGCTCTTTGTGAGCGTGTAGTTATGCTGGATGAAGGAAAGATCATTTATGATGGTCCGTTAAAAGAGCTTCGTGAAAACTGGGCAGAAGGGAAACAGATTCAGTTCCAGTTTAGCGAAAAAGCAACAATAGAAGAATTGCAGCACTTAACAAAAGATCACCTAGTCGTCTGGGAGCAAGGGGAGAGTGACCAGATTTGGATCGCTTCAGTCGATAGTGATGAAACGGTAATATCAGGGGTTATCGGAAAAGTGACAGCTGTTAAAAAGATTGCAGATTTAAAGATTTTGGAGATCTCGATAGAAGAAATCATCAGAAACATCTATGTAGAAGGTGCTGTGCGCCATGGGTAAGTATTTAGAGATGATCCGCATCCGTTTTTTAATGATGCTTGCTTATCGAACGAACTATTACAGCGGAATATTAATCTACAGCATCAACATTGGTGCTTATTACTTTTTGTGGAGTGCAATCTATGGCGGCAAGGAAAGCATTCAAGACTTGTCGATCACACAAATGACCACTTATATTGCTGTTGCTTGGATGGCAAGAGCGTTCTATTTTAATAACATCGACCGTGAGATCGCGATGGAAATTAAAGAAGGAAAAGTCGCGATCGAGATGGTTCGTCCATATCCTTATTTGAATATGAAGATGATGCAGGGGCTAGGTGAAGGGATATTCAGGTTATTGTTCTTTTCGGTTCCTGGTATGGTTATCGTGGCGCTTGTTTTCCCAGTTGAGTTATCGGCCAATGCTGGGACTTGGATTTACTTTTTTATTTCGATCATATTCAGTTTTATCATTAACACACAAATCAATCTGCTCGCCGGCATCGCAACGTTCTTTTTATTTAACAACGATGGACTAATACGGGCGAAGCGTGTTGTGATCGATCTTTTCTCAGGGCTGATCCTGCCGCTTAGTTTTTATCCGGTGTGGGCGCAGAATATTATGGGTTATCTTCCGTTCCAGGGGATCAGTTACATTCCGAGCATGATTTTTACCGAAGGTTTTAAAGGCTCTCAAGTGTTTGAAGCTTTAATTAATCAGGCGCTTTGGTCAGTTATCTTAATTATCCCTGTATACGTGCTCTGGATTTTAGCGAAGCGTCAGCTCGTGGTTCAAGGGGGGTAATCAGATGAAATATTTATCGGTCTTTTTTCAATATGCAGGGCAATATTTGAAGACTCGGTTAACATACCGAGCAGATATGGTTGTTGAGATTTTTTCTGATTTTCTATTTCAGGCAGTGAATCTCGTTTTCATCCTAGTTGTTTTTGGACATACTACTCTTCTAGCTGGGTGGAGCAAGGACGAGATGATCTTTATTTATGGATTCTTTCTTGTGCCGTTTGCGATATTTTCTTCCTTCTTTAACATTTGGGATTTTACAGATCGTTATATTGTAAAAGGGGAGATGGACCGTATCCTGACGAGACCTGTTCACAGTCTGTTTCAGATCGTGCTCGAGCGAATGGAGCTAGAATCATTATTCGGTGCAGTGACAGGATTGATCGTTATGTTTTATGCAGGCAGTAAGCTAGGCCTTGAGATCAGCTGGTTCGATCCGTTCATCTTTATGCTCCTTGTTATTGGCGGGGCGCTCGTATATGCGGGTATCTTTATCAGCCTTGCGACGATTGGTTTTTGGTCCGATTCACGTACAGATATCATGCCTATGATGTATAACATCGGGAACTATGGACGGTATCCTGTTGATATCTATAATAAAATCATTAAATACGTGCTGACATGGATTCTGCCCTTTGCATTTGTCGGGGTATATCCTGCTTCTTACTTTTTAAAAAGAGAAGAATGGTATACGTATGCCTTCTTAACACCTGTTGTCGGACTCATATTCTTCTTGATCGCCATAACCTTGTGGAATGTCGGTGTAACCAAGTATAGAGGGGCAGGGAACTAAACTCCACCAAAATAGGAAGGAAAAGGAACTAATCATTTTGTGAAATACCTGACTAAAGTCGGATTTTATTCGTTTGGATTCTTTTTATTTAATAAACCAGGTGAAATTTTAGTAATATAGGAACATACCAAACTTGAACATTGCAGAAATGGGGGATATATATGAAGATCATGGTTATAGCAGGAAGCCCAACAGCAGAATCCAGAACACGTGGTATAGCTCAATTTGCAGCTGAAGAACTAAGAAAAATGAACGTAGAAGTTTTATATTTCGATGTGGGAATTGACCGGCTTCCGTTGTTTACAGGGGACGCATCGTCTGCTGAAAATGAAACTGTAAAAAAACTTTCGAAATATGCTGAGGAAGCTGATGGGTTCTTTGTAACAAGTCCTGAATACCACAGCGGTATAAGCGGTGCATTAAAAAATGCACTTGATTTCTTAGGCGGCAAGCATTTTAAAAATAAACCTTCTGCAATAGCAGTTGCAGCAGGCGGAGGAAAAGGCGGAATTAATGCTTTAGCTAACCTTCGTACTGTATTACGTGGAATCTACAGCTTAGTGATTCCCGATCAATATGTAGCCGATCCGGTTAACTTTGATGAAGGAAACGTACTAGTAGACGAAATGGCACAGACACGTGTACGTGAACTAGCAACACAGCTTAAAGAATTAACAGAGCTTGTCTCTGCAAATAAAGCAAAGAATTAATCACAGAAAGCAGCTTGCATGATTGAACGCGGGCTGTTTTTGTTTTGAAAGTAGTTGAGTTCCGCTTCAGATGCTCGCTTTCCATGGGGTGAACGGTGAGCCTCATGCTGCTACGCGCAAAATTCATTAGTGATATTCAAAATTGTCCTTTTACTAGAAATCAACCCTTTTCATTAAGAAGGCTGTCCTACTCACCTTTATCTTTTCATAAGATAAATTGAGGTGGAGGAAATGGGACATGGCGTTTTAGTCGTTTTATTAATAGCGAGCTCTACGATTATTATGCGCAGCATCTATATGTTATTTAAACATCCCGGGATAAAAGAGCATTTGATGCCTGCGAGTCATCTGCTTATATTATTCATTGTTTATGGAACGATTATTTCGGGTTTCGGCATGATCTATGCCTTATTGTCTATCATGGGTTTCCCGGTTTTAAAACTGGAGCTGGCACAGAGTGATTTCTTATCATTTATTGAAGCATGCATTTATTTCAGCAGTACGACGATTCTTTCCGTTGGTTACGGTGATATTGTTCCAGTCGGTGCAGGGAGGTGGATTGCATCTTTTCAGGCACTAATCGGCTATTTACTTCCGATTGCATTTGTTCTCTCATCCGTTATCCACTATGAACGAACGGCAAAATAGTTGTTGAAGTGGCAATGAATAGGCTACCCTTAATATAGAGAGATTAAATCTGAGGAGGCTTATTCAATGACTGCAGAAACAGGAACAAAAGCACCTGATTTTAAATTGCCTGCGAGTAATGGAGAGGAGATTCAGCTTTCTGACTTTAAAGGCAAGAATGTCGTTTTGTATTTTTACCCGAAAGATATGACGCCAGGCTGTACGACTCAGGCATGTGACTTTAGAGATAGGCATAAAGACTTCGAGGAGCAGGATACCGTTATCGTCGGGGTAAGTCCAGATCCTTTAGCACGCCACGATAAATTTATCGAGAAATACGGTCTGCCGTTCTTGCTGGTTGCTGATGAGGATCACAAAGCTGCAGAATTATATGGGGTTTGGAAGCTTAAGAAGAATTTTGGTAAAGAGTACATGGGAATTGAGAGATCCACTTTTATCATTGACAAAGAAGGAATCATTCAAAAAGAATATCGAAAAGTAAAGGTAAAGGATCACGTACAAGATGCACTTACCTATATAAAAGAACATTTATCATAAGAAAAAGCCCTGAATCCGGGGCTTTTTTAACTTTCATGCAATTCGTTCACAGGGATGTCCATCTCATTATCGGGTTGCTGTCGCGTATAAGCCCTTGCTGTTTGTTTACTCTCATCAACGGATTGAAGCCAGACAGGAGTTCCGTTATGTAAAACCTCGATCTCTTTTTCAGATTCAATGATTTGCTGAGCACGTGATATATTCATTGTTATCACCTCCACGACATTTATTATGTAGCTCATCAATTGATCCTATGCCTTCATTGATAAAAATTAGGCAGGATTGCATACCCATGATAAAATAGAATTGTGTGAATTTTATAACGGATAAATGTATGGGGGACTACATAATGAGAGATGAACGATTAACAACATTAGCAAAAACCTTGTTAACGCACTCACTTAAACTAGAAAAAGGACAAAAAGTGTTGATCACTTCTTTTATTGCAGGTAAACCTTTAGTGAAAGAGCTTGTAAAAGAAACGTATAACATGGGGGCCTATCCATATGTACAGCTTGTAGACGAAGAAATTTCCCGAGTCCTATTAAAAGGATCTTCTAAGGAACATACTGAACCGCAAGTGAAATGGGATCTTGAGAGAATGGAAGACGTAGATGCCTACATCTCTATTCAATGTAAAAATAATGACTCAGAATTTGCTGATATCCCAAGTGATATCTTCCAAATGAAAGCTGAATTGAATAAGCCTGTCCAAAACTTGATTATCAACGATCGTCAATGGGTACTGTTGAACTATCCAACAACAGGTCTGGCTCAAATGGCAAAAATGAGTCTTGAGAAATTTACTGATTTTGTCCTCGATGTATGTAACGTTGATTATAAAGCGATGGCAGAAGCACAAAAGCCTCTACATGCATTAATGGAGCAGACAGATAAAGTACGCATCACAGGACCAGGAACAGATCTAACATTTTCGATTAAAGGCATTCCAGCAGTCATGTGTGCTGGTGAAAATAACATTCCTGATGGGGAAGTATTTACAGCGCCCGTCAAAGATAGCGTAAATGGGAAAATCACATACAACACGCCTTGTCCTTACCATGGAACAACATTTAATAATGTCAGCTTAACCTTTAAAGACGGAAAGATTGTTGAAGCCACTTCAGACAATACTGAGAAATTGAACGAGATCTTTAATACAGACGAGGGCGCTCGTTATGTTGGTGAGTTTGCGATCGGTGTAAATCCCTTGATCCAGCATCCGATGGGTGACATTCTATTCGATGAAAAGATCGGCGGAAGTATTCACTTTACACCAGGAAGAGCTTATCAAGACGCTTTTAATGGAAATGAATCAGGCATCCACTGGGATATGGTTCTCATTCAGCGTCCAGAGTACGGCGGGGGCGAAATCTATTTTGATGATGTTTTAATTCGTAAAGATGGATTATTCGTTCTGCCTGAATTACAAGGGTTGAATCCTGAAAACCTGAAGTAACCAATGTGAAATAATGAGTGGAATGCGGGATGCCCTTTCCCGCTTTTTCTAATTTACTAATAAAAAGTCTATTTTTACAACTGTTGCTGTTGAAGTGATTTCCTCTCCAGATGCTCGCTTTCCGCAGGGCGTGCGGTGAATCCCCCTAGGCAATGAATGCCTGCCGTGGTCTCACCTGTCCCGCTGATCGGCAGGGGTCTCACATCTTCTACTTTAATCATCTACGCAGGAGCACTTTTCAAAGCGACAGTCTTTTCATATGGAACTAATAACAAAAAGAAGGTGTTTTTTATATGATACTTTCAAGCGGACGATTAAGAGATGAAATCAAAGAGGAGCTAAAAGTACGATTTCCTGATGAGGAGTTTCGTTTTTACAACAAGATGAAAGAAGCTGTCCAAGATCTGGATCAAGCTGAAGTGCTTATTACGTATGGGGAAGACCTTACAGAAGACCTCATCCAAAAGGCAAAATCATTAAAATGGATTATGGTGATCTCTGCAGGACTGGATAAGATGCCTTTTAAAGCACTTGAAGATAAAGACATCCTCGTTACGAACGCAAGAGGGATACATAAGACCCCGATGGCAGAGTATACAATCTCTATGATGCTGCAGATATCTAGAAACGCAAAAGAATTAATGAACAATCAAAAACAATATAAGTGGACCCGAAAAGTACCGATGACTGAAATCTCTGGTCAAACGATCGGGGTATTAGGAGCAGGAGCAATTGGTTCAGAAGTAGCAAGACTTGCGAAGGCATTTAATATGAAAACGATTGGATTTAATAGAAGCGGCAGACCCGTAGAGCACTTTGATGAAATAGTGGATCAAGAAGGGATTTATAAGTTGTATGAAGAAAGTGATTTTATTGTAAATGTACTTCCTTCAACACCTTTAACAAAAGGATTCATTGGGGCAAAAGCTTTTGAACGAATGAAACCGTCTGCTGTTCTCATCAATATTGGCCGAGGCACAACGGTTGTTGAGAGTGAACTTATTGAAGCGCTTCGCGAAAAGAAAATCTATCATGCCGCTCTGGATGTGTTTGAAAAAGAACCCCTACCTGAAGAAAGTCCATTATGGGAAATGGAGAACGTGACTGTTACACCGCACCTGTCAGGTATCTCTCCGCAATACCAGGACAGAGCCATTGAGATTTTCAGCGATAATCTTAAATTGTTTCGAAGTAACAAGCTTTCAGATATGATCAATATCATTCCATATGATCGGGGGTATTAATATGAAGATTTACACAAAAACTGGGGATAAGGGAACAACCTCTTTAATCTTTGGTGAAAGAGTATCGAAAAATGATATCAGAGTTGAAGCATATGGCACATGTGATGAAGCGAACAGTATGATTGGGCTTGGAATCAGTCATCTTCCTGATGAAGATTGGGCAAAGCAAGCAGCTGGAGTTATGCATAAAGTTCAAACAGTTCTTTTTCACGTTGGTGCAGAGCTTGCGACACCTGCCGGTAAAGAAGTCTCCTGGAAGCTGAAAGAAGAGGATATTCATTTTCTTGAGGAAACGATCGATAAGTGGCAGGAAGGATTAAAACCTTTGAAACAGTTCATATTGCCAGGAGGGTCTCCTTCTGCAAGTGCTCTACATACAGCAAGAACGATTGCAAGACGGGCGGAGCGCCTAGCTGTAGGAGTAGAAGATGTGAATCCTCGAGTTTTATCTTATCTAAATCGTTTATCGGACTTTTTATTTGTTGCTGCACGCTATGTAAATGAAAAAATGAAGATAAATGAACCTGTACTACACGAAGATTTATCGTAAAGAGTACGCGTTTTGTATACTTCAATTGACAAAACCTGTAGTAAAGCAGTAGACTAATTATAACGATTATAAAGTAATAATTCTTAAAGAAATGGGGTGCATGACGGATGTCTAGTGCGAAGATTAATGCTGCAATTGACAATTTAAAAGAAGCGGGTGTACGTATTACTCCACAGCGTCATGCTATCTTAGAGCATCTTATTGAATCGATGTCCCATCCAACTGCTGATGAGATCTACAAGGCACTGGAAGGGAAGTTTCCTAATATGAGTGTTGCTACCGTCTATAACAATCTCCGTGTATTTAAAGAAGCTGGCCTTGTAAAAGAACTGACTTATGGAGATTCATCTAGCCGGTTTGATTGTGTGACGACCGACCACTACCATATCATCTGTGATTCTTGCGGAAAAATTGTAGATTTTCATTATCCAGGCTTAGATGAAGTAGAAAGTCTTGCTGAGTCGGTGACAGGCTTTGAAGTTGGCCGCCACCGGATGGAGATTTACGGTATCTGCCCAGAATGCAAAAGAAAACATTAAATGAAAAAAAGCTGACTTCCATAACGGAATGTCAGCTTTATCTATTTTCTTTACGCATGTGGCGTTTAGAATTATACTTCTCATCAAACTCTATGCCTTCAAGACCTTTATCCATCGTAAGTGGCTGATTACAGGACATACATGCATCAACTCGGCCAAGGACTTTTGTGACTTTTCCACACTCTGGACAAACAACTTGTACTGCCTGAGTTGAAATCATTCCTATCCAAAAGTAAACACCAGCACTAGCGATCGTTGCTATAAATCCAATAACCATAAAAATAGACATAACGACAAAACTTGTCTTGAAAAACAGGCCGGCATACATGATGATTATACCAATAAACACAAGGCTTAAGGCAAACGTACGAATTTTATTAATCTTGCTCGTATACTTTATCATACCTGTCCCTCCTACGTTCATTAGTATAACATAGGAACTCTAAAGAAAAGAAAAAGGATTTCACTATTTGATGTTGAAAGATAACACACAGGATTTTGTTAATATGGGAGATGACCTTTAATGGACGATATTTTACGGCCTCTATATCAGGAAAGAGCTAGCAACGAAAATACATTAGGTGTTTTAGATGTTGAGAAGACAAAAACATTTAGCCCAGGTACTGATCACTTTGACAGTGTTCTTCTTATAATAGTAAAAGAATTTGATCAGCCATGGATGATCAAACATTATGAGTACCAATCCGGTTCAGCAGCTCTGCATGTTGTAACGGAAGAGCTATTGAATTCGTGGCTCATGCTAGGTACAAATAAAAGAGCGGTCGACTGGGTAATGAATGGAAAAGTACTATTTAACCGAAATGAATACATAACAAGGTTAAGGGACAGACTTCATGAATTTCCGGCAGAGGAACGAACACATAAGATCGGTCTCGAGTTTGCCAAGCTCTTAAGACGTTACAATGACGGAAAGGAATTATTCCACTCTGGGCAATATCTTGATGCTTTCAATAACATCATGCATGCTCTTCATCATTTAGCTCGTCTTTCTGTTATTGAGCATGGTTATTATCCGGAGGTAACCGTTTGGAATCAAGTAAAGATGATTCAACCTGAGATTTTCAAGCTTTATGAAGAGCTTGTAACAGGTGAAGAATCAATCGATAAAAGAATTGAACTTCTATTGCTCGCTTCAGAGTTTTCACTTTCATCTAAAACAAAACTAGGAGCAAACCATTTACTAAGCATCCTTAAACAAAAAGACGAATGGGCTTATCATGAGTTAATGGAGCATAGTGAAGTACAGGATTATGCGATCGACCTTCCGATGCTTCTTACCCATCTAAAAGATAAGGGATATATCAAGACGGTTAAGCGGGAAACGAAAAGCAAAAATCTATACCATCGTTATTATGCGATAAAAGAATAAACTTTTTTACGAAAAGGTGTTGACCTGTTAGTGAGTATCGTGCTATATTATTTCTTGTCGCTGCGACACGCAGAAACATTGTTGCAGTTGGGAAACACGATAAAAAAACAGGTTGACATCTTATTTTTGAGATGTTATCCTAATAAAGTCGCCAAAACGAGCGACAAGCTTTAAACAAACAAGTTCTTTGAAAACTGAACAAAAGCAAAGGTAAGGAATTAGAATTAATTCCGTCAGTAAGAAATTAGAGCAAGTCAAACACTTTTATGGAGAGTTTGATCCTGGCTCAGGATGAACGCTGGCGGCGTGCCTAATACATGCAAGTCGAGCGAATGACGAGGAGCTTGCTCCTC
>NZ_JAMBOR010000028.1 GCF_023715845.1 Fictibacillus phosphorivorans
GGCAAACTGGACATGGCGAGGGCCATGTCCAGTTTAATCCAGGTGTGTTTATTCAAAAATAATACTTAAAAACAACACAAACCCCATTTTCAACAAAGTTGAAATGGGGTTTGTCTACGTTCTGAAAAGCCCTTAAAAAGGGCTTTTTTATTTTGCTATATTACTCCCAGCAGCTATCTCCACAAGGATTCTGGGCTCCACCGTTATTAGACTTCTTGCAAGACTTCTTTTGAGACTTTTTAGATTTCTTTCCTGAAAGAGTAGAATCTAAACTAGTACGAAGCGCTTCAACAACTCCAAGACCGCTTGTCCCATTAGCACCAGGACCATTAGGAGCTTCAGAACCACCAGGACCATCCTGCTGTTTCACGCGGAGTTTCTTTTCGAACCAACCATCAACTCCAACTGCGTTTGGGCCTTTACCAGCGGGGCTATTACCAGCAGGACCTGGACCGTTAGGAGATTCAGAACCACCAGAACAATTCTGTTTCTTACGAAGTTTCTTTCCTGATAATCCATCTACTTCAACTGCGTTAGGTCCTTTGCCAGCAGGACCACGACCTGGGCCGTTAGAAGATTCTTCTACTTGTTTTTTTTGTTTTTTACTCATTAACTTTCACCCCCACTATTACAATATGAATGAAGGTGGGGAGTGCTTGTACGAATCACCATTTTTAAAATTTTTTTATGATCTCGTAAATAAATCTTGTTCCTTCAAAAGAGACCTTTTATATTAAAGTGTAAATTTATACTAATTTTTAAAGGTGGTACAGGAGATGAAACGAAAATCGAGTTGGCATGTATACTCTCGTCAAAGTATGATCGCGGAAGATGCAGGGAAATTACTCCCAGTTAAAATAAATATTTTCGGGATGTTCATTGATGGGGGTTTTAGGAGCAGTACAGAAAACGTCTGAAAAAACATCCCTTGCAAAGCAAACGACAGGTAAACAAACGGGACAGAAAATAGGAAACTACCACCTATGGACGAGTAAAAGAACAAATGAAAGAAGAGCCTTTCATCCATGAGCTGAGGGGCTTTTCTTCTTATGGGATCAATCTAAGAAATCTATCTGAATGCAGTTAGTAAAAACAAGGTGATCACGAGGGATTGGACGCCAAGCACAACTATCTTTTTCCCGGATGGCTTAGAATGGTTATGAAGTTTTCTAGTAAAAATGGCCTCAAATGTAAGTACGATCAAAAAAGTATAAATAAAGCCTAAAAGAATTTCCTCCATCTTTATCTCCTTATTTCATAGAATCGGCAATCTTTAGCATATCTTCTGTTGTCCAAGGATTATTTGTTTGTGGAACAACCTCCAATGAAATCTTATAGGTCAGTTTCCTTTTTTTATCCGACCAAACTAATTCCCGTATGTCTACCTGATTCATTCTCATATCAGCAATGGAGCCGTCTTTTAATTGGAAGGAAGACGGTAAGTCAGGATTAATATGTTCAACTCTATTAAAATAGGTAGCAACTGTCAGATTCGCATTGCTGCCTATGTGGTAGACCACTTCTGCAAATCTTGGATGAAGTTCAGCATCTTTTTCAACGTTTGAAGAGATCGTATCAGGCTTGAAGGGCAGGTGGCTTGGAAGTTTAACTTCAGATAATTCACTGTCTGAAAGAGTGTTCAATTCATTTTGAATGTCAGGGTGTTCCTTCATTAAGCTTTCGAGTTCCGGTGAAGGAGAAGAACAACCGTACAATAAAATCAGGGTGAGAATTCCAGCCAAATGTTTCATCGCCTGCCTCCTGTATCAATCAATTAAGAGGGATCATCCTCTTTGTTTTTCTTCTTTCGCCAAAATTTTTGAATGAAGTTCTTTACGATATCTTTTCCGGCTAAAAGTGCTCCGAGCCAGAAGAGCACTTCTCCGCCGATAATTAATCCACTTACGATGCCAGTCTTAATGGCAGCACTCAGCGTTAAAAAGGGAATAATAGGAATGAAAACCCAAAGGACGAACGATAGAATAATCATTACTATTCCAATTTTCTTTTTCATGGTTGATAACTCCTTTATTTCTGTCTACTAGGTAATACGAAAAAGCATTGATATAAGTTCCCCTATGTCTAATTTCATGATAAAACCAGCTGATTTTTTCTTCAAATCGAGAGAAAGGAATGGTCTGAATTTCCAATATCCATTTACTTGTAAAAGTTTCCAAGTTTGGATAATGTAAAAGTGACACTGTCGCAAAAAGGTGGGGGAGATCGATTGAAGAAAGAACTAGTATATCAAAGCAGAGACAAAGAGATAGAAGTTTTTGAAGATGAGTTTGGCAAGATTACTTTAAAAGAGATGCCACACGAAGCTGCTGTGATGGTCGCACTCGAAAATAATAGTTTAATATTGATCAGTCAGTTTAGGACGGCAGTGGAGGAAATCATTATCCAGCTTCCTGGCGGTGGTATAAAACGAAATGAAAGACCCAAGGATGCAGCCAGACGTGAGCTGTTAGAGGAAACAGGTATTGTATGCGGGGACGCCATCTATATAGGCAGCATTCAGCCGAGTGCGTGTTATAGCAATTGTGTAACACATGTTTACTTTACGAAAGACATTTTAGAATCTAGAAAAAAAAGAGGCTTCTATTCAAGCTTTTCACATACCGGTAGAGCGGGCGTTCCGTAACATTGAACAAGGAATCTGGAAAGACAGCGAACTGACTCATGGGTTGCTGATTGCACGATTGAAAGGGTTCATTTAAATGAGTTGTTTAGGATGCGATCTAGCTAACGCTAAATTCACTGTACATACGATATACGAAGATGAACTTGTCCATTGTTTTCTAGACATAAACCCCTTCAATGAGGGACATACATTAATCTTGCCAAAAAGGCACGTGAAAGAACTGACTGAATTAACATATGAAGAGACTCTTGCTGTTATGGATGCTGCCAAAATGATCTCTAAAAAGTTAAACACTCTTTTTGAACCAGATGGGATTACAATCAATCAAAATGGGGGAAAATTTAGTGATCTGACTCATCTGCACATGCATGTCATTCCAAGGTACGAAAATGATGGATTTACGTGGAGTGAGTCAACCATCCAAGATGGTGCACATAAAAGGTTGGCAGAAACAGCGAATAAGCTATTGAGAGTCTAATATTTTCATTTCGAAGTAAAAATGTGACACAATAATGGCTAAGGAGGGATAGATGGTGACGAGTATACATGATCGTGCAGTATTACATAATGGCGTTCATATGCCTTGGATCGGATTAGGTGTATATAAAGTACAAGATGGGGATGAAGTCATCCAGTCCATCAAATGGGCTCTTGATGCAGGTTATAGAAGCATCGACACAGCCAGTCTTTATAACAACGAAGCAGGCGTCGGACAAGCTATTGCAGAATCAAATGTACCAAGAGAAGATCTTTTTATCACGACAAAAGTCTGGAACACAGATCAAGGCTATAAGGAAACGTTGGCAGCTTTTGATGAGAGTTTAGATAGACTAGGACTCGAATATGTCGACCTTTACCTTATACATTGGCCAGTACCTGGAAAATACAAAGAAACATGGAAAGCACTCGAAAAGATATACAATGATGGCCGAGCAAAGGCTATTGGTGTAAGTAACTTTAAACAGCACCATCTAGAAGATTTACTCGCTGATGCAAAGATCAAGCCAATGGTGAATCAGGTAGAGTATCATCCCCGTCTCACACAGGAAGATCTCTTATCATACTGCAAACAGCAGGGCATACAGCTAGAGGCATGGCGTCCTTTATTAAAAGGCGAAATTTTCGAAGAACCCACTTTAATAGAACTTGCTGAAAAGCATAATAAAACCGTTGCACAGATCATTTTAAGATGGGATCTCCAAAATGGCGTTGTAACCATTCCAAAATCTGTTACTAAACACCGTATTGAAGAAAACATTGATATCTTTGATTTTGAACTATCGAACGAAGACATGACTCGAATTTCGGCACTTAATCAAGATAAACGAAATGGTCCTGATCCAGACGATTCAGAATTTTATAAGTAACCCCTAAAGCAGTCTTCTTTGAAGAGAGGGCTGTTTTTCTTCGATGCTTATGATTGTAGTTGATTTCCGCTCCAGGTACTCGCTTTCCGAGGTAAATAAGAATTATACAGGGACGGAACTTTTTTAAATTGAAGTTCTTTTTTTCTGCATAAAAGCAATATTAAGCTTTAACGGAGCTTAGTTTTAAAAAAAGGATAACGGGAAAATGATATAAGTAGATGACGGAAAGGAAGTGCTATTATGTCAAAACGTATATTGATTGTTGTAACAAATCATCAGAATATCGGAAATAATAAAACTGGCCTTTGGTTAGAGGAATATGCAGTGCCCTATAACGAATTTCGTGATAAAGGATATGACATTACGGTAAAAAGTATTAAAGGCGGGAGTATTCCTTTAGATCCGAACAGTTTAGAAGGAATTGAGCAAGATCAGTACAAAGATGCATTATCACTTTTAGAGGATACTGCTGAACTAAGTCCGGATGATGCTGTGAGTTATGACGCCATCTTCTTGCCGGGTGGGCACGGGACGGTCTTTGATTTTCCGAAAAGTGAAGCTTTAAGGGAAGTAGTAAGCCAGATGGCACAGACAAATAAGGTTATTGGAAGTGTTTGTCACGGGCCAGCAGGACTGACTACAGCCACATTGAAGGATGGAACACCTATCGTTCAGGGAAAAACAGTTACTGCTTTTACGGATGAGGAAGAAGAAGAAATGAAGTTGACGAAAGAAGTTCCATTCTTGCTCGAAACAAAACTTCGTGAACTTGGTGCAGAATTTCAGCGAGCGGGCAAATGGGAAGATTTTGCTGTGACAGATGGTAACCTTGTTACAGGACAAAACCCGCAGTCTAGTAGAAGTGTAGCGCTTCGAATGATCGAAGTACTTGAAAACAACTAGAATACTATGAAGCGGCCAGCTGTTACTGGCCGTTTTTTTATATATTTTTTTATTTAAAATTTTTAAGAAGTTTTTTGTTAGTCATTCACCCATTTTAAAAATGTGAGTATTTTATTAATGATATTGGAAGTATGGAGGGATCGTTGTGAGCTATTATATTCGCGTGGAGGAAAATGTAAGAATTTATGTGGAAGATGTTAATCCTTCCGCTGAAAAAACGATTCTTTTCATCCACGGATGGCCGGCAAACCATAAATTGTTTGAGTATCAGTTTAACCAGCTGCCATCGATGGGGTTTAGATGTATCGGAATTGATCTGAGAGGGTTTGGCAAGTCGGATAAACCCTATTCCGGTTACTCATACAATCGATTAGCGGATGATATCTATGCGGTTATCCAAACGCTAAAAATAAAGGACTTTACGCTTGTGGGGCATTCAGTCGGAGGGGCGATATCAATCAGGTATATGGCCAGACATAATGGCTATGGTGTTTCTAAACTGGCTCTTCTTGGAGCAGCTGCACCAAGTTTTACAAAGCGCCCGGATTTTCCGTATGGGCTTACTCCAGAAGAAGTTAACGGCTTCATCTCCAGCACATATAGAGATAGGCCAAAGATGCTTCAAGGGTTCGGTGATATATTCTTCTATAAATATGTAACAGCTCCATTTTCGGATTGGTTCTTTCAATTAGGTTTAGAGGCTGCAGGTTATTCAACAGCAGCTGTACTAGGCTCTTTACGCGATGAATCACTCTTTGAAGATCTGCGTAAAATTCGAGTTCCGACTCTTATTTTGCATGGTGTTCATGATCAGGTTTGTCCTTATCCTTTTGCCCTAGCCATGAATAAAGGAATCCGGCAATCAAAGCTTGTTCCAATGGAAAACAGCGGTCACGGCTTGTTCTGGGAAGAGTGGGAGAAAGTGAATAAAGAACTTGCGCAGTTCATAGATTAATAATCTTCCTTCATCACCTGTAATACATCACATGAAGATGTTCCTGATGACCAAGTGTTGCGATCAGAATATCAGGTAAATTCGCATCTTGCTTCCAAAATTATAAAAATTATTTGACTATTCGCTCAAGTGTGCTAAAATCATTTTAAATTAAAAACTTAATTAATTTCTTCTTATCCAGAGAGGTGGAGGGACTGACCCTTAGAAGCCTCGGCAACCAGCACAAATGGTGCACGGTGCCAATTTCAGAGGAAGCTTAAGTATTAAGCTCCGAAGATGAGAAGCAAGCGGGTTCTTTTTTCGTTATCCCAACCCCTTTGCTCTTTTCTTGGAGTGAGGGGGTTTTATTATGTTTAGGAGGTGTTCGGGAAATAAAAAGAGCGAAAGTATGGCAGTACTTTCACTCCGGATGCGATGACAACCCCTTGAGGAGGGCTTCAGAATCGCTTAAACATTTTACCATGTAAGCGAAATGACGTCCAATTCAAGGGAAACAAACCTTGAGGAGGAAAAGAAGATGAGTGATTTAAAATTTGCGTACTGGGTACCGAACGTAAGCGGGGGATTAGTTGTATCGAAGCTGCCTCAGGAAACAGATTGGACATTTGAAGCGAACAAACGCTATGCACAAATTGCAGAGGATTCCGGGTTTGATTTTGCCCTTCTTCAGACACGTTTCTTTGCAAGCTATGGTGCTGAATATCAACTAGAGGCTGCGACACTTGCTGCAGCATTAGCGAGTGTTACTAAAAAGATAAACTTGATCTCTGCTGTTCATCCTGGACTTTGGCATCCTGGTGTATATGCCAAGATGATGGCAACACTTGATAATATTTCTGGAGGCCGAGCTGCGATCAATGTCGTGAGCGGATGGTTTAAAGGGGAATTTACCGGATATGGTGAACCTTGGCTGGAGCATGATGAAAGATATCGTCGTTCAGAAGAATTTATTAGAGTAATCAGAAGTCTTTGGACGGAAGGTGAGACCACGTTCAAAGGTGATTTCTATCGAATAAATGGAGCTCCGCTGAAACCGAAGCCTGTTCAAAAGCCTACTCCGCCTATCTTCCAAGGTGGAAACTCAAGAGCCGCTAAAGAGATGGCTGCAAGAGTTTCAGATTGGTATTTCATGAATGGAAACACGACAGAAGGATTCAAGAGTCAGATTGAAGAAGTGAAGGCTTTGGCTGAGAAAGAAGGACGTACGTTGAAATATGCAGCAAATGGATTTGTAATTGTCAGAGATACAGAAGAAGAGGCTATCCAAGTGCTGCGTGATATTGTCTCTAATGCGGACGTTGAAGCCGTTGAAGGATTTGGAGAAGCTGTAAAAGAAGCCGGACAATCGTCTAAGGAAAAAGAGGGAATGTGGGCAAATTCTACGTTTGAGGACCTCGTCCAGTATAATGACGGATTCAAAACGGGTCTGATCGGAACACCTGAACAAGTGGCAGACCGCATTATCGAGTTGAAGCAGCTAGGCATTGACCTTGTTCTGACAGCCTTTTTACATTATGAAAAAGATTTAAAAGACTTTGGAGAAAAAGTGATACCGCTTGTGAAAGAAAAAGAAGCTCAATTGAAGGAAAAAGAAGTGCTTGTTTAATCTGAAGGAGAAATAGAAGAAAAGTCGCCATTTTTGTGGCGGCTTTTTTTATTTTGTTTCTTGAGAATGGGATTTCACCAGCTATGATTCTCATTCTGATTATCACGAGATACATGTAAATCCCATTAAAATAACAGGACTTTAGAACCACAGTATATGCCTAGCCTTAAAAAAATATGGAAAGAACTTGAGGAAAATTTATCATTGACGATGATAATCATTATCATTTAAAGTGGTACATGTAATTAATAATGAGAATCATTTTCAGTATGGTTAATTAATCAAATCTCAAGGAGGAGCATACATGAGCACCTTACAAATAGAAATGAACGAACTTTACCTTAAACAACAAGAGAAGCGGGAATCAAACGCGAGGTCTTATCCGAGACGAATTCCAATTGCTATTGAAGAAGCAGAAGGAATCTATGTAAAAGACGCCGACGGAAGAAAATTCATAGATTGTCTAGCAGGGGCAGGGACATTGGCACTTGGTCATAACCATCCAGTTGTGATCGATGCGATTGAGAAAGTGCTTCATGACAAGCGCCCGTTACATACACTGGATTTAACGACGCCAGTTAAAGAAGAATTCGTGAGTGAAGTTTTTGATAGTTTACCAGAGGAGTTTGCGAAGCGTGCGAAGATTCAATTTTGCGGACCTACTGGCGGAGATGCGATTGAAGCAGCTATTAAACTTGTAAAAACAGCGACAGGAAGAAGAAGCATTCTATCTTTCCAGGGCGGTTATCACGGAGCAACACATGGAACGATGGCCCTTTCCGGTAACTTAGGACCGAAACAGAATGTTCAAGGGTTAATGCCAGATGTTCACTTCATGCCTTATCCGTATGAGTATCGCTGTCCATTTGGAGTAGGTGGAGAAGAAACAGGAAAAATCAGCGCCAGATATATCGAAAACCTGCTATATGATCCCGAAAGCGGAATCCTGCCTCCAGCAGCTATGATCTTGGAAGTTGTTCAAGGCGAAGGTGGATCTATTCCAGCACCGATTGAGTGGCTGCGTGAAATTCGCAGAATTACAAAAGAACGCAACATTCCACTGATCATCGACGAAGTTCAGACCGGAATCGGTCGAACAGGTGAACTGTTTGCCTTCCAGCATGCTGATATCATTCCCGATGTAGTCGTTTTATCGAAAGCGATCGGTGGAAGCTTGCCGTTATCAGTTGTGATCTATGACCGTGAGCTTGATAAATGGGGCCCCGGTGCACATATCGGAACGTTCAGAGGTAACCAGATGGCGATGGCAGCAGGGACGGCAACATTAAAGTACATCAAGGAGAACAACTTATCACTGCATGCAAAACTACTCGGAGAGAAGCTTATGGAGGAACTTTCCGATCTTCAGAAAGGTGTCCCAGAGATCGGTGATATCCGAGGAAGAGGCTTAATGGTTGGTGCAGAGATCGTAAACCCTAAAATTCCATCGAGTCAAAAAGGAACATTTGCAGCAAATCCAGAACTGGCGAGCCGCATACAACGAGAATGCTTCAATAGAGGCTTGATCTTAGAAGTCGGAGGTAGACATGGAAGTGTCATCAGATTCCTGCCGCCACTTATCATGACAGAAGAACAGCTTGATGATGTGATCGCGATCTTTAAAGATGCGGTAACTGCCGCACTTAAGTAGGGATGCAGAATGAGGGGTGCAGAATGAACACAACTGATTTTGACCGTTTTTTTCTTAATAACAGTGAAGCAGGATTGCAAAGCTTCCAAGACATCGTGTCTGAAACACAGCGCGTTTTAAGCGATTTTTATAAAAACAATACAGATGCCTTTAACGGCAAACAGCCGCATGGCATTGCAGAAGAGTTGAATGCTGTTCCGCTTGCTTCAAAAGACGGAGAGGACTTTTCGAAGGTTCTGGAAGACGTATCCGAAAACATCGTTAAAAACAGCATCCACGTTTCACATCCGACAAGTATAGGGCATCTTCATTGTCCTCCGCTTGTCCCAGCGATCGCAGCGGAATTGTTGATCGGAGCCCTGAACCAGTCAATGGACTCATGGGATCAAAGTTCATCCGCCACTTATCTGGAAGAAAAACTGATCCACTGGGTGAAGGGGAAGTTAGATCTTCCGAAGCAAGCAGATGGGACGTTTACGAGCGGAGGCACGCAATCCAACTACATGGGGTTGCTGTTGGCCCGTGATGACTATTGCGACAAAGTATGGAACTGGAACGTAAAGGTGAAAGGGCTACCGCCTGAAGCACATAAGATGAGAATCCTTTGTTCGGAAGATGCTCATTTCACCGTAAAAAAATCAGCCTTTCAGTTAGGTTTAGGTGAACAGGCGGTCATTTCTATTGAAACCGACCAAAACAAAAAAATGAACCTTTCGGCTGTTGAAGCCGAAATTCAACGGTTAAAATCAGAAGGCTTATATCCGATGTGTGTCGTTGCCACTGCAGGTACGACTGATTTTGGAAGCATTGATCCGATAGAGGATCTCTCGGTGATTGCTGAAAAGAATGGTTTATGGATGCACGTGGATGCTGCCTATGGCGGAGCATTAATGCTGAGTAAAAAACATTCACATAAGCTTACTGGTATTCAACACGCTGACTCGATCACAATTGATTTTCATAAACAATTTTATCAGCCGATCAGCTGCGGTGCTTTTTTCGTAAAAAATCAAGAGAGTTTCCGATACTTGGCACACCATGCAGATTACTTGAATCCGGAGAATGATGAAGACGACGGTCTCGTTCATCTTGTAAGCAAATCGGTTCAAACGACAAGAAGGTTTGACGCGTTGAAACTATTTATGTCACTTCGAATCGTCGGTGAGAATCATTTTGCCAACATGATCGATTACACGCTTCATCTTGCAAAACAGGCTGCCGGTGTTCTAAACCAAAAAGAACATTTTGAAATCTGCAACAAAAAACCGGAAATCAATGCGGTCGTTTTCCGATACCGAGATAGTGCTGATGAGACCCTGGATGAGTTGAACATGTATATCTATAAAAGAATCCTTCATACAGGTACAGCGTTAGTAGCAAAAACAAAAGTGAACGGCCAAGTCTTTTTGAAATTTACATTGTTGAACCCGCGAACGACAATCGTGGACATTGAAGATATTCTTTATAGCATTTCTCAATTTGCAGCAGAGTACGAAAACAGGGGGATCACCCAATGACAAATCATAAACAACGATCAGAAAATGCGAGCATCCAAAGCTTTTTAAATTGTTATCTAAGAGAAACACAAAATTTTATAGAAGTTGAAGGGGAGATGAAGGAATTAGGATGGAGCGGTGAAACGCCAAATAAAGAAGTGAAGGTTACACTTGTTAATCAGAACGCCGCCATCTATGCTGCCGTAAAGCATTGGTCGTTAACAGGCAGACATCTGTTTCATTTTCCGATCCTTTATCAAACAGGTGAGAAAGTGATACCTCTTGATTACGTTTTACTTGTTTCCATCCTTTCGAAAGAATTACTTTTGGAACAAAATCGTGAAGATGCGGAAGACGAGTTGATGCTGCGGACAATTCTTAGTAAAAAAAATGTACAGCGGTATTTAGAAGAACGTGAAAGTGATGCTGCTGATCTAGAGAGCAGTGAATTTACGTTCATAGAAGCAGAGCAGTCTCTTCTTTTTGGTCACCTTCTTCATCCGACACCGAAAAGTAAACAAGGCATGAACGAAGAACAAGAATCGATGTATTCACCGGAGCTTAAAGGGACGTTTCAGCTGCACTTTTTCAAAGCGGACAGATCGATTGTTGATCAAGACTCAGCTGACGACATAATGGCTGAAGAAATTACGATGCAGCTCCTTCAGAAGGATAAAGAATTTGTTCAAACGATAATGTATGATGAGGAATCCGTCTTTATCCCTGTGCATCCGCTCCAAGTTTCTGTCCTTTTACAAGATTCATATGTTCAAACCTTAATTTCAGATGGAAAGTTAAGCTATATCGGTCCATACGGAGAGCCGTTTTCAGCGACCTCTTCTATGCGTTCTGTATACAGCCGTGATTTTAAATATATGTTTAAGTTTTCTGTACCCGTTAAGATTACTAACTCTCTTCGGGTCAATTTGGAAAAAGAACTACATAGGGGCGTGGAAGTTTCCAGGCTGATGCAAGCAAGGATGGGGCAAGAACTGAAGGAGATCTATCCATCATTTAAGATCATTCAGGATCCTGCTTTCTTGAACATCCCAACAGAAAAAGAAACATCAGGGTTTGAAGTAGTGATAAGAGAAAACCCGTTTTATGAGAATGATAGAAATGCGAGTTTGATTGCAGGGCTGTGTCAGGATCACGGATATGAAGGGAGATCACGTATCGGAGCCATCATTCAGGACCTTGCTCAAAAAGAAAACCGGTCAACGGAAGAAGTGAGCATGGAATGGTTTGGCGACTATTTATCAATCGCTCTAGACCCGATGCTGTGGCTCTATGAAACATATGGTGTAGCACTTGAAGCTCATCAGCAAAACTCGATCGTTCAGCTGGAGAACGGTTATCCAAAGCATTTCTATTATCGTGACAACCAAGGATACTATTACAGTGAATCCAAAGCAGACATGCTGGTGGAACAGTTGCCAGGGCTTAATCGGAAAAGTGTGACGATCTGCAGTGATGAGGTTGCGATCGAACGCTTCCGCTATTACTTCTTCATGAACCACCTGTTCGGACTGATCAATGGTTTCGGTTCAGCTGGATTAATAGAAGAATCAGAGCTTATGAAAATGCTGCGAAACAGACTGATGCATCATGATGAACTGACTGGCGGGAATTCCGCTTTATTAAGAAGTTTGCTAGATTCTGAGCAGCTGCCATGCAAAGCGAACATGCTTACACGTTTTCATGATATGGACGAGCTTGTCGGTTCTTTAGAGACACAGTCCGTTTATACGAAGATTCCAAACCCATTACAGAAGGTGTTGACTTCAAATGCAACCAGCGTTTAGTTTCTATGATTCAACTATCGAGAAAACACTATCTTTTGTAAAAGTAGATTTAGAGAGAGACGTGGCACTTCTTCATAAGTGGCAGCATCAGCCCTATGTTATTCCGTTTTGGAAACTGGATATTTCTTTTGATGCTTATAAGAAGCATCTCGAGGAGTTTTTAGCTGACGAACATCAGACGCTGTATTTAGGCTTGATTGACGGCTTTCCGATGAGCTATTGGGAAGCCTATTGGGTGAAAGGGGATGTGGTTGAGAATTGTTATGAACCTCATCCTGCCGATCAAGGCATCCACCTTTTGATCGGAGAAGAAGCGTTCCTTGGAAAAGGATATGCCTTGCCCTTGTTGCGTGCGATCGTCCATTATCAGTTCCAATCGCAAACGACTGAAAAAGTAATTGCTGAACCTGATATTTCCAATGAAAAGATGATCCATGTGTTTGAAAAGTGCGGTTTTAAAAAAATAAAACCGATTGAGCTGCCAGATAAGACAGGGATGCTCATGTACTGCCATAGAGAAACGTTTGAGAGGAGATGGGAAGATGTCTTTAGAGAAGCCGCAACAAGTTAAAGTGTATGACCTCATCGGTGTTGGCATCGGTCCATTCAACCTTGGACTCGCGGCTATGTTGGATGAGACTGAGGGAAAAGATGCGCTTTTTTTTGAAAAGAAAACAGAGTTCAACTGGCATAAAGGAATGCTGATCGACGGTACGACCCTTCAGGTTCCGTTCTTTGCTGACTTGGTGAGCATGGCGAACGTAAAGAGCAAGTATACGTTTTTAAATTACCTCCAGGAACACAACCGACTTTATCATTTTTACTTTTTAGAGAACTTTCACATCCCGCGTAAAGAGTATAACCATTATTGCCAGTGGGCACTTAGCCAGCTTGATACGTGTCACTTTGGGATGGCGGTAGAACAGATCATGCCGGTTGAAGATGGTGTTGAGCCATTGTACGAAGTGATTGTGCGATCAGAGGAATCTGGTGAAACTTCTTCCTATTACACAAGACATCTTTCAGTAGGTATCGGAACGAGTCCTGCCGTGCCATCACATTTGGAGAAGAAGCTAGGTGCTAAAGTTATCCACTCCTCTCAATATTTAGATCGAAAAGAAGAGCTGTTGAATGCAAAATCCATTACCGTCATCGGATCAGGACAGAGTGCTGCAGAGGTGTTTTACGATTTAGCTCAGCTACAGTCCAACGATGCTTATACATTGAACTGGTTCACACGTTCAAAAGGATTTTTCCCGATGGAGTACTCGAAGCTTGGTCTCGAATATTTTTCACCGGATTATACGAACTTCTTTTATCAGCTTCCTTCCTCCAAGAAGGATGAACTACTAAAAAAACAAGACCTGTTATATAAAGGCATAAGCATGGATACAATCGCTGACATCTATGACCTGCTTTATGAAAAATCGGTAGGTCAACATAAACCAGAGATCCATTTGCAGGCGATGACCGAACTGGTTTCTTTAGATCATGAAGGAGATACACCTCTTCTCTCACTTCGTCAAAATGTCACAGGAGAAGTGTTTGAGTTAGAATCTGACGTCGTTATTTTGGGAACGGGTTATGCACCTTCCTTTCCGCACTTTTTAATGAAGATGCAAGAAAGAATTGAGTGGGATTCAAAAAATCGCTACCAGATTACACATGATTATCGTTTGAAGACGAAAGACATGGAGAACAACCATATCTTCATTCAGAATGGTGAACTTCACACACATGGCGTCGGTGCTCCTGACCTTGGCCTTGGTGCACACAGAAACGCAGTGATTATCAATAAAATCTTTGGTGAAGACATCTATCCTGTTCACGAAAAAAATGTGTTTCAAAATTTTAGAACGGATCCTGCATGGAAGCCCGTAGCCGCACGCTAACTCTTTTTCTATTAAGCTGTGTTTTTCTGTTCGTATGTACAGAAGTGTTGCTGTCACCGTTCTATCCTCAGTTTTTCAAAAAAGTGTATGGGATAACAGATCCTGATCTTACGGGGTTTTACATCATGGTCTGCCGGCTTGTAGTCGTCATCTGTACACCGATTTGGGGACTGATCGCGAGTAGATGGCAAAACAGTTCTACTCTGCTGATCATTGGCCAATGGGGGACAGGACTATCTTGCTTCTTGATGGCAATTTCACAAAGCTTTGAAATGTTTGTAGCGGCAAGTGTTCTACTTCTGATTTTTAAGAGCAGCTACTTTCTTCTGTATACCATCCTCATGCAGGAGAACCGAAAAGCTGAAACAGTTACTGCAGCAAGCTATCATGCAGTTCTGCAGGGTGCTATTGTTTCCGCAACCTTATTATCAGGCTGGGTCATACAGATGGATCAGCCCCTGTTGATCTTCTGGATGGTTGGCATCTTGGAATGTTTAGTTGGTTTTGTTAGTTTCTTTATGCTTAAAAAAGTAGGAAGTCATGTGACGGATGATCCGTTGCAAGAAGGTGGTCATGGAAAGCCAACAATCATCCTACCACAATTATTCATTTTTGGCATTATCGTATTAACCCTGCATGTCGCTGTGAATATGATTCGGCCTTTTTTTACGACATATACCGAACAGATCTACCACACAGGTACGATGACGAGCAGTATCTTGTATTTATTGCCTAGTTTAATGGCGATAGTCTCTTTACCGCTTATCAGAAAATATAGTGAACAGCTTGGTTGGAATGGCTACATAGCAGCAACGGTCATGATGATTACCGGTTTATTTTTTCAGGCCGTTGATACAGGAATAGTGGGACTCATTGTATTTCGCTGCATGTTCGGAATAGGAGCAGCGTGGTGCCTCGCGAAACTGGATGTATTCCTTTTTAAATGGAGCCAGAATGCGCATGGCGATTACAGCAAGATCTCAGCAGTTCAAAATGTCGGGCTATTGCTCGCACCTGTTGCAGCATCAACGATTGTAAACGTACGATCGCTGTCAGCAATATTTGTTTTTGCAAGTTTGTTCGTTGTTCTTCATCTGATTGTTTTCTTATGGGGAACGTACACAAGAGAAAGAAACCGTGGAAAACTTCACCTACATAAGGAGGAAAAGCATGCATTATTTAAATGAAACAGAATCCATTCTTAAAAAAGAGACGTGGGAGAAAGTTAATAAAAATCTGCTTGCGAAAATGCTTGCCGAGTATATGTACGAAGATATGATTCATCCTGAGGAAAAGGAAGAAGGTTTCGTATTTACTGTTAATGAAGATCGGCAATATCATTTTAGTGCAGAAAAGCGTTTGTTCGAAAGCTATGATGTAGATCCTGAATCTATCAAAGTCTTAGAGGATGGGGAATGGAAACCGGCCGTTAATGCGATCCGCTTCTTAATTGATATTCAGCCTATAATCGGGATGTCTGCAGAAACAGCGGGCCATCTTATCAAAGAATTGAATCATACCCTAATCGCTGATGCGAACCTATTAAGTCATCATAAGAAAACTTCGAACGAACTCGTTGATCTTGATTATGCCGAGTTAGAAGGCGAAATGTCAGGTCACCCATGGATCACATACAACAAAGGTCGCATCGGGTTTGGTTTTGATGACTACAGTAAATATGCTCCTGAAAACCAGAACGAAACGAAACTGTTTTGGATCGCGGTACATCGTGACCGTGCTCAGTTCCAGTCCGTAAGTGAGCTGCACTATGAAAAACTGATCTTGAAAGAATTGGATAGTACGATCGTTCAGCGATTTAATGAGATCTTACGTGAAAATGGAAAGCTGCCGCTTGATTATTACTTTATGCCGGTTCACGAATGGCAATGGAAGAATGTGCTGATTCAAAACTTCCCTGAAGACTTGGCTGATGGCATGATCATTCCATTAGAAGAAGGGACAGACCACTATTTACCGCAGCAATCGATCAGAACGTTCGTGAATACGACAAATAAGCTGAAAGCTCACGTTAAACTTCCAATGAGCATTTTAAATACTTTGGTATACCGCGGGCTGCCATCAGAGCGTACGGTGATCGCACCACAAGTAACTGAACACATTAAAGGTATCTTTAAACGTGACAGCTTCTTAAAAGAGGAATGTGAAGTGGTATTGCCAGGAGAAGTTGCAAGCATCAATGTGGATCACGCTCATTATAGCGAGCTAAAGGGTGCGCCGTATCAATATTTAGAGATGCTCGGAACCATTTGGCGCGAGAGTATCTACACGTACTTAAAGCCGGGTGAACAGCCGATCACACTCGCTGCGCTCCACCATGTGGATGTGAACGGCAAGCCGTACGTTCAGAGTTTGATCGAAAAATCGGGGTTGAGTGCGGACGAATGGGTGAAAAAATTCTTCGGAGTTGTCATGCCGCCGCTATTACACTTTTTGTATCAATACGGAACAGTATTCTCCCCACATGGTCAGAACACAATCTTGATCTTAAAAGATTATCAGCCTGCAAGACTGGCGGTTAAGGATTATGTGGATGATGTGAACATTTCCGATCAGCCGTTCCCGGAGCTCGAAGGAATTACAGAAGATTTACGAAAAGTTCTTCGCAGCGAGCCGCCTGAAGGCTTGACGCAGTTTATTTTCACCGGTCTCTTTATTTGTCACCTGCGTTACATGTCAAACGTGCTTGTACGTAATGAATTAATCGAAGAGACTGCATTCTGGTCGTATTTAGTGGACAGTATTGAAGCATATCAAGAGCGTTTCTCACATTTAGAAGAACGTTTTAAATTGTTTGATTTTTTTAAGCCTGAGCTGACTAAACTATGTTTGAACCGAAACAGAATGGTCGATTACGGATATGGTGATGGAGACGACCGTCCACATGCATCAGAGTTTGGCAAAGTAAAGAATGCGCTAAATGAGATACGCGCAAAGAGAGTAACTGTTTAAAAGAATAAATTCATTGAAAGAGAGAGGCTGAACTCTAAAGTGTAAGAGCTTTTGAGTTCAAGCCTTTTTTTATGAAATTAGAGAAAAAAGGACGTTTTGAGAAGGTAATACAGTCCTTAAAGCTCATATGGTATTTAGAGAGTACATGGTGGATTTCTGTTACCGTGCATGATGGTGAACCGCCCAAAAGGTTCGCTCATGAAATGATTTGGCTGTCACAAAACATGAGTAAACTAAAAAAGATTTTAAATTGGTAAAAATAAGCAACGTGAATAACGTTTTAATTATTTCGCTTAAGGGAAATTCCTCATTATCAGATCAGAGGAGTGGTTATGTGGAAACGAAACAATTAACTTTGCTAACAAAAGAAGATATGACAAATCCAGAACGAGTTCCAGCTTGGGTCATTGAAGAGTATAAGACCTTTCATGAAACAGTAACTGACAAAACGTTTCCTTGTTACTTTGGTATGGCCGCTGAAAAAAAAGGTGAGCTTCGCTATGCATATGTAACACATGATGACTGGTCGAACCTGCCTGAAGCGATCAAAGAGTTTAATAAATTGTTTGACGCACCAAAATTGATTCGCCATGGATTGTTTGTGTTCGTTGAGCCTGAAAAAGAAGAAAAAGACATTCCCTATTACAGAGACTATTTCTGGGATATTCTAAAGTACCTTCACGAAACAGACGATCAGCCATGGCCGGAACATATTCCAAAAGATCCGGACCATCACTTGTTTGCTTTTTCTGTAGATAATGAACCTTATTTCGTGTTTGGTAATGCACCAGCATATAAACAACGAAAAACAAGAGATCTTGGAAACAGTCTAGTTCTTGGTTTTCAGCCACGACGTATTTTTGAAGGACTGGAAGGAACATCACCAGGGGGAAGCATGTCTCGTGAGAAAGTACGTGAACGTGTAGAGAAATGGGATAACTTGCCGACGCATCCAAACATCAGCCACTACGGTGATCCGGAGCACAGGGAGTGGAAACAGTACTTTATCGGAGACGACGTTGAACCGATTACAGGAAAATGTCCGTTTCATCATAAATAAATGAAAAAACAAAAATCGCAGCGGATTTCGTTGCGATTTTTTTGTTCATTTTAAGTTGTAGAAAAACTTCGTATGTATATCAAATGAATTAGTTCTCATTACTCTCCCAAAGCTCGATCAGCCGACCTTCTGGATCTTCAATCCAAACAAACTTTCCAAAATCATTAACCTCTTTTTCTTTGGCTAGAGGTACATTGATATGTTCAAGATGCTGAATTGTTTCTTCTAAATTATGCACTTGGAAATTTAGCATCACTTGTTGGTCTGTTGGAAAATAATGTTCATTTTCAGGGAAGAAAGAAAAGATCGTCTCATTTCCTGATTCGGATTTGATCATAGCCCCGTTCCAATCTCCTATTTCAATCTTTAATACGTCACTGTACCATTTTTTTACAACTTCAATATTTTTCGTTCTCCAAAAAACTCCGCCAAGACCTTTGATCATTTTTTAGCTCCTATCCGTTATTAATTTTTGTTCAACCCTTATATAGAGGAAGAGTTTGTTTTCTTATGTAAACGAATGTTCCCAACAAAAAGGACAAGACTCATGATGGTCGCTGTAAAATAGGGCTTATTAATCTTTTATCCATATGTGATAGCCAAGTTTTGCCGTCATAATGACCGGGACAATAAGGACCATGAGTACGACATACTTGTACAAGGTTATTTAGGAATCATTGAATTATCTCCTATACGCTTTTATTCCAATCTCTTTCTATCTCTTTCTGTTTATTCGGTCTAAAATCCTTTTATGACTGTAATATTTCCTGCATACAATGAAAAAATAGATGTTGTACGGCCTGAACATCAGGTATAAAAAAAGAATCTTTTATACAAAATAGTGATAGCCATCCGGGTGGATTAATCTGCTCGGGTGGTTTTTGTATGAAAAAAGAAAGTATAAAGCTATTTTTGGCAAAAATGGAAAAGAAGTATTTTAGTTGAAAAAAAGTTTACGGTACCGTTGTTTTAGGGAAAAAGCCTTGTATATACCTTAGATGGAGGATTATTTAATGGCTACCGTAATTAAAGGAGAATATAAACTCGTGAACTGTGACAGTGAATTTGGGAGATTAAAAAAGGTAATTGTTTGTGAACCTCGATATATGAAGATTGACGAGATTATTAATGAAACACAGCGACATTTCGCAAAAGATAATATTAATATGAAGCGTGCGATGAAGCAACATCAGGATTTTGTTAAAATGATGACCCAACATGGCGTAGAAGTTTATAAACTTCCTCCCCTGGAAAAATTCCCGGAACAAGTTTTTACCCGGGACATCGGGTTTACGATTGGAGAAACAGTATTTGTTTCGCGGATGGGAAGCAACATTCGAGATGGTGAAGAGAAAATTCTCCGTAACTGGCTTTTAGAACATCAAGTCAATCTCTCTTTAATAGAAGGAGACCGAATTGAAGGCGGAGATGTTATCGTTCATGGCAACAAAGTATATATTGGAGTCAGCGGAAGGACATCTGAAGAAACCATTCAACAGCTGCAGACACAACTGCCTGAAATGGAAATTATCCCTGTTCCGTTTGACCCCATCTTTTTACACTTGGATTGTGTGTTTAACATCCTATCTGAGAAAGAAGCACTTGTTTATCCACACGCGTTTGAAGAAAAGGATCTTGAGTTTCTTGCCTCTCATTTTAAATTGATAGAAGTCACTAAAGACGAACAATTTACGATGGGAACGAACATGTTATCGATCGGAGACAAAAAAATATTAAGCCTTCCTTGCAATAAACATGTCAATCAGGCTCTACGTGAGCGCGGATATGAAATATTAGAGGTAGATATTTCAGAAATTATTAAGTCAGGCGGTTCCTTTCGATGCTGTTCCATGCCGCTTTACCGAGAATCAGTTTTTTAGAAGGAATAAGTCTCTGCCATTTGGCGGAGGCTTTTTTTATTATCCTCTTAAAAGTATTTATTAGAACATACTTTTTGAAATACGAGGGAAAGGAGTAAGTATTCTACATCTAGGAGGTTATTAAGAGCAGTTACTTTCCAAGGTACAAAAGACATTCAGGTGAAAAATGTTGACGATCCGGTGATTCAGAAAAAGGACGATATTATTGTACGTATTACCTCAACTGCCATCTGTGGTTCTGATCTTCATATCTATCAAGGTGTTCTTCCTGCCAGGAAAGACTATGTGATAGGACATGAACCGATGGGAATCGTAGAAGAAGTAGGTCCAGAAGTAACACGGGTAAAAAAGGGAGATCGCGTTGTACTTCCATTCAATATTTCGTGCGGTCTTACAGGTGTCTATGGTTCCATGTACAACATGTTTCCTCTAGGGAATATCTTCGAGAGAAATGTGACGTTAAAAATGGGACAGGCTCCGGTTATTCATTACATGCCCTTGCTTTTTGATAAGATCATGAATCAAGAGTTCGATCCTACAGAAATTATTACGCACCGCGTCCTTTTAGAACAGGCAGGCAAAGCGTATCAAACCTTTAATGATCATGAGGATGAATGTATCAAAGTTGTGTTAAAACCTTAGGAATAAGAAAAAGGAGCTCGGTACTTCCGAGTTCCTTTTGGGTTATGTTTGAGGTAATTTTTTCTTAACGTTCGCCTCTAGCGGTAAGACGATAGTGAATGTCGTATTGTTCTCATCGGAAGTACAGCTGATGGTTCCGTAATGTTTTTCTATGATTTTTTTGCATACAAACAGACCAATCCCTGTACCCAGTTCTTTCGTTGTATAAAAAGGTTCAAAGATTGTTTTCATTGTCTCTGGAGGTATAGCAGGTCCATTATTTGAAATTGTAATATGTACATGAGAATCTGAAGAATCGGATTCCATTTTGCTGTATATCATGATCCGCCGATCTTGTTTCTTTTGTCTTAATGCATCGATGGAGTTCATGATTAAGTTAAGAAGAACTTGTTTCAATTCATCTCTATGTGCCCAAAGCGTAATCGTTGGATCAATACGAGGGACCACATTCACATCAGCATCTACTAGACTCGGATACATGAAATCTAGTATGTCTGAAAATAAATCCTCGAGCGCAAACTCCTCTGCATCCCTTTCCTGAACCCCTTTTCTAGAAGCATGAAGAAATTGAGAGATACGGAAATTAAGTTGGGTGAGTTCATGGCTGATGATATCGATATATTTCATTTGCGGATTTTCTTGCTGCATGAGTTTAACAAATCCCATAACTGCCGTCAGGGGATTTCGGAATTCATGAACAAAACTCGATGACATCTGTCCGAGAATGGTGAGGCGTTCTTTATGGCTTTGGTCGATAAAGTGCGTTTTTTCTTGGATTTCAGCATCTTTTAATTGGGTGTACTTTTTAACAGCGTGATACAGGAATTCATCAAAAAGAGAGTTGATCGTTTCAATGACTGGCTGAAGCTGCTGAATGGAAATTCCTGAACCAGTGACGAACCTGACGATTTCACTTCGCCCTAAATTTACATTATAAACGAATTCTCCTATGTTAATCTTTGCTTCTAATCTTTGGACGGCAACTTCGTGTGCGAGCTCCTTAATTTTGTCAGGCGAAAGCTGGCCGCGTAAGGAGAGCTTCACGAGTTCAATCATGTGTAGAGCATTTCTGATAACTTTATCCTTATGTATGTCGTGGTTAGTGATAACGACTTTTTTGTGCCAATCGTGTAAATAGCTGGGCAGATTTTCATCCATATATGTAATCAGGCTCTCCGTAATGTCCAACGTCCGCACCTCTTTCAACATGAAATGATGATATATGAATAGGAAGAGAATTTATTTGCCATGTAAAAGTAATCCTACTATATATAGTAATTCATTAACAAGGTAAATGCTATATACAGTTTACAACTTTTTTATTAAAAAAGAAAAATAAAAAGTAGGTAATTTAGTCGTTTCTAACGAAATTTATAATGCACTTCAATACTTATACTTCTTCTTTACTAGCTGGTACTATCCTTCAAAAGTCCGTTAAATTTTCTAATTATTCTAAAAATATTTTAAGTAATTTCATAATATGAAATTACTCGATTGTCTCAACCGTCCTTTTTCAATACGATGAACGCATATTGAAAGGGGTGGTTGTCTTTAAGCTGACATTCTAAATCATGTATCCGTTTGAGGGGGAGAATCTATGATCTCATCTGTTCAAAAAATTTCAAGGATATTAAATTGCTTTACCAAGGATGAACCAGCACTTGGAAACTTGCAGATTGCAAAAAAATTAAATATGAACGCAAGTACGGTCCACCACCTCGTCCGAACACTTTGCTCAGAAGGTATTCTCATCCAAGATAGTCAGAAAAAATATAGATTAGGATGGAAGCTTCTAGAATGGAGCAACCATGTCATGTATCAGCAAGACATAAACACCGAAGCACTTCCGCTGTGTGAAGGTCTTGTCAGAAGGTTCAACACAACTGTACATATCGGAATGCTGGATCGTGGAGAAGTAAGATTCGTTCTGCGTGTTGCTTCATCCAATTCAGTACAAGTCCCTACTTTTATTGGTGATACCAAGCCTGCTTATTGTACGAGTACGGGAAAAGTCTTGCTCGCTTACAATACCTCAATGATCAAACCTACTATTTCTAGAGGTCTTCTTCAACGTGCGCCTAACACCATCACATGCGTTGAAAAATTAAAAGAAGAACTTGCTCAAATAAGAGCCAATGGATATGCCATCAGCAATAATGAAAATGAAATGGGTCTGTATGGAATAGCTGCGCCAATTAAGTCATATACAGGACAGACGATTGCAGCACTTAATATGGTAGGTCCTGTGGCTTATATGCTGGGGCATGACACGCCATCTATGATTCATCATGTCGTGAAGACAGCAGAATCTATTTCGAAAGAACTAGGTTTTATTAGCGTTTTATGATAGCGCTTACATTTATCAAAATTGTATCGGGGGAGTAAAGATGAAGAAAAGGTTAAAGGCAGTGCTTACACTTTTTTTAGCATTAATCCTTCTGACATCATGCAGCAGCGAATCAACAGATTCAGCAAGTTCAGGGGAGGTTTCTGCTGACGGAAAAACCTATAAGTTCAAACTTGCACATATTACGCCGCCTTCCCATATGTGGCATAAAGCAGCAGAGAAATTTAAAGAGGAGCTTTCTAAGCGATCAGACGGAAGAATTGAGCTTGAAATCTATCCATCCTCTCAGCTTGGAAGTGAAGCAGACATGATGCAGCAGATCGAATCAGGTTCCGTTGATTTTGGATTTATTACAGCTGCTTACATAAGCTCGCGTTCTCCATCATTTGCAGCATGGTTTGCCCCTTATGCCTTTAAAGATCTTGAGGCCGCTCATAAAGCAAGAGAAACAGAGCCGGCAAAGAAAATGCTTGCAACCCTTGATGAACAAGGAATCACTGGTCTAGATTATTTGTTTGCAGGTCAGCGTGTCATGTTGTTTAAGGACAAGCATGTAAAGAAACCTGAAGATATGAAAGGCTTGAAACTTCGTGTAACACCAAGCCCGCCGATGCAGGATTTCTATAAATCTACCGGAGCTTCAACAGAAGGCCTTCCACTTCCGGAAGTATATTCAGCTGTTCAGACTGGTGTAATCGACGGCATGGATATGGATTTGGATGCTGCAATCACAAACAAATATTATGAAGTGGCAAAATACGGAGCCGTAACGAACCACATGGTATGGCCGGCGGTTGCTATGGTCAATAAAAGTACCTTTGAAGGGATGTCAGAAGAAGATCAAAAGATCGTCCGCGAGTCCTTAAAAGCAGCAGCGGATTACGCTGTTGCGACACGTGCAGGACAAGAAGAAGAGTTCAGAAAAGAATTGGCAGATAACGGGATGGAAATCTATGATATTGATCCTGAACTTTTCAAACCTTATATAGAAAAGTTTGATAAAAAATATGGATCGACTGACCCGCTGATTCAGGAATTCTTAGGTGCTGTAAGGAAGTAGATGAAGAGATTGGTGGGTTGAAGATGGACATAGACTATGAAAAAAATATGAATCAACCTGTAAAACCTCCGATTAAAGGAGGAAGCGATATATTCTTAAGCCTAAGCAATGGAATTTCTAGATTTGAAAAACTGCTTGCTCTGATCTTTATGTTAGCGTTAGCGATAATCGTAGCACTCTCAGTGGCATTTCGATACTTTTTTAATGCACCTCTATCATGGTCGGGAGAAGTTGCTGTGTTTCTATTGATTTGGATCAGTTTTATAGGAGGGAGTCTGGGGCTAAAAAATAAGTCCCAGGCTGCTGTTACACTTTTGCTCGATTACTGTCCGCAAAGATTAAAGATGTGGATTGGGGTTTTCAGCCAAATCTTCATTATCGCTTTTCTAGTTTTATTATTAAAATACACATACACGTGGATCTTATCAGACGGGGTAGCTTTTCAAAAATCGACTGCTCTTTTGCTGCCCATGTGGATTCCGTATAGTGCTGTACCGATCGGCTTAACGTTTGCATGCATACACATACTTGCTCAATTGGTTCACATACTGAAAACGAAGGGGGCAGAATTATGACAACTGCTCTCATCATTGGAATTTTCATTCTGTTTTTATTGATGGGAATTCCGATCTCTCTTGTGCTCGGAATGATTACAGTCGTCTACTTTTACCTGAACGGGAATACGGCATTGTTAGATTCAACACCCATGAGACTCTATTCGGGACTCGACAATTTTGGCTTATTGGCCATTCCGCTGTTCATGCTTGCAGGTGAGCTTATGAACGGAGGAGGGATTACGACTCGCCTTGTAAAATTTGCAAAAGTATTCGTCGGTCATGTACGCGGCGGACTCGCATATGTAACGGTTGTTGCCAATATGTTCTTAGCGTCAATACTAGGATCAGCGAATGCTCAGGCAGCAATGATGAGCAAAATCATGGTGCCTGAGATGGAAAGGGAAGGGTATAACAAGGAGTTTTCATCTTCCTTAACACTGGCTTCATCAATTATCGCACCGATCATCCCACCAAGTATGATATTCATCATCTATGGAACGCTTTCTGGAACCTCTATCGGAGGCTTGTTCATGGCAGGAATTGTGCCAGGTCTGATCTATGGAGTGGCATTCATTAGTGTTATTGCTTATATGGGATACAAATACAATTTTCCGAAAAGCAAAAGAGCAACAGGTAAAGAAATGTGGGAAAGCACCGTTAAAGTTCTGCCTGCTCTTCTTGTACCTTTTGTGATCATCTTCGGTATACTAAGCGGTGCGTTTACTGCCACCGAATCCGCTGCTGTTGCTTGTGTAATCGCCTTTTTAATAGGCATGTTCTTTTATAAGGAATTAAATGGGACTTCCATCCCTCAGATCTTGATCAACACAGTAATTAGCACGGCGACCGTTACTTTTTTAATCGCGATGGCCAATATCTTCGGCTGGCTGATCGCGTTTGAACAGATTCCGCAATTGTTTGCCGACAGCATGTTATCGATATCCGAAAACCCATTTGTGTTTTTATTACTCGTAAACATCATGTTGTTGCTAGTAGGAATGCTTCTAGACGGAATTGCCGCACTGATCATATTAGTCCCGGTTTTTATGCCTTTGATAACGTCTTTTAATATTGATCCCATTCATTTTGGTGTCATTATCTGCATCAACTTAACAATCGGCTTACTAACTCCACCAGTAGGGACAGGTTTATTTATCGTTTCATCCATTGCCGAAGTCCGCTTTGAGAGATTAGTAAAATCTTCAGCACCCTTCTTAGTAATAGCGATCGCTATTTTATTTTTAATCACATATTTAGAAGACGCAGTTCTTTGGATCCCAAGAATGATCGGTCTTTAAATAAAGAGCCATTATTAAAAAGGCTCTTTTTTTTGAAGGATTATTCTTCTAAATGAATTTAATATTTGCATCATCATTGACCAAGTTTATTGGAGCATCTGAAACGGAAATCAACTCCCTAAGATTTTTCACAATATTAAATTAATTTTCTGATAATTTCATAATATGAAATTTCTGCGTTGAGTGTTGAAAGCGCTTTCTTATATAGTGATTACAAATTAAACAACTATTCATAGAGGAGGCAAATGGTATGGGAATTAGAACTGGTGCAGAATATATCCAAGGTTTGCAGTCCCGTTCACCAGAAATTTGGTTAGAGGGCAGGAGAGTCACAGATGTTGTAAACGAACCAGTCTTTAAACAGCCGATTCAAGAGATCGCCAAACTGTACGACATGCAGCACGACCCGCAATATCAAGATTCCATTACACATATTTGCAAAGAAACAGGTGAAAGGGTTAATAACGCATTCCTTCACCCGACGAGCTATGAAGAATTGATGGCAAGAAGCCAGCTGTTTGAAATTTATGCAAGATCTACGTTTGGGCTCATGGGCCGTACCCCTGACTTTTTGAACGTTGTCGTAACAGGCATGGCACATAATGGATGGTTCTTAGATCAGTACAATCCAGAATGGTCTTTGAATATCAAAAACTACTATAACTACATAAGAGACAATGATCTGTTTTTAACTCATGCGATCATTAATCCGCAGAACGACCGAAGCAAGAACTCTCATGGGCAAAAAGATATGTTTACGCATCTTGGAGCCGTTGAAGAAACACCAGAGGGACTAATCGTACGTGGAGCAAAAATGCTCGCAACCCTTGCTCCGATAACAGACGAAGTTATCATCTACTCGTTCCCTGGGTTCGCACCTGGAGACGAACGCTATGCTCTTGCATTTGCGGTGCCGGTGGACACGCCAGGACTGAAACTCGTTTGCCGTGAACCGATGCAGGATGGAAAACGCTCACTGTTTGATCATCCACTCGCTTCTTGTTTTGAAGAAATGGATGCACTTCTAGTCTTTAATGATGTACTGGTTCCTTGGGATCGTGTCTTTCTCTATAACAATGTGGAAGCTGCTAATCTTTTATATCCGAAGACTGGAATCGCCCAACAGCCTGCCCACCAATCAGGGGTTAGAGGCTATGTAAAACTAGCATTTGCAACAGAAGTAGCTTGTAAACTAGCTGACTCAATCGGGGTAGATGGATACCTAAACGTTCAGAATGACTTAGGTGAACTTGTACAAAATGTAGAAGTTATCCGCTCTTTATTGCGTGTAGCGGAGTATGAGTATGAAACGACATCGTCTGGTGAAGTGATGCCGAATGGTGCAGCACTCGAGACGATCCGAGGCATGCTTCCAAAGATGTATCCACGAGCGATCGAAGTCATCCAGATCATCGGTGCAGGCGGCTTGCTCATGTCACCGACGGGAGATGATTTTAACGTTCCAGAACTTCGTAGTGAGATCGATAAGTATTACGTAGGCCGTGAAGGTGTTGATTCACTAGAACGTGTGAAGCTGTTTAAGCTTGCTTGGGATCTCTGCGGAGAAGCTTTCGGGCAGCGCCTTGTACAATATGAGCGCTATTACACAGGGGATCCTATTCGGAAGAGAGCGATTTTCTATAACGGTTATAAACGAAAAGCGAAATTCTCAATGGTTGATGAAGCCCTTTCTGTCACACATGATTTTGTAGCTGACCAGCAAAAGCTGGCTAAATAAAAGGAGGCAATTAGGATGAGTACAACAACAACTTTACAATCTTTTAACCTATTAAAATGGATCGAAGAAAACAAGGATCTTCTTAAGCCACCGGTAAACAACAAGGTAATCTGGCAGGATTCTGAATTTATCGCGATGATTTTAGGCGGACCGAACAAAAGACGAGACTTCCATGTGGACCCATCAGATGAGTTCTTCTATCAGATCAAAGGCAGCTGTTATGTAGAGATCATCAATCAAGAAGGCAAGCGTGAAGTTGTGGAAGTAAAAGAAGGTGATGTTTTCATGCTTCCTGCCATGGTTCCACATTCACCTCACCGTGTAGCCGATTCGTACGGTTTGGTTATCGAGCGCAAACGTGCACAAGGAGAGCTTGAGGATTTTGTATGGTTCTGCGATCGCTGTGACTCAGAGATGCACCGCGTGACCGTTCAGTTAAATGATATTGAAAAGCAAGTAAAAGAAGCGATCCATAGCTTTAACTCAAATGAACGTATCCGTTTGTGCAAAGACTGCGGCTATCAGATGCCTGAGAACGTGGAGGAATGGAAGTGCTAAGAATTGACTTTCACACACATATCATTCCAGAGTCATTTCCTGACTTTGCTGAGAAGTATGGTGGGGAAAGATGGCCGGTTTTAAACAGAACATGTGCATGTGGAGCTGCCATTATGGTCGGCGGCAAAAATTTCAGGGACGTAACCGACCAAGTGTGGGATCCGAAAAAAAGGATTGATGACATGGATCGTGAAGGGGTAGACATTCAAGTTCTATCCCCGATCCCTGTCACATTTTCCTATTGGGCACCGCCGGAACAAGCAGAAGCGATGGCACGAATCCAAAATGACTTCATCGCCGAAACGGTGAAAGAATATCCTGACCGTTTTGCAGGACTTGGAACCGTGCCGATGCAGGATGCTGAGACTGCAATCCGTGAGATGGACCGCTGCATGAACGAACTCGGTCTTCATGGCATTGAGATCGGAACGAATATTAACGGTCAGAACCTGGACCATCCTTCTTTTATGGAGTTCTTTAAAAAAGCGGAGGAGTGGGAAGTTCCACTCTTCATCCATCCGTGGGAAACCCTTGGTAAAGAACGTATGCCAAACCATAACTTCATGTATACGATCGGGATGCCGAGTGAGACGGCACTTGCAGCAGCATCACTAATCTGGAGCGGAATGATGGAGAAGTTTCCAAAACTGAAGGTCTGTTTTGCTCATGGCGGCGGCGCATTTCCTTATTTGATTCCGCGACTTGATCAGGGCTGGCATGTGTGGCCTCACTTACGTCTGACCACACATCCTCCAAGTCATTATGCGAAGCAATTTTATTTTGATTCACTCAATTATGACCCGATGAACATCCGGTATATGATGGAGCGTTTTGGGTCTGACAAAATTTTTATGGGTTCTGATTATCCGTTCTTGTTGCGTGAAGTGAATCCAGGAAAAGTTCTGGATGAAACACTGGAGCTTACAAATGAACAACGCAAGGCAATGCTTGGCGGCAACGCAGCAGCCTTTTTGAATCTTGAAAAACGAAAGCGGGGTGCAGCGGTTGCAACTCATTCAAACACCGGAGGATAAGCTAGAACGATTGGGGCTTGTACTGCCAGAAGTGCGCCCGTCTGTCGGGAATTATGTAAGCTGTGTCCGAGTGGGCAATCTTCTTTTTACAGCGGGACAAGGTGTTGATCAATATCATGGAAAGGTTGGTAAAGACCTGACGCTGGAAGATGGATATGCGGCATCAAGACAGTCTATGCTCAATCTGCTTGCTGTTGTTCAGCACGAACTGGGAAGTTTAAACAAGGTGAAACGGATTGTTAAGCTTTTAGGGTTTGTAAACTGCACAGAAGATTTTACCGATCAGCCGAAAGTTATCAACGGTGCGTCTGATCTCTTGGTCGATATTTTTGGTGAAAAGGGAAAACATGCAAGATCTGCAGTTGGAATGGCACAGCTTCCAGGGGGAACGGCGATAGAAATTGAGATGATTGTTGAGATCGAAGAAGAGAAGGGGGACTAGAACGTGAAATCAGAAACCCTTACACAACAGGTAAAAGTAAAAAACGCGAGACTGTTCATTGATGGAGAATATGTAGATGCACGATCTGGGGAGACGTTTGAATCGATAAATCCAGCGACGAACGAGAAACTTGCACTTGTAGCAAACGGCAGTGAGCAAGATGCGAAGCGTGCGATCCAATCTGCTAAAATGGCTTATGACAGTGGGGTTTGGAGCAGGATGCCTCTTGAAGAGCGTTCAGATATTTTATGCAAGATGGCAGATCTCATCATGGAGAATGTGGAAGAGCTAGCGATGGTTGAAACGCTCGATGTCGGTAAACCGATCAAAGAAAGTCGAGGGTTTGATATCCCCCGTGCTGCATCTAATTTCCGCTTTTTTGCCGAGATGTCAAAATATATGGTGAGTGAGCACTACGATAAACACAACATTATGTCTTATGCCAAGTATAGTCCTGCGGGAGTTACGAGTCTGATCATCCCGTGGAATCTTCCGTTTATGCAGATGACATGGAAAGCTTCAGCTGCCCTAGCTGCAGGAAATACGGTTGTTGTCAAACCAGCTTCCTATACTCCTCTTTCTGCAGTGATGTTTGGGGACATTGCGAATGAAGCCGGACTGCCGCCAGGAGTACTGAACATCATTACTGGCCCTGGCAGTACGATGGGAGCCGCAATGACCACAGATCCCAACGTACGTCGCATCTCTTTTGTCGGAGAATCAAGCACAGGAAAGACGATCATGAAAAACGCAGCTGAAAATTTGATACCGGTATCGCTAGAGTTAGGCGGTAAATCAGCAAACATCGTTTTTGAAGATGCTGATCTAGATGAAGCGGTCAAAGGGTCCATAGATGCCATCTATCGGAATCAAGGAGAAATCTGCTTGGCAGGATCCAGATTGCTTCTGCAAGAAAGCATTTATGATGAGTTTATGGACAAATTCGTTGCAGCTGTTAAGAAGATAAAAGTTGGCGACCCAACCCAAGAAGACACCGATATGGGAGCTCTTGTATCGAAAGGTCATCTTGAATCGGTCGAAAACTATGTAGATATCGGATTAAAAGAAGGAGCTAAGCTCGCATGCGGAGGTAAGCGGGTTGAAGGTCTTGAAGGGGGCAATTTTTATGAACCCACTGTTTTGTATGATGTGAACAATAAGTGGCGTGTGGCACAGGAAGAAATCTTTGGTCCGGTTCTTGTGGTCATCCCTTTTAAAACAGAAGAAGAGGCGATCCGCATTGCAAATGATTCACAGTATGGACTAGCAGGCGTGGTCTGGACGAATGATATTCGCAGAGCACAGCGGGTTTCAGCGGCTGTTGATTCAGGTCTGCTCTGGGTGAACTGCTGGTACATACGTGACCTTCGAACACCGTTTGGCGGTTCAAAAGCAAGCGGGATCGGACGAGAAGGCGGCAGACACAGCTTCGAATTTTATTCAGAAGTGAAGACGATAACGATGAAGTTATAATGTCGAAAGAAGATGCTATAAAGGGCTTTAAAGACCTCTTTGCAAGTTGGTTGGAGCGCAAGGTGCGAGACTCCTAACGGCGCAAAGCGCAGAGGAGGCTCACCGCACGCCCCCGGAAAACGAGCATCCTGAAGTGGAAATCAACTTCTTTCATTTGTTTTTAACCGTAACAAAGGCCTTACTTAAATATAGTTTTTTTAAACGTGATTGGATTCCAGTCGCGTTTTGCTCTTTGAATAGAGAAAGGAGGATTTACTAAGATGCAACAGCAGATCATTTCAACGTTAACCGCAGAACTCCTTGAGGCAGAAGAGAAACTTGTTCCGGTTACTCCGTTATCTAAACGCTACCCTGAACTGTCAGTTAAGGACTCTTATAGCATCCAATTGCAATGGGTAAGGAAGAAGCTGGATGAAGGACGGGTGGTCATCGGAAAAAAGGTAGGGTTGACGAGCAAAGCCATGCAGAACATGCTTGGCGTTAATGAGCCGGACTATGGCCACCTTTTGGATCATATGAGAGTAACGAATGGCAGTGTACTATCCAGACGTGACTTTATCAAACCGAAAGTGGAAGCGGAGATCGGATTTATTTTAAAGGAAGATCTATGTGGTCCGAATGTGACGTATATCGATGTTCTGATGGCAACGGAAGCGTTAGTTCCTGCGTTAGAAATCATAGACAGCCGAATAGAAGATTGGAAGATTCAGCTTGTGGATACGGTGGCGGATAATGGTTCATCCGCAAGAGCTGTGATCGGTGAATCTTTTTATGAGATCGATCAAGTAGATTTGCGAACGTTAAGCATGACACTCTTGAAAAATGGAGAAGTGACCGCAACCGGAGCGGGTGCTGCAGCACTTGGCCATCCCGCACAAGCGGTTGCCTGGCTCGCTAACAAACTAGCAGACTATAACATTTCTTTAAAAGCAGGGGAACTGATTCTTCCAGGTGCCCTATCAGCTGCGATCGATGTTGATAGCGGTGATGAGATTACGGCAGCTTTCGGTAAGCTTGGGACAGTCTCTATCTCATTTTGTGACTAAACTTTTTGCAGAAAGGACTAATATCCGTGAAAAAGATAAAAGCAGCTATTATCGGTTCAGGTAACATCGGCACTGACCTGATGTATAAGCTACAAAAAAGCGATTGTCTTGAACTTACAGCCATGATCGGAATTGATCCGGATTCTGATGGACTCCGGCGTGCGAATTCTGCGGGGTACCGGGTATTCACGAATGGTATCGAGGATTTTATAGAAAGACCGGAACTTGCAGATATCGTTTTTGATGCCACATCTGCTAAAGCGCATACGAGACATGCTGATATTTTAAAAGATAGGGGCAAGACCGTGATCGACTTGACCCCAGCAGCAATAGGACCTTTCGTTTGTCCGCCTGTAAATTTAGGTGATCATTTGGAGGCATGTAATATTAATATGATCACTTGTGGAGGACAAGCCACGATTCCGGTAGTGCATGCGATTAACGAAGTGGCTGATGTGGCGTACGGTGAGGTTGTAGCCACGATCTCCTCATTAAGTGCAGGTCCCGGAACTCGTGCAAACATCGATGAATTCACGATTACAACGCGGCGGGGGATCGAAGAGATTGGGGGTGCCGATCAAGGAAAAGCGATCATTATCTTAAATCCAGCTGACCCTCCCATCTTAATGAGGGCGACCATCCATTGTGAAGTTAGGAACCTGGACGAAGAGAAAATCAGAGAGTCGATCTCATCCATGGAGAAAAAAGTAATGAGTTATGTACCTGGTTATCGTATAAAACAAGAACCTTTATTTGATGGCAGCCGTGTTACTATTTTTGTCGAGGTTGAAGGAGCTGGAGATTATTTTCCGAAATACGCGGGCAATCTGGATATCATGACCGCTGCTGCAAAACAAACGGGCGAATTGGTAGCCAAGCACCTGCTCGGTCAGGAAAAACATTTAGACAAGGCGGTGACCATGTATGAAACGAAATAGTCCTTTGCCGCTGAAAATAACTGAAGTATGTTTACGAGACGGCAGTCATGTGATGGCTCATCAATTTACGGAAAAGCAAGTGTTTGAGGCAGCGAAGGCTCTTGATGAAGCGGGCATGCATTATATCGAAGTGAGCCATGGTGATGGGTTAGGGGGTTCGACGCTTCAATACGGGAAATCACTTATCGATGAAATGAAGCTGATTGAAACCGCAGTCGGCGCCTGCAAACAGGCCAAAGTAGCTGTCCTTTTGCTGCCAGGTATCGGTACTGTTTCAGAGTTGAAAGAGGCTCATAAGCTCGGCGCAAGTCTTGTCCGGGTCGCGACTCATGTTACGGAAGCTGATGTTTCCGCTCAGCATATTCACTCGGCTCGTGAACTGGGGATGGAAGTGATGGGCTTTTTGATGATGGCTCACTCGACTCCTACAGAAAAGCTGGTGGAGCAAGCGAAACTCATGGAGTCATATGGCGCACAAGGGGTGTATGTGACAGACTCAGCCGGAGCCCTTCTGCCTCATGAAGTGAAAGAGCGGATTTCGGCACTAAGAAACTCACTTGATATTGAAGTAGGGTTTCATGCGCATAACAATCTTTCTGTTGCTGTAGCAAACACGTTAGTGGCAATCGAGGAAGGTGCCACGCGAATTGATGGAAGTGTTCGTTGTCTTGGGGCAGGGGCAGGCAATACCCAAACGGAAGTGTTACTTGCCGTGCTGGACCGGATGGGGATTGAAACAGGAATCGATCTTTATAAGATGATGGATTTAGCAGAGGATGTGATCGGTCCGATGCTTCCGGGGGCTCAAGAAATTCGTAAAGGGAGTCTCGCAATGGGCTACGCCGGCGTTTATTCTAGCTTTCTCTTACATGCTGAACGGGCTGGGAAACGCTTTAATCTAGACCCAAGAGATATTTTAATAGAATTAGGCAAACGAAAAGCGGTTGGCGGGCAAGAGGATCTCATTATTGAAGTAGCGGCTGAACTGGCTAAAACAACGAAAATGGAGGTGTAAAGCGTGACAGTAACGAAAAGGTCTGATAGTGAAGTGATCGACTATCTTTTAAAAGCGGAAAGTGATGTACAAGAAGTAGTGAAAATAACGGATCAGTACCCTGATCTTACAATTGATGAAGCATATGATCTGCAAAAAAAGCTGATTGAAAAACGGATGGAGAAAACGAAAACGAAGAGATTAGGCATCAAGCTTGGACTTACAAGTAAGGCGAAGCAGGAAATGATGGGTGTTCATGAAGCGATTTATGGCTATCTTTTGAGTGACATGCTTGCTTTTGAGTGGGAGCCGCTCCAGCAGCACAGACTGATTCATCCAAAAGCTGAACCCGAGATTGCTTTTATTATGGGGGATGATTTGCAGGGGAAAGATGTTACCGCTGACGATGTCATGAATGCGGCTAAATTTGTCGTAGCAGCGATCGAAGTAATCGACAGCCGTTATAAAGATTTCCGTTTTACACTTCCAGATGTTGTAGCCGATAATTGTTCATCCGCGAAATTGATTTTGGGAAGCAAGATGGTGAAGCCTGAGGAGTTGGATTTAGCAGGCATCGGAATGGTTATGAGTAAAAATGGGGAGATGGTTGCAACAGGAGCAGGTTCTGCGGTTCTGGGCCACCCTGCAGAAGCCGTTGCATGGGCGGTTCAAAAACTGGCTAAGCGAGGTGAAGGATTGAAAAAAGGTGACATCGTACTTAGTGGAGCTTTATCAGAAGCGATCGCTTTTGATATGGATGACACCATCATCGCGCAGTTTGACGGGTTAGGTTCTGTGACGCTGTCGTCCAGATACGTAAAATAGGAGAAACCTACACATGCCGATTATTCAGGTTCAAGTCATTGAAGGCAGAACGGATGAGCAGCTGAGTAAGCTGATGGAGAGTTTAACGAACGCCGCTGCTGAGAGTTTAGATGTAAAAAAAGAACAAGTACGCGTACTCATCCAGGAGGTTCCGAATAAACACTGGGGAGTAGGCGGAAAACCAAAACAGATGGAGACCCTTTGATGATTGAGGGAGAATCAAATCTATGAACGATAAAGAAAAAATGTAGGCATTAAAAAAGCCGGCGCAATAGACTGACTTAGTCAATTGAGACAATAATAAAACACCTGTTAGGCTGCCATACTTCCAAATTCGATTGGAGTGTGGTAGCCTAATTTTTCTTGAATTCGCTCTTCATTATAATACTTTATGTATTG
>NZ_JAMBOR010000029.1 GCF_023715845.1 Fictibacillus phosphorivorans
CTGGCAAACTGGACATGGCGAGGGCCATGTCCAGTTTAATCCAGGTGTGTTTATTCAAAAATAATACTTAAAAACAACACAAACCCCATTTTCAACAAAGTTGAAATGGGGTTTGTCTACGTTCTGACCACAAGTTAGAGAACTTGTGGTTTTTTGTGTGAATCGAATGCTCTATGCATAAAAATGGGAAGCCTATGAACCGTTATCCATTTTCTATGCACAAAATGCTTTATTCTATGACTAAAAATGAAATTTCTATGCATCAAACGTACTTCTATGCCTTAAAACTAATGGTCTATGCCTTAAAACAGCTCCTCTATGCACCGAATCGGCTTACCATAAAACTTCCCACGCCACGAAAAACGCTACACTAATAACATCTACCGCTTAATCCCATAAACTATACAAATAATCCCTGCCATGATCCACAACAAGCTAGTAAACGAGATCTTAGTAGACAATCCATAGATTCCGATGGTCATCGTCGAGAAAAAAATAATCGGTCCCACAATGGAGAGCAGGGAATTGATGATGAGCGCACGTTCAACGGTATTGTAATGCAGCATGAAAAGAGCTGCGGTAATCTCGAGTGTTCCGGAAAGAATACGGATTACTGCCATGCTTAGGACGACTTTTTCAATCATGTTAAGCAACGTCCATTGCCTCCTTTTTACACACTTGTTAGTTCCATAGCTTGTATATTGCATTATATGTGACCAAGCCTGAATTAGAAGTGTGAAAGACGACCGCGAAAAATACGAAAATTATGTATATTTATTCAATTTACATGTTTAAAGATTTTTCGACAAAACTTCTTATTATTCGCTAACTTAAGCCTTTGACAACATTTTTGGGTATGTGTCATACTATAAACTGTATAGATTTTCTATACAAAGATTCGCATGATGAAGGGATTGTGAAAGGCATGTTAGGAAAAGTAAAATGGTTTAACGCAGAAAAAGGTTTTGGATTTATCGAGCGCGAAGACGGAGACGATGTGTTCGTACACTTCTCTGCAATCAATACTGAAGGATTCAAAAGCCTTGACGAAGGTCAGCAAGTTGAGTTTGATATTGTAGATGGCGCACGTGGGCCTCAAGCGGCTAACGTAACTAAACTATAATTCAAAGCATTAATGACCACACATTAGATCCCGCCTAGTTTTCTAGGCGGGTTTTTATTATGCATTAAGACCACATTCGCTTTCTAATTACTCCTTTGTGAACAAAGTCATGTTCTTAGGAAAACAAAAGTTTCGAATTATGAAATTTGATTCAAATTTCTTTATATCTAAAGTTCTATTGAATTGTTATATTAAGAAAATGTCGAGATTGTAAATAAATTGTCAAAATATTTTAAATGTTACGGAGGAATTCTTTTAGGGTACATAGAAATATATATACATCACCGAAAGGAGGAGTTAAGTTATGCATTTTAACATTCGCGGAGAAAACATCGAGGTGACCGAAGCCATTAGGGCTTACGTGGAGAAGAAGGTAACTAAACTCACAAAATACTTTAACGAAACTCCGAATTCTGAAGTACACGTCAATTTAAAAGTGTATAACAATGAACAATCCATTGAGGTAACGATACCGATGAAGGGACTCTTGCTTCGTGCAGAGGAACGTCATTTGGATTTATACGCTGCGATTGATTTGGTGGTAGAAAAATTAGAGCGTCAAATTCGTAAACACAAAACAAAAGTTAACCGCAAATTTAGAAATGCAGAAGGCACGAAGCACATGTTTGCTAACGGTACAGATGGAGTATCCACTGCGCTGCTAGAGGAAGAAGATGACTTCGAGATTGTTCGTGAAAAACGGTTTGACTTTAAACCGATGGACACGGAGGAAGCGATTCTTCAAATGGGCTTACTGGGCCATAACTTCTTCGTCTATAACAATGCCGAAACTGGTGAGATGAACGTCGTATACAGACGTAAAGACGGCAAATATGGACTGATCGCAGGAGATATGTAACTTAACAAAAAAATAATGAAAGCACGCTCTGGATAGGGCGTGCTTTTTTAATAGGAAGAGATGTACGAAACCACCAATCTGACATAATTTCACCCCTTTTTATGTCGTTTTCTTTTAGTTTAGTCGTAAACATTACATTAATTTTTACAGAGACGTATTCTTTCCAGCAAAACCCTCCAACAAATATGTTCCGAGAGCAGGATTTTCTTCTAGGTAAGGTGAACTAGTGGAGGAGAGAGCGCTTACACCATGGATATGTATATTTTAAAGGAGGAGAAGCAGTTATGATGATGAATGTGCCATTTCGAGTAACGAGTATGTTGGAGCATGCGGAGCGTTATTTTGGGAAAAAAGAAGTAACGAGCCGTACGATGTCAGGGATTCGCAAGTTCAGTTACCGGGAGATCGGGGAACGGACACGCAGGTTGTCGAGTTCGCTTAAGCGGCTTGGTATAAAAAAGGGTGAGCGTGTAGGAACGCTCGCATGGAACCACCATCGCCACCTTGAAGCTTATTTTGCAATCCCGGGTGTGGAGGCTGTTCTTCACACGATTAATATCCGGCTTTCCCCTCAGCATATCGCATACATTATCAATCATGCTGATGACCAGATTTTACTGATCGATCAGGACATTCTTCCTCTAGTTGAAGCTATAAAAGACCATATTCCGAACGTAAAAGCCTTTATTTTAATGACAGATGAAGACGAGCTGCCAAAGTCACCGCTTCAGCCGCTTTATCATTATGAAAAACTCCTTGAGAACGGTGACCCGGGTTACGAGTTCCCGCAAAACGTAGATGAAAATGACCCGGTTGGAATGTGCTACACATCCGCTACGACGGGGAATCCGAAAGGGGTAACGTACACGCATCGTTCGACGGTTCTTCATTCGATGGCCCTTGGACTAGCGGATTGCGGTGCTGTATCAGAAAGTGATGTTTGTATGCCGGTTGTGCCGATGTTCCATGTGAATGCTTGGGGACTTCCTTATGCTGCAACGTGGTTTGGATCGAAGCAGGTTATGCCAGGGCCGCGATTCACACCTCAACTTTTAGCGGAACTGATTGAGATGGAAAAAGTAACAGTTACCGCGGGGGTTCCAACGATATGGATGGGGCTTCTCCGTGAACTTGAAGAGAAGAGCTATGAAACTTCTAGCCTTCGAGCTGTTTTGTGTGGTGGATCAGCCGCACCGAAAAGCATGATCAAAGCGTTCCAGGAAAAACATAACATTCCGTTCATGCACGCATATGGTATGACTGAAACGAGCCCACTTGTTATTTCAACACGTTTAAAAACCTATCAAGCAGACTTAGATGACGAAGCAAAACTCGATATTAAAGCCAAACAGGGCTATGTCGTACCGGGAGTTGACATGAAAGTAATTGGTGCGAACGGGGAAGTGAAATGGGATGGTAACGAGATGGGTGAGTTGTTGCTCCGCTCGAACTGGATTGCTGATGAATATTTTAACGACGAACGGACGGCAGGGACATTCGTCGACGGCTGGCTTCATACTGGGGATGTCGTTACGGTTGATGAAGAAGGCTTTGTGAAGATAGTCGACCGGACGAAGGACCTGATCAAGAGCGGCGGGGAGTGGATCTCGTCGGTAGATTTAGAGAATGCGATCATGGCACATCCAGATGTTTTTGAGGCATCCGTTATCGCCGTTCCACACCCCGAATGGCAAGAAAGACCGCTCGCATGCGTGGTCTTAAAACCCGAATCAAAAGAAAAAGTCCTAAAGGAAGATATCTTCGACTATTTAAAACCAAAGTTTGCAAAGTGGTGGATCCCAGACGATATCGTGTTCATGGATGAAATCCCGAAAACCTCGGTCGGAAAGTTCCTAAAAAGAACCTTACGCGATCAGCTAAAAGATCATTATATGACACCGACTACTTAAAAACGATAAAAAAAGTGATATGTATGTTATACTAGGACTAACCTTTGATGCAATAAATTTTTTACTTTACCTGTACCATGCACCCGCTCAAGAAATTGAGCGGGTTTTTTATTGTTTATTTTTAGTACTATTCTTTAGAGACCGTACATCCGCAAAACCAAGTATGATGTTTTTCTGAAAAGGTTGTTGTTATTTTATCCTTTTCTCCTATGGCAGTTGATTGGAGCGCAAGGTGCGAGACTCCTCGAAAATGAAAAATCAGATTTTCTTCGTGCGATGATTCGCTGCCGGAGCCTTCCTTGTCCTGCGGGACGAGTGGGACAGGTGAGACTCCTAATGGTGCAAAGGGGCAGGAGGCTCACCGTCCGCCCCGCGGAAAGCGAGCAGCCTGGAGCGGAAATTAACTACTTACAGAGGACCACTATGCAAACACAAACAGCTTTTAAAAAAACAAAAAAACAGACCCAAAAGAGTCTGTTTTTCAATAATCATATAAGATTATGCTTTTTGAACGTTAGCAGCTTGAGCTCCACGAGCACCTTGCTCAACTTCAAAAGTTACTTGTTGGCCTTCGTCTAAAGACTTGAAGCCTTCAGATTGGATTGCTGAGAAATGTACGAATACGTCGTCTCCGTTTTCGCGCTCGATGAATCCGAATCCTTTTTCTGCGTTAAACCATTTTACTGTACCTTGTTCCATGTTTGTTGCCTCCTAGTGCGTTGCCACACAATATATTACTATCCTTGCCCTAATCTATTCTCAAGAAGAAAAATGTTTTTTCATACTATTGATTACACCGAACAAAAATAACTAATTCCTATCATAACAGCTATTCTATAAACTTGCAAATGGTCAATGTGCTTTTTGAAGCCATTTCCATGTTTCCGTGACTTCCCAATACACACCATCCTGCTCATAGCCGTTCAACGTAATATCCAGATCATGAAAAATACGGTGTACGTGTTTTAATGGTTCTACACGATCAGATTTCATGCTTGCATCTATTTTTACGATCGCCGTTTCGATATCGGCCTTCAAAGGGCCTGACACATAAGGGAGGAGTTTATCCTGTATATCTCCCTTTACATCTATCAATTCTTTTTTATTGCTTGTGATGCTATATTTATTCCAAGCGCCAAACCCTAACTTGCGGTTCCAGAACTCGTGTATAACATTGATTCGTCGCTGGATCTCCGTAACGGGAACATTAGGTGCAGGTTTGTAGATGGACGTGCCTGCGGCTGCCACTTCTTCATTAGAAGGCAGATCAAAATCTGATGCGGATTTGGCTCCGTAAAGTTTGTAATACCCCCACGTTCCGAGCCCTCCTATAATAAAAAGGCTTAAAACAATCGTTAAAATCGTGGTTTTCTTTTTTATCTGTTCGTTGGTGCTATTCTTATCCATCTCTACTTTTTCCATTAGAACCTCCAGCAGCCTTTTTTACATTTTACCAAAAATTAGGTCTTGCGTCTTTTTAACTATAGAAAATTTCACATAAATAGGAATTTCCACAACCCTAGATGGTACGATTATAGACACGAAAAGATTTGGGATTTCTTGTGGCTCGTTTCACAAACTGGTAGAATAGAAGTGGTATATAATTCTCGAGAACAGGGAGCGTTTAACGGATGATTAGCATTTTGAAAAAGATTTTTCCAAGTTCCAATGATCGGACACTTAATAGATATGAAAGAATCGCTGAAAAAGTAGAAGCGCTAGCAGAAGAGTTTAAAGCGTTAAGCGATGAAGCTCTTGCAGGAAAGACGGATGAATTCAGAAGCCGCATTGAAAAAGGCGAGTCATTAGACGATTTACTGCCTGAAGCGTTTGCGACTGTACGCGAAGCAGCGGCTCGTGTCTTGAACATGCGTCACTATCCGGTACAGATTATGGGTGCTGTTGCCCTGCATGAAGGTAATATTGCTGAGATGAAAACCGGTGAAGGTAAAACGCTCGTAGCGACCATGCCGGTCTATTTGAATGCGCTTGATGGTAAAGGGGTTCACGTTGTAACCGTCAACGAATACTTGGCTCGCCGTGACTCAGAGATAATGGGGCCGCTTTATCATTTCTTAGGTTTATCCGTTGGCTTGAACGTTTCTGACCTTTCCAAAGAGGAGAAACGGGAAGCGTATGCAGCAGATATCACATATGGTACGAACAACGAGTTCGGCTTTGATTATCTGCGCGACAACATGGTGGTTTACAAAGAACAGATGGTTCAGCGCCGTAATTATGCGATCGTCGATGAAGTGGACTCCATTCTCATCGATGAAGCGCGTACTCCGCTTATCATTTCTGGCTCTGCACAAAAATCTACCCAGCTTTATCAAATGGCAAACATGTTTGTGCGCCAGTTGAAAAGAGATACGGATTTTACCGTTGATGAAAAAACTAAGAACGTACAGTTAACAGAAGAGGGAATCAACCGTGCTGAGCAGATGTTCTCTATTGATAACCTCTATGACTATCAGCATGTGACGCTTAACCACCACATCAACCAAGCGTTAAAAGCAAACGTGATCATGCAGCGTGATGTGGATTACGTCGTTCAAGACGGCGAAATCGTAATCGTTGATCCGTTCACAGGTCGTTTGATGGCTGGCCGCCGCTATAGTGACGGACTTCACCAAGCGATTGAAGCGAAGGAAGGTCTTGAGATCCAACGCGAGAGTATGACACTTGCGACGATCACGTTCCAAAACTACTTCCGTATGTATAACAAGCTTGCAGGTATGACAGGTACAGCGAAGACCGAGGAAGAGGAATTCCGTAACATCTACAATATGGATGTTATCGCGATTCCGACGAACCGTCCGATCGCACGTGATGACAGACCGGATTTAATTTATAAAACGATGGAAGGGAAGTTCAAGGCGATTGCCGCTGAAATCGAAGAGCGCCATAAGACTGGCCAGCCGATCCTTGTCGGTACAGTTGCCGTTGAAACGTCTGAATTACTTTCTCAACTTTTAACAAAACGTAAAATTAAACATAACGTCCTGAACGCGAAAAACCATGAGCGTGAAGCCGAAATCATTGAGAACGCCGGTCAGCTCGGGATGGTGACAATCGCGACAAACATGGCCGGTCGTGGTACAGATATCAAGCTTGGAGAAGGTGTTATTGAGGTAGGCGGTCTTCACATTTTAGGTACAGAGCGCCATGAATCCCGCCGTATCGATAACCAGCTTCGTGGTCGTGCAGGTCGTCAAGGGGACCCAGGTTCATCCCGTTTCTATATCTCTATGGAAGATGAGTTGATGAAACGCTTTGGTTCTGACAACTTGATGACGATGATGGAGCGTCTTGGTATGGATGAAGATACTCCAATCGAATCTAAAATGGTGACAAAAGCGGTTGAATCAGCACAAAAACGTGTTGAAGGATCGAATTTTGATGCACGTAAACAGCTTTTACAATATGACGATGTTATGCGTCAGCAGCGTGAGATCATCTACGCTCAGCGTCAGGAAGTACTAGACTCTGAGAACTTGAGCGATATCATTCTGCGTATGATCGATTCTACGATTGATCGCATCGTAACGGTTCACACGCCTGAATCTGAAGTTCAAGAAGAGTGGAACACGAAAGAGATCGCTGATTATGTGAACGCGGTTATGTTTACAGAGCCAGTGTTTACGGAAAAAGATTTCTTCGGACTTGATCGAGAAGAGATCCTTGAGAAGATTCAAGCAAAGGTTCATGCAGCATTTGCTGAAAAAGAAAAGCAGCTGCCTGCTGAGCAGATCGCAGAATTCCAAAAAGCTGTTATCCTTCGTTCGGTCGACAGCAAGTGGATGGATCACATCGATCAGATGGAACAGCTTCGCCAAGGAATTCATCTTCGTGCTTACGGTCAGACCGATCCGTTGCGTGAGTATCAGTTCGAAGGCTTCGAAATGTTCGAGGCGATGGTTGCTGCGATCGAAGAGGAAGTTACGACTTATATCATGAAATCTGAGATCGAACAAAACATGCAGCGTGAACAAGTGGCTGAAGGAAAAGCGGTCGTACCAAGCGACAAAGCAGAAACCTCTAAAAAGAAACCAGTACGCAAGAAGCAGGACATCAAACGCAATGATCCGTGTCCTTGCGGAAGCGGCAAAAAATACAAACATTGTCATGGTGCTGAACAAAATTAATTCAGTGTTGTGAGTGAAGAGAGTCTCTTCGGGGCTCTCTTTGCGCATGTTTTAAGCCCAAAGCATGTTTTAAAGCGAATAGCATACGTTAAAAAGTAGCTACAATCATAAAATGAGGTGCAAAGACTATGGATTTAGTAGAAGTAAAACAGGAACTCAACGTTATCGAAAAACGTATCAACGATTTTAGGGGGTCTCTTTGACCTCGATGCTAAAAAAGCACGTATCGCTGAACTCGACGAACAGATGAGTGCACCGACGTTTTGGGACGACCAAAATGCAGCACAAGTTGTCATTAATGAAGCGAACGGATTAAAAGAGCAGGTAAATGAATTTGAAGATCTCGTTTCTTCTTATGAAGACTTAGAAGTCGCCCACGAGCTTGTAAAAGAAGAAGCCGATGCAGATATGCAAAAAGAGCTTGTGAAAGACACGAAAGAACTCATCGCAAAACTGAACGACTTTGAACTTCAGCTTTTATTAAATGAACCTTACGATAAAAACAATGCGATCCTAGAACTTCACCCTGGGGCAGGTGGTACGGAATCCCAAGACTGGGCGTCCATGCTGCTTCGCATGTATACGCGCTATGCGGAACGCCAAGGATACAAAGTAGAAACACTTGATTATCTTCCTGGTGATGAAGCGGGTGTAAAATCCGTAACGTTGAGCATCAAAGGACACAACGCATACGGCTATTTGAAGGCAGAAAAAGGTGTCCACCGCTTAGTGCGGATCTCGCCGTTCGATTCTTCTGGCCGCCGTCACACCTCCTTCGTTTCGTGTGAGGTTATGCCTGAGATCACGGACGATACAGAGATTGAGATCCGTACCGAAGATTTGAAGATCGATACGTATCGCGCGTCAGGTGCAGGCGGTCAGCACGTTAACACGACCGATTCTGCTGTACGTATCACGCATGTTCCTACGAACACGATCGTATCGTGTCAGACAGAACGTTCACAGATCAAAAACCGTGAACGTGCGATGAAGATGCTCATGGCGAAATTAGTACAACGCCGACTTGAAGAACAGCAGGCACAACTAGCTGAAATTCGCGGCGAGCAAAAGGAAATCGGTTGGGGAAGCCAGATTCGCTCCTACGTTTTCCACCCATACAGCTTAGTAAAAGACCACCGTACGAACACGGAGGTAGGTAACGTGCAATCTGTAATGGATGGCGAGATCACGCCATTTATTGATGCTTATCTACGATCCAAACTGTAATATCAAAAAAACTTCCGAGGCCAATGCTTCGGAAGTTTTTTTAGTCTAGTTTGTTAAGATACTTTATTGGAACAAGATCAATCTTCGTTCGTTGCCCTTTTTTTGCTATTTCGACATTTCCATTTTCGTAAACCCAAACCACATGGTACTCTTCTCCTTTATAAACGACACGACTTCCCACCACAATCTCCATCGCTTCACCTCAATAAAAGCACCTACTGGTTAATTATACCTATTATCAGAGTGGGGTATATTGGGAAAATCATAGGAAACATGTAGCGTTAATTGTTACCGAAATATAGCTATTTTCCCAACTTATAAATTATATGGGTGAAACCTTTAACGATGTTTCATTTCCATTATTAATCAGGATGAATAGAGATCATCTATTAAAGAATGTAAAAGATAAGTACGGTCTTTGGTTGATCCTGTATAAGGGAGGTTGAGTGCTCGTAGGAGATGATAAGAAATACTGCTCGAGGGGAGATTTAGAAATTCTTTAAAATCTTTGTTTGTAATGTGATCTGAGATTAGCACGGCATAATCTTTTATCGCTTGAATGTGCGCTTTTTTAAAATGTTGATCACAATTTGTACAATACCAGCTTCTTTTAGTTCGGTTTAAAATCAACTCACAACTTGGACAAAATACACCTTTCATGAGTTCGCTTTTATCGATTTGAAATAAGCTGCAGACATCGGGATCATAAGGAGTATGAAGCTTGTTCAACAGTCTTTTCATTTTTTTGATTTCCATTTTTGAAAGGACTTCCTTCGTATGCTTATTGGTTAAAAGGTCAAATCTTTTCTTTAAATCAGGACTTTTTATGACTCTATGGATCGCATCAGTATGACCTGGTGCACTTTCGACAAGGGTTTTTGGATTTGTCACGACAACTAATGTCTCGATCGGAATGAATGGTACTTTTTTATTTTTTAATACTTCTGAAAGATGAAAAGCTTGTCTTTCAACCTGCTGAATGGGATCATCAAAAGATTCTTTCTTTCCATCATGTATTCGGATTACTTGCGAAAAAAGGTTATCAAAATAAAGATGGCCCGCTATATTTTTTATCTCTAGAATAAGGATAAAATGTGGTGTGATGATGAGAGTGTCCATCTGAAAATAGTAATCTTGATGAATAATTCTTATATTATGAAGGAATTCAATCTGATCTTGAGGGAGATAGCGGTAAAAATAGTTCATCGATTGTTCTCCTCTAAAACCAGCCATCTGTCTGGCCAAGTAATCCTCCACTTCCTTCCGTTTTAACTGATGAAGAGGTAGCCTTTTTAACAAAAAGTTTAGTTTTGGAATAATAATAGGGACTTTTCGCTCCATCCTTGTGATAACACTCAACCTCCTTTCATTAATAACTAGATTTTGCCGCATTCCACCGCTTTTGGAAAAATGTAAAATACTCCATCAGTCATCAAAAAAGTGAGAATCCCACGAAAAACAGGAATAATCCCACGTTAAATTAAAAATAACCACGAGTCGACACCGCGCGACAATATTCGCTATCGCCTACTGCCGAACACCACATATATATGACCGAATTGGCTCGTCAGTTCGCACCTAACCCCATTCACCATCAAAATATTCACTTCACTTCATCACCGCGGCACTAAGGTCTCATTTACAAGGGCATACTAGGCTTGGTATACTTTTTTCATTTGAAAGAAATTCCTTATGAAAGTTTGAGGTCTATAGACAGCTATGATGATGGCAATGAGAAAAAGACGCGGTGGAATCCTGCACCCGACAGTTGAACTTATTTTAGAATATATCTATGTTGTAATCGGCTCAGGGCTCGTAGCCCTGGCATTTTCGGTGTTCTTGCTCCCGAACGAAATCGCATCGGGCGGAGTGAGCGGTATATCGACGATCCTTTACGGTCTCTTCCAATGGAAACCATCCTATGTGCAGTGGAGCCTTAACATACCGCTTTTTGTAGCGGGTCTGATCTTTCTTGGAAAACGATTTGGCGCGAAAACACTAGTGGGTACACTTGTGCTGCCGTTTTTCGTCTTTATTTTTGAAGAGTGGGGAGCCGCAACAGAAGAACCGTTATTAGGTGCGATCTTTGGTGGACTTGGTATTGGTGCGGGGCTCGGGATCGTATTCCGGGGAAAAGCCTCGACAGGAGGAGTGGACCTCCTCGCACAGATCGTTCACAAATATATCGGGGCGTCACTCGGAACGATCATCCTTCTTATTGACGGCACGATCGTACTCGCATCCGCTTTTATCTTCGGAATCGAACAAGCGCTATACGCACTGATCGCGATGTTTATTACTGCAAAGACGATTGATGTGGTACAGATCGGACTAGGTACGTCAAAAATGGCGCTTATCATTTCAGATCATGAAGAAGAACTGCGCCAGGGAATCCTAACACATATCTATCGAGGCGTTACGAAAATCAATGCATTAGGTGGCTATACACAGGATGAGCGGCCAATGTTGATGGTCGTTGTTGCGCAGTATGAAGTTACGAAATTAAAACAATATGTAAAAAGCGTCGATCCATCCGCCTTTGTAATCGTTGTAAATGCCAATGAAGTGCTTGGAGAAGGATTTAACCGCGGATAATAAACTTTAATTTAATAGGTCGAAATTTGCCAGCCGTAAGCAAACGGCTGGCTTTTTTCTTATCTATATAGGACTATTTACCTAAAAACATCTTAATATCTTCAAATTCCGTAATAAAAACCGATGGTATAACCCGATACACAGTAAAAAAGTGCTTAATTTTTATTCCGATGGTCGACTTTAGCCACCCAATGTCGAAGAGTTTACTTGCAGGTTTGTTAGTTCATGAACGATTTCAGCGAATCGTGTCGTATTTTTATTGTCACAGTTATAAAAAAATACGACTAAGGTCCCTTGTTGTAGAGAAGATGAAATACAACTGTAATAAAATTGACAGTTCGAGATGTTATAATAGTTATTGCGGAAAAAAACTGACATGAATCGCGTAATTGTCGAAAAAGCTTGTAAAAAGCTTTATAACATTGCTTTATAAAATAGATTGTTGATGATTGTTGATTGATGAGGGAAATATTTTTTGGGGTAGTAAGGAAGTGATTTAGTTTGATAGAAATGATTGATGTTTGGAAAACTTACCCGAATGGTGTCATGGCATTGAACGGGATTGACGTCTACATAGAGAAAGGCGAATTTGTTTATGTAGTCGGACCAAGTGGTGCCGGGAAGTCTTCTTTTATTAAATGTATGTATCGTGAAGAAAAACCTACACAAGGGTCTATTATTATAAACGGGACAAACCTTGCGAAAGTGAAAGAAAGACAGATTCCAAAAGTCCGCAGAAAAATGGGCGTCATCTTCCAGGACTTTAAACTTTTACCGCGTTTAACGGTTTATGAAAACGTAGCGTTTGCGCTAGAAGTTATTGAGGAATCACCAAAAGTGATCAGAGAACGTGTTATGGAAGTTCTTGACCTTGTTAAGCTGAAAAATAAAGCTCGCATGTTCCCGGATGAGCTATCCGGTGGGGAGCAGCAGCGTGTATCGATCGCACGTTCTATCGTGAACCGGCCGCCAGTTGTCATCGCGGACGAGCCTACGGGGAATCTCGATCCAGAAACTGCGTGGGAAATCATGGACACCTTTAAAGAGATTAACAACCGTGGCACGACAGTTGTCATGGCGACTCACAATAAAGAAATCGTTAATACAATCACAAAGCGCGTAATTGCCATCGAAGGCGGCCGAATTGTACGTGATGAGGCGAAGGGGGATTACGGCTATGAAGATTAGAACATTAAAACGTCATTTAGTAGAAGCATTTAAGAGCATGGGACGAAACGGCTGGATGTCTTTCGCTTCAATCTCTGCAGTAACGGTAACATTACTATTAGTAAGTGTATTCGTGGCAATTCTATTGAACATCAATTATATTGCCAGCCAAATCGAAGATGATGTACAGATTAGAGCTTACATCGAAAGAACAGAGAAATCTGAGAACTATGATACCTATCAGAAACAGCTTGAGAATCTGGATAAGGTAAAAACCGTTAAGTATCAATCGAAGGAACAAGGACTTGATGAATTGATCGAAAGTCTAGGAGATGAAGGGAAAGCATTTTCTTCATTAAAAGACGAGAACCCGCTTCGTGATGCTTTTATCATCTATACAGAAGAACCGCAAGACACAGCTCAAGTAGCGAAAGAAGTGGACAAACTTAAATTCGTAAACAAAGTAGAGTACGGACAAGGGACAGTTGAGAAACTCTTTAAAGTTACCGATGCTGCCCGCAACGTAGGAATCGTTCTCGTTCTAGGACTCGTATTTACAGCGATGTTCCTAATCTCAAATACGATTAAATTAACGATCGTAACGCGCCGCCGTGAGATTGAAATTATGAAACTCGTGGGTGCAACAAATGGATTTATCCGCTGGCCGTTCTTTATTGAAGGATTCGCATTAGGTGTGATGGGTGCTATCCTTCCAATCATCGTAATCGCAGTCGGATACCAAGCGATATTTGACATTGTTAATCAGAAACTTGGAACAGTGTTCATCGAGCTGCTGCCAGTAACACCGCTTATTCCTCAGTTATCATTATTGATGCTGTTGATCGGTGGAGTTATCGGAGTATGGGGAAGCTTGACGTCTGTTCGTAAGTTCTTAAAGATTTAATAGATCGCAGAAGTAAAGATTCAAGAAAACGAAACAAATTAATAGGGGTTAGGGAGGAAAACGAATGAAAAGCAAAGTGGTTGGTACAGTGCTGTCTTTTAGTTTGGCACTGAGCGCTTTTACTGTGTATCACTCTGAATCCGTCGTTCAAGCGGAATCTTTATCAAGCATCAAGAAAAAACAACAAGAGAATCAAAAGAAAGCAAAAAGTTCAAAGTCTAAGATTGATCAAAATAAGAAAAGCCAAGCTTCATTAGAATCAGAAATTGCAAGAATCGATAAACTATCATCTGATACAGATGCGAAGATCGAAAAGAAGAAAGCTGATATTACACAAACGAAAAATGAAATCGCAAAATTAAAAGCTGAAATCGTGGTTGTTCAAAAACGAATCGACAAGCGTGACAAACTTTTAAAAGAGCGAGTTAACTCTATGTACGAATCTGGTGGAGCTGTTTCTTATCTAGAAGTCGTACTTGGATCTAAAGATTTTGGCGACTTTCTTGACCGTGTTCTTGCGTTGAACATGATCGCAGAGCAAGACCGTCAACTTCTAGAAGAGCAGAAGAAAGATAAAGAGCTACTAGAAGGAAAAATGACGTCGGTTGAGAAAAAATTAAACAGTCTTCAAGACGCAATGAAAGACTTGCAAGGGTTAAAAGAGCAGCTTAAAGCTCAAAAAGCTGAAAAAGATCGTCTGATGGAATCTCTTCAAAAAGAACAAGGACATCTGGAAGCTGAAATGCATAAGATCGAAAACGAAGGTGAAATCTTAAAATCTCAAGAAGAAGCCTTTAAGAGAGAACAAGAACGTGCAAGACAGCAAGAGGCAGCAAAACGTTCTAGCGGCAGTGGTGGAGGTTCAACAGCCCCTGTTATTGGAAACGGCATGATTATGAAGCCAGCAGCTGGAATCATCTCGTCTACATTTGGTACCAGAAGCATGGGGAACCATAAAGGAATCGACATCGCTCAGGCTGGTACAGTTCCAATCCATGCAGCAGCAGATGGTACAGTTATCCGAGCGGAATATTCATCTTCATACGGAAATGTTGTTTATATTTCTCACTCGATCTCTGGTCAGCAATGGACGACCGTTTATGCTCATATGTCCAGCACGCCAATGGTATCAACGGGTCAATCCGTTTCAAAAGGCACGCAGCTTGGAAATATGGGGAACACTGGACATTCTACTGGTCAGCATCTGCACTTTGAGCTTCACAAAGGACCTTGGAATGCAGGGAAAACAAATGCTGTAAATCCTGCGGCATATTGGTAAAATAAACTCATAAAGTAAACAAGCTATTCATATAGTGAAGTAGGAGACAGGCTTCTTTCGTCGAATCTCTTACAATGGAAGGCATCGCACTTTGCAGGGTGTGATGCCTTTTCCTGCAAAAATGAGGTGAGCAGAATGAACGTAAATAAAAAGATGTTGGCCCTGCTGATTGTAGTTTCCTTGCTTGTTGGTGCTGGTGGAATGTATGGTTCTATGGCGCTGCTTGGTACCGATTCGAAGTTTGTACAGAACGATACGGTAAGCGATTTGCCGAAAACGAAAACAAAGGTAAACGATGAAGAAGAATTTGCAAAGCTTCAAAAAACATACGAGATCATTTCTTCTCGTTATGTAGAAGATGTGGATCGTGAAAAATTGCTAGAAGGCGCTATTCAAGGTATGGTAAAAACGCTGAAAGATCCATATTCCGTTTATATGGATGAAGAAACAGCGAACCAGTTCACACAGTCTTTGGATTCTTCCTTTGAAGGAATCGGTGCAGAAGTGAGTATGGTTGACGGGAAAGTAACAATCGTTGCACCATTTAAGGATTCTCCAGCCGAGAAAGCAGGCATAAAGCCGAACGATCAGATCATCACGATTGATGGAAAAAGTGTTGAAGGATTAGATCTTTATAAAGCGGTACTAAAGATTCGTGGTGAAAAGGGCTCTGTTGTTACGCTAGGTGTGAAACGTAAAGGTGTAAACAACGTCATGCCGATCAAAGTGACACGTGACGAGATTCCGATCGAAACCGTCTATTCAGATATCGAAAAAGTGAAAGGCAAAAATATTGGTGTCATCGAGATTACATCATTCTCTGAAAAAACAGGTTCAGATTTCAAGAAAGAGTTGACTAAGCTTGAAAAGGAAGGAATCGACGGCCTTGTGATTGATGTCCGCGGAAATCCAGGGGGATATCTTGAGGCAGTAGACAGCATTCTTCGTCAAATCATTCCGGAGAAAAAGCCGTTTGTTCAGATCGAAGACAGAAAAGGAAACAAAGAACGTTATGTTTCTACTCTAAAAGAAAAAAAGGATTATCCGATCGTAGGTTTGATTGATAAAGGCAGTGCTTCCGCCTCAGAGATTTTAGCTGCTGCCCTAAAAGAAGCTGGGAATTACGATCTTGTCGGTGAGAAATCGTTCGGTAAAGGAACGGTTCAGCAATCCATCGATTTAGGAGATGGCTCGAACATTAAGCTGACTCTCTTTAAATGGCTGACACCAGACGGAAACTGGATTCATAAAAAAGGCGTCAAGCCAACGTTTGAAGTAAAACAGCCTGAATACTTCTATTCGAATCCGATCTCTATCGAAAAGCCGCTTGTGTATGACATGAATAACGAGCAAGTAAAAAATGCACAAGTGATGCTGAATGGGTTAGGTTTCCAAACAGGGCGTGAAGATGGCTACTTTGATGAGAAGACTCAAGCTGCTGTAACAGCGTTCCAACGCGCGAATAACTTATCAGCTACGGGGAAAATTGACCAAAAAACAGCAGGTAAGATGGAAGCGAAAGTAATCGATTCGATCCGCAACGAGAAAAACGATGTTCAGCGTAAAACGGCTATCGAATTACTTGCAAAATAAGGCATTATGGCAGGAAAAAACAACCGAAACACGAATACTATCCGTAGAGGAAATATTCTCTGCGGATTTTTTATTACATACATAATGGAGAGGTTGATTACCGCACTAATCAACTTTTTAGAAATGAAGATATTATAGTGCCTGCGTGTAACTATCGAAGGGGAAAAGCAAATGGAATCAATGAATTTGGGAGACATATTTTTTCAATTTATGGCTTTTCTGGTTTTGCTCGTGATCATAAGCGGAATTGGCATGCTGGTCAGACGAGCTGTATCCAGTAATACAAGACTTAAAAGATTAGAAGTAAAAGTAGATCAACTGCTAGATGAGAAGAGGAGAGAACGCCCATGATAGACACCTTTGTGAACGAGCTGATAGAAGGCATCGGGCTGCTATTTTTACACCCGCTTTTTTATGGCTTTATATTCGTAGCATTTTTGATCGGGCTAAAACGAGTAAAGCGTGAACGTAAAGAATTCAAAGTTAAAGTTCACCCAGTCATTGATAATCTAATCTTTTCTTTGTTGCCTGGTATGTTAATCGGACTCATAGGTTCGGTTATCTTTATAGCCGCAGGCGTAACATTGCCAATAGGAATGATTGTCTTAATCGGGTTGATGTATGTCGTGCTAGCTATAACCATGAAAACCCGCTTTATGGCACCAGCCTATGCAGTAACTTTAGCTGCAATGGCAGGTTTATTACTGCCTGAATTAAATACCGGTATGGTGGTTGTAGATAAATGGGTCCGTGATATTCAAAGTACACCGCTTGATTCAATTGCTGTGATTCTCGGCGTGCTGTTGATTCAGGAAGGAATCTTAATTTTATGGAAAGGTGCAGACCGCACATCACCCCGACTTTTTAAAGGAAAAAGAGGTCATTATGTAGGCGCGCACGAAGCCACACGCTTCTGGATTGTTCCTCAGTTTCTCGTCCTTCCAGTAGGATCGATTCCCGTTTTAGACTGGTGGCCATTGTTTCCGATGGAAGCGGTGGGCTTTTCATTTATCTTAGTACCGTTTGCCATCGGATATCGCCAGCTTGTTACACATACCCTGCCTGTTAAAGCCATTAAGCATGTTGGTAAGCAAGTTGCCTTTTTAGGGCTGATTGTTCTAGTGATTGCAGCTGCTGGTCATTTTTATAATTTGCCACTATTGATTGCCATTTCGATCGCAACGGGTATTGCCGGCCGTGAACTTATTACGCTTATCACCAGTCAGCGTGATGACACAAGACCTTCTCTTTTTGTTCAAAGGGACAAAGGCGTCATCATATTAGCAGTCGTGCCTGGAACACCAGCAGCAAAAATGGGGTTAAAGGTAGGAGAGATCATCGTAAAAGTAAACGGAGTAGCAATGACGCATGAATCAAGCTTATACAAAGCCCTGCAAATTAACGCAGCATACTGTAAGTTAGAAGTACTCGATCTAAACGGAGAGATCCGATTCGTTCAAGGTTCACTCTATCAAAACGAACATCATCAATTAGGAGTGCTGCTTGTTCATGATGTAGTGGAACGGAATGCAGTAGCTGGTAACTCTATAAAACTTCAGAAATAACCAGATTAAACGTTTTTAATTAGAAGAAGAACCACCCTTGTTTTCGGATGCAAGGGTGGTTCTTTCTATGTTCAACAGGTTTTCAATCATTCTAACAAATGGCTGTAATCACTTCCTTTAAGGATTTCGTTATAATCAAGCTTTGTCCATTCATCAATGGATACATCAGGATTGTTTTTGATAAAACTTTGTGTAATCTTATAACCTATTTTATAGTTCGACCAACGTGGTATACCCTTTGAAGGATCTCCGTCAAACAATCCGTTATAGATATGCATATCAAATGAATCGTTGTTCTCTCTTATCTCATCTATAACTATTTTTTCTTTTTCAGCTGCAAGTGGCTTAATCCAAGGAACATTGTGCTCTGGATATACTTTAGCAGCGAATGAATCAGCTTTCCCTTCATAAATGATTGGGGAAAGTAAGCTTGAGCTATTGTCATCACCATATTCCCTGGCGATCGTATGGTTATATTCGCGAGCAATCGTATACTTTAACGCTATTTCTTTGAACGATGGCACTAGTTGAACCAAAATAGCGTCTTTACTTAGATTAAAAGCAACCACACCTTCCATTTCTTGAATGGAATCCGTGTATTCAGGATTAAAAGGCATAATAAAAATGGTCTTATTATTTCCTGGAAGCAACTTTGCAGACGATAGTAGCGATTCTTTTATATATTTATTGATCTTATCCTGATTGTTAAGGAGCTGAGTTGTGTTCTCTTCCAATTGTTGAATATCGGTTGTTGGCTCAAAATACGTAGAATAATAACTACCAATATCTATCTTTTTCTCTGAAGCCATCTTTTGAAAGGGTTCTACCACCTTCTCTTTATACTTCTTTTTAGTATTCATTGAAGGGTTGTCCTTCGCAAGACCTGTATATTCTTGAATTTCTTTATATAAGGGAATAATTTCAAAGGTTTGGTCATTTTGAGTAAATGTATTGGATCTTTCCGAAGGTGCTTTTTGATCACTTTTGTCTTCAGGGGATCCATCTGAGCAACTAGCAAGTAACAGAACAAACAAAATGACCATCGGTATATATAACCGTTTCATCGTTATATCCTCCTTTTAACAAAGCTTCAATTCATTTTTTGCGCTACTAAGTAGGGAGTAGCTAGTTCTCCAGGCTACGTATAACTTCCCCACGCTACATTGGAATCCTCTCAGGTTTTCCAGAACGTTACCTTTGTCCAGTACCTTTATGAACCAAGTCCAATGTCCAGTTCTTTATGACTAGTGCAAAAATATAATTTCTTGTCGTATGGTAATAAAGATGTTATATATATAATTGATATAACAACTATAACAAAAAGGTGAAAAACAAATGAATACTCCCTTATATGAAACCATTTATGACCATATCATTAATCAGATTAATCAAGGTCTTCTCAAACAAGGAGATCGAGTTCCTTCTGAAAAAGATTTGGCTGAAGAATTCAATGTTAGTAGAATTACGTCAAAAAAAGCGTTAGACTTACTTGCGCAAAATAAAATTATTACGCGGTTAAGGGGTAAGGGCTCATTCGTATCGGAGGATCAAGCAGATAAACTTGAAATTCGAGCACCCAAGTCAAAGTTAACGGATATTAAATTAATTGGATTTATAATACCTGATTTTGATGACGCCTTTGGATCAAATCTTATTAAAACCATTGAAGAAAAGTGTTTAGAAAACAATTGTCACTTGATTATCAGACGTACAGGAGGACAGATAAAGGAAGAAGAGAGAGCCATTAAAAACCTCGTACAATTCGGAGTAGACGGACTTATTATTTTTCCGGTTCAAGGGGAACATTACAATGCTGAATTATTAAAATTAGTTTTAACAGATTTCCCTTTAGTTTTAGTAGATCGTTATTTAAAAGGTATCCCGGCAAGCTCGGTATGTACAGATAATCGGTCAGCAAGTGAAAAGATAACGAATTATCTATTCTCTATGGGTCATGAGGATATTGCGTTTTTATCACCGCCTCCGACTGGTACATCAACAATCGAAGAACGGGTTCAAGGATTTAATCAAGCCTATTCAAAAAAGGGGATCAAATTAAATCCGAAATTCCAATTAAGTCTTAATAATAGCTTGCCTCCAGAACGTGATAAGGAAAACTCAAGCATTTTGATGGGTCCCGATTACCAAGCAATCAAAGATTTTATTCAAGAAAATCCTACGATAACGGCTTTTATTGTTTGTGAATATGGTTTGGCTCTGTTATTGAACAAGGTAATAAATGACTTAGGGAAAAGGGTTCCTGAAGATTATTCGCTTGTATGTTTTGATTATCCTGAGAATTATTTTGATCAACCCGCTTTTACACATTTACGTCAACACGAGCAAGAAATGGGAAGCAAGGCTGTTGAGTTATTAATGATGCACTTTAAAGGTGAGAAGATCCCAGAGTTGACGAAGTTAGATTATTCATTAGTCGAGGGATTATCGACAAAAGTCAAAATCAAATCAAAGATATAAAACACCCCACTTAAGGGGTGTTTTTTTGAATATTCAAAAAATATATTGACATATAATGTTTCGGTTAGTAATCTATTGATATATTATTAGTAAATAACCTAAGTTGTTATTATCAATAACATATGATATGTAAGCGCTTAATTAAACTGGGCTTCTAGAAGTACATAATAGATTTAGTCAAAAACTAGCATTTTATTAAAAATGAAGGGGGATTAACATGAAGCAAAGCAAAAGAAGGGTTGGATTACTAGCATTTGTTTTCGTTTTAACATTCTCAATGCTTTTAGCTGGATGCTCATCAGATTCAAGTAGTTCAAAAGGAAACGGAGATCAAACAACCGTTACATTTTGGCATCCTATGACAGATGTTACGGGGGAAGCTGTTGAAGAAGTCATAAAAGCTTTTGAGAAAAAAAATCCCGACATCAAAATAAATGCTGTTTACACGGCAAATCAGGGTGAGGGACAGAATGAAAAACTACTAACGGCTGTTTCAGGAGGAAATCCACCAGATGTTGCTTACTTTGATCGGTTTGAAATCGGTTCTTGGGCAGCGCAAGGTTCATTAGAGGATTTGTCTAAGCTAGCTGAAGAAAGCGGAGTTACGAAAGATACGTATTACCCATTTGCATGGGAAGAGGCGAGCTACGAAGGGAAATTATACGGAATGCCAACTACAACGGATTCCCGGCTTGTTTATTATAATAAAGACCATTTTAAAGAAGTAGGATTGGATCCTGAAAATCCACCGAAAGATATTGCAGGATTAGAAGAAGCAGCTGAAAAATTAACGATTAAAAAAGGAAAGAAGTTTAAGAGAATTGGCTTTATTCCATGGTACGGCCAAGGCTGGTTATATGGCTGGGGCTGGGCGTTTGGAGGAGATTTCTATGACCCTGAAACAAAAACTGCAACAGCAAATGATCCAAAGGTCGTTGAGTCGCTGGAATGGATAGCTGATTTTGCTAAGAAATATAATGTCGAGGACATCGCTGGATTCACGGATTCTCAAGGTTCAGGTGCAATGGATCCTTTCTTATCGGGGCAGCTAAGTATGAAAGTAAGCGGACCATGGGAAGTATCTGCTATTAAAAAATTCAAACCCGATTTAAATTACGGTGTTTTCCCAATGCCGACTCCAACTGGAGAGAATCATACTACGTGGTCAGGCGGTTGGTCAGTTGTTATGCCTAAAGGTGCAAAAAATAAAGAGGCTGCATGGGAATTTATGAAGTTCTTTAGTGGTGAAGAAGGGCAAAAAATCTTTAGCGGAATTGCTAGAGATTTCTCAGTAATCGATTCTGTCAATGAAGAACTAGGATATAAAAACGACCCGATTCTAAAAGAATTTGTTGAAATTCTACCTAACTCCCATCATAGACCAGTTATGACACAAGGTTCATTGTACTGGAATGAACTAGCAAGTGCCGTTGAAAATGCGACGCGAGGAAATGGTACACCAAAAAAATTGTTAGATAAGGTAAATGACAAAGTGAATAAAGAGCTTAAAAAATAAAGAATGAGGGGGAGGTTTACCTTCTCCCCCTTTTTTTTAAAAGGCTCTTTTCTAATAGATTGTTGCTTTCGAATCTTATTTTTATTGACTTCATTGATAGTTGATTGGAGAGAAAGGTGCGAGACTCCTGCGGGACAGGCTGGCAGGTGAGACACTTAAGAGTGAAACGTTCGAATGTGGCTCATCGCCTGCCCCGCGGAAAGCGAGCATCCTGTAACGGAAATCAACTACTCCCAAATGTAACAAATTTTACGAAAACAGCCTTTTAAAAAGGTGCTTACACTATTAAAGAAGGGGAGGATGAAATTGAAGGCAAATGCGCAAGTCGTTGAACAAATCGAGTCCCCAAAAACACCAACTGGCAAGCAATTAAAAATTGTTCCCAAAAAGAAAAAATCGAAATGGGGACAATACAAACACGGACTCTTATTTGCATCTCCATGGATTATCGGCTTACTTGTTTTTTATGCAATCCCATTGTTCTCATCGATTTATTTTAGTTTTACAACATACAGTATCCTTCAGCCAGGAGAGTTTATCGGCTTAGAGAACTATAAAGAACTCATGCACGATCCGTTATTTTGGAAATCAGTCTATAACACCGTTTACTTTGTGATTTACTATGTACCATTAAGCATCTTCTTTGGTGTTGCACTTGCCATGTTGCTAAACATGAAAGTGAAAGGTATGGCTGTTTATAGAACCATCTTTTTCTTACCAACACTTGTTCCACATGTGGCCCTTGCCGTTTTGTGGATGTGGCTATTAAATCCAGGATTCGGTCTTGTGAACGGCTTTCTAAATTCAATTGGAATTGATGGCCCAGCGTGGCTCGGAAGTGAAACGTGGTCTAAGCCATCTCTTATTTTGATGTCATTATGGGGAATCGGACAGGCAGTCGTTATTTATCTGGCAGGCCTTGGTGATATCCCAGAAGACTATTATGACGCTGCAGAAGTAGATGGAGCAAATTGGTTTCAGAAAACCTTTCATATTACTCTTCCCCTATTAACACCCGTTATCTTTTTTAATCTTGTAATGGGGATTATCGGTGCTTTCCAGCAATTCACTTTACCTTATGCGTTAACACAAGGACAGGGGACGCCTGCAAATTCGTTAACCTTTTATGTTATGTATCTATACGATAACGGCTTTAAGTTCTTTAAAATGGGTTATGCCTCTGCAATGGCATGGATTCTGTTTGTGATTATCATGGGATTAACTGCATTTGTGTTTCTTACATCTAAACGCTGGGTCCATTATCAAGGTAAATAAGGAGGCAGAAACCATGGATGCAACAATGAAAAAGAAAGTTTCCCGTTACTCCGCACATATCGTCCTCATTACGGCATCAATTTTCTTTATGATCCCGTTTGTTTGGATGGTATCCACATCATTAAAGCCGTTGACACAAATATTTTCATTCCCGCCAGAATGGATACCAAAACCAGTGGAGTGGAGCAATTACACGAATGCGATGTCTTACATACCTTTCTTCACTTATTTAAAAAACACCTTAGTTATTACCTTTGTAAGTACGATTGGGGTTGTAATTTCCTGCCCGCTTGTTGCTTATAGTTTCGCGAAACTCAGATGGCCAGGCAGGAATATTCTTTTTATCATAACGATTGGAGTCATGATGATACCTGGTCAAGTGACCATGATCCCGTTATTTTTATTATTTGAGAAGTTAGGCATGGTGGGAACACCATACCCATTAGTCATTCCTGCCTTTTTCGGTGTTCCTTTTTATATCTTTCTATTAAGACAATTTTTCATGGGGTTGCCTGATAGTTTAAGAGAAGCTGCAAAGATTGATGGAGCTGGCGAATTTCGAATCTACTGGCAGATTATGCTTCCACTGGCAAAACCAGCTGTTTTGGCAGTCGGTCTATTTCAGTTTATGGCTAGCTGGACAGACTTTCTGGGACCATTGCTTTATTTAACGGATTCCCTGCAATACACGCTTTCACTAGGATTACAGCAGTTCCAAAGCCAAAAAGGCTCAGAGTGGGGTCTCATGATGGCTGTATCAACCATGATGACTGTTCCTGTGATTATCCTATTCTTCTTTTTACAAAAAACATTTATAAAAGGTATTACATTCTCGGGTATTAAATAGAATTCTAGATTATAAAATAGTAGGAGGGTTTTATTTGAATAAGAAAATTGGGATGAGAATACCCCCGAAAATGGGGGAAGGCGGAATAGAGTCGGTTGCTAACTTGGCTTCAAGTATTGGGATAGAGGTCATAGATGTACCCTATTATAACCAAGAAGTAAAATCCATTTTAGAAAAGGAAGGTCTTGAAGTCGGCTCTATCGATGGACTAGGTGTGGTTGGTCAAACCAAGTTATTAAGTAAGGATGAAAATAGTCGATCTGAAGCGGAGGAAGCACTTAAACATCAACTGACCGAAGTTGCTGAGCTAGGTGGAAAAGTGATCTTCATGTGTCTGGTTCCAGAGGATCTTACGATGCCGCGTGATCATGCATTTGAAATTTGGAAAGAGACTTTTCCTCGTATCGTCAAACATGCTGAGCAGCAGGACCTCTATATAGCATTAGAAGGATGGCCAGGACCAGCACCTTATTATCCAACATTAGGCTGTACACCTGAAATACTTAGAGCTATGTTCCATGAGGTTCCTTCCAAACATTTTGGTGTTAATTATGATCCATCTCATTTAGTTCGACTTGGCATCGACCATTTAAGATTTTTAAGTGAATTTGGAGAGAGAGTTCATTATTGTCATGGGAAAGATACTGAAATATTACATGATGAGTTATATGAATGTGGGGTTATTCCAGCCACTTTTGGTGCAAAATACGATTTTTCAGAAGGCTCATGGCGTTACACCATTCCAGGACAAGGTGACGTTGATTGGGGAAAGGTCGCCGTGCGTTTAGAAAAAATCGGATATACGGGTCCAGTCAGTATTGAACTAGAGGATCATCGTTATTGGGGATCACTCGAAAAAGAGCGTCAAGGAATCATAAAAGCAAAAGAACATCTTGCAGTATATTTTAAATAATTCATATGGGGAGGAAGAAAATGTCTAGAACAGTAAAAGTAGCTATTGTCGGTTGTGGTGGGATTGCAAATGGGAAACATATGCCAAGTTTATCAAGGCTAAAAAATGTTGAGATGGTTGCATTTTGTGATGTGCTTGTGGAAAGAGCTCAAAAAGCAGCAGCGGAGTATGGCAATAAGGATGCAAAAGTTTATGACAATTACCAAGCGTTATTGAAGGATGAGTCCATCGAGGTCGTTCACGTACTCACTCCGAACGATTCCCATGCGGAAATTTCTGTAGCAGCCCTAAATGCCGGCAAGCATGTTATGTGTGAAAAGCCAATGGCAAAAACGTCAGAGGAAGCTCGTCAAATGGTGGAAGCTGCTAAACGTTCAGGCAAAAAACTGACGATTGGCTATAACAACCGTTTCCGTCCAGACAGCCAGTATTTACATAAGGTATGTGAACGAGGCGACCTGGGAGAGATTTATTTTGCGAAAGCACATGCGATTCGCCGCAGAGCAGTACCTACTTGGGGAGTTTTTCTTGATGAAGAAAAACAGGGAGGCGGCCCGTTAATTGATATCGGTACACATGCTCTTGATTTGACCTTGTGGATGATGGATAACTATAAACCAAAATCGGTTATGGGTTCGACTTATCATAAATTAAATAAGAAGAGAGATGCTGCGAACGCTTGGGGCCCATGGGATCCCGATAAGTTTACTGTTGAAGATTCTGCATTTGGTTTCATCACAATGGAAAATGGTGCCACGATTGTTTTAGAAGCAAGCTGGGCATTAAATTCTTTAGATGTGGATGAAGCAAAGTGTTCACTGAGCGGAACAGAAGGCGGAGCCGATATGAAGGACGGCCTAAGAGTAAACGGAGAAAACTTCGGTAAGCTTTATACAACTAATGTTGATCTAGGTGCTGGCGGAGTTGCATTTTATGATGGGAAATCAGAATCAGATGCTGATTTAGAAGCCCGTTTATGGATTGATAACATTATCAATGACACAGAACCTGTTGTGAAACCTGAACAAGCATATGTCGTGACTCAAATCTTAGAGGCAATCTATGAATCTGCAAAAACGGGGAAAGCCGTTTATTTCCAAGAACAACCGAATCTTGTTTCAAAATAATGAACCTTCCTAATAAATTAAAGAGATCGTGTAAAAAAATTCTTTAATGAGAGAAGGAATATAAGTGGAAAACGTAAAAATCGGTATTATTGGTACAGGTGGTATTTCTCATGTACATGTTAAACAGTTGGGAGAATTAGAGAACGCGACAATCGTAGCGGTTGCAGATCCCAATCCTAAAAACAGAGAGGTATTGATCGAGACGTTCAATCTTGAAGAGGTTCGACAGTTTGACGACCACCTTGATATGCTAGACAACATCCCGATGGATGCGGTGGTTATTTGTTCACCACATACCCTTCATTTTAGACAAGTGGTCGATTCCATTAACCATAATTGTCATGTGCTGATTGAGAAGCCAATGGCTTGTTCACTAGAAGAGGCAGAACAACTTATCAAATTGGCCAAAAAGGAAAACAAAGTTCTTCAAGTTTCTTATCAAAGACATTTTGAGCCGGCCTTCCTTTATATCCGTGATGCCATATCAAATGGAACCATTGGAAAACTCACATCCGTAACCGCTTCTCTCTATCAGGATTGGAAAATGCTGACCAGTGGGACATGGCGCCAAGATCCATCGTTATCGGGTGGAGGAATGCTGATGGATTCTGGAAGTCATATTGTAGACGTACTATTATGGACTACAGGGTTAAAACCAATTGAAGTTGAATCCAAACTGGAGCAGCATCAAACACCTGTAGAACAGGATTCATTTTCGACGATACGATTTGAAAAAAATGTTGTGGCAGGGCTAAATATTGTTGGGAATGCTCCATGTTGGCATGAAACATATGTTTTTTGTGGAGAAGATGGTGGCATTTTTTATGATAACGGGAAGATCGTTCTTCGTCAGAATGGTAAAGATCCCGTTAATCCTGAACTCCCTCAGCAAAAGACGAATCCGGATAAAAGTTTTATAGCTGCAATCCTTGGTCATCACGATGTAATGGTGCCTGGAGATTTCGCGAAAGAAGTGGTAAAGCTGACTGAGAGAATCTATCAAGCCGCAGGATATAAGGCTGTACCTCCATTATTAAAGGATTAACGTTCGCACAACAAGTAAGAAAAAACATCTCCCCCGATAAATGAGGTAGATGTTTTTTTCTTGCAAAAATAACCAGTAGAAGAAAAGATTAAGACAGCATCCGAACAATAAAGAACTCGCTAAAACAATCATTAGCGAGTTTTAACGTTTAATTGGAAGTAAGTTCTTTGAACGTGTTTTGTTTCCGCATAATCATAGAAATAAAGACTTGAATGAGTAGTTTCACTAAGTATTGTCCAAGTATCGCATAGGGTACGAGATCCCAAGATAAGAAACCAGCACCAATCGGTGATAATCCCACGATAACAAAGATCGTAGAATCTACTAGACTAGAAACCGCTCCACTGTATAAGACACGTTTATAAAAGGGAGCATTCATTCTTGAATAGATCTCCGTATCAATCGACTCTGAAAGAACGAATGTTAAGGCAGAAGCAGCTGCGATATAAAGTGTATCTCCCAGTAAATAAGAAGTTAATGCTGATGCTAGTAGAGCAATAGCAATCACACCATATGTTTTTTTCTTACCAACCTTTCTTTGTACTAGGTCTCTTAGTATGAAAGTAAGGCCAATAAAAAAGGTTCCATAAGGGATGATTAATTTACCAGCCACTAATGGCATGGTTGACGCTGTGACAACATTGGCCGTCACGATTACCAGTAGGTAAAACAAAATATTCATCTATTATTCCTCCATTGAATGTTTAGATGGTCTGACAAAATATGAAGTTTCCTATAAGATTATAAATATATTTGATGTGTACCGCTACTATGGATTTAAAAAGGAACGAACTAACTTTTTGGGGTTTAATTAAAAGAAGGGGCGTGAGCATCATGAAACTAAATCATATAAACCTGACAGTGACCGATGTTTCAGCATCTCGTGAGTTTTTAGAAAAGTATTTTGGATTGAAATGTGTAGGGAGCAGAGGAAAAGCTTTTGCAGTGATGATGGATGATGGTGGTATGATTCTGACTCTAATGAAAGGGAAGAATGTTAAGTATCCAGAGACTTTCCATATTGGTTTCCCACAGGAGAATAAAGAACAAGTTGATCATATCAATCAAAGATTGAAAGAAGATGGATTTGCAGTAGAGCCTCCACAAGAGTCACATGGGTACACGTTCTATGTGGAAGCACCAGGTGGATTCATGGTGGAAATTTTGTGTTTGATCAATTAAGCCCGGACAATGTCCGGGCTTATATATCTTTACGATCTTGCAGCTATTACTCTATCACTCGTAAACTTCGGAAGCCATTCTCCGTGTGCTTCCATTAAGTCATCACATAAAGAGATAATATCATCCATCGATAATTCCGAAGCTGTATGAGGATCAAGCATCGCTGCCTGATAGATGTATTCCTTTTTCAAGGTCATAGCGGCTTCGATGGTGAGCAATTGCGTGTTAATATTGGTACGATTTAATGCCGCCAATTGTTCTGGAAGATCTCCTACATAGGTTGGTGTGATGCCGCTTCGATCCGCGATGCATGGGACTTCAACACAGGCTTTCTCAGGAAGATTACTAATCAGACGGCCTGTATTCAACACGTTCCCGCCAAATTTAAATGGAACATCTGTCTCAATCGCCTCAATAATCCGTGAACCATATTCGTGAGAACGAACATGATCCAATGCCTTATTATTCACCAAGTCGTCTTTCATAGCTACCCATTGGTTAATTTGGTTTTCACAACGGCGCGGATATTCATCCAAAGGAATATTGAATCGCTCGATTAATTCAGGGTAATTCGATTTAATAAAATACGGATGATACTCGGCGTTATGTTCAGAGGATTCGGTAACATAATAGCCGAACTTATCCATCAACTCGAATCTAACCATATCTTCATGCTGCCTTTTTTGTTTTTCACGGGCTCTGCGTTTAATCTCAGGGTACAAATCAACGCCATCCTTACTTACTTCAAGCAGCCATGCCATATGATTAATCCCAGCAATCTTTTCCTTTACACCTGTTCGATCCATTCCTAATGCATCGAACAAATCCCTCGTACATACCTGAACACTATGGCATAAACCAACCGTGTTAATACTTGTAAATCGGTTCATAACACCGGTCAAAACAGCCATTGGATTCGTGTAATTCATAAACAATGCCTCAGGACAAACCTCTTCCATATCCTTTGCAAAATCAAGCATCACAGGGATTGTACGTAAGTTTCGGAAAATCCCGCCGATTCCTACTGTATCTGCTATGGTTTGTCTTAATCCATATTTCTTTGGAATTTCAAAATCAATGACGGTACTTGGTTTGTAACCACCAACTTGGATGGCATTGATCACATATTTTGCTCCATTTAAAGCTTCCTTCCGATTCATGTAAGACTTTATGGTAACATTTTTCGCAAGGCTTTCTTTTAAATTATTGAGCATTTGCTCTGAATCCCGTAAACGCTGCTCATCAATATCGAATAATGCAAATTCAAATCCGTCCAACGCGTCAACCAACATACAATCTCCAAGTACATTTTTCGCAAATACCGTACTTCCTGCACCAAGAAATGTAATTTTAGACATATCGTAACCTCCACTATGAATGTTTTCGAACATTTAACCTTTAACTGATCCAGATGCTAATCCTTTAACAAAGTGCTTTTGTAAAGCTAAGAAGAGCACAACCATTGGCAGTACAGCCATGATCGCAGCGGCTGCCACTAGATTCATCCGACTTGCATTTTCACCAAAGAAACCAGCCAGTGCGACCGTAATCGTTTTAACCTCTTCAGCTTGGAGGAAGAAAATCGCAAACTGATAATCATTCCAAATGAACACACAAGAAATGATCAGTATTGAAGCGGTAACAGGCTTCAATAAAGGGAACAAATAACCACCTCCTTAAAAGTTTAACTTCTTATTTTTTTACACAGCTTTCCCTTACGATTAATTCTGTTGGTAGCGTGATCTTTAATGGAAGTTCTCTTCCGTTTTTTAATCGGTCAAGTAAAAGTTTTACACCCGTTTTTCCCATTTCCCTCGTATGGACTCTTATTGTCGTTAAAGGGGTGCTAGTAAACTTTGCTGCTTCGATATCGTCAAAAGCGATAATCGCAACATCTTCCGGTACCTTGAGATTAGCTTCCTGTAAGGCTCTTAAAGCACCAATAGCCATGGGGTCACTGGCGATAAAAAATGCCTCGGGGAGATTGTCAGATTGTATGGCCTTTTTCATCAGTTCATAGCCATGGGCCATTGAATACTCTCCGATAAATACAGTATCGGGATTATATAATTCCTTTTCTTTCATAAATCGTTCAAATGTTGTTTGTCGTTGATCTTCGGAGTTGAATTTTTTATTTTTTATATGCTCCTTCTCCCGGCCACCTATATAACCCATTTTTTTGTATCCAGCTTCTAAAAAGTACCTCAAAACCTTTTCCGTCGCTCTTTCAAAATCAATGACTACTGCATCGTAAAGGTCTTCGTTAGGGGAATGATTGACGTAAACGACATTTTCTACTTTACTAATGGCCTTCAACGCTGATTCTTTCAGCCGCCCGACAACCACCAACCCGTCAAGGGTGTCCATCATTTCATTTGTTTCCGTTTCATGTAACCGAAACGTTACTGCTTTGACTCCTTGTCTGACCAGTTCCATCTCAATTCCTTGACGAATGGAAAAGAAATAGGGATCGCTGAACTCTTCGTCGAGTGATTGACATACGATAATCCCCACTGATAAAGCTTTTTTTGATTCCTGCTGTTTTTGCTTCATTCGCCTTTCTAAAATAGTTTTATAACCAAGCTCTTTTGCAACTTGAAGAATGCGAGCCTTTGTTTCAGCTTGTACAGAAATCGTTTCATCATTATTTAAGACTCTCGAAACAGTTGATGCAGATACTTGAGACTTGTCCGCAATATCCTTGATTGTAGCCATCTGTAAAACCTCTTTATCCCTCATTTAGTAAATCTAAATAAAAATTTTCATGAAATTTACTAAATATTTTACTTTTTATGTTTTATATACTAACACCTATAAAAGGGGCTTTCAATAAGTTTTCTGTATTTTCGGAAAATAATTAATGACAAGATCCCTTTGTTTATTCTAAAATACGACAAAACTCGATAAAGGTTTTAAGGATCTCTCAGTAAATTTTTTATTAAAAGCTAAGAAAATTTACTAAATAATTTGTGGGAAAATAATTGGGAAAGGGTGTGGTTGGTGGGTACCACCAGGCAAATGGGGGTGTATCCGCTCTTTTAAATTTATTACACAAGAAAATTCCAATAGGGTAATTAACTGCTTAGGAAGAATAAATAATGAAGTATGATAAGGTTTGCTTTTAATAAGAAATGATGGAGGAATTTAATGGAGGGATCAACCAAAACCTTTGATGAGACACGATTGGTTTCATTTTTATATGACAAATATCATTTAATTGCACCACTAAGTTGTAAGCTTCTACGAAGTAGTTTTAATGACCACTATATTATCCAGACTACTACGAAGAAGTTCATTTTAAGGGTGTATTTGAACGGTAAATATTATTTACGCAGCAGTGATGATATACAATTTGAGTTAGATTTGCTTCGTTACCTCTATTTAAATGGTCTAGCCGTCATACCTCCCGTTGTTAATAAAAATAACGAAACGATAAGTGTCATTACCAATAATGGAGAAAATCATTATTTAGCTCTATTTCCATATGCGGCGGGTAAACCAATAGATGAAAGTTTAACGATTGAACAAGCTATGAAACTAGGGTATTATTAGCAAATCTGCATTTGACTGCACAATCATTTCAAAGCGATTTTTCTAGGGGTCATTTAAACGCTAAGAGTCTTATCGAGGACCCTTTATACCATATCGAGAAATACACTAACATGTTTGGTTTTGGTGACATTTCCTTCTTCAATAAATGTTTTAACAAACTTATAGAAGGATTGAATGAACTACCTAAAACCCATCAAGGGTACGGGATCATTCATGGTGATCCGAATCCATCCAACTTTTTTTATAGCGAGGAAGATGGATTTTCACTTTTCGATTTTGATCATTGTGCATATGGATACCGGATTCATGATTTAGCCGTAATAAAACGAAGTTTCCCAGAGAACGTTTTTGGAGCTGTCCTAGATGGATATAAAAAATTGAGACCCTTACAAGCTTTTGAAAAGAACTACATAGAAACGTATTCGAATATTTTATTGGTGACAAAATTCAGGGATATTTTCAATATGCTGGAGATAAAAAGGGCTAGTTTGGATAATATGAAGATAGTTGCTCTTCATGCATACAACACGATAAAGGAAATAAATGGAACTCCCGAAAATTGATAAGGTAAGTGGCTTAATACAGAGGGTTTGTTATAATGTTCAGCATATTCTACTAAAAGCGAGTTGATTGATTTGGATTCTACAGAACGCGAACTGTTGCAATTAATTGAAAAAAACGGACGTCTAGAAACAGCGACGATCGCCAGGTTAATGGGTATTTCAGAAGAAGAAACTCAGGAAATCATAGAAAAGCTTGAAAAAGAAAAAGTGATTCTCGGTTACTCAGCTATTATTGACTGGACGAAAGGGACTGAAGATGGAGCGGTAACAGCCATGATCGATGTGAAAGTTACACCTAAGCGTGGTGTAGGCTTTGATAAAATAGCAGAACGTATTTACCGTTTTCCTGAGGTTAAAGCGGTATACCTTATGTCTGGTGTTTACGATCTGTCGGTATCGATCGAAGGGAAGACGATGGCTGAAGTCGGACGTTTTGTTTCTGAAAAACTATCGACTTTAGATTCGGTTATATCTACAACGACTCACTTCATTTTGAAGAAGTACAAGCATGACGGTATTGTATTTCGTGATAATGATGAAGATAAACGCATAGTGGTGTCGCCATGACAACGTCAAACTATTTATCAAATACCGTTCAATCGATTCAACCATCAGGGATCCGTCGTTTTTTTGACCTCGCTTCCTCTATGGAAAACGTGATTTCTTTAGGTGTAGGTGAACCGGATTTTGTTACACCTTGGAATGTAATAGAAGCCAGTTATCATTCACTAGAGCAAGGCTATACGGCTTATACTGCCAATGCTGGTCTGTTGGAGTTAAGAAAAGAGATTGCTCGCTATATGAAAAGACGCTTTGGTGTTACGTATAGTGCTGAAGAGGAGATGGTGGTAACCGTTGGTGCTTCACAGGCGATTGATCTCGCATTGCGTGCGGTCGTGAATCCAGGTGAAGAAGTCATTGTCGTTGAACCAAGTTTTGTATCTTACGCACCAACCGTCACACTGGCAGGCGGAGTGCCTGTTCCGGTGAATACGTACAGCGAAGATGATTTCAAGCTTCAGCCTGAAACGATTGAAGCTGCCGTAACCGAAAAGACGAAAGTCCTTATGCTATGCAGTCCCAATAATCCAACAGGCACGGTGTTGTCGAAGGGAGATTTAGAAAGGATTGCGGAGGTCGTGGAGAAACATGACCTGCTCGTTATTTCAGATGAGATATACGCGGAACTTACGTACGATGAACCCTATACAAGCTTTCCTGCTGTGAGAAATATGCGAGACCGCACGATCTTAATTTCTGGATTTTCAAAAGCATTTGCTATGACAGGCTGGCGATTAGGCTTTGCCTGCGGTCCTAAAGAGATTTTACAAGCTATGCTAAAGATCCATCAATATACGATGATGTGTGCGCCTACCATGGCTCAGCATGCTGCTTTTGAAGCACTCGTTAATGGACAGAAAGATGTAGTGAGAATGAAGGAAAGCTATCGCCAGCGTCGGAGTTTGGTCATTCATGCATTAGAGGATATGGGTTTATCCTGCCATGTACCAGGTGGTGCCTTTTATGTATTTCCTTCAATCAAAAAGACAGGACTTTCATCTGAAGAGTTTGCTGAACAGCTTCTGATGAAAGAGCAGGTTGCTGTTGTACCGGGAAGTGTTTTTGGTGAGAGCGGTGAGGGACATGTCCGGTGTTCTTATGCGACATCCGTTCAAAAGCTTGAAGAAGCGATGCGCCGGATCGACCGGTTTTTAAAGACGATATAAATATCTTGAAAGTGGGGCTGACTTGGAGTGTAAAAACTTTGAGTTCAAGCCCTTTTTTATATCAAAAGGCTCTGTTAAAGTTTAATGTTGTTATCATCAAAAAAATAGAACTTCCGAGGAAGTTCTATCAGAACGTAGACAAACCCCATCTCAAATCAATTTGAGATGGGGTTTGTTCGTTACCTATTCGTTTTTCAGGGATTTTTAGACCTTTATTACACTGGACATGGCCCTCGCCATGTCCAGTTTGCCAGTTTTTTAAGGTTCATGGCAGCGAAAGTGAGCATCGCGTGCGCGGAAACTTTTTTGAGCCCTCTGAGCTTCGTCCATCGCATACCATGCTTTTCTTTTGCATCAGCGAAAACCCGTTCAATCGTTTCTTTGCGCTGTGCATATATTTTTTTATTTT
>NZ_JAMBOR010000002.1 GCF_023715845.1 Fictibacillus phosphorivorans
AGAATTTTACAATACAGAAAGATATCAATGGACATTAAGCAGAATGACCCCGGAACAATTCCGAGGTCATCTAATAGCTGCTTAAATGGACTTTTTATAAACTGTCTAATTTAAAGGGAACAGTTCAATGGACAAACCCATCTTTTTTGGATATAGCGGTTATCACCTTACATACGTTATCCATCTAATGCATTGATCGCTTCAACGATTATAACTTCTTCTTCCTCAGTAACTGTCCTGAGATCAAGACGTACTTCTTCATCCTTTATCCGTACAATGATCGGTATATGGTTATCGCGTAAAAGGTTAGCCAAATAAGACGCGCCATTATCATGTTTTAAAACCAAACAGGAAGTTGGGAGTCTAACTTCGGGCATTGTGCCACCGCCCACTTTTGAAAAGTCATCTGTAATACTAATCTCCAGATTAGGGCGCGGAATAATTTGATCTTTTATCCTACGGGTTCTCATCTTAATCTCATAAGGTGTTTTTAAAATATCCCTAACTGTCGGAATAGATAAAATTTCTTCATTAAGATAGGCATTCAAGGTTTCATTCAATGCCGCGATCGTAAATTTATCGACACGAAGGACACGAGCGAGCTGATGTTTCTTTAAAATATCGATATATTTCTTTTTACCAGCGATGATACCTGCCTGCGGCCCACCTAACAGTTTATCTCCGCTAAATGAAACTAAATCAATCCCTTGATCGATTATCGAAGAAACCACTGGCTCTTCACCTATTCCATGTGATTGAAATGGATAAAGTGCCCCACTCCCTAAATCTTCATAAATAATAACTTCTGGTGAATTTTTTTTAAGTTTCCTTAATTCTTCAGAAGAAACACTTTTTGTGAATCCAATCACTTTAAAGTTGCTCGTATGTACTTTCATAACCATCGCTGTATTATCAGACATCGCGTTTTCATAGTCAGCATAATGCGTTTTATTTGTTGTACCTACCTCTTTTAACCGTGCTCCGCTCTCTTCCATGATCGATGAAACACGGAAGGAACCTCCGATCTCAACAAGTTCACCTCGGGAAACAATAACTTCCCTGTTTTTTGCTAGAGCCTTTAAGATGAGATAAACTGCTGCAGCATTATTATTTACAACGAGAGCAGCTTCGGCACCAGTGGTTCGTTTGATTAAGTCTTCTGTCAGGTCGTGTCTTGACCCTCTCTTTCCTTGTTCAAGGTTATACTCCAGATTTGAATACATAAAAGCGGTTTCGGTCATTCTTGCAACTGCCTTCTCACTTAGCCTGGATCTTCCCAGGTTCGTATGTATGACGACACCGCTCGCGTTGATGACTTTGTGGATCTGATTATTATGACTGCCTAATTTTTTTATTACGGTTTGTTTTATGAGTTCATGGATATCAGTGTTCAAGTCAACGGCATGTAAATCATGTTGAATACGAGTTCGCCAAAGCGCGACCGTATCTCGAACAGTACGTGTTATTTCCTTCTCATTGATACCATTCACTTCAATACTGATTTCTTTCGTTATTTCATGAACTGAAGGCAATTGCCTTAAAAGGTCAGACTTGTGCAAATGAAACTCCTCCTAAAAGGCTTAAATAGATATCCTTAAAGGAGGAATTTCCATTTAAGCTTTTAATTTTTCAAGTTCTTGAATGATAAATTCATGATCTGGGAACTCGCCAGTTTCTTTTTTCGAATAAATATTTTTGCCATTAACCGATACTTCGAAGACCCCGCCTGAACTTGGTATAAGTTCCAGGGAAGGTATTGTTGAGCGGAAATGGCTGAAAAGGTCTTCCGCGAGACTCGCGGCTTTTGGTGCAAAGTTTCACATCATGCAGAATTCAATACTAATTTTCATCATTCATCCTCCTTTTTAACACTATTTTAGTATATCCTTAGCCAATAAACAAAAAAATTGTTTATACTACCTTTAGGAGGTGCGTTAAACCTATGACAAGTAATGATAAAATAAAACTTACTCATCTTTCATCAAAAGGTGGTTGAGGCTGCAAAATTGGTCCTGAAGACCTGGCGCAAGTTTTGCGTCACTTACCAGAAAGAGAATATGACCCTAACCTATTAGTGGGGCTTGATACATCTGATGATGCTGGAGTCTATAAACTAACGGACGAACTCGCTATGATTCAGACAGTTGATTTCTTTACTCCGATCGTTGATGATCCATATATGTTCGGCCAGATTGCTGCTGCAAATTCATTAAGCGATGTCTATGCAATGGGCGGACGTCCTACTACCGTCATGAATATCGTTGGTTTTCCGATTGGAGTATTAGGTCATGATGTATTGGCAGAAATTCTTAAAGGTGCTTCTGATAAAGTAAAGGAATCTGGCGCGGTTCTTGTAGGAGGGCATTCCATTGACGATGCTGAACCGAAATTCGGTTTATCTGTAACTGGGCTTGTTCACCCTTCAAGAGTGTTCAAAAATATTGGTGCACGACCTGGGGACGCACTCGTTCTTACTAAACCAATCGGTGTCGGGATTCAAACTACCGCCATTAAGAAGGACAAGCTAACATCCGAACAACTTGATCTTGTAACCGAAACGATGGCAGAACTAAATAAAACAGCTGCAGAGTGTTTAGAAGGTCTCTCCCCTAACGCTGTTACTGATGTTACCGGATTCGGCCTGCTCGGACATGCAACAGAAATAGCAAAAGGTACTGAAGATATTACCATTCAAGTTAATTTTGAGGACGTTCCAATCCTTCCTGGCACAATAGAACTGGCTCGCGAAGGTGTAGTTCCTGGTGGATCAAAAGCAAACCATCGCTGGATACAAGAAGACGTACTGTATGGTGATCATCTTGAGATTTGGCAGCAGCATATTTTATGTGATGCCGTAACTTCCGGAGGGTTACTAGTAAGTCTCCCAGAAAATGAAGCAGATGAATATATCAAACGCCTTCATGCTGAAGGAAAAAAGTTTGCACGTATTGTTGGCAAAGTTTCAGAACGAAAAGAAAAACCAATTATTGCAAACTAAAAAAACTCCGGGTTTTCCGGAGTTTTTTTAGTAGTTATAGGTTTGAGCAAAAGCTTTTTCGTCGAAATTTTCTGGGGAGCCATCAAAAATGAGTCTTCCCTTTTTTAAAGCGATGATTCGGGTGGCGAACTTTTTTGCGAGACCCACATCATGAACGTTGATGATAGACACCAAATTACGTTTTTCATGCGTATCTTTTAAGAGATGGAAAATCCTTTCAGCCGTACCTGGATCTAAACTTGCAACAGGTTCATCACCTAGAAATACTTTTGGATTTTGGATGAGGGCTCTAGCTATTGCAACCCTTTGCTTTTGTCCCCCGCTCAGATTCTCTACTCTCCTGGTCGGTTCGACTGTAAGTTCCACTTGATTGATCGCCTCTATAGCAGACATCCTTTCACTTGAATTAAATAACCCAAGCAAATTTTCATAGGATTTCTTATAGCCGAATAATCCGGTTAGAATGTTTTGAACAACACTCATCCTAGGGATCAAGTTAAAATGCTGAAAAATCATCCCTGTTTTACGTCGAACTTCTAAATTCTCCTTAGGGGACATTTCAGTGAGCGATTTATCGCCCCATTTTATGGTGCCTTCTGTTACCGGCTGGAGTCCATTTATGCAACGAATAAAGGTAGATTTCCCTGCACCACTCTTTCCGAGTACACAAACAAATTCGCCTTTATTAAACGCGATGTTCAAATCCTTCAAAGCTGGTTCTGAGGCACCAGGATATAAAACTGACACATTTTCAAATTTGATCATCTTACCACCTAAATTACCTTTTCCCGTATTTTTCCGCCAATGTAATCTACAAGAATCACCATGATCATAATTAATAGAACATCTACAGACACTAGCTGATATTGGAATGTCTTAAAATGAATAAATAGCTGCTGCCCGATTCCGCCGCCGCCAATCATCCCTAATATGAGGGAAGTCCTGATCGCGACTTCAAATCGGTAAAAATATTGAGACAATACATTTGGCCAAATTTGCGGCAGGATGGCGAAGAGATTTCCGATCCAACGATTAGCTCCTACGGCAGACATGGCTTCCATCGGACCTTTATCAGATGCTTCAATCAATTCTGAGATGAGTTTACCTAGCACCCCTATATTATGCAGAACAATTGCAATTACTGCCGGAAATGGGCCGAGCCCTAACGTAGTTAATAATATTAAACCAAAAACAAATTCAGGGACCGATCGCAAAAAACTAAGATAAAACCTAGTTGTGGTGAAGACCAAACGATGGCCGCTCGTATTTCGTGCTGCTAGAAAACTCAACGGAAGTCCGATAATTAAACCGAACAAACTCCCTAAAAATGCGATTGCAATCGTTAAAAGACTTTCTTGAAATAAGTACGGAAGACTTTCTAAGTTCATGGGAAACCATTTTGATAAAAAGTCTCCCATGTTTTTAAAGTCTTGAAATTTAGAAAGGTCGAACTCTGTCAATCTCATACAAAAACCTGCAAGAATACCAATGATGAGATAGACAATGAACTGTCTCTTTTTAAACCAAACCATTGTTCCCCTCTATTCTTTAATCATACCTTCTTTTATAGCTGCCTTACGGATACTTTCATAATCTTTGTTCTCCGCTTTCGTAAATCCGGTAGCTCCAAATGCATCAAGGATTTCTTTGTCTTTGATATCTAAGAAAATATCTTGCAGCTCTTTAATGGTCTCTTTATCTGTATTTTTTGAAACTGCCCAAGGATATTGAAACAGTTTTTCAGACTTCCAGATCACTTTAAACTGTTTGCCATCCACTGTTCCTTCTTCAACAAGCTTGTCATAAATGGCACTATCAATCGCACCAACATCAACTTGTTTATTTTGAACAGCAAGTGCAGTAGCATCATGTGAACCAGTGAACCTCACGTTTTTAAATTCATTATCAGCTTCACTCTTATAGACACCTTCATCCTTCAATTTGATTCCTGGTATCAAGGAACCTGATGTTGAAGAAGGATCACCAAAAGCAAATCTCACATTCTTGGCATCTTTTATCATATCGTCAATACTCTCATACTTGCTGTCTTTATGCGTAATTAAATATGCATAATAATAAGGTTCTCCTTTAATCAGTTGTGTCACGATTGCTTTAGCACCGCTTTTCTCTTGTGCAACAACATAAGTAAGAGGTCCGAAATACGCCATATCGATCTTGTCATAGTTCATTGCTTCTACTACCCCATTGTAATCAGGGTAAGAGGTGATTTTTACTTCCCTGTCCATTTTTTCACTCAAGATACTTTGAAGTTTATCTAGCGCGCCCTTCATCTCACCTTCTGTTTGAGCAGGAACAACTCCTATTGTAAACACATTATCCTTCTTGCCAGCGTCCTTTTTTTCTTCCTTTTTACCGCATGCTGCTAGTAATAATGCTAGTATTACAAACAATAATCCTATTTTTTTCATTCGTTTCTCTCCTTTATCTTTTCATACAAAGTGACGTATGATTGGATTTCCTTTTTTATATTGTGGTTCTCTTTTACAGTCTGATACCCGTTCCGGATCACTTTTTGTACAAAAATCGGATCTGATAACAGTTTTAATATAGAATCATATAATTCATTGCTATCACGATACACAAGACCATTCACTTTATCTTTTACAATACTCGTATTCCCCGTGTTATCTCTCGCGATAACAGGTCTATGTACACTCATAGCTTCCAATAAAGAAGTCGGCTGCCCTTCTGAAATAGAGGTATTTATCACAATATCCGCCCACTGATAAACTACTTTCATCATAGACAAATCAACTTCAGGCAAATAATGAAGCCACTCATATTTCTTACAAGCACCTCTTACTTCTTCAAATACCGTTTCATCCAGATTTGCACCTATGATCAAAAACACTACCTGCGGATATTCAGCTTTTAATTTTTCTAAAACAGGTACGGCATTGAGCACATCTTTTACACTCCGCAGACCAGCGGGCAATAAAATTTTTGGTAAACCTTTAGGCAACTTTACCTTCCTATCACCCTTATGGTCAGGTAAGTAAACGCTTTGCGGAATGATATAAACGTCCTTATCTAAAAATCCGTGATCATTTATGAGTGCTTCTTTTGCCTTATCCGTAAATACGGTTATTGCTTTTGCGTTATGCAGGAGCGGAGTATACCTTTTTTCATCTTCTTTTAACGAATGGTTAACATCTGTTCCACCTGAAGTAATGAGGTACGGTTTATTCAATGCGATCTGTTGTTTTTGAGCCCATCTTAAAAAACGGGCAAACTGTAAGATATGAAAAACATCTGCCTGTTCCATCTTTTCACGAATCTCTTGTGTAAAAGGTTCTTCTTCGTACGCATAAATATAGACAGAAACATCTACTTGTTGCAGGCCGTATTGGATTCTTCTTGCTGTTGTCGAATTCCCGCGATTTTGATGATAATACGGAGTAAAAAACATGACTCGTAATGCACGTTCCTTCAATACTTACACCCATTTCCTTAAATTAGCATCTCTCTCAGTATACCCTTTCGCATCCATACATTCTAAAATCGGAATCAAAAACTTTCTCGAAGTATGAAGAACGCTTTTTGCTTCTTGTACAGTAAAACTCTGTTCTTTCTTACTTTTTAACAGTTCAACTGCCGAATCGAATGAGTTCTTCCCAATTAAAACATCGTCAGAAAGAACAAGTGCTTTATCTTGATTAATCAAAAAATACTTAAAATCTGAGAAAAGGTCTTCCGGTAATTGCTGTTCTTGATAGATGGAAAATAGATCATCTGGTTCAAGTTTCTTCTCTTCCAGATTCTTTACAACTTGAGACATGCGTTTTTCCCACTTCGTCGGATAATGTGATTCGAATGCAGGCAGGTGAAGAAATTGATCAGTTATTTTAATAGAAGAAGTTTGAATCAATTTATCAATTAACGTCCTTCTTACTTTTTGGTGAAGTCCGCCTTTTAAAGATTGTACAACCTCAGCCAACGGAATACCTTGCCTTAAAGGGTAGTCATCATGAAACGCTTTTAACTTTTGAATAATTTCGGTCTCTGATCGTTCAATTGTTACTTTATCTATATAATATCCTTGCAAACATACAATTGAATGCTGATCAACTAGTTCTTGCATAATCTTATTTAATGAATTCTCTTCGATATCCGTAAGCTTCACTAATTCTTCAAGTGTCAAAGATCCATTCTTCTGAAGGGTATGTAAGACTCTTTCTTCGGGTGTCCCTTCAAACTTTTCCTGAAGCATTCGAACGGTATCTTGTCCAAATTTATAAGTTGTTCCGTTTGGATCGATCACTGCTCCACCTCCGATAGTTTCTTCTGGAGATGGACGTCGGATGATAAAACGGTCGCCTCGTTTAGTAACGATTGGTTCGTTCAAGCGCACTTGACAAAAAATTTGATCTGGAGTGTGTTCTAGTTCATTTCGATCAAATAATATAAGCTTCCCCATGACTTCAGCGGTTCCCGTGTAAAACTTGATCTGTGTTCGCTGCTTTAACTTGCTTGTCCATTCTTTACTCGTGTTTAATACAAGGTCCACTGTTTCAGTGACTGAAAAAACCCCTGGGGTTAGTAAAACATGGCCTCTCCTCAAATCGTTCTTTGATCCTCCTGAAAGATTGATAGCAGCTCTCTGACCAGCCATAGCACTTTGAACATTTTGTTTGTGAACTTGCAGTTTTCTCACTTTCACTTTTTCGCCGGCAGGCTGAATATCTAGTTCATCACCTTCATGAACTTCACCTTCGTATACGGTTCCCCTAATAACCGTACCTTGACCTTTTACTGTAAAGATATGATCAATTGGCAGACGAAACGGTCCAGATGAGGTTCTTGTGTTTGTATTTGCCAGATGTGCAGCAATTGCTTTTTTTAGATCATCAATACCATTCATGGATACACTATCAACAAAATGAATGTTAAAAGATTGAAAGACAGAATCCTTGATCAGCTCAGAAATGTCATCTTCAATAAGATACTTCATATCATCATCAACCAGATCAGACTTCGTAACAACAATGATTCCATTTTGAATTTCAAGAAAGGAAAGAATCTCAAAGTGTTCTCTTGTTTGGGGCATGACACCCTCATCGCCCGCTATCACCAACAAAACAAGATCGATCCCAGCAACTCCCGCAATCATTTGACGGATTAATTTTTCGTGACCGGGTACATCTACGATTGATGTATGGATGCTATCCGTTAAAGGAAACGGGGCAAAACCTGGTTCTATTGTGATCTTGCGTGACTTCTCTTCCTTCAAAGTATCTGTATCCACACCACTTAGTGCTTTTGTTAAGGTTGTCTTTCCATGATCGATATGACCTGCCATACCGATTGTATAATAGTTTATTGTCATCGATAAAACCACCTATATTCATACTCTTTTACACTTTATGAAAAGAAATACAAAAACACAAGATTTATACCTTGGTATCTAATCATACTACCATTTACCATTGGTCAAACAAAATTATTTCCCAAACCCCTTATGCATAATTGTATAAATATTCACCTATGGATACACACAGTTTATCCACAACTCAAGTTATTCACAGTTGTCCACAGGCGTTGCTGTTATAGTGCTCATTTTCATCTGTTATATTGGTTGAACTGTTATAGTCAAGGTTCACGTCCTGTATTAGTGCATCTATTTGAGCATACTTTCAATCCACTAAAGAAATCTTAGTGTATCTATCATTAAAGCAAAAATCTTTGTATGATAGAAAGTAAGTATAAATACAAACAATAGCAAAGTGGTGATTCTTTGACTTTTATAGAAAGCCTATCGTTAGCTGTGGTAATCGTACTTATTCATTACGTATTTGAGAATAAAAGATTTGCAGGTAGAGGCATTATAGTACCTGCGATAGAATTAATGGTATTAACCCTTGTACTTTTTGTTGTATCATTTTTTGTGAATTAACCACCTATTTTGAAGAAAATCACCTCATCTAATGGGTGCATTCTTCGAATATGTAGATCGATCTTTACAAGATAAAATTTGATGGTCTATCATTAATAAAGACACTGGAAGTCTTAATTTGGTCCTGACTCCCCTCCCCTACCCTTAATCTCGCATAGAGGAAGAACAATGTACTTGGATTTTAAATTTCAATAGTCTATACTAGTCTTTGTAATAAATGAATCTCTCAATTATTCTCATTCATTTCCTTGGGGCCAGATGTGTAGCTGGTGCTTGCCTAGGTCTTCAAAACCTTTTGGGAGGCGCGTGCCGTCTCCGGTGGGTTCGATTCCCACATGGTCCCGCCAAATAAAATACATAAGAGGTGGATGCATTGTCTGGATGGTTCATCACCTTTATCGTTTTCTGGTCCATTTTTTTGTTTACGATGTTTGCCATTGGTGGTTATTTCATGTTCCGGAAGTTCTTAAAACGCCTTCCAAAAGAAGATGGTAAATCCATCTTGGATTGGCAGGAGTATTATATTAAAGAGACAATCCACTTGTGGAATGATGAACAAAAAAAGTTATTAAATGAACTCGTAGCTCCAGTTCCTGAACTTTTCCGTGATGTTGCAAAAGAAAAAATTGCAGGCAAGATCGGTGAGCTCGCCTTAGCTGAAAAAGCAGATTCAATGACAGAGGATTTAATCATACGAGGCTATATCATCGCTACGCCAAAACGGGATCATAAATGGCTGATTAAAACACTGGAAAAGAAAAATATTGATATAAAACCCTATCAATCACTGCTCGCATAAAAACCCCTGAACCCAATTTAGGTTCAGGGGTTTTTCTATAAAGCAATCTCGTTCTGCTTTTTCTTAAATAAAAATAACATGGCTAACCGCCAAGGTAAGATCATACCAAAGGCTACGATGAAAAATAATGAACTTGTTTCAAAAAGTGAAACCGAAGCCCCGATATACCATTTTAACGCTAAGCGAATGGCAAACAATCCGATGATGATGAAGATGAAAGCTTTTGAGCGAACAAGGTATACTTGATCTCCCCTAATTTCAAACTTACTTGTCATGATCAGAAAGATCGAAAACATCATTCCGACTAAAAAGGCCTCCCCTGCTTCGGTCCAAGTGACATGGAAAGCAGGAAATACAAATTGGAGAAAGCCTGTGCTCATCGCAATTGGTGGGATAATAATCTTTTTAGATGTTACAGGTTCTCTCGTTTCCCTCATTCTAAAGTTAAAAATAATAATTCCCATGATGATGGCGAAACAAGTACTAGCTATTAAGAACACGATCAGTTACCTTCCTCTTCAACGTTTTCAACCTTGTCTTCCGCAATGGAAAGGATGATCGTCATCGTTACTCCAATAACCGTTAGGTAAACGCCAAGATCAAACAACATCGCCGTAGCTAGTTCTGTTTTCCCTAACAAGGGGAGATAAAAATAACCAAAAGAATGACTTAAAAACGGAACGTTCAGAACAAAAGAACCCGCTCCGGTTAATATGGCAATCAATAAACCTGATGCTATCATGTATGTAAAATTGATCGGCAAAATTCTATCCACTGGCTTCAGACCATAGGAGATATAAAGAAGCAATAACGCTCCCGCTCCCATCAATCCCCCTATAAAACCCCCTCCAGGTGCATTATGACCTGCAAATAACATGTTTACAGAAAAGGCTAAAATAACGAATACAATGATCGTTGTTGTTGTTTTTAAAATAAGATCATTTGAGCGTGATGACATGTTGCAATTCCCCTTCCTATATCCTTAAAAGCCTTGGAATCCACCAAAAACACGGTTGATTAAAAATGAAGTCAATTGAGTCATCCAATTAAAATAAAGTAGTATACCCATGATGACCATTAGGCTTCCGCCAACTTTCATAAACTGACGATTAAATTTTTTTATTACTTTTAGCTTATCCAAAAAGAAACTTAAAACAAAAAATGGAACAGCAAATCCTAATACATAAGCAATCATATAGGTTAACGATGCAGCTGGATTGGATACTCCGAGTGCAATAACTCCTGCAAGGATTGGCCCCATACATGGTGTCCAGCCAGCAGCAAAACCGATCCCGATAAGAACAGAACCAAAATAACCAGTTGGTCTGGATTGAAATTTCATCTTTTTATCTTTCATTAAAAATTCAGGTGAAACAACACCTATGACCACTAAACCAAAAAAGACAATGATAATAGCTCCGATCTGCCTTAATAAGGATTGGTACTCAACAAAAATTTCTCCGATAATTGTTGTAGACAAACCCAATACAATAAAAATAACGGAAAACCCTAATAAGAAAAAGGTGGTATGTAGTAGCGCTCTCTTTCTGAGCATCGCCTGTTCTTCTTTTAATTCCTGAACCGATATTCCAGTTATATAAGATAAGAACGCTGGATATAACGGCAAGCAGCATGGTGAAATAAAAGAAAGCAGTCCAGCGCCGAAAGCGAGCCAAATATTTAGATCGGTCATTGAAAGAAGCTCCTTTATACATTCTCTCTCTATCTTAAAGAAAATAGACAATTAGTTCAATCATTAAGAAAGACAGCCATTAAACAGGCTGTCTTCTCATATAATTATGGCTTTTTCAAATATTCTTCTAACGTGACCCCGCGATCATGTATTTCCTTAGCATGTTCTTTTCCCACATACCTTAGATGCCATGGCTCATACTTATATCCTGTTACATCTTCTTTACCTTTAGGGTATCGGATGATGAATCCATATTGATAAGCATTTTCCGCAAGCCACTTTCCTTCTTTTGTTTCACCAAATTTTTCAACGAGATCATAGTTTACTTCAGGTGATGTTACATCAAGCGAAAGACCGGTCTGGTGTTCACTTTGTCCAGGTTGGGCACTCGTTTGATTGGCTTTCTCCTCACCATATTGTTGCGCATTATAAGCAAAGATTGAAACTTGGGTATCGTAAGAGCGATAACCTGATTGAGCAAGAAGTTGTAAACCTTGCTCTTCAGCTCCTTTAAATAGAAGTTCTATAGAAGCTGCAGCTTCTTTTCTTAATTTCTTTTTAGGAAGATCCTCTTTAAAAGGAAATGGTACGTTAGGAATGACTAGATCTACTGGTTCATAGTCCGCCGGGAGATTTCGTTCCTTATTTGCTACGATGAGCATGTCATTTAAGTTTTGAACAACTGCTTTCCCATCTCCCGAAACCGTTACCGTATCATTGAGCCAAGGAAGATCTTTTTGTTGGGTTTGTTCTTTTTCTTCATCGGTTTGAGTTGGTTTTTCTTCGTTTTGATCGTTTTGTTCAGCATGATGTTGCTTATGATCGTTTTTCTCTTCAACTTTTTCATCTTTTGATTGGTTAAATGCTGAGTTCCATTTTTGCTCAGCCCAGTCTACAGGTTTACAAGCAGAGAGGACTAACACGCTTCCGACAAGCACTGATGTTAATACATAATTCTTCAAAGCACTCTCATCCTTTAGTTCAGTTTGTTTGTATGCTATCTTATCATAGGATAATTTACAAATAAGTCAATAACCTAATAAAGAAGTTCATATATTCGAAAAATATTAGTTAATTAATAGGATGTTCAACCTTATCAGTTCGGCAGATTATACAAACAACTTCTATTGATTACCACCCATTTTAAAAATAACAAAATTAATCCTAACAACCAAATGATTGAACTGATAAAAATAGAGGACTAAACCAAAAGTAAAATTTACCTTTGGTTTAGCCCTTTAACTAACTTCATCTACTGTATCTGTTCCATGCTGCAGCAAAAACATCTTGTGGTATAATCCTCGCTTCTTCAGTAGCTCTTGATGTGTTCCTCTTTCAACTATTTCACCTTTATGAAGAACTAAGATTAACTCTGCATCCTGAATTGTGGATAAACGATGCGCGATGGCAATTGTTGTTCTTCCGTTTCTCATTTTATGAAGGGCCAACTGGATCTCTTCTTCTGTCTCCGTATCTATGTTAGCAGTTGCTTCATCTAGTATCAAAATTCTCGGAGAAAATGCCATGGTTCTCGCAAATGAAATCAGCTGTCTTTGTCCGCTTGAAAATGCAGCTCCTCTTTCACCTAGCATTGTACGATATTCTTGCGGCAGTTTTTCAATAAAGCTTGAAGCTTGAACAAACCGTGCCGCTTCCTTAATATCTTCATCTGTGATCGCTTTATTATATAACCGAATATTTTGAGCGATGTCCCCTACAAATAAAAATGGATCCTGAAGGACAAGCCCTACTTTCTTCCTGAGCTCCCCATTTTCGTAATGTGACAATGGGACATCATCAATTAGGATCTCCCCTTTTTCTATTTCATAAAAACGCATCAGCAAGTTTATGATCGAGCTCTTGCCACTGCCGGTATGACCGACTAAAGCCACCGTCTCTCCTGGATTGGCGGTGAATGAAATATTCTTAAGCACTTCTTGTTCACCATCATATGAAAATGACACATTCCTAAATTCTATTTTTCCATTTTCGATCACATGATTTACATGGTCAGCGTTCTTTTTAACGGGAGCCAGTTCTGTTTCATCCATAATGGTAAACACTCTACCCGCTGAAACAACCGCTTGTTGGAAAATCGACAGTCGCATCATCATCATGTTTACAGGTTCAAAAAAACGATCTAAATAGTTTATGAAAGCATAAATAACACCAATCTCAACAGGTGAATGAAATGACTTTATGCCGAAAAACGATAGGATCAATAGAAGAGCAAACATATAAATAAGATCTACAGCAGGTCTTAGAAGTAACCCATTATATTTTATATTTCTCATCTGGGCATCGTTGTGTTCATTGTTTACTTGAGCAAATTCTTTTCTTAGCCGTTTTTGTTGATTAAATACTTGAATGATTGCCATACCTTGAAGCGATTCGTTCAATTTAGCATTCAACTGACTAAGCTTTTCTCGCATTTCATAAAAAGATCTTGAGCTATATTTTCTGTAAAGCCACATGATGCAAATAATAAAAGGTAATATCCCTAAACAAAAAAGAGCAAGTTTGACGTTAAGATAAAACATAAACCCAAAAATCCCAAATAGGTAAACAATGTTTTGTACAAAAGTGGACAGGACACTCACATAAAGATCTTTAACAGCCTCCGTATCGTTCGTAATTCGCGACACTAAACTTCCGACTGGAGTGCGGTCAAAGAATTTCAAACCTAAAGAATGAACTTTTGAGAAAACCTGAACCCTTAACGTTTGAATAATATCTAAAGCGACGGATTGAAACAAAACAAATTGAATATAGTTCACGATTGCAGACATTACGATTAATGCAATATAGCCACACCCTAGGATAACGAGAGCTTTTTGTTCAAAGTTCCGAGGTGTTAAATAATCATCAATAAATGTTTTGACTAGTATTGGTGCAGTCAGTTCCGATGCCGTTGCAACCAAAAGGAGAAGAAAAGCAATCAACAGGCGTTTCTTGTGTATGTTTGTATAGGACATCAGGCGTTTAAAAACTGTCCATTGATTCATATGCTTAAGCTCATCGCTCAGCTGTATGTTAGTGTCACCTTTCATCTGCCTCCACCTCCTTGTGCAATAAGTGTTTCAAGAGCTTGCCTTTCATATGTTTCTTTATACCATCCTTCCTCACACAATAAGGACTGATGTGTTCCTCGCTGGACGATTGTACCGTTATCCATAACCACGATTAAGTCGCAATGAGCAATCGATGACAATCTGTGAGCGGTAATAATTGTGGTTTTATCTTTCCTTTCTTCTTTTAAGTTGTGAAGAATCTCTTCTTCTGTTTTTGCATCGACAGCAGATAAGGAGTCATCGAGGATGAGAATTTCAGGATCAATTACGAGAGACCTTGCGATAGAGATCCGTTGTTTTTGCCCGCCTGATAACGTAACCCCTCTTTCACCTACAACTGTTTCGTACCCGTATTTAAATTGAGTGATATCCTTATGAATAGAAGCTGTTTGAGCAGCTCCTTTTATTTCTGCAAAAGTAGCCTCTATCTTTCCGAAAGCAATATTTTCAGCGATGGTAGCTGAAAAAAGAAAGTGATCTTGTGGGACATATCCAATCGCTGATCGTAAAGTTTGCAGTCGATAATCACAGATATCCTCCCCATCTATAAAAACATTTCCTCTCTTGATGTGATGTTCCCGAAGAAGCATTCTGCACAAAGTTGTTTTTCCACTGCCTGTTTTTCCGACGACCCCTATCGACTGACCGCTTTGTAATGTGAAATGAACATCCTTTAATACTGAATCTTTTCCAGGATAACGAAATTCTTTCAGATGAAATTCAATATTTCCTTTTGGCAGCTTATCAAGTGTTCCTTCATCCTCAATCTCTTCTCTAACTGCCAATAAGGATTCTATTCGGTCATAGGACGCTCTTCCTCTTTCAACGATATTAAACAACCATCCAAAGGCCAGCATCGGCCAGATTAATAACCCTAAGTAACTAGTAAACGACACGAGTTCTCCGATTGTCAGATCGTCTTTAATGACTAACGATGAACCATAGCTTACTGCTAGGAAAAATGAAAAGCCGATGATCAAAGAAATGGTAGGATCAAACATCGAATCTATTCGAGCCACCGCCATATTCTTTCTTACAGCATCCTTTGATAATTCATTGAAACTTTTAATATCATCTTCTTCCTGACCGAATGCTTTTATTACCCGTGTTCCAGATATACTTTCCTGCACTTTATCGTTAAGAGATGAAAAAGCTTCCTGTGCACTATGAAATCGCTTATGAAGCATCGTCCCATATTTATTCGTCGCCCAGGCCATGACAGGTAAAGGCAATAGACTGACTAGTGTAAGCTTCCAACTGATTGTCGTGGCCATCGCGATCAGGGTAAATCCACCCATCATCAATGAGTCTACTAGAGTTAGTACACCATCCCCTGCTGTTTGCTGAATAGCTTGAAGATCATTTGTTGAGTGAGCCATAAGATCGCCAACCCGCCGCTTTTGATAAAATTCCTGAGATTTTTTTGTAAAGTGCTCATAGAGTTTATTTCTTAACAACATAGCAAGCTTTACAGCAGCACCAAATATTAAGATTCTCCATATATACCTTAAAACATAGATCCCTATCGCAATGGCAATCAGTAAACCTCCATACCGCCATAACAAATCTTCTGTTAAAGTACCTTCCTTAATGTGATCGACCACGAGACCAACAATTTTTGGCGGTACTAATAGCCCTAATGATACAAAGGCAAGCATAACGATACCGCCTACGTACCGGATTCTTTCTTGCTTAAAAAACCACATCAACTGAATAAAAACCTTCATACATGCCCCCCCCATATCTGCCACTAAAACAAGTATAGTTTACCAATATATGAAAATTTCGAAAAGAAAAAATTCATAAAAAAAAGACCACATTAAGAGCGGTCTTTAAAATCTATCATTAAAGAAATTTATTAATTTCATCTTGTATTTCGTTGTACAGGTAATCGAAAGAATCTCCACTTACATGGATACATGGGCTTTCATACTTTTGTTCAGCATACTCATATTTTGGATCATAATAGTTTTCAAGCAAGAAAGAAACGACTTTTTCATAATCTTGTTTTAAGAGTGCCTCTTTGATCTCGGACATGATCGATGAGGGAATTCTATTTGTAAGTTTCAATACCGCTTCTTCAATCTCTTTCTTATGCAGCTGCGGATCATATACCTCACAAATGTATTGTACTCGCATGCCAAAAGGGATGTTGATATGAATACGGGTTCCAGAATATTTGCCCTCTAACAAAAAGTCTGGAACAATCACTCTTCCGATTCGTTTACTCTCAGATTCAATGATTAAAATAGGAGCTTTTTTGAGTTCATTTAATCGTTCATACAAACGTGATTCGAACTTTTTCTGTGAAGCGGGCTCTTCTCCGATTCTTCCGAAGATAGAACCTTTATGACCAGCCATCTTCTCTAAATTGATGACCGGATAACCTTCCTCTTGGAGCTTTTCTAAGAACTTTGTTTTCATCGTCCCTGTATAACCTTCTAAAACTATGATTTCATGTGCTTTCTGGCTATATTCATTGAGTGTTCTTTCGATTTGTTTTCGGTAAGAACGGATCCCGCCTTCTAACTGTAAACAATCTATACCCAACATCGACATCGTTTGCACAAGACTTTTTGAACGCATTCCGCCTCTCGCACAATAAATCACAACCTGCTTTTCAGGGTATTTGGCCATCTCGTTCTTAATGGTCTTATAGAAGTTCGGCAATTTTGGGGCGACAATCTCTAGGCCGCGTTCTACAGCTTGTTCTTTACTTTTTTGTTTATAAATCGTTCCAATTTCCGCTCGTTCATCATTTGAAAAAATACTTAAGCATTTTGCACCAGGGATATGATATTCGTCATATTCTTTAGGAGACCTGACATCAAAAAGCAGATGTGAATCAGAATCTATATCATTTAACTGAATTGTCCTTAACTCTTCCATAATATCATCCTTTTTTGACGCAATAAGCAATGTAAAAACGAAAACAAGCACCCGATTTACTCAGGGTGCTTGTACCATTTACTTCATCTGCTTGTTCATAGCCTGCATCATTTGGTTAATTTTCTTTTGTGACGGCTTTTGACCCATCTGCATCATCATCACACGCAACATATTTTCATTAATCGGTGGATTCTTTTGTAAATAACTCATCATATACTTGCGGGCAATAAAAAATCCGATCGCAACGCCTGCAATCAGTGAAAGTACAGCCACAAGGATTACCATACCAGTGCTCATTGTAAAAACTTCCTCCTTCATGTTGTCTAGAACTAGTTTACTACAAGTTATAGGTTACATACAACATTTGAAAGTTAATTAAGTCGCGTACATCATGTTTAGTTTAAACGGAGACAGCCATCCATATTTCCTTTCTCCGTAGTCCATTGCCAAGAAGTACGATTCAAATTGTCTTAAAGCTTCAAATATAATTGTTTCTGCCTCAAAATTTCCAATACTGTACAAATGCAAGTAACGATCGTTCAGTTCGATCCTGACCTTACTATTCTTCGCCGAAAGTGTATAGGTTTGCCCTTCAGAAAGCCATTCGTATTTATCTTTTAATTGATGCCATAAGTGTTCTTCGAGCTGCGAGACAGACATGGAAGATGTTATGTATCCGATCTGTTTATTTAGTATCTGTTTAAAAATTCCTGATGAACGCTGTTCCTCGTAAAACAATTGAAAAAGCTTATTTTCTTTTCCATAGTAGGAATGAGCAACTTCTTTCGTTATTAAATAGATATAAAATTCTCTCATGGAAAAGCTCCTCTCCAACTTCTTGCTGAAAAGTATATACAAAAAATGGAGAAAAGCTTGTCTAAAGGACAGAGTGAAAAACAACTTTTTTTGTCGAAACACAAAGAAAAGAAGGTTTTCGTTTGAAAACCTTCTTTCTAAATAATCTTGTTATTTGTTCAATAATTCTTTAACACGTTTCACAACGTTCTCTGGTGTGAAACCGTATTTCTCTTTAATCACTTCTCCAGGTGCAGAAGCCCCAAAAGTATCAATTGCTAATGTGTCTCCATCAAGTCCAACATATTTATGCCATCCTAATGAAGAACCCATTTCGATTGCTAAGCGTTTTGTAATATGTTTTGGAAGTACTGATTCTTTATAATCAGCATCCTGCTTATCAAAACTTTCCCAAGAAGGCATTGAAACAACTGATGCAGAAATACCTTCATTTTTTAGAAGCTCTTGTGCTTCTACAGCTAAACTTACCTCTGAACCAGCAGAGAGAAGAAGAACATCAGCCTCAGATTCTGAAGGAGAAACGACATATGCACCGCGTTTAACACCTTCATATGCTTTTTCTTTCGTATTTTTCAAGATAGGCAAGTCTTGTCGGCTTAAAACAAGTGCAGTCGGCTGATCCTTACTTTCAACAGCAATCTTCCAAGCCGCATTTGATTCATATCCGTCAGCCGGACGAATCAAGTTGAGATTTGGGAGAGCTCGTAGTGAAGCAAGTTGCTCAACTGGTTCATGTGTTGGACCGTCTTCCCCTACCATTACACTGTCATGTGTTAAGACATAAGTAACAGGAAGTCCCATCAGTGCAGATAAGCGGATTGCCGGACGAACATAATCAGAGAAAACGAAAAATGTTCCGCCGTATACTCTAAGTCCGCCGTGAAGCGCCATTCCATTTAATGCTGCGCCCATCGCAAATTCACGAACACCGAACCAGATGTTTCGTCCACTATAATCGTTTCGGCTAAAGTTTACTTCGCCTTCTAGTAGTGTTTTATTGGAACCCGCTAGGTCAGCAGATCCACCAAAAATAGATGGAACGTTCTTCGCAAGGACATTTAACGCTTTTCCGGCAGAAGAACGAGTAGCAATTGCTTTATCAAATTCAGGCATCCCTTGATCCCAATTCTCAGGAACTTCTCCTTTGATCGCTTGTTGAAGTTCTTTCGCTAATTCTGGATAAGCTTCTTCATATGCCTTAAATCGCTTGTTCCAATCCTCTTCTTTCGATTGACCTTCAGCTTTTAACTGTTCAAAATGTGATCTTACTTCGTCAGGAACATGGAAATCGTTCTCAAATGTCCACTTATAAGCTTCTTTAGTTAACAAGATTTCGTCTTTACCTAGTGGTGCACCATGGGAAGCAGATTTACCAGACTTATTCGGTGACCCGTAACCGATCACTGTTTTAACTTCTATTAGCGTCGGTTTGTTTAACTCTTCACGTGCTTCTGCAAGAGCTTTTTCGATTTCCTCCAAGTTCGTTCCATCTTCTACATATAGAACTTGCCAGCCATAAGCTTCAAATCTTTGCTTTACGCTCTCAGAGAATGAGTGATGCAAATCACCATCTAAAGAAATGTCATTTGAATCATACAGTACAATCATTCTTCCTAAACCAAGGTGTCCAGCTAAAGATGCTGCCTCTGCAGATACACCTTCCATTAAATCTCCATCACCACAGATGGAATACGTATAATGATCGATTACTTCATGTCCATCACGGTTGTATTTTGCAGCTAAATGACGTTCTGCCATCGCCATCCCAACTGCCATCGCAATACCTTGTCCAAGTGGACCTGTAGTTGCTTCTACGCCGACTGTATGACCGTATTCAGGGTGTCCAGGAGTTTTACTTCCCCATTGTCTAAATTCTTTTAAGTCATCAATTGTTAACCCATATCCACTTAAATGTAGCAAGCTATACAATAGCATTGATCCATGACCTGCCGATAGAACAAAGCGATCACGGTTAAACCATTCTGGATTAGATGGATTATGATTCATATATTTCGTCCAAAGGCTATACGCCATTGGCGCCGCACCCATTGGCATTCCTGGATGGCCAGAATTCGCCTTTTCGATGCTATCAATGGATAGTGTTCTAATCGTATTAATTGCTAATTCATCAATATTATGTGACAAAAAAAATCATCCCTTCATATGTACTAAACGGTTTTGAATTACATAATAAACCTTCATGTCCAATTAGACAAGGTAAACACATCATAAACTAATGTTATTTTACCATTACCCTCTCAAGTTCATACAAAAACCGCCTGAAACTATGACAAGAAATCTTGTTCAAGAAATCTTGTTATAGTACAGGCGGTAAAATGTATATTAAGCTAATCCAGGAATCTGACAAGAGAAATAATCTGTTTTTTCATCATAATCAAGCTTCATATTTTCTGCAAACCAGCTTTCTTCTGCTTTGACAAAAAATTTAAGTCCCTCCACTTCCTGGATAAAGTCATTTTCCTCTGGAACCGCAGGAGTTACACCAAGCGAAAAGCCGCCTGAATCACCACTTCCTGCATACTTTACAAATAAACGCAATCCTTCTTTTGCTCCTAGTTCGATATCTTTATAAAGATTTGCTGCTGCACTCGTGATTGAAAAAGTCAAAATATTCTCCCCTTTCAAAGTTGTTATATAACAGTATATACTAATGTATAATAAATGCAACAGAAAAAAATGCCTATTTGCATATTTGCAAATAGGCACAAAGTATTAATGTTTAAGGTTATTTTTATTTTCTTTACTTCTTTTTAATTTTTCAGGTGTTACATCATTCCCCTTAGGATCTACAAAGGTAACACCATGCAGGTCTTGGACAAAAGATTTTCTAAAAGCTTGAAGATATTCTTCTCTAAGTTTTTTCTGCTCCAATTGTTCTGCGTTTGATAGCTCTGTTTGCTTTGACTTTCGGGACAACTCATTTATTCTTTGCAGTTTATCTTTAGATAACATGTATAAAAAACTCCTTTTTACCATCACTTTCTCTTAATCTTACAGGAGTAGAAAAGGAATTTCTAGTTATCCGTATTTTCCATATAATCTCTGTATCTTCGATGAACGGTAGCTTTCGAAATATTATAACCAAGCCCTCTTAGAGTTGCAGCTATATCATGAAATGTTAATTTCATCTCTTTTAACCTGACGATCTCTTTAATAGGTACTTCTTTCTTTTCACGGCCACCAACGTTATTGTTCTTCAGATTTTTCTGAGGTTTATATCCATCCCTTACTGCCTTTTTCATTCCTCTTTTAATCTTCATATTATGGAGTTTACGCTGGTATTCCTCAACTGTTGAAACAATATCTAAAACCATTTCATCGGCTTCCGTAAGGATGTATTCACCATTATGTGTTAAAGTAAAGACTTTTATATGATATTTGATTAATTGATGGAGGATCGCCATCTTAGCTTTGCCTCTTCCCAATCGAGTATCATCCTGTATAAGGAGACACTGAAATTCACCATCCCTGGCCATATCCAGAACACTCAATAATTCTTCTCGGTCGAGTGAATAGCCGCTTGCTTTTTCTGATATACAATCAAGTACTTCTAAATGGAATTGATCTGCGAGCTTTAACAGTTCTGTTTTTTGTCTTTCAATAGATGTAGATTGTTCGTCTTTATCTGTACTGACTCTGCAATAAATGATCGCTTTCATAAATTAAAACCTGCTTTTTATTTACTAACTGGGATTATAACTTTTTGACCAGGAAATACAGCTGCCGCATTTACACTGTTTTTTTGTTCTACCCACTTTATAAATTCCCAGTTGGAATAATGATGTTTTGCATTATATTCTTCAGAAAGACTCCATAACGAGTCTCCTTCTTCAATTGTAACTTCTATATATTGATTATCCTGTGCTGCGAGGTTTGAAAGTGTAAAAAAGATTCCTCCTACTAACCCTAAAAATACAATAACATGCAACGTCCCTTGTTTCATTATAATTCCCCTTTCAACAAACGTTTGTTCGTATTTCTTATTCTTATCATATCTGGAACGTCTGTTCGGTGTCAACACATTTTTTCGAACTTATGTTTGTATCTATAAGATTGCCATGCTATACTTTTTATAGATAAAAAATCTGGTGAGGTGCTTAAACAATGACTAAGTTATCCAGACGGCAATTGGATATTCTGGCTTTTATAAAAGAAGAAGTATCGCAAAAAGGTTATCCGCCTTCAGTAAGAGAAATTGGTGAAGCCGTTGGACTCGCTTCGAGTTCTACGGTACATGGACATTTAGCACGGCTTGAAAAAAAGGGATTAATCCGAAGGGATCCGACCAAACCTAGAGCGATTGAGGTATTGGGTTTAGAGGATAATATTCCTTCTGTTAGATCTGTATCGATTCCGGTTATCGGAAAAGTTACTGCGGGTCTTCCCATCACTGCAGTTGAAAATGTAGAAGAATATTTCCCTCTTCCTGAGCATGTAGTTGGAGACGAAAATGTTTTTATGCTTTCCGTTGTAGGAGACAGTATGTTTGAAGCAGGAATATTTGATAAGGACTTAGTAGTTGTAAAGCAACAGCCAACAGCAAATAATGGAGATATTATCGTTGCGATGACTGATGAAGATGAAGCTACCGTTAAGCGATTCTTTAAAGAAAAGAACCACATCCGTCTTCAGCCTGAAAATTCATCGATGGAACCCATTATCCTTCAAAGCTGTACGATTTTAGGAAAAGTGGTTGGAGTCTATCGTACGATACACTAAACAAAAAACTTTAATTAGGCAGCAAGAGCGTGTTTTCGCATTGCTGTTTTTTTTGTGCAATAATTTTTAACTTTTCTACTCTATCTTACAACAACCTAATGAATGGATACTACACGTCGATAGGTAATTCATAATTGGACTTTCGTGGCAATGATTGGCGAAATTTACAGAATATTGATTCATTTTGTCTATTTACAAATTATACCTAAATAATATACCTTGGCATTGTAAGATTGGTTATTTATATCGGGCCCAAAAATAACCTAGAATGCTAAATGATTTAGATTTATTGGATGAGACCGTTAGCAGAAAGGAGGTAGCCAGGTATAGCTTAAATATATAAAACCAACAATCCTTTTATAGGTGTATTCGCATCCAGAGTTCTCTTTTTCACAGGAAAGTATCAAAAATAAGATACGGGAGCTGTTCATATGAGAGCAAAGTTTTCTCTATTGATGATTGTGTTTATTATTGCATCAGCCGGGATCATCCCTATCTCTGCAGGAGCTGCCACTTCATCTGATGTGGCAGATAATGATTACACAATAAAGTCATTTCATTACTTAAAAGTAGATGAAGAATACGTAGATTCCGATGCAATGATTAACAAGGTCACTGACAACAATTTAAAAATAACTATGGTTCTGCCTAAACAAAACAAAGATGGCGACTGGCTAGCGTACGGATTCACCAGCATAAAAGAATTAGATAAATTTATTGCCAAAGATAAACAAAAAATCGAAAATATCATTACACCAATGGCAAGCGGTCCATGCTGTACTGATTTTTATGAACATAAAAACAAGGGCGGCAGCTATATTTATTGGAGAGATGGATTTAAAAACTTGCCATCAAGCTGGAATGACAGAATTTCTTCTGTAAGCACAGCCTCACCTTCATACAGTTATTCTACGACACTATGGGAACATACTTCTGGTCAAGGGTATGGGAAAGGCGTCTTCTTCAGACATCAAGATTGGTATGGTAAGACCGCCAATCTAGCTTCTGATTGGAATGACAAAACGTCTGCTATTGAAATCAAATAGCGTTGTGAACCAAACAATATTTCTATAGATAAACAATAAACCCCTAATTCCAGCCGGAATCAGGGGTTTGTGTTAGAAAGTAGAAATTTAAGGAGAAAACAGCTTCCAATTCCTTCTGAGATAACTACAACCTCACCATCGATCACTTTAATCACAAAAAATCAGGTGAACAAAACGCGTCGAACATTGATTTATGTATCTTACATTTTTTAATAATAAAGAAAGAGCCCCCTCAACGATTGATGAGAGAGAGCTTTAGGTTTTTGTTATTGTAGATGATGACCTTATTGTAATACTAGAACTAATAATACATACTTCTAATCATACCTTACTCATAAAAAGTATCGACTTACCTTCAATCGGTTACCATAAGAAAGAGCAATCTTGATTGCTCAAATAATTGTGTGGAGTGATGTATCATGGCAAGAAACAAACTTTTGGTACCTGGTGCAAAAAACGCATTAGAACAAATGAAGCATGAAGTTGCCAATGAGATTGGAGTTCAACCTGGTGCAGATACTACCGCACGTGCAAACGGTGCTGTTGGAGGGCAAATGACTAAGCGTCTAGTCGCAAAGGCAGAACAGCAGTTAAGTAACCAACAAGGTCAATAACCTTGGTTCTAAAGAGACCCAGTTGAATGGGTCTCTTTCCGTTTTAACAATGGGAATTTTTTAGATAAGATTCCCATTTAAAAGCAGTTTTACTGACATGAGCATTCTAAAGTTTAATATCTTGTAACAAAAAATAACCTGGTTTTTATACAGGTTTCATTGTTATGGATTTTTTCTTGGCTGGGAAGGTAGTTTTCCTAACAGCAAATCTTCTAATGTAATATGATCTAAGCAGTCTGCTACTACATCCCTGATAAGCTGCCATAACGGCTTCAACAAACAACCTTTATCTTCGAGTGGACAGTATTCGTAAGCTGTCACACTAACACAGTTCATTGGGGCAAGCGGACCTTCAATATCACGGATGACGTCGCCGATACAGATCATAGCTGGTTCCGACTTTAACGTATAACCGCCATTCGATCCCCTCTTACTTTTTACGTAACCAAGGGATTTTAGAAGTAATAATATCTGCTCCAAATAATTTGCTGGAACCAGAGTTTCCAATGATATATCTTTTGTTTGAATGAGTTGAGGATGCTTTGTTCCCATTACTATAAGTGCCCTTAGCGCATATTCACCTTTGCTCGATATTTTCACCTACTGAATCCTCCCTCCTCTTTACCACTCTATTGTTAAATGCGTTAAATATACGTCCAATTTTTCATATGCCGTAACGCTTGTCCTTTTGTTTTCATACCTTATATAAAGGCGACAAAGTTAATCAAGATGGTCGTCAAGGTTATGAAGGAGGAACTTTTAATGAGTTTTCATGAAAAGATAAAGAATACGTTAGATATAGATGGATTATACGATGAACCGAACATAAAGGATATTTTGTTTCAAATACGACCGACATTTCAAGAAGTACAATCCTCCATTCCATCTCCAGAAGGATTAGAATACGGGAGAAATGTGATTTACCAAAATAATAAGTTCGAGGTAATCCTGATATATTTGCCAGCTTTTTCAAAAACCTCAGTTCATGATCATGGGAATTCCAGTGGATGGATTTATGTAGTCGATGGTCAGTTATTAAATCTCATCTATAACAAAAGCAACAACGGTGTAGAATACAAAAAAAATGAATCTTATCAGAGAGGCGACATATTTTCGGTTACAGGAGATACTACGCATGCAATGTACAATCCGGGATTCTCTTCAACGGTTACACTGCATATCTATTCACCACCTTTAGGCACAGGACAGGTGTTTAAGCCTCATGACTAACTATGGAAATCGATATTTCAACAGTTTAAAAGATGCACGCCAAGTTTGGTTAAACGGCGTTATTACTGATGTAACTACCAATCCTCATTTTGCCGGAACGCTATCTACCATTACCCAATTGTTTGACATGATGGACTCTCCGTCCGAACAGGACAAGATCAGTTTTATAGACAAAGAAAAAATGGAAAGAATTCATTCTTCATTTCTCGTCCCTCGCTCCATTAAGGATCTTTTGAAGAGAAAAAAAGCAGCTGAAACCTGGAGTTTGGCCACTTCTGGAACGATGAGCCGTCTTTCCGATTATGCGCGATCTCGATTAACTGGCTGGTATGCAAACCGGAAGATGTATGAAGAATATGACAAACATTTTTCTGGAAAAATTCAGGCGTTTTATGATTTAGCTCGCACTGAGAACCGATTTTTGACCATCGTTCAGCGTGATCCTCAGATTGACCGATCAAGTGATAAAGCCCATGATCAAGGTCTATTGCGGATTACAAAGAAAACAGATGAAGGTGTATACGTAAATGGTGGAAAGATGATCGCAACAGCAGCCCCTTATTCCAACGACTTGATTATTTTTCCTGTTGTTAAGTGGAACGAACATGAAAAGGCACTTGCATCAGTTCTAATTGTTCCTGCTGATTCAAAGGGATTACACATGATCTGCAGAGAGCCTTATGATAATTATCCCATTACAGATTATCCATTAAGCTCACGCTATGACGAGATGGATGCAGTGCTAATTTTCGATGATGTATTCATTCCTTGGGAAAGAGTTTTATTACATGACAATCCTGAGGGAGTTTGGGCATTTAAAAACGACCTTGTGGCAAACAGCTTGGCTTACCATCAAGCCATCATAAGATTGCAGATTAAGTTAGAATTTACAGCCGCACTCGGACATGCTATAGCTGAAAGCATTGGTGCCAATCAGTATCTTCATGTACAAGAAAAACTTGGTGAACTTCTGATGCAAGCTGAGACCATCAAGGCTCTGGTTATCGCCTCTGAAAGTTCAGGCAAAAAGAATGAGCAAGGAGTTTATGTACCGAATTTTTCATTCATAGAAACAGCCCGTAACTTAGGAACCGTATATTATCCGCGTGCACTGGAACTTTTACAGCTGATCGGTGCTGGTGGTTTCATCCAAATCCCATCAAGCCTGAATGATTTTGACAGCCCCATACGCTCTCAGCTTGATAAGTATTTTAGAGGCAAAGATATAGGAGCAGTTGAAAAAACAAAACTATTTAAGCTATCCTGGGATCTAATCGGCAGTTCACTAGGTTCCAGGCATGAACTATATGAACGATTTTATGCTGGGGACCCTATCCGTAATAAAGCTGGAAAGTATATGAATTACGACAAAACAATTTGGAAGTCGATGCTGGATAAATATTTGGATAAAAATAATTAAAGAATAAGCCATCATGATAAAACATTTGATACATTTTTAATGGGACTTAAAACAAAAAAACCCCTGATACCAATGGTGAACTGCACCCTATAAAATAGACAGTTTATAAAAAGGACCTTTTAAGCAGCTAGTAGATAACCTCGGAATTGTTCCGGGGTCATCTTTTTTAATCCCCATTGATAGCGTGCAGAGTTGTAATACTCCATATAATCTTCAATCTTTCCTCTTAACTCAGCCACCGTTTTGCATGTTGTGGCGTCTACTTCATCTTTGAAATGGCCGAAAAAGGATTCTATTGGTGCATTGTCTAAACAATTTCCTTTACGCGACATGGATTGAGTGAACCCCAGTTCTTTCACTCTTTTGCGATATTCAGGATGAGTATAGTGAACTCCTTGATCGGAATGCAGGAGCGCTTCAGGGTGGACGTTTCCGTCCAAGGACATTATTAAGTTATCTAGTGTTTTATATACAATTCCCATCTCTAATGAAGTAGATAGATGATAGGCCAATATTTCACGTGTTGTACCGTCTTTAACACATGACAAATAAACTTTTGTTCGATTCTCCAAGTATAAATACGTAATGTCTGTCAGTAAAACCACACCTGGTTCTTGAACGAATTTTCGGTTCAATACATTTGGACAGTTCTTATGTTTTTGAGTAGCCTTCGCCAAGCGTCTGTAAGGATTCTTTCTTCTGATAATGGATTGGATGTTAAACTTTCTTGTGAGACGAAATATCTTTTTAAGATTCATGATTACCCCATAATCATTCTCTAACTTCATCTTGATCTCACGTCCACCATCTCTTTTGTTTCTTTTATCGTATATTTGTTTAATGAGCTTATAATCCTCTTCATCACGCTGCTCGCGTTTACTACGTTTGTCTTCCGCTTTTAACCATGCGTAATAGCTTTTACGCTTAACCCCAGCAATCCCACAGAGATAGGAGACCATTCTCTTAAGTTGGAATCTCCTAATGGTTTCTTCAATTAGTTGAAATTTCTCTGATAACGTTAATGCTTGTTCTTCTTCGCCTGCCTCTCTAGTTCTTCGAGCTTTTTTAAGAAGTCATTCTCCATTTCTAGAAAGGCAATACGAGCTTCTGCTTTCTTTAATTTTTCTTCCGCCGTTAATTCCTTCGAAGAAGGACGTCCTGTGCTGCCTTTACCTCGACGCTCTGTGTAAAACACTTCGTTACCAAACTTTTCATAGGAGCGTCTCCAACGCTTTAAACACTGTTTTGGTTTTTCTGGGCCAATCATTTTAAGATCGAAACCATGTTCAAGAAATATGTCCATTGGTCCTTTTCCAGCTAGGTTCTCTTGAACAGCTTTCTCTTTAAACTCTGGTTTATAGCTGATATTCTGTTCTGAAACATGACTGACATTCGGATTGTTCTCCAGTTGTTTACGCTGAAATTCATCAAATTTAATTTTACTCATTTTCTAATCCCCGTTCTCCTCATTTGATTTGATTATAACGGGTTTATTGCAGAAGAACACAAAAAACCCGAAATAAGGGACTTTTTTATAAGTGTCCATTATTCGGGTGACAGTTCATGGCATCAGGGGTTTTGAATTTTAGTACATGCTCATATATTGTTCGCGTTCCCAAGGGTGAACTTGTGTGCGGAACATATCCCACTCGATTTCTTTTGCTTCGATGAAGTGTTCAGTCGCATGCTCACCAAGAGCTTTTGTAAGAACTTCATTTTTGCTGAATAGAACGAGCGCTTCTTTCAATGTTGCTGGAAGATCTTCAATTCCTTCAGCTTCTCTTTCGTCCTTATCCATTACATAGATATTTCGGTCTACTGGTTTTGGAGCTGCTAATTTATTCTTGATTCCATCTAAACCTGATGCAAGCAATGTTGCCATTGCTAGGTATGGGTTAGCAGTTGGGTCAACACTTCGTACTTCAATACGAGTACTGATTCCACGTGAAGCCGGAATACGAACTAATGGACTTCTGTTTTGCATAGACCAAGCTACATAACAAGGAGCTTCATAGCCAGGTACTAAACGCTTATATGAGTTCACAGTAGGATTTGTAATCGCTGTGAAGGCTTTAGCGTGCTTTAGGATACCAGCTAAGAAATGCATCGCAGTTTCACTTAATCCTGTCTCGGATTTTTCGTCATAAAATACGTTTTCTCCGTCTTTAAATAAAGACATATTAGCATGCATACCAGAACCGTTTACACCAAATAATGGTTTTGCCATGAATGTAGCGTGAAGACCATGCTTACGTGCAATTGTTTTAACAGCAAGCTTAAATGTTTGGATGTTATCACAAGTGCTCACTGCGTCTGCATATTTAAAATCAATCTCATGCTGACCAGGTGCCACTTCATGGTGAGAAGCTTCAATTTCAAAGCCCATATCTTCAAGCTCTAATACGATATCTCTTCGGCAGTTTTCACCTAGATCCGTTGGAGCGAGGTCAAAATATCCACCTTTATCATTTAATTCGAGTGTAGGCTCGCCTTTTTCATCATTTTTGAACAAGAAGAATTCTGGTTCAGGTCCAATGTTGAAATCTGAGAATCCTAAGTCTTCCATTTCTTTTAATACTCGTTTTAAGATACCGCGCGGATCTCCTTCAAAAGGATTTCCATCAGGCATGTAGATGTCACAGATCAAACGGGCAACTTTACCTTTTTCAGATGTCCATGGGAAGATAATGAAAGTATCTAGATCAGGATATAGGTTCATATCAGATTCTTCGATGCGAACAAATCCTTCAATTGATGATCCATCAAACATCATTTGATTTTCTAAAGCTTTTTCAAGCTGTCCGATTGGAATTTCAACGTTTTTAATTACACCCAACAAATCAGTGAATTGCAAACGAATAAACCTTACATTTTCTTCTTTTACCATTTTTAAAATGTCTTCTTTCGTGTACTTAGCCAAATCTTTCTCCTCCTTAAATTATAAAACGCCTATTTTTAGGCGATTGTTCACCTATTAAGTATTATTTAGTTTTATTTAGTGAAAAAACCTGGAAAGTTCTCCTTGGATCAATGACGCCTTCCCATGTCTTCCTGCTTGAAACAATTCCCGTTTTAGACGGCGATGAAGCGCAGATTCCGAAATTTCTTTAACTTCTTGAACATTTTGCTGATTTTTAAGTAATTCAGCAGCTTGTTCATTCAGTTCAAATACCTTTTTGATACCTGCCAAATTCACACCTTGTTCAAGCATTGCCTTTATTTCTAAAAGTTTATCTACATCATTGAAAGAAAATAAACGACGATTACCTTCTGTTCTTGCAGGATGAATTAATTCATGTTCTTCATAATAGCGAATCTGCCTTGCAGACAATTCTGTCAACTGCATGACGATACTAATGGGAAACAATGGTAAATTCCTGCGATTCATATCGTTCATAAGGAATATCCTCCTTTCAACTTCTTCTTATATCTTATGTCAGAAAAGCTAACATGTCAAACATAATGTTAGAAAAACTAACATGAAAATTAAAAAAGACCAATACTGGTCTTCTTAATCTGCTTCTTTTGTTATTAAACCATTAGTTAAAAGTTCATCCACTGCGGATATTACAGCAATCTTGACATGTTCGTAGGTAAGTCCGCCTTGCACAAATGCAATATAAGGTGAACGGATGGGTCCATCTGCAGTAAGTTCTATACTTGCCCCCTGAATAAATGTTCCTGCAGCCATTATGACGTCATCCTCATAGCCTGGCATATAATCAGGATAAGGAACTGCAAAAGAATTAATCGGAGACGCTTTTTGAATAGCTTGGCAGAATGTAATCATTCTCTCTTTGTCTCTAAAAATTACGGACTGGATGAGATCCGTTCTTTTCTCATGCCATGCCGGTCGCGTTTCCATGCCTAGTTCTTCCAAGTATGCAGCAGTGAAAACAGCTCCCTTTAACGCTTGTGCTGTAATATGAGGAGCTAGGAAAAAACCTTGATACATTTCTTGCAGACTATAAAGTGAAGCACCCGCTTCTCTTCCAATTCCAGGCGAAGTAAGACGATAAGAAATCCGATTAATCAACGCTTCCTTCCCTGCTATATATCCTCCTGTTTTAACGAGTCCGCCGCCAGGATTTTTGATTAATGATCCAGCAATGATATCAGCACCGACTTCAATCGGTTCCGATTGTTCAACAAATTCGCCATAACAATTATCTACAAATACGATGACATCTTCTTTGATCCCTTTTACAAAATCAATCATTTCTTTTATTTCATTTACTTTGAAAGAAGGACGATCAGCGTAGCCTTTCGATCTCTGAATACCGATCATTTTTGTCTTTTCCGTAATGGAACCCCTTATCTCTTCGTAATTGATTTCACCCTGCAGGGTTAAATCAACATGCTTATAAGAAATGTTGTAATCCTTTAATGAACCTTCTCCTGTTCCTCTGATCCCTACAATTTCTTCTAATGTATCATAAGGTTTTCCTGTGATATATAAGAGTTCATCACCAGGGCGCAGCACACCAAAAAGGGATAAAGTGATGGCATGTGTACCCGAAATAATCTGCGGTCTAACAATGGCAGCTTCAGCTTGAAAAACATCCGCATAAACCTTTTCAAGTGTGTCCCGTCCAGAATCATCATAGCCATATCCTGTTGATGGATTGAAATGATGGTCCCCAACTTGGTTTTTTTGAAATGCCTTTAATACTTTAAGCTGATTAAACTGCGCAATGGAATCGATGGTTTCATGAACTTCTTTTATTCGATCTGTTATTTTTTTTGCTGTTTTCTCTAAAATTTCTCCATTTAGGAACTGCGAATACATACTATTCTCCTTTATTGCTGATTGACTCAATAGATGTAGATGGAAGGGCATAACCCCTGCATTCATAAACCAACTTTTCTTTATCAAATTCCTGTTTGATCAGTATCGTCTCTGAACGTAATCTCGCGAGCAGTTTGCCATCATCTGCCGGTACATTAATTTGATAATAAGTAAGCTGTTTCGTTACTTCTTTTTCAATCGTATCTTTTAGTGCTGTAATATCCTCTACGGATAATGCAGAAATAGAAATAGACGGGCTTTCAGGTAAAAAGTCTGAGCTGAACTGATCTTTTTTATTGTACACCGTTAACATTGGTATATGGCTAGCCTTGAGATCACTTAAAATTCGTTTAACTGTTTGTTCATGTTGATTTCGGTCTTCATTCGAACCGTCGATCACATGAATAAGCAGATCCGCTTGAGCCGCTTCTTCTAAAGTAGATCGAAAGGCTGCGATCAACGAAGTAGGAAGATCCTGTATGAACCCTACTGTATCCGTAAGCAGCAATTGAAAACCGCTCGCTAATTTTACTTTTCTTGTTAATGGATCTAATGTAGCAAAGAGCTGATCTTCTTCATAACTGTCAGCTTCAGTCAGTTTATTGAATATCGTCGATTTACCCGCGTTCGTATAGCCGACTAATGCGGCTTGAAACGCTCCTTGATGCTTGCGTCGTTCTCTATATCTTTCTCTATGGCTCACCACTTGGTTTAGCTGCTGTTTCAACTCATGAATACGAAGTCTGATGTGGCGGCGGTCTTTTTCAAGCTTGGTTTCACCTGGACCTCTTGTCCCTATTCCACCGCCAAGTCTTGAAAGGCTTACTCCAATACCAGATAGTCTTGGCAAAAGGTATTCCAGCTGAGCGAGTTCAACCTGAAGCTTACCTTCTCGAGTTTTGGCACGCTGAGCAAATATATCAAGAATCAGTTGTGTACGGTCAATAATTCTTGCTTGAAAATACTTTGAAAGGTTGCGCACTTGTGATGGTGAGAGCTCACTGTTAAAAATTATAAGCTCTGCCTCTAACTCTTCCTCTAACGTGATCAGCTCTTCCACTTTTCCCTTACCTATAAATGTAGCGGAGTCATATCTGTCTCTTTTTTGAGAAACCACCGCACATACTGTTCCATTCGCTGTTTTTGTCAGTGATTTTAATTCTTCCATTGAATAAAAAAAACGCTCGTCGTTCTGACGCGGAAGCTGACAGCCGACGAGAATCGCTTTTTCAGAAACTGAATCATTTTGTCTTTTCAAATTCACGATCCCTGCTTTCCATAGTCTCCTTCCATCATATCAAATCAAATCCTGTTCTTCTAGCACTAGGTCATCACTTTGAATGGTCATTAGTGTTTTTTTATCTTTTCTACCATTATTTAAAAGTCTTACAGATTGTTTCCTTACCGCTTTTTCAATCATGTTTCGGATGTATCTTCCGTTTGCAAAAGAACCTTTTCCTGAGTTTCTGACTCGCTCGATATGTGTTCTTAGTTTCCACTCACAATCTCTGGTTAATACGTATTCCCTTTCAGCAAGCATCCTTTTAGTTATTTCCATAAGCTCCTCTACCGAATAATCCGGAAAAGTGATCATAACAGGAAATCTTGAAGGAAGACCGGGGTTCAGTTTTAAAAAGCGATCCATCTCTTTTGGATAGCCAGCTAAGATGAGAATAAATTCATGTTGCTGATCTTCCATCGCTTTCACTAGTGTGTCGATCGCTTCTTTTCCAAAATCCTTTTCTCCGCCCCTGCCCAAAGAGTAAGCCTCATCGATAAACAGGATGCCACCATTTGCTTTTTTTAGTAGTTCTCTTGTTTTTTGAGCTGTATGTCCAATGTACTCACCTACAAGATCCGCTCTTTCTGCTTCAATTAAATGTCCTTTAGATAATACTTTCATCTCATGAAAGAGAGTGCCAAGCTTTCTCGCAACCGTGGTTTTTCCTGTACCAGGATTCCCTTTAAATAACATATGAAGCGCTTGTTTTTCCGCTTTCATCCCCATTTCCTGACGGCATTTATTAATATGAAGCCAAGCGTAGATCTCCTTTACATGGTGCTTTAAATCATCCATTCCAACAAGTTTATTAAGATCTTGTTGAATTTTTAACAATGGGAGATGCTGCTCTTTCGCTTTATCTTTCTCTGCTGAATGGATGGCATCATTTAATTTGATCTTATCGTTTCCCTGGTTTAATACAATGTTGATCTGCCGCTGTTTTTTTATTGCGATAGGTTCGTTCAAGCGGTACCACCTCTCTTTACCAGTCAAATCAATATATGCTCGTTAGATAATACCTGTGACAAATGCCTAAATCGTTAAATGATCCACTGTTATCAATTTATGACATACCTACATTGTCTACCACAATGACAAGCCTTGTTTTTTATGAATATATAATTATCGCTACCTTTGAAGCGTTTTGTATTTTCAGACGAATGAAAATACTCTAGCATGCAATATTTTCGTGATATGTTAAATAATGAAATATTTATTCGTAAAGTTGGAAGTAGGAAACTAATTTGGAAGCTAAATTTTATAAAAGTATGATGATTATCTTAGGATTATTTTTAACCGCAGCTGGAATTAAAGTGTTAACCGTGCATTCCTTAATATTTGGTGGAACAGCAGGTGTTGCGACAATCGGCAGTATCATGTCAGATTGGTCATGGGGCGTACTATTTTTGATCGTAAATCTCCCTTTCTTCATCCTTTCTATTAAGAAGTTAGGTTGGACATTCTCATTATCAACATTTTTATGTATTTTTCTTATATCTGCGATATCTGATTTATTGGATTTTGTTCAATTCCCTTCAACCTCTCCGGTAATTGCTGCCATAGTAGCTGGATGTTTGATCGGTATTGGTGTTAGTTTCGTTTTAAATTCAGGTGCTTCACTTGGAGGCATTCATATCCTGGCTCTATACCTTGAGCAAAAATCTGATATCAACCGCGGATTATCTCTATTTGTCACTGATTTTATTATTGTTTCGTCAGCTGTTGCCATATTTGGCTTTAAAAAAGCGCTTATTTCGATCATTGCTATTACGATCGCCTCATATCTAGCTGGAAAATTAAAAACAACTAAGAAAACGGACGTTAGCCCTACTGTATATGTACCTAGTGAAACAGAGGCTATCAGAAATAACTAAAGCATTCTCCAGTCCGGAGAATGCTTCTCTTTGTTCGGTAATTTACATAATATATTTTATGTTAAATGTATATGTCTAACCCTGTCTCTTTATGCGCTTCCTTAGGAAATAATAAATTCCTTACTCATACAAATCATTGCGTCTTTGATTATTTTCTTCATGCATATCTTGCCTTCTTGTTGACTTCTTTTGTCCTTTGATTGGTTTTATTTTTCCGATTAAAACGCCCATCTCATTAAATACATCACTTTGACTTTGTTTATTACTTTGATCTGCCTTGAGACCTAACTCTTTTATTTTTTTAATTTTTTCTGGATCCGTCGTGATTGCAGCATTTCTTCCATGTGCATTCCCTTTTAGAACATTATAAACTTCTTTGCGTAAAGGATCATTTTCTTCCCCAGGAGCTGTCGGTTCTGAAGAAACAATCCCGACTAGCGTGTAATCCCCACTTACGATTACATAGGCTTTTTCTACACCGTCCACACTCTCAGCAAGTTCTACTAAATCTCTTGATTGATGGACTTCATCACTATGTTTTGCCACACGAGGGGAATCAATTTGAGAATTCGGCTTTTTCTCCGATGTATCATATTTAACTTGCTTTGTATCTAATGTTTCATCCCCAGAACCACTCTTCCCTGAACACGCACTGAGTATGGTGCATGTACATATTATGACCATTAGTAACAATTTCCGCATATTTTCATCATCCTTTTTTAAATAGTTTTGTTAGGACTCACGTGAAATATGCAAAAAATAGGGCCTTTGTTATAATGGGAAAAAGAGGTTATAGGAGGCAATTATGGAAGAGTATCCACACTTACCCGAATATGCCAAATCGTTTATCAACCATCTGCAGAACAAAGGCAGAAAAAAAAGTACAATTAAACGTTATTATTATGATCTGCAGGATTTCTTCGCCTGGCTTAGAGTAGTCAAAGACAGTGATAACATTTCTGTGATTCTACATGTAACTTCTGAACACCTGAAAGAATATTTTTTATTTCTCTCTGAACAACGACAATATAGCAAGGCGACAAGTAAACGCGTATTTACCGTAATTAAAGGTTTCTTTCAATATCTTCAATCTCAAAAACTCATCCAAGGGAATCCTTTTATAGGAATTGAAAAAGATCTCGAGGAAGATAATCAATTTCTAGAAGATGATTTTATAACGGAAGAAGAATTTCAAAAGCTGTTTAAAACACTCTCTTCTTTTGATGGCCTTACAGAAAAACAACAAAAATACAGACACCTGTTAATCAAACGAAATGAAGCCATCATATCGCTACTGTATCATTATGGGTTAACTTTGCAAGAATTGACGAACATCAAAATGAAACACGTTAATTTTATAGGACAACACTTAACGGTTACAAACGGTACTGATACTAGACAATTACCACTTACTAATTTCACGCAACAACTGTTATATACATATAAGGAAGATATCCCTGCCTCTATCCGGCCAAATTATTATTCTTCCGATCGTTTTTTTATCGCATTTGATTATCAACGAGGTACCTTTCGATTCGATTATTCGACATATGAACCAAAACCTTTAACTGTCATTGCGATCCAAAAAATGTTAAGACAAGAAATAAGGCGATCGGGGTTAAGACCTGGTTTAAGCGCACAGCATCTTAGAAGGACAGCGATTTTAAATTTTTTAGCTTCAGATAAATCAGCTGAGGAAGCTCAAGCATGGTTTGGGTTAAAATCCATTCTCACTTTGCAGCGGTATGATAACTATCTAGAACAAATTAAAAACTCCCTAAAACCTTAGCAGGTTCTTAGGGAGTATTTTTTATTCACTCATGTTTGCAGAAGATAAATCGACATTTCGGTGCGGGGTGAACGTTGAAATGGCATGCTTATATATGAGGTGCTGTTTCCCTTCTGCCTCAAATACAACCGTAAAGTTGTCAAACCCCTTTACTAAACCTTTTAGCTGAAAGCCATTCAGCAAATATACGGTCACATATATATTTTCGCGCCGTAATTGGTTTAAGTAATGATCCTGTAAATTGATTGATTGCTTCATGTGAACAGATCCTCCTCTTTGGGCATTACCTTTATACATTCTCGGAAATATCTAATTTCCCTTCCACAAAGTGACGAATTTCTTTAAATTTTTTCTCGAATGAGGATTCATCCATGAAAAACCATTGAACATCCATCTGGTTATTAAACCATGTGAACTGTCTTTTTGCGTATCTTCTTGAATTTCTCTTTAGGAGTTCAATCGATTCTTCTAACGTACTTTCACCATTTAAATAGGGAAAGAGCTCTTTATATCCAATCGCTTTTGCAGCAAGACTATTGGATATATCTTGCTTTAGCAGCCACTTTGCTTCCTCAATTAAACCTGATTCAACCATCAGATCGACACGTTCGTTTATGCGTTGAAATAATTTTTGTCGATCCATGGTTAAACCAACTAATGCTAAGTGATAAGGTGGTTCCTCTTTTCCATGCATCATTTTTTGTTCTTTAGATGGGATGCTGCCTGTTTCATAATAGATTTCAAGAGCCCTAATAACACGGTGTATATTATTAGGATGAATTTCAGCTGCTCGTTCAGGATCAATAGATTTTAGTTCTTGATGCAGTGATTCTGTTCCCTCCAGGTCAGCTTTCCTTTGAAGTTTATCCCTGATTTCACTGTTTTTATTGGCTTCAGAAAACTCGTAATGATGTGTAACCGAACGAATATAGAGGCCAGTACCTCCAACAATGATCGGAATCTTGCCTTTATTATTAATCGTAGTGATTAATTCTTTAGCTCTCTCTTGAAACTCAGCAACAGAAAATGGCTCAGTAGGATCCTTGATATCAATCATGTAATGAGGAATTCCTTCCATTTCATCTTCTGTAACTTTCGCTGTTCCTACATCTAATCCACGGTAAACCTGCATGGAATCACCGCTTATGATTTCACCGTTAATCGCTTTAGCAAGTTCGATACTTGTCTTTGTCTTTCCAACAGCTGTTGGTCCTACTATAACAACTAGTTTTTCTTTCATGTTTCGCTCCTACATGACCCGTTTGAACATTTTCTCGAGTTCATACGTTGATAGATGAATGGTTATCGGTCTGCCATGAGGACAAGTATAAGGGTCTTCAGATTCTCGCAAAGTTTCCAATAAAGCGAATATCTCATCGTTTCTCAAATGATGGTTTGCTTTTATCGAACCTTTACACGACATCATGATGGCAGCTTCTTCTCTTAATTTTTCAATATCAATCTTTCTGTGATCCAGTACTTGCTGAATAATATCCATGATGGTTTCTTTTTCATAGCCTTTTGGAAACCATTGTGGATGTTCTCTTACAATAAAGGTATTTTGTCCAAATGGTTCTAAAAACAGCCCGACTTGACTTAAGAATTCCAAATGGTCATGAATAAATGCAGCCTCATTTGTTGTGTATTCAAAGGTGTAAGGAACCGTTAAAAGCTGCAATTCACGCTCGACCATCCCAACTTTTTCTCTAAAATACTCATACTTAATTCTTTCCTGTGCAGCATGTTGGTCGATTAAATATAATCCATTTTCGTTTTGTGCGAGTATATAGGTCCCGTGCATCTGTCCGATCGGATAAAGAACAGGTAATTTCTCTTGGTTGTTTGATTGTGGTTGTGATTCAGATTCTATCGATTTTTCCTCTCTTTCTTCAACAACTTTTTCTAAGGCAGTATCCGGAAAAGTATCCATTATCCCATTTACTTGAACAGTTTCCTGAATGCCCACTGCTTGATGATCTGAAAGGGTAGTTTGATGTTCAAAAGTATCCGGTACACGATAGGGTTCAATGTACTGTTTCTTTTGAGTATATTCAAATGAAAAGGAAGACTGCCTACCGGTCTCTTTCTGTTTCTTTTCTTTCTTCGGGATGTGCACTTCTGGAATGAGCTGAACAGCTTTAATAACTTTTCTAAGTTCATTTTCTACCAAATGTACAAGTTCCGTTTCTTTACTAAGTCTTGCTTCATGTTTTGATGGATGGACGTTTACATCAATGATCGTCGGGTCCATTTTGACAGAAAGAACAGCGATTGGGAACCTTCCAATCGGCAAAAATGTATGATAAGCATTTTGAACGGCTTTTGAAAGTGCATAATTCTTAATATATCTTCCGTTCATAAACAATGAGATATATTGTCTAGATGCCCTGTTCGTTTCAGGCTTGGATATATAACCTGTAACTTCATAATCAAGTGATGAAAATGAGACAGGAAGCATATTCTTTGCTGTCTGAATACCATAAACGGCTGCGATGATTTGCTGCACGTTTCCATTGCCGGATGTTTGAAGCAATTCTTTTCCGTTATGCTTTAACCGAAAAGAAACATTTGGATTTGCCAATGCCAGTCTGTTAACAAGGTCGGTGATAGTCCCTAATTCCGTTTGAATGGTTTTCACATGTTTTAAACGAGCAGGTGTATTGTAAAAAAGGTTACGCACTGTCAGATCCGTTCCTTTTCTGCTGTTCGTCTGCTGCTGTTTTTTAATTATCCCGTTTTCAATAAATAAGTAGGTACCAGGACGATCACCTGTAGAAGACTTCAACTCGACTTGAGAAACGGAAGCGATACTCGGCAGAGCCTCTCCACGAAAACCCATCGTACGTATCTGGATAAGGTCATGTTCACTCTTAATCTTGCTAGTCGCATGACGATTAAAAGCTAGAACACAGTCATCTTCCTCAATCCCGTCACCGTTATCGAGAACCCGAATGAGCGACAAGCCACCTTCTTCTATTTCGATCTCAATTCTAGATGCATTTGCATCAATTGAATTCTCAACAAGTTCTTTTACAACAGAGGCTGGGCGCTCTACAACTTCTCCAGCAGCAATCTTATTTGATAAATGTTCATCAAGCTGTACAATTTTGCCCATCTTCCTTGCCTCCTTATTATTTCAATTTGGTCTGCAGTTTATATAAAGCATTCATCGCCTCAAGCGGTGTCATTTCAATGACATTCAATGCTTTTAAGTCTTTTAAAACGTCGGTTTCCTTTGAATCTCTTTTTTGAGATACCGTGTGGTTTTCAGCAAATAAACTCAACTGGCTTTCTTGTACTTCTTCTTTTGTTGCAGAAACTTCCTGAACAGGAAGCGCTTCGTTCTTTTCCTGTTTTTCATAAGTCTTAAGGATGGTTTTAGCTCTTTGTATCACATCCTGTGGGAGATCCGCTAGTTCTGCCACTTGTATCCCAAAACTCTTATCCGCTTGTCCATCAATAACTTTATGCAAAAATACAAGACTTCCATTTTCCTCAACAGCACTTACAAAAACATTCTTTAAGGAAGGAAGCGAATTCTCAAGAACCGTGAGTTCATGATAATGAGTAGAAAAGAGCGTCTTAGCTTGAATTCTTTCATGAATGAATTCAATGATCGACTGCGCAAGTGCCATGCCATCATACGTTGAAGTCCCTCGTCCAATTTCATCGAGAAGGATCAAACTATTTTTGGTTGCACTGGTAAGCGCAAAGTTTGTTTCAAGCATCTCTACCATAAACGTACTCTGTCCGCCTACTAAATCATCGGCTGCTCCAATCCTTGTAAAGATCTGATCGAACATCGGAATTTCCGCTTGTTCTGCTGGAACAAAACAGCCGATCTGCATCATAATGGCTGTCAAAGCCAGCTGGCGCATATACGTACTTTTACCCGCCATGTTAGGTCCTGTGATCAAGAGCATATTTCTTTCATCATTTAAGAAAATATCGTTTGGCACATACTCCTGCGCATCCATCACTTTTTCTACAACAGGGTGACGCCCACCAAGAATATTGACTCTTCCGTCTTCTGAAACGGACGGTTTCACGTAACGGTACTGCTCACTGATCGCAGCAAACGATTGAATAACGTCTAATTCCGAAATCGCAGCAGCAAGTTGCTGAAGGCCAGGAATATATTGCGTTACATGTTCTCTTACTTCTAAGAACAACGTGTACTCAAGACCTGATATTTTCTCTTCAGCTTCTAGAATAATCCGCTCTTTTTCTTTCAGTTCCGGAGTTACATACCTTTCTGCATTCGCAAGAGTCTGTTTTCTTTCATACCGCTCAGTGGGTACCATCGATAGGTTCGATTTTGTAACTTCGATATAATAACCGAATATTTTATTGAACCCTATTTTTAAGGATTTAATTCCAGTCGCCACTTTTTCTTGCTGTTCTAATGCCGCGATCCACGCTTTTCCGTTCATACTTGCATCTTTATATTCATCCAGCTGTTCATTATAGCCATTTTTAATGATTCCGCCTTCTTTAATTTGAACGGGGGCATCATCGTGTATGGCCGAATCTAAATATTGAGCCAACTCCCTATGATCCTTCATCTTTTCGTAGATTTCTGATGCATATTCGCCAGGAATTTGACTGATTTTTTCTTTAAGTACTGGAACGCTTAATAGTGATCGCTTTAACTGAACCAAATCTCTTGGACTAGCATTTCCATAAGAAATTTTAGCGATCAACCGTTCCATGTCATAAACAGACTTCAGCTGTTCTTTCATTTCTTCTCGAATAAAAAATTCATTAATAAGAGCTTCAACCAGCTGTAATCGTTTCTCGATCGTTTTCTTTACGAATAATGGTTCCTCGATCCATTGTTTAAGTTTTCTTGCTCCCATTGCTGTCATCGTAGAATCTAACAACCATAAAAGTGAACCTTTTTTTCCTTTTCCACGAATGGACTCCGTTAGCTCCAGGTTTCGTTTTGAAAATGCATCGAGTTTCATGCGCAGGTTATTCTGTTGGAACTCCACTGGCATTAGATGTTCAAAGGAGCGCTTTTGTGTGTAATTTAAATAATGAAACAGTCTTCCAGCTGCTTTTAATAATGAAGGGTGCGAAATAGCTTTCGTTAGATGCAGAAATCGTTCTTCTATGGAATCCTCATTCTGAATGGAAACAGATGCCTGTCCGTTGAGCGAAACCTTTTCATTCCACTCAGCATGTAACTCCGCATCTCCCACAATCTCTTTAACACCCTGGCTCAAAAGTAATTGAATGAATGCCTGTTGTTTACCGCTGTATGTATACCCTTTTAGTTCACCAGTTGATAAGTCACAACGAATGTAAGCAAATGAATCGTTTTCTCTTTCGATGGAAACGAGATAATTATTTTCTCTGTCTTGTAATAAATGATCATCTATAACCGTTCCTGGCGTAATGATCTGAATAACTTCTCTCTTTACAACACCGACCGCCTGCTTCGGATCTTCCACTTGTTCACAGATGGCTACTTTATAGCCGTTCTCAACTAGTGTTTTTATATACCCTGCAGAAGAATGATAAGGCACTCCGCACATCGGAATGCGATCCTGGCTTCCTCCGTCTCTGCTCGTTAATGTAATCTCTAAAATTTGAGATGCACGTACTGCATCTTCAAAGAACATTTCATAAAAATCGCCTAAACGAAAAAATAAAAAGGCATCTTGGTGAGCTGCCTTAATCGATAAGTATTGTTGTATCATTGGAGTATATTGCGCCATAATTTCACCTTTTTTCATAACGTTTCGATGTTGCTATTATATCATAAGTACCCATTTAATTTCGTTTTCTGATACATGAAAAAAACGGGAAGAATTCTCCCCGCTTCTTGTTATTCTTCTAGATCGCCAATCAGAAAATTCGGGTCAAGGTCTTCGAAGTTTTCGTCATCAACATCATATTCCCAGTCTCTTGTATGCTCATCGTCAAACCCATCCGGGTTCACATACACACAAACCTTTGTTTCACCAATAATTTCACACACAAACTCTCTTTCTACTTGAACAATGACTTTATTGCCGTTTGGAGAAATGGTAGCTTCAAGTGTATTTGGTTCTTGCAAGGCACGGCAAGTAACTTCATACTGATTCCCTAAAGCGTGTTTATCTCTTACACTCAAATCCACTTTATCATTGAAATGAATAGTTTCCGTTACGACTTCTGTTCTCGTATTGTCATTATATGAATACCAAACGTTAATATCATAGCTGCCTTCTACTTCAACACATTCACCATTTCTTTTTGGCTTATAAGCGTGATTGATAATCCAGCATCCTAGGATACTGCTGGGACGATGAGCTGGTGTAATCGTATGAGTCGCTTGAGAAAACTTTCTGCCTTTCCCGCATACCGCTTTTGTAATAATTTCTCTGTACGTCAGCTCTTGATCAACGTGTCTAGCCATAGATGAATCCCTCCTATTTCCGCTATCCCTTTATTTTATGCAGGGCAAATGCCTATTGTGCCAATTAAAATGAAATTCAGCTATAAGACTATGCAGGGAGGCTTTCTCTATGAACAATGTTAAAAAGTAAATTTAATGTACGGTACGTGAAATTTCGTATAGGAAGGATAATAAAAATACGATGCCCTTTAAGGGCATCGTGTCTTAAATCATTTTCTTTTAGTGGCATCCACAACCGCCGGGTGAACATCCTTCTTGGGACCCAGTAGTTCCTTTAAGAAGATCACCGCCAGTGGATTCAATAATCTCATCCGTTACTTTGTTTGAAATTGTATGAGAAACCATTTGAAGAATATCATTCACATCATTTTGTGATTGTTTAAACTCCTGAACAACAGGGATGCTGTCAAGTTCAGCCATGAGCGAATCGATCTTTTCTTCTACTTCTCTAGAAGCTTCATGTTTTTGGTAGTGTTGAAGATTAACTGCTTGTTTCTGCAAGTTCTTAATCTGACCCATCAACTTAGCAACATTAGCATTCGAATTGATCTGAGCTTCAGCTTTCTTGAAAAACTCCACTTCTTCAGTCGTCGCGATCATTTTAGCAAGTTCTTTCGCTTTTCCTAAAATTTCTTCCTTCGTATAAGTTGCCATTAGCTTACCACCTCTGATTTTTCTACAACCAATTCCCCGCCAAGGTTCCATGTCTTAGCGTCAGTAATCTTAACGTTTACAATCTCACCGATCAAGTGTTTAGGAGCTTTAAAGTTTACTACCTTGTTCGAACCAGTATGGCCGGTCAGCACATCCGGATTCTTTTTACTTTCTCCCTCGACGAGTACTTCTACGACTTTACCAATGTAAGCCTGATTTTTGCGAAGCGAAATGTCATTTAACACACTGTTTAAACGCTGAAGACGCTCACGCTTAACCTCCATAGGCACATTGTCTTTCATTTTAGCAGCCGGAGTACCTTCTCGAGGTGAGTAGATAAACGTATACGCTGCATCATACTCTACTTCTTTAACGAGCGAGATCGTATCTTCAAATTGTTCGTCTGTTTCATTAGGGAAACCAACAATAATATCTGTTGTCAATGCAGCATTTGGCATGACATCTTTGATTTTTCTAACAAGTTCCATATAGTGCTCTCTCGTATATTTTCGAGCCATTAACTTCAAGATATCACTATTCCCATGCTGAACAGGAAGGTGGATATGATCAACAATGTTACCGCCTTTTGCAAGCACTTCGATCAAACGGTCATCAAAATCGCGTGGATGACTCGTTGTAAACCGCAGTCTTGGAATATCAATCTTACGGATCTCGTCCATAAGATCGCCAAGACCATAATTCAGATCTTTAAAATCCTTCCCGTAAGCATTTACATTTTGACCTAGCAAAGTAACTTCCTTGTAGCCTTCCCTCGCAAGTTGTCTTACTTCTTCAATTATATCTTGAGGATGTCTGCTGCGTTCTTTTCCTCGAGTATAAGGGACAATACAATACGTACAGAACTTGTCACATCCGTACATGATGTTAACCCAGCCTTTTACATTACCCTTACGTTTTCTTGGAAGGTTCTCTACAATGTCGCCCTCTTTAGACCAAACCTCTACGACCATCTCTTTAGAAAATAATGCATTTTCGATGATTTGAGGAAGACGGTGAATATTATGCGTACCAAAGATCATATCAACTTGAGGATAAGTGGATAGAATTCGGTTTACAACTGATTCTTCCTGAGACATACATCCACATACACCTAACAGCAAGTTCGGATTGTTTGCTTTCGTATGCTTGAGATGTCCGAGTTCACCAAACACTTTATTCTCGGCATTTTCTCGTATCGCACATGTATTTAATAAAATGACATCTGCATCTTCTGTAGAATCGGTAACTTCATAACCCATCTCATTAAGAATACCAGCCATAACCTCAGTATCGTGTTCGTTCATCTGGCACCCATAAGTACGGATGTAAAACTTCTTTCCAACACCTATATCTTTTAAATTCTCAGGAATCGTGAAATCCTTTAAAATTTGTGTCTGCTCTTTACCACGCTTTTTTGCGTCTTTAAGTGAAGGCGGAGTATAAGTTGTTTGAAAATATTGAGAGTAGTCTCTATTTGTATTTGCGACCTTTGTTTTTGTGTCTTTTGTATCCAAGACATTTCACTCCTAACTGCCTTTGATGCACATTGTTGCTACTACTTTTTAAAACATGTATTAACTGTAACATTATATCAAATAATTGGTTTTATTTAAACGTGAAATCCCGATTGTTTACATAATGTAATTATGGTAATCTTTTTTGTTTGCACAAACAAAAAAGAAGGATTCCTCCTTCTTTTTATCATGACTTTAAATAATCCCTAGTTCTTTTCCTGCTTTTTTGAACGCTTCAAGCGCCGTTTGCAATTCTTCTTTTGTATGCTGAGCCGTTACGATCGTTCTCACGCGAGCTTTCCCTTTTGCAACAGTTGGGAATGCGATCCCCTGAGCGAAAACACCATACTTTAATAATGTATCTGAAAGCTTGTGAGCTAAGGCATCTTCACCTACAAGAACAGGAGTGATAGGTGTTTCACTTACACCTGTATCGAATCCTAATTCCTTTAGGCCAGCTTTAAAGAATTTTGTATTTTCCCATAAACGTTCCATATGTTCTGGCTCTTCTTCCAACACATCAATAGCCGCAGAACTTGCCGCGATAACTGCAGGCGGATGAGAAGTACTGAATAGAAATGGACGGCCTTTATGTATCAGATAGTCTCTAAGTGTTTGAGTACTTGCGATATAACCGCCAAGAACACCAATAGCTTTACTTAAAGTACCTACTTGGATGTGGACACGGCCGTTTAGATTAAAGTGATCGATCGTTCCTCGACCATTTGTTCCAAGAACTCCGCTCGCATGTGCATCATCAACCATCACGAGAGCATCATACTTTTCAGCAAGCTCTACAATTCCTGGAAGAGGTGCAATATTTCCGTCCATTGAGAATACACCGTCTGTAACAACGATTCGTTTTCGATAATCCTGAGTTTCTTTTAATGCTGCTTCAAGATCTTCTAAATCAACATGCTTATAGATTCTTCTTTTCGCTTTTGTTAAACGGATCCCGTCTATAATAGATGCGTGGTTTAATTCATCGGAGATAACAACATCCTGATCAGTCAGGATCGCTGAAAGGATACCTTGGTTTGTTGAAAAACCGGATTGGAATACAAGGCATGCTTCTGTATGTTTAAATTCCGCAAGCTTCTTTTCAAATTCTTCATGCATAGAAAGTGTACCTGCAATCGTACGAACAGAACCTGTACCAACACCAAATTTCTCAACCGCTTCTAAGGCTGCTTGCTTCATTTTCGGATGGCTGGTTAATCCTAAGTAGTTGTTCGAAGAAAGCTGAATCACTTCCTTGCCGTTGATTACAACTTTAGAGCCTTGTTCAGATTCAAGAGGGACAAGCCTTCTAAACGTCCCCTCTTCTTTCATATGGTCTAATTCTTCTTGTATATATTCAAAACCTTTCATCACATTCAAGCCCCTTTCTAAGGAATTAGAACTACTTTTCCGCAATTACCTTTTATCATTAAATCAAAACCTTCCTCAAACTGCTCCATTGGAAGAGTGTGAGTAATGATTGTTTCAGGATGCATGTTTCCAGATTGTAATAGGCCAGAAACTTGCTGCCATGTTTCATACATCTTTCTGCCAGTAATCCCTTGTACGGTAATCCCCTTGAAGACAACATCATTCGTAAGATCAATCTCAACGGGTTTGACAGGCAAACTTAAAATGGAAACTCGTCCACCGTTCGTCACCATTTTAAAACCTTGGTTGATCGCTATAGGATGTCCGCTCATCTCACAGACAACATCTACACCATTTCCGTCTGTAAGCTCCATTACTTTTGCAACGGGATCGTCACCCTTTGGATTGATTACAGTTGTAGCACCAATCTTTTTGGCTAAATCCAGACGGTATTCGTTAAGATCTAGTGCGATTACTTGGCTTGCACCTGCAGCTTTAGCAACGTTAACCGCCATGATTCCAATCGGTCCGCAACCGATCACAGCAACCGTTTTACCTGCTACATCACCAGCGAGTACGGTATGAACGGCATTTCCCATCGGTTCTTGAATAGAACCATGTTCAAACGGCATATCCGGATCATTCTTCCAGATATTCTCAGCAGGCATGGCTACATATTCCGCAAAACAGCCATGAGTATCTACGCCTATAATCTTCGTGTTCTTGCAAATATGGAATTGTCCTTTTAAACATTGTGGACATGAATGACAAACAATATGAGTCTCCGCTGAAACAGTATCTCCCACTTTAACATTCTTTACAGAGCTTCCTACTTCTTCAACTACTCCAGAAAATTCGTGTCCAAAAACATAAGGTGTTTTAACACGGCTTTGAGACCACTCATCCCAAGTGTATATATGGACATCTGTCCCGCAGATGGAAGTTGCTTTTACCTTGATCAATACTTCATCATCTTTAATTTGAGGTATATCTACTGTTTCTAATCGAGCGCCGTATCCCGCATGGTGCTTAACGATTGCTTTCATTTTCCCTTCCAAACTGAACACTCCTCACCAACATCAAATATCATTTCCATCATCATTGTACATTTTCTAAATAGTGAGGTAAAGGGCAGTGTTCATCTCAGATGGACATACGAAGATACCAAAAAAAATTTACAAAAAAATTTTTTTGGAATAAAAAACCTCCGCCTAAAACTAGGAGGAGGCAATGAATTACATGAATTCTGTCATGAGCTCATTAAATTTTTCTTCTGACAAGTTTAAGTCCGTTTTAGCTAACGCTTTTTTGCTGTAGCCATGGGCTAGATCCTGGTAAGAAGGCTTCACTTTATCCTGATAGATAATTCCTTTAACAAGGCCCTTATTCTCCATCAATGTTTGCATCGCCATCATACGATTTGAAGAATCATAGTTTTCAATTGAACTTAAAGGAACCAAGTGTTCTTTAAACCAGTCATAAGTGTTTACCTTGTTGTATGTAACACAAGGAGAAAACACGTTGATCAAAGAGAACCCTTTATGGTTAATCCCAGCTTCAATAATAGAAGTGAGTTCTTTAAGGTCTGTTGAGAAACTTTGAGCAACAAACGTAGCTCCAGCCGTTAAAGCCAATTCCATAATGCCGATCGCTGATTCTACAGAACCTTCTGGGGTACTTTTTGTTTTAAAACCAACTTCTGAACGCGGAGACGTTTGTCCTTTTGTCAGTCCATAGATCTGGTTATCCATAACGATGTATGTGATATCAATATTTCTTCTGATCGCATGAACCGTGTGACCCATACCGATCGCAAATCCGTCACCATCACCACCAGATGCTATAACAGTAAGATCGCGGTTTGCCATCTTTACACCTTGTGCAATCGGAAGTGAACGTCCATGTATGCCATGAAAACCATAAGACTTTATATATCCTGAGATTCGCCCAGAACAGCCGATCCCAGATACGACTGCAAGATTGTCCGGTTCTAAACCAACATTTGCTGCTGCTCTTTGAATCGCTGCCTGTACAGAAAAGTCTCCACAACCTGGACACCAGTTAGGTTTGATACTGTTACGAAAATCTTTGAATGTAGCCATATTAAACCAGCTCCTTGCATTTCATGACAACTTCAGATGGCAAGAAAGGATTCCCATCATATTTTAACAAGCTCTTAATTTTTTCATGCTGTCCAACATTCATCTTTAAGATGCTAGCTAATTGTCCAGTTGCATTATTTTCAACAACGATTACTGTTTTTGCTGAGTCGATCAACGGTTTCATCTCATCAGTCGGGAACGGATGAATCAAGCGGATATGCGCATGGTTCACTTTAAATCCTTCAGCTTCTAAGCGCGGCATCGCTTCTTCAATAACACCTCTAGTAGAGTTAAAACCTACAAGAAGAATATCTGGGTCAGTGTGTTGTCCCTGTTTTACGACAGGTACATTGAAACGAAGGTTCTTTAATTTACGCAGACGTTTATCCATTTGCTTCTGACGATTTGCTGCTACTTCTGAAGGTTTTCCGGTTTCATCATGCTCGACACCTGTTACATGGTGGATACCATTTTTCATACCTGGAATGACACGAGGCGAGATACCATCTTCCGTAACTTCATATCGTTTAAAGTAGCCGTCTTTATCGTCAGTATCAGGAAGCTCCTGATCCACAAGTTTACCGCGGCGAATTTCTACACGGCTGAAATCAAGAGGTTCTACAGATTGTTTACCGAGTGAAAGCTGAAGATCTGTCAATAAGATAACAGGGCACTGATATTCTTCTGCGATATTCAGTGCTTCAACAGCATCATAGAATGCTTCTTCAACGGTACTTGGCGCCATAACAACTTTTGGAATTTCACCATGTGTACCATAGATCATTGCCATAAGGTCAGATTGTTCTTGTTTTGTAGGAAGTCCAGTAGATGGTCCTCCACGCTGTGTATCAACAACAACTAATGGCACTTCTGTCATACCAGACAGTCCAAGTGCTTCCATCATTAATGAAAGTCCAGGACCTGCAGATGATGTGATGGTTCGAACTCCCGCGTAGTTCGCACCGATCGCCATCGTACATGCTGCGATCTCATCTTCAGTCTGAATAACTGTCCCTCCAAATTCAGGAAGTTTTTTGATAAGATACTCCATGATCTCTGAGGCAGGCGTAATCGGATAAGCTGCCATAAAACGAACGCCACCTGCAACAAATCCTAATGCGATTGCGTCGTTTCCGATCATGAACATACGCTTCTTGCCATCAGCTTTATTTAATTGGAAACCATCAATCTGGCCACCAGACAATTCATTAAAATGGTCTGCACCTTTTTGGATCGCTTCCATGTTCTTTTCTACTACTTTTGCTCCTTTACGAGCAAAAATCTCTTCTACTACTTCCAAATAGCTTTCAACTGGCAGACCCAATACAGCACTCGTGGCACCGATCGCCACCATGTTCTTCATAAGAGAAGTTCCTAGTTCACTTGCAATCTCAGTAAATGGAACCGAATACAATCTGACATTCAAACCTTCTGGCACAGTAGGGTTGAATTTTGAATCTCCTATTACAACTCCGCCGTCACGAAGTTCATGTACATTGACATCGATCGTTTCTTGATCGAATGCTATTAAAATATCAAGATCATCAGAAATAGAACGGGTTTCACTCGTGCTTACACGAATTTTATTGTTGGTATGACCGCCTTTAATTCTAGAAGAAAAGTGTCGATAGCTATAAAGATAATAGCCAAGGCGATTAAGAGCCATCGCAAAAATCTCACCTGTACTATCGATACCTTCACCTTGCTGTCCGCCAACTTTCCAAGAAAGTTGATCAATCATGTACTCCACCCTTTCAGTAACCCAAACGTTAGTTTTGAGAATTTACTTCGTTTTTGTATATTTCGCTCATGGTGTTTCAACGTTTTATACGTTAAATAAATTATGTACTAAACGTCTACAATTCTAGACTTAACTCAATAAAAATGCAAGTATTCCCTTTAAATTATTCAAACTATTTCAAAAACAGGCAAATCATGTAAGAAGCGCGGTATTATTGTTGCCATTACTGATTCTGTCTTAATCAATTCTAGTATATTTCTCTAGATTCTTCCATAAAAACAAACCTTATTGAACTCATAAAACCACAAAAAAACCTGTTTACTCATTTTTAAGTAAACAGGCCTTTTCAATTTTCCATTATCGCGGTTCCACTATTAATTTAATTGCTGTTCGTTCTTCCCCATCAATTAAGATATCTGTAAAAGCTGGTATACAAATGAGGTCTACTCCACTTGGTGCTACAAATCCTCTTGCAATCGCTACTGCTTTTACAGCTTGATTTAATGCACCTGCTCCAATCGCCTGTATTTCAGCGCCTCCTCTTTCACGGAGAACTCCTGCAAGTGCACCAGCTACAGAATTGGGGTTGGATTTTGCTGAAACTTTTAATATTTCCATTGTTTTGAACCTCCTTCAGGATAGATACCTGTTCTACTATATTCATTGATCAAGGCTTGTATTCCTGCAGCAACAAATTTATCGAAATCTTAAAAATATTTTGTTCTGCGGAGTTGACCTTCTGAATAAACCCCGGTTATCTGATTCCCTTAACATCGGCAATTCAAACCTTATCACTTTTTAAAAATAATATAATCATCGAAAAGAAAAATTAAAAAACAGGCTTAAAAGGTCAATGATGCCTTTTAAGCCTGTTCATTATTTTGCATATTCTACGGCTCGTGTTTCACGAATTACCGTTACTTTGATATGTCCTGGATAATCCAGTTCATTCTCGATCTTCTTCGTTATGTCACGAGCGAGTCGATAAGAAGCTACATCATCAATCAAATCCGGTTTAACCATGATGCGAATTTCGCGTCCTGCTTGGATAGCAAAAGATTTTTCAACGCCATCAAATGACTCTGAGATCTCTTCAAGCTTTTCAAGTCTGCGAATATACGTTTCTAAGGTTTCACGGCGTGCTCCTGGTCTTGCAGCTGATAATGCATCTGCTGCTGCCACTAGAGTTGCAATGATTGATGTTGGTTCCGTATCACCATGATGTGACGCGATACTGTTGATAACTACCGGGTGTTCCTTATATTTCGTTGCAAGTTCTACCCCGATATCAACGTGGCTGCCTTCTACTTCATGGTCAATCGCTTTACCGATATCATGAAGTAATCCAGCACGTCTAGCAAGATGTACATCTTCACCTACTTCAGCTGCCATTAAGCCAGCTAAGTAAGCCACTTCAATTGAGTGTTTCAGCACGTTTTGCCCATAGCTTGTACGATACTTCAAACGTCCTAAGATCTTGATCAGATCTGGGTGAAGTGCGTGAACACCTACTTCAAAAGTAGTTTGTTCTCCAACTTCGCGAATGTACTCATCCACTTCTCTGCGTGATTTCTCAACCATTTCTTCAATTCTTGCAGGGTGGATTCTTCCATCCTGAACAAGTTTATCCAATGCCATACGCGCAATCTCGCGGCGGATAGGATCAAAACCAGACAAAATAACAGCTTCAGGTGTATCATCGATAATTAAATCGATTCCCGTTAATGTTTCAAGTGTTCTGATATTTCGTCCTTCACGCCCAATAATTCTTCCCTTCATCTCATCGTTCGGAAGATTTACTACAGAGACCGTTGTTTCTGCTACGTGATCGGCTGCACAGCGTTGGATAGCTAGTGAAAGAATTTCTTTCGCTTTCTTGTCCGCTTCTTCTTTTGCACGATTTTCCATCTCTTTTACCATCATTGCCAATTCATGAGTCATCTCGTTCTCTGTTTCCGTCATGATGATTTGGCGTGCTTCGTCTCTGGTAATACTGGAAATGCGCTCAAGCTCTCGTTGCTGTTCCTCCAGCAATTCCTCCACTTTGCTTTCAATCTCTTCAATTTGTCGCTGTTTTTTGGTGAGAGATTCCTCACGTCTTTCTAAAGATTCCTCTTTCTTGTCAAGAGTTTCACTTTTTCTGTCCAGGATCTCTTCTTTCTGAACCAATCGATGTTCTTGTTTTTGAAGCTCGCTTCGACGTTCGCGAATTTCGCGTTCTGCCTCGGTACGTAGCTTATGGATTTCATCTTTTGCTTCTAACAGCGCTTCTTTCTTGCTGGCGTCAGCATCGCGCTTTGCATCTTCAACAATTTGCGCAGCTGCACGCTCTGCGCTTGAAATCTTCGCTTCAGCAATTGATTTCCTAACAAGATATCCGACAATTGCACCGACACCTAATGAGACAAGCAAACTGGAGATGAATACTGCTAAACTTGGCATATTTCCACCTCCTCTTGCTTATTCTGCTTTTCTGCTTTTCATACTGCATTTCTTGGCGTCATTCGTGGTTACATGTGCTTTGCACCATTCATGTCGTATAAATTCTATACATATCTTTCAATTTCATAAGAAATCAAAATATATCTCCATTTTATAGGTGTGTCCATAGGTTGTCAAGAGAGTCAATCTTCTATAATAATAGGATGAATCGAAAATAGCAAGGAGCATTATTTACCCCTATTTGACAAAATTTTGCTGGTGTTTTAGATGTAGGTTCCTTTTTATCAAGCTGTCTTTGGCCACGGTTGATATATGTCTGGAATGTCATCTTTGTAAGTACACGCGGCCTAATTCATGATAAGCTTGAGGGAAAATAATCCATTCTGAGCGTAACTTGATGATTTTGAGCGAAAAATGGGTCATCTTGAGCGAACGTGTAACAAATAAAAGAATAAATACCATAAATTCTTTAAAAACCTTTCTCATAAAACTGGAAAGTTCACTAGAAACAAATAAAAAAGACCAGTCATCAGACTGGCCCATTTAAAATCTACTCTGTAAGTTCGAATTCTTCTTCTACAGCAGGAGCTTCTGCTTCAGTTGATTTTCCTTCTAACTGATAGTAGTTACGGATCTCAGCAACAATCGCTGCTGAAATCTCTGGATTTTCTTTTAAGAACTGTTTTGAATTTTCTCGGCCTTGTCCTAAACGCTCACCTTCATATGAATACCAAGCTCCACTTTTTTGGACAATATCAATCTCTGAACCGATATCTAAGATCTCGCCTTGATATGAGATTCCTTCTCCGTACATGATATCAACTTCAGCCGTTCGGAACGGCGGAGCAACCTTATTTTTTACAACTTTAATCTTCGTCTTGTTACCAACTACGTCCTGACCTTGCTTAAGCTGTTCTGCTCTTCTCACCTCTAGGCGTACAGAAGAATAGAATTTTAATGCTCTTCCACCTGGAGTTGTTTCAGGGTTACCGAACATGACTCCGACTTTTTCACGAATCTGGTTAATAAATACGGCAATCGTTTTGGATTTGTTGATCGAACCAGAAAGCTTACGCAATGCTTGAGACATCAAACGAGCTTGAAGACCTACATGTGAGTCTCCCATTTCCCCTTCAATCTCAGCTTTAGGTACAAGTGCTGCAACTGAGTCAATGATCAGAATATCAACCGCTCCGCTTCGAACAAGTGCTTCAGCGATTTCCAATGCTTGCTCACCAGTATCAGGCTGAGACAATAACAATTCATCGATGTTGACACCAAGTTTTTGAGCATATTCAGGATCCAGCGCGTGCTCAGCATCGATAAATGCAGCTTGTCCTCCGTTTCGTTGTACTTCAGCAATAGCGTGAAGTGCAACAGTTGTTTTACCTGAAGATTCCGGACCATATACTTCAATTATTCTGCCGCGAGGATAACCGCCAATCCCAAGCGCAATATCTAAAGCAATGGAACCACTGGAAACAGTTGAAACTCTCTGCTCTGCCTGTTCACCCAGTTTCATAATTGAACCCTTACCAAATTGTTTTTCAATTTGACGAAGGGCCATATCTAAAGCCGCTTTTCTATCGCTCATCAAAATTCACTCCTCAAATTTGTATCTTCATTTATTTTTGATTCATTGATTCCTTTATTAACTACTTTTCTATCATATCTCTTTTTTATCATTTTGCCAATCATTTTACGAACATTTATTCGATTTTTTCATTGACCTTCTTTGACCAATTGATTCAATACATACATTCCATGTTTTACAGTTTTTTCACGGATACTCTTCCTTGTACCCGCTAGTTTAAAATCAAAAACTTTGGTCTTCTGCGGGCCTGATACACCGATATAAACCGTTCCGACAGGCCTGCCTTCTTGCTGCTCTGGTCCTGCCACACCTGTAAAACTGATCCCGTAATCCGCTTTAGCCATCTTTTTTATGTGCTCAGCCATCCATTTGGCACATTCTTCACTAACGGCACCATGCTCTTTTAGTAAAGATTCAGGAACATTAAGTAAATTTTTCTTTAATTCATTAGAATAAGCAATAATTCCACCTTTAAACACGGATGATGATCCGGGCTGATCTGTCATAACCTTTCCAAACAAACCGCCAGTCAGACTTTCCGCAGAGGCAACTGTAGCGTTTCTTCTCATCAATGAATCGATCGTCTGCTTTTCCAGTGTATCATTCTCATACCCATAAAAATAATCAGATGCTCTACTGACAACCTCTGCTTCTGTCTGATCGAGAAGTTTATTGGCTTCTTCTGGATCATTATGCGCAGCAGTCAATCGAATGGTAACTTCATGTTCCGATGCTAATGGAGCAATCGTAGGATTCGTCTGTTTTTCGATCAAATCTTGAAGTCTTGTTTCGAGGATCGATTCTCCTATACCAAAAAACTTCAAAACACGTGAATATAATCGGGTCTGCACCTCCATCTTTGAAAGAAGATAGGGAACCGCATAATTAATGAACATCGGTTTCATCTCACTCGGTGGACCTGGAAGCATAATACACGTTATATTCCCTTCCGTAAAAGCCATGCCTGGAGCCATTCCATGTTCATTGGGCAATACCTTCGAACCTTTTATGACTAATGCTTGTTTCTTGTTGTTCTCCGTCATTTCCCTGCCTGTTTGTTCAAAATAATTCGTTATGTAACGCAGTGAGTCCTCATCATGAACCAGTTCTTTGTTGAATAATTTTGCAACGGTCTCTTTCGTGAGGTCATCCTTTGTTGGTCCAAGGCCTCCTGTAAAAATAAGAAGGTTCGAACGTGAATTAGCAGTTGAGATTACCGATGAGAGCCTTTTCTCGTTATCTCCAGCAACCGTATGATAAAAAACGTTCACCCCTATGTCAGCTAAGCCCTTGGAAATATATTGAGCATTCGAGTTTACGATCTGTCCTAAAAGCAGTTCACTGCCAACTGCAATAATTTCTGCGTTCATCTAAAACCACTCTCCCTGATTATATCTGCTATTCTTATTGGTTCAACTTTATGAAATTAACGATCTTATCCCAATTATAGCTTGATTTTCAGTTTTTCTCTTAATAAGAACAAAAAAACAGGAGTATTTCCCTCCTGTTTTTGATGCTTTACTTTGATTTTAATAAAATGTGTTTGCTGTTCACAAAATATTCCCATCCAGAATAGAGAGTGATCAAAGTTGCCGCCCATAAGCTTATTGTAGCAAAAGGAATGCCGATCCATGCAAAAGGCAGATTATGAAGCAATAATGCAGATATTGCAATAATTTGTATCCACATTTTTAATTTCCCCATCTGACCCGCTGCAATGACCTCACCTTCAGCAGAAGCAACTGCGCGAATTCCTGTTACTGCAAACTCCCTACTTAAGATAACGATAACCATCCAAGCAGGAGCAGCACCTAATTCTACTAAACCGATTAGAGCAGCAGAGACAAGAAGCTTATCCGCAAGGGGATCTAAAAATTTTCCTAAGTTCGTTACTAAGTTATATTTGCGTGCATAATAACCATCTACCCAGTCTGTACTGGATGCAAATATAAAGATCAGAGCAGCTATAAAATGAGTGACAGGCAGTTCTTCTCCTGCCAGGTCCCAAGTCCCCCAATCAAATCCGCCAAGAAGGACGATCATAAAAAGCGGAATTAATAAAATTCGTGAAATTGTTATCTTGTTAGGTAAATTCAAAACAAACTCCTCCAAAATACAGTCAACGTCATATTTAATTATTGTTGTTTTTTAATCACAATCTTTTGGTGAACGAGATCCGAAGGTGGCACCGGATAAGAGAATGGTTCACCATTTATTTTAATTGATGTTACATGAGATGCACCAATATTTAAAGTAACCTCTTTAGCAGAAGTAAGATCAAAGCTTTTTGTTTCGCCCTTTTTAATCTGGCTGTCAAAATAGCTTTTGCCTGTTTCATCCTGAATCCCAACATAGCTAGGTCCAGTTGCAGTGAACTCCACCATAAGCTCGTCTCCATCTGTCATCTCGTATGTTGTTACTTTGCCTGTTGTTTGAAGCTTTGTCAATTTTGGTGTTGCTTTTTCCTCTTTTTCAGCTGGTTCTTCCTCTTTAGGTTCTTCTTTTTCAGCTTCATTATTTGGCTTTTCTTTCTTTTTAGGTTTTTCTTCATCTGCATTGTATTCTACAGATTTTACTTCTTCCCCAGGTTTAGCCTCATCGTTCCCATCCGGAAGGAAGAATTTCCACACAAAGAAAAGAATAACGATGATGAAAATACCGATAAGTAGAATCGGGATTAAACGCTTTAAGAAAGAATTCTCTTCACTAACGGATGAGCGTGCTCTTTTTGACCGGGGTTCAAATTCCGTTGTTGTTTCTTTTACAGCCTGCGGAATCTCATGTGAATATTCATCAAAGATCGTTTCGTAGTTTAATCCAACTGCTTCACAATAATTTTTAATGAAGGCTCTCGCATAAAACGTGCCAGGCAACACATCATAATTCCCCTGTTCAATTGCTGATAAATAACGCTTTTGAATCTTAGTCGCTGTTTGAAGTTCTTCAAGAGACATGTCTTTTTCTTCGCGTTTTTCTTTCAATAGTTTTCCGAGTTCTGTCAACCTTCCCACCCACTTACGTCATTCTAGATTTCCAAATCCTGTTGGATCTTGTTTAAGAGCTTCATATGTAATTTCTTCATCGCGGTGACTTCTTAGTTCGATAATGTAATCAAAATCGTCTAACGTATACTCCGTTTGCTGTACAAAAAGATCTGGGTGTTCAACAACTTTAGCTGAAGGCAGTCTCATTATTTCACGGATCAGCTGCCAATGCCTATCATTCATGTTTCTGGCAGATACTGCTCCATCGATGATAAAAACATGATCAGAATCATATTCATCGTCGGCAAGCATATTCCTGACGGTTTGACGAAGCAGAGTTGATGAGATAAAAACCCATCTTTTATTCGCACAAACACTCGATGCTACGATACTCTCCGTTTTTCCAACACGGGGCATTCCTCTAACACCGATTAATTTATGTCCTTCCACCTTATATAATTCAGCTAAAAAGTCAACCAATATACCAAGCTCATCACGAATAAAACGAAACGTTTTTTTGTCATCGGCATCACGTTCAATATATCGTCCATGTCTGACAGCAAGCCTGTCACGCAGCTTTGGTTTGCGAAACTTTGTTACTGTAATGTTATCCATAGATTCCAGTATCGATTTTAACCGGTTGATTTTCTCGTCATTATCAATAATCAGCAGCATACCACGCCGTTCGTTGTCAACACCATTGATCGTAATGATGTTGATGCCAAGCATACCTAACAAGGATGAAATATCCCCTAGGAGGCCCGGGCGGTTTTTATGTATTTCATACTCTAAATACCATTCCTGCTCTCCCATGCTTCAGCTCCTTATTCTTCAAAATGAAACAATTTTCTACATTTATTCTTGTAATTAATAATAAATGATTTCAATTTATTATGAAAGAAAAATAAAAGGATGTTAAGAAAAAAATCTTAACATCCTCTAAGTTTAGCGGCTACCTTCGTTTTGAACAAGTTTGACCATCATATTAGCAATGGCATGCTTCTCATTATCATCTGCCACTTTCCAAAGATCGGCTAGAACTTTTTCTTCCTCGTTCTTAGGTTCAACGTGGTTAGCTAAATATCCGCCGATTTCTGTAGCTAAGTTGGTGATCGTATCATGGTTCATGCCTTCATGCTCAGCATGATTCAATCGTTCTGCCAAGAAGTTTTTCCACTGGCCAAAGTTGTCTAATACAGACATGCTGTCTCCTCCTTAAAGGTTTGATACAGCATTAATATCCCTTAGAACATTCCTTTTTATACATTAAATTTATGTAAACCAGGAGCCATTCATTGATAAGATATGTCCAGAAATATAATCCGCTTTGGTGCTTATCAAAAATTCTACGGCATGAGCCACCTCATCCGGCTCTCCAAACCTTCCCGCTGGAATATCTGACTCCAGTTCAGATTTCTCCATTTCTGAAAAAGAATCAAGCATAGGTGTTGCGATCACTCCCGGTGAAACACTGTTGACTTGTATGCCGCTCGGAGCAAGTTCTTTAGACAATGCTTTAACAAAAGAGTTTAGTCCTCCTTTAGCAGCAGAATAAACCGTTTCACAGGCCGCTCCTACTTCTCCCCAGACCGAGGAAATCATGACCACTTTTCCTGCTTTCTTTCGAATCATCGCGGGAACGACCGACCGTGTAACTGAAATCGCACTAAGAAGATGCAACTGCATCGTTTCGTTTATGGATTGATCAGTAAAGTCTGTTAACAATCCATAATGTTGTGCACCGCAATTATAAATCAGTATATCGATGGGAGCAGACAGTTGTTTCAATAAATGTTGTGGTCCTTCTGGACGTGAAAGGTCTGCAGAAACAATGGTACTCTTCACTTGGTAACGTGTTTCAAGTTCTCCCTGAAGTTTAACCGCCGCATCCCTGTTCTTATTGTAATGAATATATATATAAAACCCTTGGCTTGCAAGCATCTCGCATATTTTTACTCCTATAGCCCCTGTAGCACCAGTAACAAGTGCAGTTTTCAATAAAATAACCCTCTTTACCATTAAAAAACACCCTAAAATAAGGATGTTTTTTTGATTATATTATGACTTCTTTTTACGGACTTGGCAAACCGTCATCGCTTCTTTTTTAAAGTGATTTTTCAGAACTTCTTCAACATCACTCACTTGCAATGATTCGAATACAGGAATTACATCAAACAGGTCCATCTCATTAAAAGCATACCTTGTAAATTGGTTTGCAATGAATTCAGGAGAGTTTAAGGATCTTAGGAAAGCACCAATTTTCTTTTTACGTGCTCGTTCGAATGAATCCGTCGAAATGTTTTCCTGCTTGAAAGCTTCGACCATTTCCGATACTCGCTTTACTAACTCGTCAGGAGACTGAGAATCCCCACCTAGCATGCTGAAGCCAAAACCATTCTCTTCTGTATAGTCGAAAGAAAAAGTCTGATCGATCAACCCTTCTTCATAGAGCGTTTCGTAATTTGGAGAACTCTTTCCAAACATCATTTCAAGTGCCAGGTTTACACATAGTTCATGATGCATCAATTCTTTTCCTTTTCGATCGGGCGCTGCTTCTTTAAACCCTATATAGCACTTTGGCGTCTGTACGGTCATCTCGATTATTTTTTCAGCTTTTGATACGGTCGGCGGCTCCTCCTCAAAGAAACGTTCAATAGGAGCTTTTTCTTTAAACGATTTTTGTGATTGATTCTCTTTTACAAAATTAAGGATGTCTTGAGCATCTACAGGACCAATAACAAATAAGATCATGTTACTTGGATGGTAGAACGTCTCATAGCATTCATAAAGATCATCTTTTGTAATTTTAGCAATTGATTTTTCTGTTCCTGCGATATCAATCTTAACCGGATGATGATGATACATGTTCTCGATCAGACCGAAGTACACTCTCCAGTCTGGATTATCATCATACATTCTTATTTCTTGACCGATGATACCTTTTTCTTTTTCCACCGTTTTCTCTGTAAAATAAGGCTCTTGAACAAAATCGATCAAGGTGGTTAAGTTTTTCTTAACATCACTTGTTGTTGAAAATAAATAGGCGGTACGGTTGAAGGTCGTAAAGGCATTTGCCGACGCTCCTTGTTTACTGAAGTCCTGAAAGACATCTCCATGTTCTTTTTCAAACAATTTATGCTCTAAAAAATGGGCAATTCCATCAGGGACTTTCACTTTTTCATTCTTCCCAAGAGGTTTAAAATGATTGTCAACTGATCCATAGTGGGTTGTGAAAGTAGCATATGTTTTGTTAAAGCCTTTCTTTTCAAGCACATACACTTTTAAGCCATTTTCAAGCTCCTCAAAATGCAATGTTTCATCTAGTTGTTCAAATGTTTTCATTCCCATTTGTGCCTGCTCCTTTCAAGAAGTAAATGGTATCCAGCGTGACCTTCTTCGCTACTTTTACAACATCTTCTTTCGTTACGTTCTGAATACCTTCCATCCACTCTTCAATCGTCCGGTTCGTTCCTGCGACTACATTGTGATAAAGAACTTCTGATAATCCTATCGGATGATCAATCGTTTCTAGCACCTGATTATTAATCATGGCTTTTGTCTGTTCAAACTCAGCATCCGTGATGTTCCCATTTTTCATTTCTTCATGCTGTTCTTTAATGATCTTAACTGCTTTCTCATAATTTCCAGTTTCGATCCCACTCATTACAAACACTGCACCCTTATGGCTTTCAAACCTAGAAGCTGCATAATACGCCAGACTTTCTTTTTCCCTCACTTTCATAAAGAGCTTTGAATGTGAAAAGCCCCCAAATACACCATTGAAAACTTGAAGTGCAAAGTAATCGTCGTCACTGTAAGTGGTATACGTGCGGTACCCCATATGAAGTTTTCCTTGCTGGATATCTTGCTCTTCAAAAACTTCTTTAACTTCTGCGATCTTCTTTTCTTCTCGATTTTTCTCGTTCGTTCCCACTGAATCTTTTCGTTCCTCTGGAAAACTAAAGTGCTTTTTAACTTTTTCAACCATTTCCTGTGTTGAAATATCTCCGATTACATATAAATCTAACCTGTCATTCAGTATGACTTCCTGATAATATTCAAATAATTCCTTTGACGTAATCGCATCTACTTCGTCTTCTTTACCATACACATTTAGATGATAAGGTTCTGATTCATACATTTCTTCAAGCAGTCTCTTGTTCGCATAACGCATCTTATCGTCGAAAATCGATTCGATCTGCTGCTTTAAACTGCGTTTCTCTTTTTTTACAAGACTTTCTTTGAACACGCCATTTTCAAGCGCCGGCGCGAGCAAAACTTGTGAGAGTAAATGGAATGCTTTGTCGAGAACCGGTTCTGAATTGGATAAAAACTTCTCGTTCGCAACTTCCATGCGGATGCTGATCACTTGGTTCTCACCTTTTTTAGAGAGATCTGCATTCAAGGTAGCACCATATAGATCATCTAATGCACTTCTTAACTCTTTACTCGTTGGGAAGTCCTTTGTTCCACTTTGAAGAACATATGACAGCAACGCCCTTTTCGTAACGTCCTTCTCATTAATAGCAGCTTTTATCTGCAGAATAAAAGATGTGGTCTTATACTTTTTTGTTTCTATCGTATGTACGGTTATACCATGGAGATCTGTTTTTTCATGGTTTACAATTCCCATCGGTTAAATGCCCCTTTCATTATAGCCTACATCCTAGTTTACCCATTTTCTATACTCACCATGACAATCCCTTTTTCAAAAGAAAAAAAGTCCGCCAGCAGGCGAACTTTTTGAACTATTATCTTTTTCCTTTTTCGTAAGGAGTTCCAAGAGCTTTTGGTGCATCTGCTCGTCCAACAAGACCTGCTAATGCAAGGATTGTAAGGACGTATGGAGCGATCAACAAGAAAACTTTCGGGATATCTTGTAAAAACGGAATATGAGATCCCGAGATACTAATCGCTTGAGCCAATCCAAAGAACAAAGCTGCCCCTAAAGCTCCTAGTGGATGCCACTTACCAAATATCATTGCAGCAAGTGCCATAAATCCCTGTCCGGTAATGGTTGAGTGTGTAAAGTTACCGGAGATTGAAGCCACGTATACTGCTCCTCCAAGACCTGCAAGAGCTCCACTTAATAAAACGCCGATATAGCGTACTTTCGTTACGTTAATACCCATCGTATCTGCGGCCATCGGGTGTTCACCCACAGAGCGTAAACGCAGTCCGAATGGTGTTTTATATAATACATACCAGACGATGAATGCTACTCCTACAGCCACATAAGAAGTTAGGTACGCGTTAGAGAAGAAAAGCTTTCCGATAATCGGAATATCCGATAAGAACGGAATATTGCTTTTTGAGATTCTTTCCGAAATTACAGGCGTTTGCCCGGCATTAAAGATTTTTTTCGTCAAGAAGATAGCAAGTCCAGCAGCTAAAAAATTTAAAGCAACACCGGATACGACTTGATCTGCTTTTAAAGTGATACTTGCTAGTGCGTGAATGGACGCAAGCATGGCCCCTACGATCATGGCAACTATAAAGCTTACCCATGGAGAAGCGTCACCTAATCCAAGTTGTTCTCCATAATAAATCGTTACCGCTCCTGTAAAAGCACCAAACAGCATCAAACCTTCTAACCCGATATTTACAACACCTGAACGTTCACTGAAGACACCGCCTAACGCTGTGAAGATCAGTGGAGCTGCTGAAACGATCGCAGCAGGGATGATTAGTGCAAGAATATCCATAAAGCTCATTAGATTTTACCCCCTTTGCTTACACGGTTCATCAGCCAGTGAACGATATAACTGCATGCAACAAAGAAGATGATAAGTGCGATCACGACTCCAACTAGCTCTGTTGGAACACCTGCGATAGACTGCATGTTGAGTGCTCCGATCTTTAATCCACCGAATAGTGCTGCACCAAGTACGACTCCAATCGCGCTGTTTGCCCCTAGAAGAGCTACTGCGATTCCATCAAAACCAACACCTGTAAATGCCGCGTTAATCGTCATGTACTGATACGTTCCAAGACCTTCCATACTTCCAGCAATTCCAGCAAAAGCGCCTGAGATGGCCATGGATAAAATAATATTTTTTGATACATTGATACCAGCATACTGCGACGCATGTTGATTGAATCCAACTGCACGAAGTTCATACCCCATCGTCGTTCTCCAAAGCAAGAACCACATGATCACTGCTGCAACTAATGCTACGATGATACCGTAATGCAAAGTTGAATATTGCGTGATGCTCTGTAAGAATGGTGAAGCAAGTGATGCAGATTCTTTAACATTCTCTGTTCGCTCACCTGGAGCAAGCAAAAAGCTGCGAATGATTTCGTTCGTCGAGTAAAGCGCGATATAGTTCATCATGATTGTTGTAATAACTTCATGTACTTTAAATCTTGCTTTCAATATACCAGGGATCGCTCCCCATAATGCTCCGGCTACAGCAGCAGCAAGAATAGCAAGAGGAATGTGTAGAACCGCTGGTGCATCTACCGTAACACCCACATAAACCGCAGCGAGCCATCCAACTAAAAGCTGTCCCTCAACACCGATATTAAATAATCCTGTGCGAAAAGCAAATGCAACGGCAAGACCTGAAAGAATAAGGGGTGACATTTGCCTGATCGTTTCACCAATTACATACGAATCTCCTACAATCCCTTGGAACAGAGCAATGTATGCTTCAATGGGTGGATATCCACTTAACAGCATGATGATTCCGCCGATTAATAGGCCTAAGAAAACTGATACAAGAGGCACAAGAAGTTTTAGTTTTTTATTTTTATTCTGCATGTACAGTACCTCTCTTTCCGCCAGCCATCAATAGTCCAAGTTCTTGTTCAGTTGTTTCTTTCGGATCAACGACTGCAACGATTTTACCTTCATACATAACAGCAATGCGATCACTCACATTAATAATCTCATCAAGTTCAAACGATACAAGGAGCACTGCTTTTCCTTTGTCACGCTGTTCAATCAGCTTAGAATGGATGAATTCAATCGCCCCAACGTCCAGTCCGCGAGTAGGCTGTGCCGCAATCAAGAAGTCTGGATCACGGTCCACTTCTCTTGCTATGATCGCTTTTTGCTGATTTCCTCCTGACAATGCCCTTGCAGGTGTAAATGCATCAGGAGTTCGAACGTCATATTCAGAGATTAGTTTTTCTGCCTTCTCAAAAATTGGCGAAAATTTCAGAATTCCGTTTTTAGAAAAAGGCTTCTGATAATAGGTTTGCAATACCATGTTCTCTCCAACTGAAAAATCTAAAACAAGTCCATGTTTGTGACGGTCTTGTGGTATATGAGCAAGGCCGCTAGCAGTAACGCTTCTAGGTGTGAGATTTGTAATATCTTTATCTCTTAAATGAATGGATCCTTCATTTATTTTTCTAAGTCCAGTTATTGCTTCTAAAAGTTCTGATTGACCATTTCCATCGACACCTGCAATCCCGACAATCTCTCCGGCTTTTACAGTCAGATTCAATCCGTTTACAGCAGGCACTTTTCTGCTGTCCAAAACAATAAGATCTTTTATCGTTAAAACAGACTCTTTGGGTTCTGAAATTCCTTTAATAACGGTAAAATTCACTTCACGTCCAACCATCATAGCTGCTAACGAATCAGGATTTGAATCCTTAACGTCAACTGTACCAACACCTCTACCTCTTCTAATAACTGTACAGCGGTCGCATACTTCCATAATTTCCTTCAATTTATGAGTGATGAGAATGATGGATTTTCCTTCACTAACTAGTTTTCTCATAATCTGAATCAGTTCTAAAATCTCCTGAGGTGTTAAAACGGCTGTAGGTTCATCAAATATCAAGATATCTGCACCGCGATATAGTGTCTTTAAGATTTCAACTCGCTGCTGCATCCCAACTGAGATGTCCTCAACTTTTGCATAAGGATCTACTCTAAGCCCATATTGATCAGAAAGTGCTTGAACTTCTTTAGCGGCTGTATGAAGATCTACTTTCCCGCCCTTTGTTGGCTCTTTTCCAAGAATAATATTTTCTGTAACCGTAAATTTATCGACGAGCATAAAGTGTTGATGAACCATTCCAATTCCAAGTGAGTTGGCAATATTCGGATCATTGTTCACCACTTTATTGCCCTTTACGTAAATCTCACCTTGTTCAGGCTCGTATAGTCCGAATAAGACGTTCATAAGCGTGGACTTTCCAGCACCGTTCTCGCCCAAAAGAGCATGGATCTCACCCTTTTTAACCTGAAGAGTAATATTGTCATTCGCTACGATTCCCGGAAACTCTTTGCGGATATTCCGCATGTCAATTACGTATTCCATTCTAATGATGTCCCCCCTTTAAATACATAAGGAAGGACTTGGCTTCTGCCAAGTCCTGGCCAGTTATTCAAATAGTTACATAGCGTTTACTTAAGATTTTTTACAAATTCTTCAAACTCAGCATCAGTCTTAGGAACTTTCACTTCACCGTCGATGATTTTCTTCTTGTATTCTTCAACTGATTTAAGTGAGTCTTCTTTAACGTTGTCTTTAGTTGGAGCAATACCTACTCCATCTTCTTTAAGACCGAATTCTACAATTTCTCCACCTGGGAATTTACCAGCAGCTGTTTGCTCAGAAACTTCATATACCGCTTGGTCTACACGTTTAACCATTGAAGTAAGAGTTACACCCTCTGGCATACCTTCTTCGTGCTGGTCACGGTCAACACCGATTACCCAAACATTTTCACCGTTCTTCTTACGGTTTTTAGCTTCCGTGAATACACCCATTCCTGTTCCGCCAGCAGCATGATAGATAATGTCAGCACCTTGCTCATAGAATGTATTTGCGATCTGTTGTCCTTTTTCCGCTTTGTTAAAGTCTTCAGCATATTGAACTAGAATTTCAGCATCAGGATTTGCAGTTTTCACACCTGCTTTAAATCCGTTTTCGAACTTTTTAATAAGCTCAGAGTCTACTCCTCCAACAAAACCAACTTTGTTAGATGTTGTTTGCATTCCTGCAATTAAACCAACCAAGAAAGATCCTTCATGTTCAGCAAACGTGATGTTTGCTACGTTATCGCCTTTAACAACCATGTCGACGATGGCAAGCTGTGCATCAGGCTGTTGTTTCGCAACTGTTTCTACATCAGTCCCCATCAAGAAGCCGATTCCGAAAACAAGATCATACTTTTGACGAATTAAAGAGTTTAAGTTAGGCTTGTAATCACTTTGAGCCGTAGACTGTAAATACTTGAACCCTTTATTTTCTTCAAGGTTGTTATCTTTTCCGAATTTTTTTAAACCTTCCCAAGCAGATTGGTTGAATGATTTATCATCAACACCGCCAGTATCCGTAACCATGGCTACTTTAAAACCTTTTTTCGCCTCCCCACCAGACTTACCTTCTTCAGAATTTCCGCAACCCGCAAGGATTGTACCAGCAGTAAGCATTGCCGTTACCATCAAGCCTAATTTCTTTTTCAATTTCATTTCCCCCTAAAAAATGTTTTCATTTTTATAACTTACCTAGGTGCTACGAATAAGGACCCCCATCACCCCCTAAAAAAGACTTAAGTTAAAAGCGCTTTCTTAAAACAGAGAATTGAAATTTATCAGATCTAAAGTAATTGCAAGAATAAAGAACAGGTTCATCATACTGATCGTAGTGTGTCTGTTTTAACACTAACAACGGAACCGCTGCATCACTCTCAAGAATTTCAGAAATTCGATCATGATATCCAATTGGTTCTATGTTTGTAACCGCATACATTACACGTCTTCCCGTTTCCTTTTCTAACATTTCTAAGAAAGATTCATATTCATGAAGCCCCTTAGCCGGGAACAGTTGTGCAGGGATAAGATCCTTGCAGAACACCACTGGTTCTCCATCTGCCGTCCGAACACGTTCCATCACCATGAGGCCGTCTGGGAGTGAGTTATTAAACTTTGCAAGAAGTTCATCTGTTACCTCTGTCGTCTGGGAAGAAAGGAAAATGGTACCTGCTTTCTTTCCGCCTCTTTCAATCATATCGGTAACACTGTACAGTTCTTCAATACCAGAAGAAAATAGTGCTCTTGTCCGAACAAAAGTTCCAACACCATGTTTACGGATGAGGACGTTTTCATCTTCTAAAATGCGGAGTGCTTCCCTCAAGGTAGCTCGGCTGATCCCCAGTTGTTTGGAGAGTTCAAATTCTGAAGGCAACTTTTCACCTTCTTTATAAATGCCTTCTTCAATATCTTTCTTTAACTTCTCTATCACTTTTATATATAACAAGCGATGGTCTACTTTTATAGACATTTCAAAACCACCTTAATTAAGTTGTTCGACGTATGACAAATTGTTTGAATAATCGACATTAATATACCATTTTTAATTCTATAAATAAATACTATTTTTACAAATTTTTAATAGGTATTATTTTCTTTTTCCAATTTTTGAAGAAAAAGTTAATCAATACAGGCTTTTCTTTATGCAGAGTAGCTTTTTGTGATTTGTTGAATTAGGCTTCAGGATGCTTATAAGTTGTTGATCTGTGCTCCATATCCTCCCTTTCCGCGGGGCGTGCGGTGAACCTCCTGCCGCTTTGCGCCATTAGGAGTCTCCACCTGACCGCTCGTCCCGCAGGAGTCTCGCACTTTGCACTCCAATCACCTAGCATAGAAAGAGGAAAAGAAAACATCTTTAAAGTAAATAACCGTGTAGAAATCAACCTTTATTTCAATTAACAATACTAGTAATTAATAGGGGCTAATATAGGAAAAAACGGGCTATGAATGCCCGTTTTTTTATGAACTTGATGCTTCTTTTTCTTCTGGGATGGCTGAGATGAGGACTTCACGCGGTTTTGATCCTTCGTATGGTCCGACGATTCCTTTTGATTCCATCGCGTCGATCAGTCTTGCTGCTCGGGAATAACCGATTCGGAACCTTCTTTGCAGCATGGAAACGGAAGCTGTCTGCATGTCTACAACGAGCTTGACTGCATCTGAAAAGAGTTCATCTTCTGATTCCATTACAGCTGGTTCTGCTTCTTCAGTTGGAATCATTTCTTTCTGATACTGTGCTTTTTGCTGACTGACACAGTGCTCTACAATGGTTTCAACTTCTTCATCCGACAAGAATGCACCCTGAACACGGACAGGTTTTGAAGCGCCGGAAGGGAAAAATAGCATATCTCCTCTTCCAAGAAGTTTTTCGGCTCCACCCATATCCAAGATGGTTCTTGAATCGGTTTGAGAGGATACACTAAATGCGATTCGTGAAGGAATGTTCGCTTTAATTACTCCTGTAATAACATCAACGGATGGTCTTTGTGTTGCGATAATAAGATGGATTCCTGCAGCACGCGCCATCTGAGCAAGGCGGGTGATGGCATCTTCCACATCGCCTGAAGCGACCATCATCAGGTCAGCAAGTTCATCGACAATGACGACGATATAAGGCAGAAATGGCTGTTTTGCGTCACTTTTTCCATTTTGCTTTCTTATCGATTCATTGTACCCTTCAATGTTTCGGGTTCCGCTGTGAGAAAATAATTCATATCTTCTTTCCATCTCGGACACGACACGTTTAAGTGCTTGAGCTGCTTTCTTAGGCTCTGTTACAACAGGCGCTAATAGATGCGGGATCCCATTATACATATTGAGCTCGACCATCTTTGGATCGATCATCATCATTTTTACTTCATGTGGCTTAGCCCGCATGAGAATGCTTGTAATGATTCCATTAACACAGACACTTTTTCCGCTTCCTGTTGCACCAGCTACGAGAAGATGGGGCATCTTGGAAAGGTCTGCAATGATCGGTTCCCCAGAGATATCTCGTCCAAGCCCGATGGCAAGGGGTGATTTTTGGCCAGAAAACTGCGGTGCCTCCAATACTTCTCTTAAGGTTACCATTGAGATTTCGCTGTTCGGAACTTCGATACCTACAGCAGATTTCCCTGGGATAGGCGCTTCAATCCTTATATCTTTTGCCGCAAGTGCTAAAGCTAGATCATCTGAAAGATTAACGATTTTACTTACTTTTACTCCGACATCGGGATATACTTCATATTTAGTAACTGCTGGACCTAGATGAACTTTGAGCACTTTTGCTTTTACCCCGAAGCTTTCAAATGTTTTTTCTAGTTTTTTTGCATTGCTTTTACTTGCTGCATACTGTTTGTCCTTATGCTGTCCACTGTTATGAGGAGTACGCAGATGTTTCATCGAAGGAAGCTTGTAATGTTCGTTCTGAATGACTTCATCCTCAAAGTTAGTGGGAAGAGGTGATATTGAAGGTTCACTCTCAGCTTGTTCACCAGCATTCTTCTTTGGTGGTTCATTAGAATCATCAAAGCTTTGAGAACCGAATTTTAGTTGAACACCACTATCTGTTTGATGAACCCTTTTCGTAAAATCTTCGATCACAGGTTCTTCCGCAATAATAATTTCTTCCGTCTCTGATTCATCGTCAAGATCTTGTGAAGCTGGTTTTAATTTCTTAGGTTCACGTGCCTTTTTTGCACGTTCTTCAGCAATGGCATTTTTCTTTTCGACAATAATTTCTTTTAATTTTGCATTTGTTTCATTAATACTCGTTACGAACTTCTGCATCATACCAGAAAGTGATTTACCTGTTATCAAGAGAAGGCTTCCAATAATTAAGAAAAAGATTACAAGCTTCGTACCGCCTGCTCCAAATAAAAAGTAAAATAAGGCAAAACCTATAGCACCAATAATACCCCCGCCAAGATCATTAGCAGCTGTTGTACCTTGAAGCTGAATCCAGTACAAATCCCATGTGTTTCGTATAACAGATGCATCCTTCCAATCTCCGCCATTCGTTAAATGTTCAAATAATGTTAGATGACTAAGTACAAGGAAGGAAAAAAATAAAATATAAATACCTGTTAATTTTTTTGAAACCAAAACAGGAAAACTTCTTTTCCAAATCAGATATAGAGATAATAAAATACAGGCTAACAGCAAAACACCGTACCATTCACCGCTAAAGAAACGTAATAGATGCACGAATGCCATACCGACATTCCCCATCTTAGCCAGACCCAACGATGCAAGAGCTAATAATGATAATCCGGTTATCTCAAAGGTCAGCTGCTCTTTCCATCGCGCTTTATTTTTCGCTTTCTTTTTTTTATTTTTTGCCACCAATTTCACCTCACTACTATGCTGTTTAATCTTTATGTATGTATAAAAAAAGGAAAGAAAAGCAGCCCTGCATATAGAAAGGCTGCTCACAATAGTATAGCATATTTCTTAGGTGTCTAATTAAAAGTTTCGCAGCGTCATTCCAGGCTGGCAGTCTTCTAATAAATAATGTGAAGGGTCTGTACTCATGATTTGAACGATTCTAGTCTCTTCTCCATCTCGTTCAACAAGTACAGGAACATTATTATAAAGTATTACATTCTGCATCGCTCTATTGTTTCCTTCTTCAGGAAACATCAATTCATAAGGCTGCATGGTATACAAAATCATTGTTTAATACCATCCGTTTCTGTTTTTCTTTGATCTTCTATTAGTTCGTTTAGTTTTTTTATCGCCTGACCTAATCCGCCAACCTCATTAATCAGCCCATCTTTTACCGCATCCGTTCCGATTACGTTCGTACCGATATCTCTCGTTAGATTTCCTTTTGAAAACATCAGCTCTTTAAAACGTTCTTCACTTATCTTAGAATGGCTGGTTACAAATGAAATGACTCTTTCCTGCATTTTATCAAGATATTCAAAGGTTTGCGGCACACCGATTACTAACCCTGTTAGTCTAACAGGATGAATCGTCATTGTAGCCGTAGGAACGATGAAAGAGTAATCTGAGCTGACTGCGATCGGTACACCAATTGAATGACCTCCACCAAGCACGAGAGAAACGCTTGGCTTTGACAGGGAAGCTATCATCTCAGAAATTGCAAGGCCAGCTTCTACGTCCCCACCGACCGTATTTAGTATGACAAGTAAACCTTCGATCTTGTGATTCTGTTCGATCGCAACAAGTTGAGGAATTAAATGTTCATATTTTGTTGCTTTATTATTTGGCGGCAACTGCATATGGCCTTCAATCTGTCCAACAATGGTTAAACAGTGGACGCTCGAACCTTCCATCTGAGGCACGCTTGTTTGCCCTAAAGATTGAATCTTTTGGATCAAACCTGAGCTTTCATCTTTCTTCTGCGGAGCATCTTGTGGTGCTTCTGGTTGTGGTGACTGGTCCATATTTTCTTCACCCCTTCACGTTTAGTTCTTCTTAGTATGGGCGTTATTTTCAAACGTATGATAAGAAAATAAAAAAACCTGCTTGAAAACAGCAGGTTAAATCTCCATAATGATCGGCATGATCATTGGTCTTCTTTTTGTTTTTTCAAATAGATACTGACTTAATGTATCTCTAACATTGGATTTCAAACTAGACCATTCTTTCATGTTCTCACTCATACATTTTTCAAGAACTTCTCGTACTTTCGTATTTGCCTCTTGAAGAAGCGCTTCACTTTCACGCACGTATACAAAGCCTCGTGAAATGATTTCTGGCCCTGAAACAAGCTGATGTGAATTCTTGCTGATCGTTACTACCACTACAAGAATACCGTCTTGAGATAAAAGTTTGCGGTCACGGAGTACGATATTCCCAATATCACCAACACCTAATCCGTCTACAAGGACATTTCCTGAAGGAACTTTTCCAGTCTTTTGAGCCTGTCCGTTAGCAAATTCTACGACTTCTCCTTTATCGATGATAAAGATATTGTCTTTTTCTACCCCAACTTCAATCGCAAGCTTCTGATGGGCCTTTTGCATTTTGTATTCGCCATGAACCGGAATGAAATATTTAGGTTTCATCAAACTAAGCATAAATTTCAGCTCTTCTGCACTTCCATGTCCTGAAACGTGTACCTTTTTCTGTCCGAAAATAACATCAGCACCTGTGCGCATTAATTTATCAACCATTTTAGCGACAGAAGTTTCATTACCAGGTATCGGGGTAGCGGCAATAACAACGGTATCAGAAGGACGCAGTGCAATTTGCTTATGAGATTTTTGTGCCATTCTGGACAAGGCAGCCATAGATTCTCCTTGGCTTCCTGTCGTCAGAATGACAACTTTTTCATCACTGTAATCGTTTGCTTGATCGATTGTAATGAGCAGATCTTTTTCAATATTCAAATAACCAAGCTGTGAGGCAATATCGACTACCTTCACCATGCTTCGGCCATTAACAGCGACTTTACGGTTCGTCTTGGCTGCTGCATTCATCACTTGTTGTACACGATGTACATTCGATGCAAAGGAAGCAATAATAATACGTCCTTTTGCAGCCTGAAAAACATCTAGAATCTCTTGTCCAACTTGAGCTTCAGGCCCAGTGGAACCTGGTCGTTCTGCATTCGTGCTGTCGGAAAGAAGGCAAAGAACCCCTTCCTCTGCAAGAGCTGATATTTTTCCAAACTCCGTATGTTGTCCATCAATCGGTGTATGATCAATCTTAAAATCACCAGTATTTGCAATAACTCCCTGTGACGTGTGAATTGCAATACCGACTGCGTCTGGAATACTATGATTGACATGAAAAAAACTAACTTTTGCGCTATTAAATGATAACTTTTGATTGGTTTCGATTAAGTTCAGTTCTGTTGAACGCAACAGACCTGCTTCTTTTAACTTTGCTTCAACAAGCCCTAATGTCAAGCGTGTCCCATAAATAGGAACGGGAACTTGTCTTAAGACATAAGGAAGTCCTCCAATATGGTCTTCGTGGGCATGAGTCAAGAAAATTCCTGTTACTCGTTCAATGTTTTCCTTTAAGTAAGTTACATCCGGAATGACGATATCAATTCCGAGCATTTCCTCTTGCGGGAACATCAGACCGGAATCCATAACAAAAATTTCTTCACCCGTATCCACTACATACATGTTTTTGCCGATCTCACCTACTCCGCCCAGGGCAAAAACTTTAATTTTCTCTCTATTTTGTTTTGACAATGTGTATATTCCTCCTAGGTTGTATGTAAAAAATTTATCCCGATCACGTCACTTAAAATCATTATAACTTATCAGAGGATTACAAAACAAGACTGAGGAGGTAACAATTGAAATAAAGGGCTTTGTTCGGTAACACGGGTGCATGTGGAATAACTACTATTTGCTTAGGGATACTAGCTTTTTATAACAACATGGAAACCTCAAATACAGAGAACAAAAAAACAAACCGGAAATCCGGTTTGTTTTTTTAAAGTTCATTTAGATGCGCTGCAAGTGAAGCTCTTTCCTCTTGGTTCAATGGTAGTAATGGGAGTCTTACTCCTCCTACATCAAGTCCTTTTAATTGTAAGGCTGTTTTTACAGGAGCAGGACTCGGAGCTTTAAACAATTCATTCATAACTGGGAGTAATTTACGATGCTTTCGTGCTGCTTCTGCGTTATCTCCATTTTTAAAGCTATCGATCATCGAACGCATTTCATTTCCAATTACATGTGATGCTACAGATACAATTCCTGCACTTCCAATGGCTAATGACGGTAAAGTCAATCCATCATCTCCACTGTAAACGTAAAAGTCATCAGGTGTTTTTTCGATGATTTCAGCCATAACATCTAAGTTGCCGCCTGCATCCTTTAGTGCAATAACGTTGGGAATCTCAGCAAGTTTGATAACAGTATCCGCTGAAAACGAAACAACAGATCTTCCAGGAACGTTATATGCCATAACCGGCAGATTTACAGAGCCTGCAATCGCTTTAAAATGGGCAACAATACCGTCCTGACTAGGTTTGTTGTAATAAGGAGCGACAATCATGATCGCATCAACGCCTGTTTCTTCGGCCTTCTTAGAAAGATCGATCGACGCTTTTGTATTGTTGCTGCCTGTACCTGCAATGACAGGTACTCTGCCATTAACCGATTTTACAACATGCTTAAATAGCGCTAATTTTTCTTCATTTGAAAGGGTTGGTGATTCTCCTGTAGTACCTGCAACAACGAGACTTTCACTGCCATTATCTATCAAATGATTAACTAGTTTTGTTGTTTTTTCGAAATCAATATTCCCTTTACTGTCAAAGGGTGTAACCATCGCCGTGCTAATACTTCCAAAATTCATTCCTTTCACTCCTCAATACTCATTAAACTGCTGCTGTACAATTTCTTGCAAGTTCGTCGTAATCCCTTCTTCATTTAAGCGGAAAGTTGTATGAAGAGCATTCACAGATTCAATCAGATCTTCCTTTTTAACCAGTACCCAGATTGTAGTATGGGAGTCAGCTGATTGGAGAATCTGAATATTTCTGCTTGAAAGAGATTCAACGATTGCTGCTGTTACACCTGGTGTACCAGCAATACCAGCGCCTACCGCTGACACTTTTGCACAGTTTCTTGTTACATCGGGTTCATAGCCGATCTCTTTAAGTTTTCGAAGCGCCTGATCCGTCTTATCTTCCATGATCGTGTAAACAACACCTTTAGGAGAGATGTTAATAAAATCGACTGAGATCTGTTCTTGCGCCATAGCTTTAAATACCTTTGTCTGGAGATCATACTGACCGTCATTTGCATACACTTTAATCTGTGTGATGTTAGAAACGTGTGCGATCCCCGTTATGATGGATTCCTGCACATCTTTTCCTGCCGGACCTTTTAATGAAGAAGTTACAAGGGTTCCTGGCAAATCTGAATAAGTAGAACGGATACGAAGCGGAATTTTTGCCTGCATCGCAATTTCTACTGCTCTCGGATGAATAACTTTAGCCCCTTGATAGGCCATGTTACAGATTTCTGCGTATGTTACAACAGATAGCGGTCTTGCATCTTTAACGAGTCTCGGGTCAGCTGTCATGACTCCTTCCACATCGGTAAAAATATCTATGAATTCTGCTTGAAGGGCTGCGCCAAGGGCTGCAGCACTCGTATCGCTTCCCCCTCTTCCAAGGGTTGCAATATCTCCGCTCTTGGATTGACCTTGAAAGCCGGCTACAACGACTACAGATTGATTTTCTAGTTCTGCTCTGAGTCGTTCACATTTCATATCGATGATTCTCGCGTTGGAAAAATCATCATTCGTACGAAACCCTGCTTGCGGTCCTGTCAATGCAGCAGCACGTATACCTGAGGAATTCAACAAACCTGAAAAGACGACCGACGAAATAATTTCACCGCAAGATAAAAGGAGATCCTGTTCACGATTAGTTATATTGTTATTCTCATCTAACAGGCTCAACAAAGTATCTGTTGCGTAAGGATCTCCTGACCTTCCCATCGCAGAAACCACACATACTACTTTATAACCGTCATCTACTGCTTTTTTTATATGACGGACTGCTTCCCTGCGGCCCGTTTCTTCTTTTAAAGAAGTTCCTCCAAATTTTTGAACGATAATCTTCATGAATGCACCTTCTTTATGAAATTAAAGCAAGTTTAACTTGATCAAACTTTCTGCAATCTGTACTGAATTGTATGCAGCACCTTTTAATAGATTATCTGACACAACCCACATATGATAAGCGTTATCACGATCTAGATCTTTACGAATACGTCCAACAAAAACATCAGGTAATCCTGCTGCTAGGGAAGGCATCGGATAGATCTGTTCTTCCGGCTGATCCTGTAAAGTTATACCAGGAGCAGACTTTAGTACTTCTTTAATCTCTTCTACAGTTGGATTACCATTTTCGAACTCAGCATATAGGGATTCAGAGTGCCCGGTTTCAACTGGCAGACGCACGCAAGTTGCAGCAATCTCCAAGTTTTCTAAGTGCATGATTTTCTTTGTTTCATTCATCATTTTTAATTCTTCAAATGTATAACCGTTCTCTTCAAACTTATCAATCTGAGGAACTGCGTTAAACGCGATTTGATAATGCTTTTTATCTGAAGCACAAGGCATGATCGAAGCTTCGAAAGGCTCGTCGTTTAAAATCGCTTTAGATTGCTCTTTTAATTCTTCAACTGCTTTGGCACCCGCTCCTGAAACGGCTTGATAAGTAGAGACGATTACCTTTTTTAAACCATATTTTTCGTGAAGTGGCTGAAGTGCAACTACCATTTGAATAGTAGAGCAATTTGGATTCGCAATAATTCCATTATGTTTCAATAAATCTTGTTCATTAACTTCAGGTACAACCAAAGGCACATTTGGATCCATCCGGAAGGCGCTCGTATTATCCACAACAATTGCACCCCTCTTTACTGCCTCATGAGCTAGTGCTTTAGAAACGGATCCTCCAGCGGAAAATAATGCAAGGTCAACTCCTTCAAAAGCTTCAGGTGTTGCTTCCTGTATCGTATGGGATTCCCCTTTATATGTGATGACCTGTCCTGCAGACCTTTTACTAGCAAGAAGGGATAACTTACCGATCGGAAAGTTCTTTTCAATTAAAGTGTTTAACATTTGCTGGCCGACTGCTCCAGTCGCACCTACTACTGCTACGTGGTATGATTTTTGACTCATCTTTTATTGACTCCTTTATCGTTTAAGGTAAGCAAGCTACAACAGAAGGAGAAACACAATTGTATGGTTTCTCCCTGTTAATCCATATAATTTATCATATTTTATCATAAACTGCTCGGTTATGAACGGATTTTCTTCTGTTGTTTCAATCTATCATTCTTAGAACTGGCTGAAGCTGCTTACCTTGCAGAGCGTGTTCAATTGTTTCAACTAATGTATCCATATGCGCAACCAATGAATTTTGTTTTCTAACGGGATCATCTTGGCTGAATGGAATGAAGTAAATATTTTTAGTTGCCATAAGTCTCATTATGTTAATACCATTTAAACCTAGACCATCATTAGTTGAAATTCCAAGTACGACTGGCTTCTGATTTCTTAGTGTCGCTTTAGCTCCCATTAGTACGGGCGAATCAGTCATCGCATTGGCAAATTTACTGATGGAGTTTCCTGTAAGAGGAGCGATAACCATACAATCCAATGGAGTCCTTGGTCCGAATGGTTCTGCTTTTACAATAGAATCTACAGGTTCATTGCCTGTAATCTCTTTAATTTTTTCCACCCACTCTCCCTCAGTTCCAAAACGTGTACTAGTATGCATCACCGTATGCGTGAAAAAAGGCGTCACTTTTGCACCAAGGTCAACAAGTTTTTGGATCTGAGGAAAAACTGCGTCATATGTGCAATGTGAACCGGTCAATCCAAAGCCGATATGCTTCCCATTAAAATCCATGAAAAACTACCCCTTTCGCTTATAAAATTCATTGATTAACAGCTGCGAAAGAACATTAGCAACAATTTTCCCTGCTGTTTTAGGAGCTACTATTCCAGGCAACCCCGGAGCTAATAAAGCTTTAATCCCCCGTTTTTCTGCGTAACGGAAATCTGTACCCCCCGGCTTCGAAGCCAAATCAACAATTAACGTGTGTGACGGGAATTTTGAGATGACGTCAGCATTTACGATCTGTGAAGGAATGGTGTTGATACACACATCTGTTTCGTAAACTTCATTTTTTAGATCGTCTAGATGAAAAGGAGTCATTCCCATTTCTGAAATCCTCGCCATATGCTCTGATCTTCTAGCTCCTACCTTTACACGTGCTCCAAGAGCTTGAAAAGTTCTTGCTACACTCATACCAATACGACCGAATCCCAGGACAACCGTGTTTGATTGATGAATCGTTATATCGGTATGTTGAATTACCATCATAATCGTACCTTCAACTGTAGGTATGCTGTTATATATGGCAACATCGTCTCTTTCGAATAATTTTGTAAGCTTTCGATTGCTGTTGGCAGTGATCGTATCAAGATAAGAATTGCTAATTCCTGAAAAAATCTGGCAGTGACTCTTTGTTTTTTTCAGCATTTCTTCTGTTAATACAATTTTTCGATTAGAAAAGATCGTATCAATCTCACCCTGCAGCCCCGTTCCACTTACAGGCAATATAATACTGTCTAACTTTGAGAAATCGACTTCATCTATATCCATCTTTGAGGCACCAGTAAAACCATGATCAAGCTGGTCATAGCCAATAAGTGTAAGTACCGCGTCTAGTTCTGTTAACTTCCTGATTACTTCTAGCTGCCTCGCATCGCCGCCTAATACAGCGATCTGCAAATCCGTTAACATTCTTTCTCCCCTTTCTCCGTTGTTCCTTACTGCAGGGGAATTGCTATCCACGTTCATCATAGTATGAACGAAGCGCCTATCTGGTTACTCAATACCCCACTTTACAACGGCATTACTTATTTATCATTAAGGTCACAATTTATAGTCTTCATGAACTATTGGTATCAATCAACATCATTATATTCACTATTAACGGCCTTGTTTGGGGCATTGGAGAAACGCAAAGCCCATTTTTGAACTTAAAAAAACTTGCCTTTGAAAGTGTTTATTAGAGCTATAAGGAAGTTGTTGATTTCAGCTACTTTATAAATGTTTACAAACGTTTTTTCATTTTTAAATGTTTTACTTTCAATATCAGTTGATTAGAGCGCAAAGCGGCAGGAGGCTCACCGCACGCCCCGCGGAAAGAGAGCAACCTGGAGAGGAAATCAACTACTACCTAAAGCAACAAAGCATTCCATAACATTCTAGTTATAGGAACTACAAAAATAAAAAAATCCGGAATAAATCCCGGATTTTAACATGTCATCATTTTTTTATTGCAATCCTTTTGGAAGTTCTCCTGATGGACTGACTAGTGATGCTGAACAACCTTCATTAAATATAGAATGAATCAGCTTGTTTACATCTTCTTTTGAAACTTGATCGATAGATTCAACCATATCATCTAAAGTACGATGATAGCCTAAGATTAATTCATGCTTACCATTTCTGCTCATGCGGCTGTTTGTGCTCTCTAGGCTAAGCATCAAGTTCCCTTTTATTTGCTCTTTGGAATTTTTTAATTCTTTGTCTGTGATTCCGTTTTCGTTTAAATCCTCCAAGATATTCGTAATGGTATCATACAACTCATCGAGCTGATTAGGTGCAGTTCCGCCATAGATCGTAAAGATTCCGTTATCCTGAAACGCCGAATGATAGGAAAAGACAGAGTAAGCAAGTCCTTTTTGTTCTCTTACTTCCTGAAAAAGACGGCTAGACATGCTAGAGCCAAAAATATTATTAAGGATGATCAAGCTATAGCTTCGTTTGTCCTTCAGAGAAAGACCCGGAAAACCTAAACATAGATGAGCTTGTTCTGTTTCTTTCTTACGTGCCAATTTTTCCGGATGGAATACCGGAGAATTTGTTTCTGCTTTCGTTATAGAACTTGGCTTGTAGCCTCCGAAATACTTTTCTACTTCTTGAGTAAAGGATTCATCAATATTTCCAGCTATTGAAATAACAACTTCTTCAGGAACATAATGTGTATTCATATAATCACGCAGTGTGTTCCCGTTAAATGTATGAAGGGTTTCCTCTGTACCTAAGATCGGAAAACCGAGTTCATGATTTTGAAAGCTTGCTCGGCTAAGCATGTCATGAACGATATCATCAGGTGTATCTTCATACATTTTTATCTCTTCTAGTACAACATTTTTTTCTTTTAATAATTCACCTTCATCAAATGTTGAGTTAAAGAACATGTCAGCTAATACTTCCAATGCATATGGAGCATGTGTATCAAGAACTTTTGCATAATAACATGTGTATTCTTTCGAAGTAAAAGCATTTACTTGACCACCGATGCTGTCAAACGATTCCGCTATCTCTCTTGCCGTTCTTGTTTTTGTACCTTTGAAAAACATGTGCTCCAAAAAGTGAGAGATACCGTTATTTTTTGTGTTTTCAAACCTGGATCCTGTTCCAATCCATACCCCTATCGCTACCGAGCGTACAGTAGGAATGTTCTCCAAAACGACGCGAACGCCGTTAGAACATATATGTTTTTTAATCAAACTTGTTTCCCCCTAGCTGTCAAATCTGCCACTACTAATCATAGGAACAATATACCATTATCATAACTCCTGCACAACTTTACTTGATTGGTTTTGGAAGTAATCGCTTCTCATCCATGAGCTCTGTTACAGTACCAATACTGAGCCCCTTGGCTTTGATACCTTTTATGAGTTTATCTAAACCCGAGGCTGTTGACGCTGTTGGGTGCATAAGGACCATGGCTCCCGGATGTACCTTATTCAGAACTCTTTCTACCATCTCATCCGGATTTGGATTTCTCCAGTCTACGGTATCGACAGACCAAAGTATGGTTTTCATATTAAGATCATCCGCGATCTTTACGACATCAGTACGGTAGCTTCCACTTGGCGGTGCAAACCATTTTGGCTTTTTATCCAGTGTGGCATGAATCACTTCATTGGTTTGTTTCAATTCTTCGGTAATCCTCGTATTCGTCATTTTCTTCAAATCTGGATGGGAATATGCATGGTTACCGATTTCATGATCCTCTTCCGCAATCATTTTTGCTAAAGAAGGATTCTTTTTTACCCATGAACCATCTAAAAAGAAAGTGGAACGAACATTATTCTTTTTCATCGTTTGCAAGATTCCGGGCAGATGTTCATTACCCCAAGCAACATTTACAAGAAGGGTTACCATAGGTTTTTCAGGATTACCTCGATAGATGGGAGATGCAGGCAAATCATCTAAATGAACAGTCGGCTCGATCTGTTTGACTACTAATTTTTTTTCATCGAATTTATCTATTTTTTTCATTGCCTTAAATGATTCTTCCATATCTACAACTAGTCCATTATAGCCGGGAGTGGCTTTCCAAACAGGATCAATCTGCGCATTTTGAGGCGGTTTATTCAATTGTTTCGCTTTCTCTTTTATCTGTGCATAGATTGAGTTTGATTTCATTTGTGAAACGGCTGTACTCTGCGCCTTAATACTTTCGATATATGTGCTTGTAAATGGGTTATGCACCGAAATAACAGTTGCCGTGATGATTAAGATGATGACGGACCAGTGAAGAATTGATTTTTTCACATTACTCCCCTCCCTGTAACCAAGTTATGTACAACCTGTACAAGTTAGAACGTGATTGGAATAATATGACCGCATTGAAAAAAGCCAGCTCTTGTTAAAGGCTGGCTTTTACAGAAATAAAATTAAACATTCTGCTGCTGTTCTTTTTTTGCTTTTTCTTCTTTCAGTACTACCTTGCGTGATAAGTTTACTCGTCCCTGGTTATCGATCTCCATAACTTTTACAAGGATTTCGTCACCCAGTTTAACCACGTCTTCTACTTTACCTACACGTTCTTCTGCCAGCTCGGAAATATGAACCAATCCATCTTTGCCGCTGAACAATTCAACGAAAGCTCCGAATTTTTCAATCCGTTTTACTTTCCCCATATAGTATTCGCCAACTTGAACTTCTCTTACGATATCTTCAATAAGCTTTTTCGCTTTATTGTTCATCGGCTCATCTGTAGAAGCAATAAAGATCGTACCGTCTTGTTCGATGTCGATCTTAACGCCTGTTTCTTCAATGATTTTATTAATGATTTTCCCGCTTGGCCCGATTACATCCCGGATTTTGTCAGGGTTAATCTTCATTGTTAAGATCTTAGGCGCATATTGTGATAAATGTGTGCGAGACTCAGAAAGCGTAGAAAGCATAGATTCTAAGATGATCATACGGCCTTCTTTTGCTTGTGTAAGTGCTTCTTGAAGAATCTCACGGTTAATACCTGAAATTTTAATATCCATTTGCAGAGCAGTGATACCGTTTGGTGTACCTGCTACTTTAAAGTCCATGTCTCCTAGGTGATCTTCCATACCTTGAATATCTGTTAGAACAGTAACATCTTCACCATCTGAAATCAGACCCATCGCAATACCTGCAACTGGTGACTTGATTGGTACACCAGCATCCATTAGTGCCAAAGTACTTGCACAAATGCTTGCTTGAGAAGTAGAGCCGTTAGATTCAAGTACTTCAGAAACTAATCGAATCGTGTACGGGAATTCTTCTTCATTAGGAATTACTTGTTCTAAAGCACGTTCACCCAGTGCACCATGACCGATTTCACGTCTTCCTGGTCCACGCATAAAGCCCGTTTCACCAACACTGAATGGAGGGAAATTATATTGATGCATAAAACGCTTAGATTCTTCTACACCTAGTCCGTCTAGAACCTGCACATCACCTAAAGCACCTAATGTACAAATGCTTAATGCTTGTGTCTGTCCTCGCGTAAACAGACCAGAACCATGTGTTCTAGCTAAAACTCCTACACTAGAAGAAAGCTTGCGAATTTCATCCGTTTTTCTTCCATCCGGACGAATTTTCTCTTTCAAGATTAAGCGTCTCACTTCTTCTTTAATAAGCTTATGTAGAATCTCTTTAGCTTCATTAGCTTTTTCTTCATCTTCTTCATAACGCGTCGCAAGATTTGCACCAATTGCATCAAGTGCTTCTTGACGTGCATGTTTTTCGATAACTTTTACAGCTTCTTTTACATCATTGCCGACAAAATCGCGAACCTCTTGTTCAAGATCTTTATCCAGTTCATGAAGAACAACTTCCATTTTTTCCTTTCCGATTTCAGAAACAATTTCTTCTTGGAATGCAATTAATTTTTTGATCTCTTCATGTCCGAACATGATCGCTTCAAGCATTGTTTCCTCAGAAACTTCTTCTGCTCCAGCTTCAACCATGTTAATCGCGTGTTTGGTCCCTGCTACGATAAGTTGAATATCACTTTTCTCGTTCTGTTCAACAGTCGGGTTGATTACAAATTCTCCATCAACTCGTCCAACAGTAACCCCTGCGATTGGTCCTTCAAAAGGAATATCGGAAATAGACAATGCAAGAGATGATCCGATCATTGCTGCCATTTCAGAAGAACAATTTTGATCAACACTCATTACGGTGCTGACAACTTGTACTTCGTTACGGAAACCTTCGGCGAACAAAGGACGAATCGGTCGGTCGATTAAGCGGCTTGCCAAAACAGCTTTTTCACTCGGACGGCCTTCACGTTTAATAAATCCTCCAGGGATCTTACCAACTGCATATAAACGTTCTTCATAGTTTACTGTCAAAGGGAAAAAACTTAAATTTTTAGGCTGCTTTGAAGCAACAGCAGTTGAAAGTACTGCAGTATCACCATATCTGACCATAACAGCACCATTTGCTTGTTTTGCTAATTCTCCAATTTCGAACGTAAGCGTTCTGCCCGCCCAGTCCATGGTAAAAGTTCGTTTTTGTTGATCCATTATACTTGGTACTCCTCTCAACACTTAAAAAATCCTAGTATTTTATGGTTCTATTATATCCTAACGTAGTCCTTCCTAAAAAGAAAAACTTAAAGAATTTAGTAACCGTTATAAAATATTCCTGGTGCGTCTATTTTCGTATTGCTTGCAATAAAAAAAGCGGGATTAAATCCCGCTTTTGTTGGATTAACGACGTAATCCTAGTCTTCCGATCAATTCGCGGTAACGCGTGATGTCCTTGTTACGTAGGTACGTTAACAAGTTACGGCGCTTACCAACCATTTTTAATAGACCACGACGTGAGTGGTGATCTTTCTTGTGTGTACGCAAGTGATCATTCAACTCATTAATTTGTTCTGTAAGGATAGCGATTTGAACTTCTGGAGATCCAGTGTCCGTATCATGTACCTTATACTCGTTGATTAGTTCGTTTTTACGCTCTTGAGTAATAGCCATCCTTTTCACCTCCTTAATATTAGAAACACCTATTACCGAGCAAGCGTCGGTGACTCGACTTGCCAAGCAATGGTTATTTTGCACATTAAAAATGTACATGTATTAGCATAGCTTGTTTAAGAGATAAATGCAAGTTTTTTTAACACATTGACTGGATGATGGATAAGGTCTCATTCTTATCTGTTTTTAGCTGTTCAATTAATTCTTCGATTGAACTAAACTTCTTCTCATCCCTGATCCTTTTTAGCCAAGTAACACTTATAGTTTTCCCATAAATCTCTTTGTGGAAATTAAAAAGGTGAACTTCCAAAGACGGCCTTTTTTGGTCATCCTTAAAAGTCGGTTTGTATCCTACATTAGCCATGGCAAAATACTTTTCACCATCAATACCAACTTCAACAGCGTATACTCCCACTTTTGGAAGGGTATAGACATCCGTTTCTAGATTGGCTGTAGGAAAGCCGATGGTACGGCCACGTTTATCACCGTGTACGACTGTCCCGTTAAGTTTATATCTTCTGCCCAGGTAATGAACGATGTTCTCGACATGCCCCTCTCGAAGGCATTGGCGAATGAGGGTAGAACTAATTTTTTGACCGTTTTCTTCGATCTTCTCGATTACCGTTTGGCCGAAATTACCTTCAGCTTCATGAACCAAGGTCTCTACGTTCCCTTTTCCATATTGGCCATATGTAAAGTCGAAACCAGTCACTACATGCTTTGCGTTCAAACCGATAATATATTGATCAACAAATTGCTTTGTTGAAAGTGAAGCAAAATCAGCATCAAATTTTACAAGATAAAAGCGTTTGACACCCATGCTTTCTAAAATCTTTTTCTTTTCCTCAAGCGGAGTAATATACGTCCACGTTTCATCGGCTTTACCTAATATAACTGACGGATGCGGATGAAAGCTCATAACTGCAGGGATGGCTCCGTTTTTTTCTGCAAGTTCAACAGCAGTGCGGATCACACGCTGATGGCCGATATGAATACCGTCAAAATACCCTAATGCTAAGATAACTGGCGGGGTATTTTCTTTTTCATAATGATGAGGATGATTAATGACGATCGTTTCCAAAAACTCACCTACTAACCTGTTTCGTTATTCAATGGCTAACACTTTTGCTGGTTTTATCAAACCAGGTTTAGAAGGATGCAACTGATAGATGGCTAGACATTTTCCTTCTTCATTATATACACCAAACGGACTTTGTTCCAACTCTTTTGGTTTTGGCAGCACTGATCCATTTCTAACTTGAGCCTCAGTTGCTTCATCGACCGTCCATTTTGGAAAATGCGCGATTCCTTTCTCAAGGGGAAATAAGAAATTTTCCAAAGCTGACTCTGTGTTTTCTAGCTCTTCGAATGTAACACAGTCCCTTAGGGAAAAAGGACCTGAAGCCGTTCTGATCAGAGAAGACATATGAGCTGGATAACCTAACTTCTCACCAATCGTGACAGCGAGAGTACGTACGTATGTGCCTTTTGAACATTTAACTCTAAACGAAAATACAGGATTTTCTTTTTGTAAAACTTTTTCCTCGTTTAACAGTTCAAGTTCATAGATTGTTACTTTTCGTTTTGGCCTCTCAACTTGAAGTCCCTGTCTTGCGTATTCATATAGTTTTTTACCGTTGACTTTAACTGCAGAATACATAGGAGGAATTTGTTCGATCTCGCCTGTGAGAGACTGCAGGATTTCTCTTATTTTACTAACGTCTATATCTTCATCAACTTGTTTTTCCATGACTTTTTCGCCATGGGCGTCTTCTGTCTCTGTAGAGAAGCCCAGTGTAACCTCTCCTATGTATTCCTTGCCATAGTCAGACATATATTCGGCAATTTTTGTTGCTCTGCCAATACAGATAGGCAGCACTCCTGTAACTTCCGGGTCCAGCGTTCCTGTATGTCCTACCTTTTTGGTTGAAAAGATCCTGCGTATTTTTCCGACGCAGTCATGTGATGTCATTCCGGCAGGTTTTTTAAGTGCTAAAATGCCTTGCCTAACAGTCATATCCATTCTCCTTTAACATATCTGCATTTAAGCAAAAAATGGATAGACAATTTATGTAATTGCCTATCCATTTGCTATTATGGTTTCGGATGATCTTCGTTTTCTTCGCTGTCTTCGTCTTCACGCTTGATCTCAGTTAGAAGACTTTCGATCTTGCTTCCATAGTTTAAGGATTCATCAAATTTAAAGAAGATATCCGGAGTTTTTCGCATGCGAATACGTTTTCCAATCTCAGTTCTGATAAAACCAGTAGCTTTAGCAAGACTGCGCAAAGTCTGTTCTTTTTGTTCACTGTCGCCAAAAACAGATACGTAAACAGTCGCTTGCTGCAAGTCACCAGTTACATCAACCGCCGTAACAGTTACAAAACCAACGCGGGGATCTTTAAGTTTTCGGCCAATAATATCAGTCAGCTCTTTTTTCATCTGTTCCCCAACACGGTTGGAACGGATTGTGCCCATATTTATACACCCCGTTTCTTGCCACTTGCCTTATAGCCACTCCACTTTAGAATTGGTTACTTCCAATTCAGTAATAGATGTAATCATTGCAAGTGCTCTTTGCAATTCTTTTTCTGCTATTATTTTGTCCGAAGAAACGGTTACCATACTTATCTCAGCACGTTGCCATAAATCCTGAAATCCAGTTTCAGATACAGCAAGATTAAAGCGTTGCCGAAGTCTGTTAACCGTTTTTTGAACAACTGAACGCTTATCTTTTAACGACTGTGCTTCATATATAAAAAACTCAACCGTTAATAATCCAATCATTTTACTTTAATTTCTTCCATAATATAAGCTTCAATGATATCGCCTTCTTTGATGTCATTGAACTTTTCAAGAGTAATACCACATTCGTATCCAGCTGCTACTTCTTTTGCATCATCTTTGAAACGTTTAAGCGCATCAATTTTCCCTTCATAGATAACTACGCCATCACGAATTAAACGAACTGTAGAATCTCTCGTAATTTTACCTTCAGTCACATAACATCCGGCAATCGTACCAACTTTTGATACTTTAAAGGTAGTTCTTACTTCAACTTGACCGATAACTTTTTCTTCGAATTCAGGGTCGAGCATACCTTTCATCGCTGATTCAATCTCTTCAATCACATTGTAGATGATGCGGTGAAGACGAACATCAACCTTCTCTGCATCAGCAGTACGTTTCGCACCTGCATCCGGACGAACGTTAAAACCAATTACGATTGCATTTGAAGCAGATGCTAGCATGATATCGTATTCGTTGATCGCTCCAACACCGGAGTGGATGATTTTAACTTTGACACCTTCAACATCGATCTTTTGAAGGGAGCTTGCAAGGGCTTCAACAGAACCTTGAACATCACCTTTAATGATGACGTTGATATCTTTAATCTCACCTTCTTTAATCTGGTTAAAGAGGTCATCAAGATTAAGCTTAGAAGATTCTTTACGTTGAGCATCCTGTTGTTTCTTGAAACGTGCTTCCCCAACTTGGCGAGCTTTTTTCTCATCAGCGAATACCATGAACGGATCTCCGGCTTGCGGAACGTCATTTAATCCCGTAATTTCAACAGGAGTAGATGGTCCGACAGACTTCACTCGGCGGCCAAGGTCATTTACCATCGCACGGACACGGCCATACGTGTGTCCTACAACGATAGGATCCCCAACGTTTAAAGTACCTGATTGTACGAGAAGGGTTGCAACTGAACCGCGACCTTTGTCTAGTTGTGCTTCGATTACAGTCCCAAAAGCTGTTCGGTTAGGGTTAGCTTTTAATTCTTCAACTTCTGAAACAAGGTTGATCATTTCAAGAAGGTCATCGATTCCTTCACCTTTAATCGCTGAAACGTTAACAAAGATTGTATCTCCGCCCCATGCTTCAGAAACGAGACCATGTTCCGTAAGTTCCTGCATAACTCTGTCTGGGTTAGCAGCCTCTTTATCCATCTTGTTTACAGCAACGATAATCGGTACACCAGCAGCTTTTGCGTGGTTGATCGCTTCTACTGTTTGCGGCATTACACCATCATCAGCAGCAACAACAAGAATCGTAATATCGGTTACTTGAGCACCCCGTGCACGCATCGTTGTAAATGCAGCATGCCCTGGAGTATCAAGGAACGTAATTTTCTTTCCGTTGTTTGTAATCTGGTATGCACCGATATGCTGTGTGATTCCACCAGCTTCTCCTGCAGTAACTTTCGTGTTACGAATAGCGTCAAGAAGCGTCGTTTTACCATGGTCAACGTGTCCCATAATCGTTACAACTGGTGGACGTACTTCCATATCTTTTTCGTCATCAACGACTTGGTAGTTTTCGAATTCTGTTTCATCAACGATGATTTCTTCTTCCACTTCGACATCATAATCAGCTGCGATTAGTTCAATTGCTTCTTTATCAAGCTCTTGATTGATTGTCGCCATGATGCCCAGACCCATTAATTTCTTAATGATCTCAGAAGTATCTTTATTTAATTTTTTCGCTAGTTCACCTACTTGAAGTGATTCTGTAAAAGTGATCTTGCTTGGCGTTTCAAGAACCTTCTTTTGAGCGGATTGCTGCTGGTTGCCTCCGCCTCTGTTTTGTTTATTTCTATTTTGATTCTTGTTGTTATTATTTCGGTTATTGTTGTTTCTGTTGTTATTTTGGTTACGGTTGTTGTTGTTTTTAGAATTGTTGTTCTTTGAAGCATTTTGGTTATTAGAATTACCAGGCTTTGAGCCTTGCGTTTGCGGACTTTTTGACTGTGATGAATTACGATTTTCTGTCTCTTTTTTTATTTTCATATTACTCTCTTTTTGAACTTCCTTTTTATTAGATTTGGTGTCGTTACCAGAGTTGTTTCTATTCTTATCTGTTTTAGGGAGTTGATTTTGTTTTTTTGGTTTTGCAGGCTGGTCATTTTGAGCTTTTGTACGATAAGCTTCATCGAGCTTTGTTAAAGCAGCCTGGTCGATCATAGACATATGATTCGCCACATGAACATCCATTGTTTTTAGCTTCTCGATAATGTCTTTACTTTGAACATTTTTCTGTTTCGCATATTCGTATACGCGTATTTTACTCATATGTTCACCCCCGTGTTAGTGATCAAGAAGTTCCTTTAAACGCTTTGAAAACCCTTGATCATTGACAGCAACTACAACACGCTGTTCTTTTCCGATTGCTTTGCCTAAAACATTTCGATCTTCTATCCAAAAATAATCGATTTTATAGAAAAGGCACTTATCTGTAACTTTTTTCTTTGTGTTCTCAGAAGCATCTTTTGATAATAAAACGATTTTTGCATTCTGTTTTTGTATACTTTTTACTACGAGCTCTTCACCAGAGATGACTTTTCCAGCCCGAGCTGCTATTCCAAGAAAGTTTTCCCACCGGCTATTTTTCAAGATGTATGACTTCCTTTTTCAAGCTCTTCGTATAATTCAGCCGGAACTTTTGACTTCAGGTGAGTGTCTAATATCTTTTTCTTTTTTGCTTGTTCCACACAAGCGGCTTCATGACAAAGATAAGCTCCTCTTCCGGACTTTTTACCGGTTGAGTCGACAAAAACTTCCCCTTCAGGTGAGCGGACAATACGTGTTAGTTCTTTTTTCGCCTTCATCTCTTGACAGGCTACGCATTTTCTCATTGGAATCTTGCGGGTTTTCATTGTCTCCACCTCGTCTTCTCTTACTCTTCATCCTCGACAGAATCGTTATAGAAAGAATCATCTTCTGCAGTGTCAGGGTTATAGACGCCTGATTCTATTGCTTCTGATTCACTCTTAATATCAATCTTCCAGCCTGTTAACTTGGCAGCAAGACGTGCATTTTGACCGCGTTTACCGATTGCGAGTGATAGCTGATAATCTGGTACGATCACAGTTGTCATCTTATCTTCTTCGTTCACTTGTACTTCAAGAACTTTCGCAGGACTTAAAGAATTAGCAACGTATACGACAGGATCTTCACTCCAGCGGACAATATCGATTTTTTCACCGTTAAGTTCATTAACAATTGTTTGCACACGTGCACCTTTTTGCCCAACACATGAGCCAACAGGATCAACATCTGGATCTGCCGCATGTACAGCAATCTTAGAACGATCTCCCGCTTCACGAGCGATTGATTTAATCTCAACTGTACCATCATAAATCTCTGGAACTTCAAGTTCGAACAAACGTTTTAATAGCCCAGGATGAGTACGTGAAACTAAAATTTGTGGCCCTTTAGTCGTTTTCTCAACTTTAGTGATATACACCTTGATACGGTCGTTCGTAGTGTGTGTCTCACCAGGCATCTGTTCTGCAGCAGGCAATAATGCTTCAACACGACCAAGACTTACATACATGTAGCGATGGTCCTGACGTTGAACGATACCTGTAATAATATCTTCTTCACGATCGATAAACTCAGAGAAGATGATTCCACGTTCCGCTTCACGGACACGCTGTGTAACAACCTGTTTTGCTGTTTGTGCAGCGATTCTCCCAAAATCTTTTGGTGTTACTTCTTCTTCTACTACATCATCGATCTCATAACCTGGATTAATCGCTTGTGCTTCTGCAAGTGAAATCTCCTGACGATCGTCTTCGACCTCAGCGACTACATTTTTTCTAGAAAACACACGGATACTGCCTGTTTCTCTGTTGAAATCAACACGAACATTTTGTGCTTGATGAAAATTGCGTTTATACGCTGAAATAAGGGCTGCTTCGATCGCTTCAATAATAACTTCTTTGCTGATCCCTTTTTCTTTTTCCAATAATGTAAGTGCATCCAAAAGCTCGGTACTCATTTTTTTACTCCCCTCTTCATTAAAAAACAACCGCAAGACGGGCATTTGCCACTTTTTGATACGGCAACTCTACCTTTTTGACTTGGGTTTTGACTTTAATCTCCATAAACAGCGTTTCACCATCAAAGTCTTTTAAAAGTCCTTCATATACTTTTTCACCATTAATTGGCTCATAAAGCTTAATGTTTACGTTTTTGCCAATTGCATTTTTAACATCTTCAGGTTTTTTAAGTGGTCTTTCTACTCCTGGAGAAGATACTTCTAAAAAGTAGGGCTGTTCAATCGGATCTAGTTCATCTAGTTTTTCACTTAACTGTTCACTGACTGTTCCGCATTCTTCGATATCAACACCGCTGGTTGAGTCGATATAAACACGGAGGAACCAGTTTTTACCCTCTTTAACAAATTCAACGTCAACAAGTTCAAGTCCTAGTTTTTCAACGATTGGGGTTACAAGCTCAGTCGTGAGCTCTGTAATCTTCTGACTCATTGCTGCCCTCCTTCTGGCTGAATGACCTTAAAACGTAACGAAAGAGTGGGGAGCCCCACTCTTTCGCCGACAGTTATTCATTCAACAGTATTTCCAAAAATACTATACCATAACCAATAAAATACTGCAACTTTCTTCCTGCTCGAACCCTTGTCTTAGAAGAGTGAAAGCTGATTTGCATCAGGCAGTCCTTCCAGGCATCCCTGATCATCTAAATACTCAATAATTGTCTTTGATAATTTCGCCCGCTGCTGAAGATCCTCTTTTGAAAGGAACTCTCCATCTTCTCTTGCTTTTACAATATTTAATGCAGCGTTTGTTCCAAGTCCTGCGATGGAATTGAAAGGTGGAATCAATGTATCTCCTTCTACTAGGAAATCAGTAGCACTTGATCGATATAAGTCTATCTTTTGGAAGGATAGTCCTCTTTCACACATCTCAAGTGCAAGTTCCAGTACGGTCTGCAAGTTCTTTTCTTTCGTTGAAGCATCAAGACCTTTTGCTGAGATCTCTTCAATCCTTGCCCGAAGAGCTTTTGAACCACGAATCATAGAGTCAATGTCGAAATCATCCGCTCTTACCGTAAAGTATGCGGCATAGAACCAGATTGGATAATGTACTTTAAAATAAGCGATCCGGACAGCCATTAATACATAAGCTGCAGCATGGGCTTTTGGGAACATATATTTGATCTTCAAACATGAACCGATATACCAGTCAGGTATATCGTTCTTTTTCATTTCTTCGATCCATTCATCAGGAAGACCTTTACCTTTACGTACACTCTCCATAATTTTAAAAGCAAGTGAAGGCTCTAGTCCTTTATAGATCAGATAAACCATGATATCGTCACGGCAGCCGATAACATCTTTTAGAACACATGTGCCATTTGCGATAAGTTCGTTCGCATTATTCAGCCAAACATCCGTACCATGTGACAATCCAGAAATCTGAACAAGTTCTGAGAAGGTACTTGGTTTTGTTTCTTCTAACATCTGTCTTACAAACTTCGTCCCGAATTCAGGTATACCTAGTGTTCCTGTTTTGCACATGATCTGTTCCTCGGTTACTCCGAGCACTTCAGGTCCTGAGAAGATTTTCATAACTTCAGGATCTGAAGCTGGAATCGTCTTAGGGTCAATTCCGCTTAGATCTTGCAGCATACGGATAACTGTCGGATCATCGTGTCCTAGGATATCGAGCTTGAGCAAGTTATCATGGATAGAATGGAAATCAAAATGTGTGGTCTTCCATTCAGATGAACTATCATCTGCAGGGAACTGAACCGGACAAAAATCATAAATATCCATATAATCCGGTACTACAATGATACCGCCCGGATGCTGTCCTGTAGTTCTTTTAACGCCTGTACACCCTGAAACTAAACGGTCTACTTCAGCTGATCGGATCGTGAGGTTATTATCATTTGCATAGCCTTTTACATAACCATATGCAGTTTTTTCCGCAACCGTTCCAATCGTACCTGCACGGTATACATAATCTTCCCCGAAAAGTTCTTTCGTATAATTATGTGCTCTAGGCTGATATTCTCCTGAAAAGTTCAAGTCGATATCAGGAACTTTATCCCCCTTGAAACCAAGGAATGTCTCAAAAGGAATGTCTTGTCCATCTTTAATGTATAAGACATTACATTTCGGACATTCTTTATCTGGCAGGTCAAACCCTGAACCCACGGAACCATCATTAAAGAAGTGTGACTCTTTGCAGCTTGGGCACACATAGTGCGGCGGCAAAGGATTAACTTCTGTAATTTCAGTCATCGTTGCAACAAATGATGATCCTACTGAACCCCGTGATCCAACAAGGTATCCGTCAATCAATGACTTTTTAACCAGCTTGTGTGAAATTAAGTAGATAACCGCAAAACCATGACCGATGATACTTGTAAGCTCTTTTTCAAGTCTCTTCTCTACAAGTTCCGGCAGATTTTCTCCGTAGATGCTTCGAGCACGGTTATAACTCATTGATCGAACCTCTTCATCTGCTCCCTCGATCTTAGGCGTATAGAGGTCATCTGGAATCGGTTTAATATCAGCAATTGAATCTGCTATCACCCTTGTATTGTGACAGACTACTTTTTCTGCAGCCTCCTCACCTAAAAAGGAAAACAAATTCAGCATTTCATCTGTCGTCCTAAAATGAACTTCAGGAAGTGTCTGTCTGTTAAGCGGGTTCGCTCCGCCTTGGGAAGCGATTAAAATCTTTCTATAAATCGCATCTTCTGGATTAAGGTAATGGACGTTTCCAGTCGCTACTACCGGCTTATCCAACTTCTCACCAAGCTTAACAATGTTTGAGAGAATCTCTCTCAGATTCATCTCATCTGAGACAAGCTCTCTCTCGATCAGATGAAAATAGTTGTTAGGCGGCTGAATTTCTAAGTAATCATAAAAAGAAGCAATCTTTTCAACTTCCTCTATCGGCTTTTGCATCATCCCTTCAAAAACTTCGCCTTTATCACATGCGGATCCTACTAATATGCCTTCCCGAAGTTTACTTAAACGCGAACGCGGAATACGCGGTGTTCGATAGAAATAGGATAGATGAGACTCCGATACTAGTTTATATAAGTTTTTCAATCCCTCTTGAGTAGCTGCGAGCAATGTACAATGGAAAGGACGTGAACGCTGAAAACCACCTTGGCCCATATTATCATTCAGCCTGTCATGATAGTAGATCTCTTTTTCAAAGGTTTCCTTAAGTAGCTTCCATAGAAGATAACCTGTTGCTTCTGCATCATAGATGGCGCGGTGATGCTGTGTAAGTTCGATATCAAATCGTTTACAAAGCGTGTTCAACCTATGGTTCTTTAATTGAGGAAGCAAGAATCGTGCAAGTTCCAATGTATCGATTACAGGGTTCTTTGCTTCTCCTAAACCAATCTTGCGTAAACCTTCATTTAAGAAACCCATATCGAAGCTTGCATTGTGAGCAACGAGGATATCGTCACCCATAAACGTGTGGAAATCACGAAGCACTTCTTCGATCTCTGGTGCATTTTCTACCATATCGTCTGTGATGCCTGTTAATTCAATCGTTGTCTGAGATAGAGGTTCGTGCGGATTAGCAAAGGCTTCAAATCTGTCTATGATCTCTCCGCCCCTGATCTTAACGGCTGCAAGCTCGATAATTTTATTATAAACGGCTGAAAGACCGGTTGTTTCCACGTCAAATACAACATATGTTTCTTCAGAAAGTTTTCTTGGAGCTTCGTTGTATGCAATCGGAACTCCATCATCTACTAGATATGCTTCAAGTCCGTACAAAATTTTGATACCGTTTTTCTTTCCTGCACTATATGCTTCAGGAAAGGACTGCACACCAGCATGATCCGTAATGGCGATCGCAGGGTGTCCCCACTTCTTAGCTTGTCCTACAAGAGCTGCTACAGAAGAGACCGCATCCATCTGACTCATCGGTGTATGCAGATGAAGTTCTACACGTTTTTTATCAGCTTCCGCAAGATCTTCTCTTGTTTTAGGTTTAATCTCATTAATATCGTTTGCGATCATGACAAGATCTCTAACAAACGTATCATTCTGGATGCCGCCGCGAACTTTAAGCCACATTCCCTTTTGGATCCCTTGTAAAATAGGGATATCTTCTTTGTCCCGCGAGAAAATCTTGATTAACAGAGAATCTGTATAATCTGTGATCTTGAAGGTTAGCAATGTTCTTCCACTGCGAAGTTCTCTTGTTTCAGCATGAAATACATATCCCTGAATCGTGATCTTTCGCTCCTCATCTTGTATCGTCTGAATCGGAACTGGTTCGTCCTTGATCGAGTAGCCGATCATGATGTCAGTTCTGGCAGCTGGTGCATCAGCTCTTTTGGACGCTTTTTCCTTTTCTACAAGAGCTTCCATAATCTTATGTTGGTCTTCTTGTTTCTTTTGTTCGATAAACTTTTGATAATCTTCTTCAGAATGGTTGATTTCCGTTTTCAACTGTACAGATTGAAAACCGAACTTCTGGTACATTTCTTTTAAGATTGGAGATAACTTTCGATGTACAAGGGTCTCTTCTGCATCATTTCTTACCTTGAGACACAAAAAATTCCCTTCCGCTGAAGGCTCTTGTGTAGAAAGCATGCTTCCGAGACTTGGGCCTGCTGTACTTATGAGCTGGTCTTTGCATAATGGCCAGTAAGCAAGCAGTTCTTCCGAGTTGAAGCCTTCTGAACATTGAACGGAAAATGTAACTTTTGCGATATGTTCAAATGTTTGCTGTAATCTCGAACTGAACCAAGCATAACTGTTAGATGATAATGGACGTGTTAATCCAATTAAAAAATGCCAGCTTCTATTTGCTTTATCAATTGTCAGTTTTTCAATTGTTCCACCTGAAAAACCTGTTTTCAAATCATCGGGGATTCCAAGTTGTTCTAAAAGAAGCGACAGTCGTTCTTGTCTGATTTGCTGATCATTACCGCTCATAAGAACCTCCTCTTTTAAGGGGTTTAATTCCTTTATAACTTTAAAATTATTCGTAAGTGTAGATCTATTTAATCGATATTTCGTTTAAATAGGAAAGGCACCTCAAAAAAGAGGCACCTGGATTTAATTAAACAAGTTTTTCCCATTCACGTTGTAAAACACTCTTAAGTTCTGAAACTGGTACTTCATACGTTTCACCGCTTTTGCGGATTTTCACTTCTACAATATCTTCTGCAGCCTTTTTACCTACCATAATACGAATAGGCAGTCCGATTAAATCACTGTCGGCAAATTTCACACCGGCACGTTCTGGTCGATCATCATATAAACAATCGTAACCTTCACCTTTTAATTGTTCATACAGTTTATCAGAAAGAGCAGTTTGTTCTGCATTCTTACTGTTTACTGCAATTAAATGAATATCGAATGGCGTTAATGATAGGGGCCAGATCAAGCCTCTTTCATCATTATTTTCTTCAGCTACTGCAGCTAATGTTCTGGAAACTCCAATTCCATAGCAGCCCATCGACATAATTTGATTTTTCCCGTTTTCATCTAGGTAAGAGGCATTCATAGGCTCACTGTATACTTTTCCGAGTTTGAATACATGTCCTACTTCAATACCTTTTGCAAAAACAATCTTACCTTTTCCATCTGGAGAAAGGTCTCCTTCAACGACAAAGCGAAGATCTGCTGTCTGATCAATCTTACAGTCTCTGTCTACATTTACATGAATAAAATGATAACCCTCTTCATTAGCTCCGCACACCGCGTTAACCATTAATGGAACAGCTTGATCGGCAACTACTTTCACATCTGAGACAGCGACTGGTCCGATGGAACCTGGTTTTGTGTTTAGCCACTTCACTGCATCTTCTTCACTTGCCATAACTACTTCAGAAGCGGAAAGTTCATTCTTCAATTTAATCTCATTCACTTCATGATCACCGCGTACCAATACGAGCACAGGCTCTCCATCCGCTAAATAGAGAAGAGACTTGATGATTTTTGAAGAAGCGACTTTTAAAAACTTTGAAACATCTTCTATGTTCTTAGCTTCTTGTGTTTCTACTTTCTCAAGATCTAAAAGCTCTTCAGTTGAAGCTTCTTCGTTCATTACTACAGGTGCCATTTCTATATTAGCAGCAAAATCTGACTCCGTAGAATAGGCGATTAAATCTTCTCCAATTTCAGATAAGACCATGAATTCATGATTATCTTTTCCGCCAATCGCACCTGAATCTGCTAGTACAGCACGGAAGTTTAAACCGCAGCGGCTAAAAATAGAAGAATAAGCATCTTTCATAACCTCATAAGTTTCATCCAAACTTTCTTGTTTATCATGAAAAGAATAAGCATCTTTCATGATAAACTCGCGTCCGCGTAACAATCCAAAACGAGGACGTTTTTCATCTCTGAATTTTGTTTGAATCTGATAAAGATTTAATGGGAGCTTTTTATATGATTTTACCTCATCACGAATAATGCTCGTAATGACTTCTTCATGTGTAGCACCCAGCGCAAAGTCTCGATCGTGACGGTCTTTAAGTCTCATAAGTTCTGGTCCGTAGCTATACCATCTGCCGCTTTCCTGCCATAGTTCTGCTAGCTGCAGCGCCGGCATCATCATTTCCTGAGCACCGGCTCGGTTCATTTCTTCTCGTACAATGTTTTCTATTTTATGAAGTACTTTTTTCCCCAGAGGCAAAAATGAATAAATTCCTGCTGCATTTTGTCTAATAAACCCTGCTCTTAAAAGCAGCTGATGACTTTTTATATCTGCATCTGCTGGCACTTCTCTTAGTGTTGGCATAAACAACTGGCTTTGTCTCATTATCTCTACTCCTCAAAAAATCCCAAATTAACTAAGAAATATTTTTTGTATATCATTCCATGTTACGACTAACATCAACAGCATTAAGAATGCGAACCCGATAAAATGGACCAATCCTTCTTTCTGAGGGTCGATCGGCTTTCCTCTTAGTGCTTCTACACCTAAGAACAGGAGTCTCCCTCCGTCTAGTGCAGGTAAAGGAAGAAGATTAAATATCCCTAAATTGATACTTAATATAGCAGCCCATTGCAGGAGCATATACACACCCGCTTTTGCAGCTTGATCTGTATATTCATAAATACCAAGTGGTCCTGAGAGCTGATCAATTCCATGCTGACCCGTAATGAGCTGTCCGATCCCTGTAAAGATCGCTGTCGTCATAAACCATGTTTGTTTTGCTCCATATTGCAGTGAGCCGATAAAAGAAGACTCTGTATAAGGATGCGCTCCAATAAATCCTTCATTCTTGTTGTCCGGTCCCTTTCTAGAACCTAGTGTTACCGGAACAACTTTTTCTTCTCCTCCACGATTAATCGTGAACATCAACTTCTCACCAGGATTTTGCTGAATAACGGAAACAAGTTCTTTCCAATCATCCATCTTTTCTCCTTGGATAGCTAAGATTTTGTCACCTTCAACCAATCCGGCTTTATCTGCAGCAGCACCCTCTTGAAGTGTTCCAAGTCTCGATTCATTCGTGGGAATTCCTTGCATCAATGAAAACGCAACAAGAATAATGAAAGCAAGCAAGAAGTTCATCGCGGGACCCGCAAAGATCGCAAGTGTTCTTTGCATAATAGTCTTAGAGCCAAATTGACGGTTATAAGGAGCAATCTGCATTTCTTGGTGGTCTGCCACAAAAAAGGCATCCTCTTTTACTTTAAAAGTAGCTGGTCCCGATTCTTCGTTCTCAAATCCGGTCAAGTATAACTCACGCTCTAAGTCTGCTTTCTCTATCGTAATGGTTTTTTGCACCGGATATTTTTCACTGTGATTTACTATGATTTTTTCTACTTCATTTGCATCGTTAAAAATCAAACCAACCCTGTGACCTGCCTTTAATTCGATGCCCTCAGGGTCTTCACCCGCCATCCGTACAAATCCTCCGAGTGGTAATAGACGGATCGTATAGACGGTTTCCCCTCTTTTAAAGGCAAACACTTTCGGGCCAAATCCTATTGCAAATTCCCGGCACAAAATACCAGCGCGTTTTGCCAGCAAAAGATGTCCTAGTTCATGAAAGAATATTAAAGCCCCTAAAATGATGATAATGGCTATCACAGTGTTCATTTCCATTACCTGCCTTTGTTTAGTAGTGACTCAACATAATCTCGAGTCCTTTGATCCGTTTCTTGTATTGCATCTAATTCAGGCTTTGAAATATTTTCAGCCTGGAGCATCGCACGTTCAATCATCTCTTCGATTTCCAAGAATGATATCTTACCATTCAGAAATAGTTCCACTGCTTTTTCATTTGCAGCATTTAATACAGTTGGCATTAAGCCGCCTATCTTTCCTGCTTCAAAAGCTAATTTCAAACATCTGAAACGGTCATAATCCATCTTTTGAAAATGAAGTTTGCCAACTTCCCATAAGTTTAACCTTTTCCCATTTACTAATTCAAGTCTTTCAGGATGGGTTAAAGCATACTGGATGGGCACACGCATATCTGGTTGTCCAAGATGTGCAATGATGCTTGTATCCACATACTCTACCATAGAGTGTATGATACTTTCCTTATGTAAAATGACGTCTATTTTAGAATAATCGAAGGAAAACAGCCAATGCGCCTCAATAACTTCCAATCCTTTATTCATCATTGTCGCTGAATCTATTGTAATCTTAGCACCCATCGACCAGTTTGGATGATTCAATGCTTCTTTAACTGTAACATTCTTCAGCTCATCTCGTGTTTTATCTCTAAAACTTCCACCAGATGCTGTTAGAATCAGTTTTTCTGCCTGTTTACTATTTTCTCCGTTCAAACACTGGTAAATCGCAGAGTGCTCTGAATCAACAGGCAAAATGGCAACATTATGATTCTTAGCTTTTCCCACGACAAGATGACCAGCGGTAACGAGTGTCTCTTTATTAGCCAATGCGATCGTTTTATTCGCTTCAATTGCTTTTAAGGTTGGTAATAAGCCGACACTCCCTATTACAGAGTTAACGACTATCGTGGATTTAGTTGAAACCGCAGCCTCAATTAATCCTTCCATTCCAGAAACGATCTTCGTTGAATAATCCACCCGGTCCTTTAGTTTCTTTGCATCGGATTCGTTCTGCACTGCACAGATTTCAGGTTTGAACTTTCGGATGATCTCTTCAGCAGCCTCAATATTTTTCCCGACTGACATGGAACTTAACCGAAATTGGTCAGGATGAGAGGCGATAACATCTAATGTCTGCTTACCGATTGACCCTGTTGCACCTAATAAACTTACAAACTTCATATGATCCCCCTTAATGTCATCCTAACAAGTGGAGTACGTGCAGCAAAGGGAATACAAACAATGCACTGTCTAGTCTGTCCAAGATTCCCCCATGGCCAGGCAGAAGGTTGCCTGAATCTTTGACATCATAAATTCTTTTGAATGCAGATTCAGCCAAATCACCAATCTGACCGAAGACTCCGACTAAGACAGAAATGACTAATATTGATAAAAGTGAGAGATCAACAAAGCCAACAGCATAGCAGATTACAGCTACTAAAATACTGAAGAAAATACCGCCAATCGCTCCTTCTATCGTTTTATTTGGTGAGATGATCGGCCATAGTTTTCTTTTCCCCATTGATTTACCAACGAAATAAGCGCCAGAATCTGTTGCCCAGATCATAAACAGAACAAGAAACAGCAATTGGACACCATTTTCTAAAATTCTAGTCTCAAGGAGATAGAAAAAACCAAACCCTACATATAGCAAACTAAACAAGACAAATGAAATATGATTATATTCCGTTTTGTTTTTATGGACGACCGTTACAACTAATAATAAAAGCACTGCAAGGATGATTGCGTTTGTTTTAGTAAATGGTTCAATCGCACGCATCCATTGTTCAGGCATAGCAATAATGATCGTAAATACGTACCCGATCAATCCGATAAAAGTCCGTTCCATCCCTTTCATCCGCAGTAATTCGTACATACCGATTCCTGCGAGTAAAAGAATTAACAATGAGAATGGCCAGCTGCCGTAAAGAGTAATCCCGATGAATAAAGCGGCTGCGATTACACCTGTAATTATTCGTTGTTTCATAAGTCCTCCTTAATCAAACCCCGCCAAATCTTCTGCCACGCCGGGCAAATTGTGATACAGCTTCTCGTAAATGATCTTCTGAAAAATCAGGCCAATAAACCTCAGTAAACCAGAACTCTGAATAGGCAAGCTGCCAAAGCATAAAGTTGCTTAGACGTACTTCTCCGCTCGTACGGATGAGTAAGTCTGGATCACTCAGTCCTTGGGTCATTAGATGCTTTTCAATCGTAGATTCATTTATTTGAGAAGGGTCGAGCGTTCCATTCTTGATTTCTTGCCCTATCGCTTTAACGGCAGAAGTAATTTCATCTCTGCTCCCGTAATTCAAAGCAAAGTTCAATATCAATCCTGTATTCTTTTCGGTACGGCTGATCGCTAGATCGACTGCCTTAATCGTATGTTCGGGTAATGAATCTTTGTTACCCATTATTCTCACTTGTACATTCTCTTTAATCAAATCTGGCAAAAACGTGTTCAGAAATTCACCTGGAAGCTTCATAAGAAAATCCACTTCCTCACGCGGCCTTTTCCAGTTCTCTGTTGAAAAAGCATACAGGGTAAGGACTTTAATGCCGATTCTATTCGCTTCTTTTACGATTTTCCTTACGGTTTTCATGCCTTCATGATGACCGGCGATTCGCGGCATTGCTCTTTTTCTCGCCCAGCGGCCATTACCATCCATGATGATTGCGACATGTGATGGAATGTTTTCATCAAGGTCCCATTTTTGTTCATGACTTTTTTTTCTAAAGAAAAGCTTGTCAAGCATGTATAAGCCTCCATCTTTCCAGACTTCTTAAAGAGATCGACGGCTGCGGGTCTGGATCTCTTTAATGCTGGAATCAACTATTCGCCTAGATTCCTTTTCCTTCAGGCGCGTTGATATAGTCTAATAAAAAAGCCCCCTTTCAAAGAGGGCTTTTTTTATTTAATTGTACATGGAAAAGCTTTATACTTCCATGATTTCTTTTTCTTTATTTGAACTTACACTGTCTACTTCAGACGTGTACTTATCCGTAAGCTTTTGAACTTCATCGTTGTAGCGGCGCAGTTCATCTTCTGTGATCTCTGCATCCTTTTCAAGCTTCTTTAAATCATCGTTTGCATCTCGGCGGATGTTGCGAAGTGCTACTTTTGCATCTTCTGCAGATTTCTTAACTAATTTAACTAAATCTCTTCTTCTTTCTTCAGTAAGAGCCGGGATTGCAATACGGATTACTTGCCCATCGTTTGAAGGGGTAAGACCAAGATCAGACTTTAAGATCGCCTTTTCGATATCACCCATTGCTGATTTATCATAAGGCTGAATCACTAACAATCTTGCTTCAGGAGTCGTTACACCTGCTAATTGATTGATTGGAGTCGGTGTACCATAGTAATCAACTTGTACTCTGTCTAATAATGAAGGATTCGCTCTTCCTGCACGTAGAGTAGAATATTCACGTCTTAAAGCACCGATTGCTTTTTGCATCTTTTCTTCTGCTTGAGTTAAAACTTCTTTAGCCATTTAGTTTTTCCCCCTTATAACCGTTCCAATTTTTTCACCTGCAACAGCACGCTTAATATTTCCTTCTTCCATGATCGAGAACACTACTAAAGGAATGTCATTATCCATACATAATGACGAAGCTGTAGTATCCATCACGGCTAAACCGTCTTTTAATAAGTCTAAGTAAGATAAAGTTGTATATTTAACCGCGTTTTCATCCAGTTTAGGATCCGCTGAATAAACACCGTCCACATTATTCTTAGCCATTAAAATAACTTCTGCTTCAATTTCGGCTGCTCTTAGTGCTGCAGTAGTATCTGTAGAGAAATAAGGATTCCCTGTACCCGCAGCAAAAATAACTACTCGCTTTTTTTCAAGGTGACGAATGGCTTTTCTTCTGATATAAGGTTCAGCAACCTGTCGCATTTCAATAGATGTCTGTACTCTTGTTTGAACCCCGATATTTTCAAGACTGTCTTGAAGAGCCAATGAATTCATCACAGTAGCAAGCATGCCCATGTAATCTGCAGATGCACGGTCCATACCCATTTCACTGCCTGTTTTTCCACGCCATAGGTTTCCACCACCTACAACTACAGCTACTTCTACACCTAATTCTACAATTTCTTTCACTTGCTCAGCTATAGATTGAACAATCTTCGGATCGATCCCAGATGTTTGTTCACCAGCTAGCGCTTCTCCGCTAAGTTTCAAGACAACTCGTTTATAATTTGCAGTAGTCATTTGTCCCTCCATCACCTAAAAAAAATTTCTTATTTAAATCAAGCCTTAGCTCTTAATATCAATATTAAAAGCGCAAACCTTTTTGAATAGAAAAAACCTGAAATGAATTATTTAAGGTTATTTCTGTAAAAAAAGAGGAACACAACGTGCTCCCCTTTTTTAAATCATTGTGCTTACTTTTTCACTTGAGACATAACTTCTTCAGCGAAGTTGTCTTCACGCTTTTCAAGACCTTCTCCAACTTCAAAACGAACGAAGGCTTTAACAGTAGCACCTTTGGAAGCTACATATTTACCTACTTTTTGGTCTGGATCTTTAATGAAAGATTGATCGTTCAAGCAGATATCTTCGAAGTATTTTCCAAGACGACCTTCCACCATTTTAGCAACGATGTTTTCAGGCTTGCCTTCGTTTAGAGCTTGCTCAGTCAACACTTTACGCTCGCGAGCAACTTCTTCTTCGCTAACTTCATCACGAGAGATATACTTAGGATTTACAGCCGCAACGTGCATTGCTACATCTTTAGCAACACCTTCATCAGTCGTTCCTTCAACTACTGAAAGAACACCGATTCTTCCGCCCATGTGCAAGTATGCACCAAATGCTGCATTTTCACCTTTTTTCAAGATTTCAAAACGGCGAAGTGTGATTTTCTCACCAATTTTAGCGATTGCACTGTTAATATAGTCATGAACTGTTGTGCCGTTGTATTCAGATGCTAATGCATCTTCAACAGTAGCAGGCTCTGTAGCTAGAATGTGGTTAGCTAGTTCAGCGATAAGACTCTTGAAGTTTTCGTTTTTTGCAACGAAATCTGTTTCAGAGTTCACTTCTAAAATAATCGCTTTGTCACCGTCAACAACGACAGAAGTTAAACCTTCTGCTGCGATACGGTCAGCTTTTTTAGCTGCTTTAGCGATTCCTTTTTCACGAAGGTAGTCAATAGCTGCCTCCATGTTTCCGTCTGTTTCAGTTAATGCTTTTTTACAATCCATCATACCTGCGCCTGTTTTTTCACGCAATTCTTTAACCATTTGAGCTGTAATAGCCATGTGTTTTGCCTCCTTGGGTAATATGTAATACATTTTTACATTAAAAAAGGTGATAAAGGGTCATCCCCTCTACCACCCTTGAGCATTCCATTTAATTAATTAAGCAGTTGTTTCTTCTTCTGCTGCTTCTGCTGTTTCTTCTCCGCCTTGGTTTGCTTCGATGATTGCATCAGCCATTTTACCAGTTAGAAGTTTAACTGCACGGATAGCATCGTCGTTACCAGGGATAACGTGATCAACTTCATCCGGGTCACAGTTAGTATCAACAATAGCGATGATCGGAATGTTTAATTTACGAGCTTCAGCAATCGCAATACGCTCTTTACGAGGGTCAACTACGAATAATGCATCTGGAAGCTTGTTCATTTCTTTAATTCCGCCTAGGAACTTTTCAAGACGTTCCATTTCTTTTTTAAGAAGGATTACTTCTTTCTTAGGAAGTACATCAAAAGTACCGTCTTCCTGCATTTTTTCAAGATCCTTCAAACGGTTAATACGTTTGCGGATTGTACCGAAGTTTGTTAATGTTCCACCCAACCAACGTTGGTTGATGTAGTACATATCAGAACGTTGAGCTTCTTCCTTCACTGAATCTTGAGCTTGCTTTTTAGTACCAACGAAAAGGATCTTTCCGCCGTCTGCTGCGATGTTACGCATAACATTGTAGCATTCTTCTACTTTCTTTACCGTCTTTTGTAGATCGATAATGTAGATACCGTTTCTTTCTGTGAAAATGTAACGAGACATCTTCGGATTCCAACGGCGAGTCTGATGACCAAAGTGTACACCAGCTTCTAACAATTGTTTCATTGAAATTACTGCCATAATGGCACCTCCTAGGTTTTTTTCCTCCGTTTGTTTCACCTTTGACCGACAACTGCTTATTCAGCAGCACCACGTCGTTCAAATCCACAAACGTGTGTGATTAACACCGAGAAATAATATAACATATTTCGCGTAATTTCTGCAAGTCATTTTGAGTGTTATGCATAAAATTTTAAAAGTAATTCGATTTCGCCTTTTCCCCGGTTCATGATCTTAGCGATTTCCTCAGCATTATATCCTTTATTGGCTAAAATTATCACCTGGTTCGTATCAGGTGTTGTTTTCCATCCAAAACTTCCTTCATCTTCTCTACGCTTTTCATCATTCAAATAAATATTGAGGTCTGTTTTATTTTCATTTGTAGTATCATGAATTTCTTGTTTATCATACTCCATATTATTTCTAAAGTCAGAAATGAGTTTGTAAATCTGTTCATTTTCGTACTTCATCTCTTGTGAAAAAAGCTCCATCATCTCTTCCATTTGCTCTGTAGAATCTTTGTTTTTATGATTCTCTTCAACCTTTTTCCAAAGTAAAAAAATAAAATAAAGACAGACAGCATTTAGTAATAAGCTAATAAATACAATACCGTTCACAGTTTTCCACCTAACCTAAGTCATTTATTTTTCCCATTAGGTTTTTGATTATTTCTTACATATAACGTTGCAATACCTGCCTGATTCTAAAAAGTGCTTTTGAATGAATCTGAGAAATTCTTGATGTAGATAAACCGAGTATTTGTCCAATCTCAGTCAAAGTCAACTCTTCGTAGTAGAACAAACTTACTACAAGCTGCTCTTTTTCAGATAACTCCTTAATAACGAGAGCAAGTTCTCCATGCAGTTCCTCCTGAAGTAAACGGTTTTCAGGTGTTATTGCTTTTTTATCTTCTATTGTATAACTTACTTTTTCCCGGCTTTCCGATTCCTTGTTTTCTTCATCAATGGATAAAATATTTGCCATAAAGCTCTCTGACATCACTGTTGTAACATCATTCTCCGAAAGACTCAGTTCTTCAGCTACTTCTTTTGCACTCACTGAACGAAGGTTCTCCTGTTCCAACTTTTCTATGGCAGCTTCCACTTTCTTTGTTTTTTCACGAAGGCTTCGTGGCAGCCAATCCTCTCTTCGAAGACCATCTAATATCGCTCCTCGGATTCGGAAGGAAGCATAAGTATCAAATTTCAAATCACGCTCTGGTTCAAATTTCTTTAAAGCATCATATAAGCCAAGCATCCCTAGGGACCGTAGTTCATCTTTATTTACGCTTTTTGGCAGTCCAACCGATATCCTTTGAACATGATAGTTAACAAGAGGCAAATATGCGCGAAGCAATTCGTCACCTGCTTCTCGATCACGGCTAGTATTCCACTTTTCCCAGCAAGTTTGCTCTTCTACTAAAGACGGCTCCGTCATGGAAATCCTCCTTGTTTTATTACCGATTGTCTCGATTAAATAATTTTAGTGCCTTTATTTACTGTTTTAATGGTTAAATGATAAGTCGCAGGATTAAATTCAATGGTTCTCCCGCTGTTTCCTCCGACATCACTTGCAATAAGAGGAATACCTAGTTGGTTAAGGTGATACTTTACACTTTCAATATTTCGAGGACCAATCCTCATCATTTCGCTAGCAGAAGAAAACTGAAACATTTGAGCTCCCCCTGCTATTTTCGCTTTTAAACGTTTTGCAGTTGCCCCTTTTTTTAATAGCAAGTCATATAAAGCTTTTATTGCGGTATCCGCAAATTTCCCACTATTAGTGGAAGCTGACTTGACTAGGGTAGATTGGGGCAGCATCACATGTGCCATTCCAGCTATTTTTCGGACTTCATCATATAAAATAACGCCTACGCAAGAACCAAGACCTGTTGTCCTAATTGTGTTAGGAGGGGTTACGAGGTTAATATCCGCAATTCCGACTTTAATCATTTCACTCATCCATCGGAACTCCCAGTGCATTAAAAATTTTTGCGAATGACTCAGGATCTGGCATTAAAAAAAAGTGTCCTTTTACTTCATCAAGTCTCCTTATGTCCGTAAACGCTGTATCTATGACGATTGCTAAATCACTTACTGCAGATATTTCGAAAAGCCCGAAACTGAGGATAGCACCAGCCATATCTATACTTGTTGCGGGAACAGATGGCTGAAGGTTCAGCCCTGTAAAATCTGAGAATGAGGTAAGATAGGATCCTGATAAGATATTTCCTACTTCCTGCAGAGCGGATATCGTCATTTCTGAGTGAATACCTTCAGTCAGTTGAACAGCTTCTCCTCCTAACAAATCACCAAGGAGTGTTTCTGCTTGTTCAATAGGAAGCATAAAAAACATACACCCTGGTGCATCACCAACAATCCTTAAAAAAACAGAGGCTACAATATTTTCAGATCCTCCCACCATCTCCATAATTTCCTCAAAAGAAATAACGTTCACAGAAGGCACTTTCATATCTACCGCTTTATTCAGCATGGTAGATAAGGCAGTTGCCGCATGACCGGCTCCAATATTTCCGATCTCTCTTAAAATATCTAAGTGAAGGTGATTGATCTTTGTTAAATCCATGTTACTTTCCGCTTTCTAATGGTTGAAGTACAGTAATCTTTTCAGGATTTAACACTTTAGTAAGGTTTAATAAGATAAGAAGACGTTTCTCTATCTTTGCAACTCCCTGTAAATATTCAGCATCTACTCCTCCTACTACTTCTGGAGGAGGTTCAATAGATTCTGCGTCAATGTCCATAACGTCGTTTGCTGCATCTACAATAAGCCCCGCATCAATCGATCCTGCTGTAACAATGATAATTCGCGTACTTTCGGTATATGCGGCTTCTTCTATGTCAAAGCGAGAACGCAGATCGATGATTGGAGTTACGACACCTCGTAGATTGATAACTCCTTTAATAAATGAATTGGTCCTTGGAATCCTTGTAATAGGCTGCATTCTTTCAATGGACTTTACTTCATGGACAGGAATAGCATATTCTTCCTCTTTTAATTGAAATATGATTACTTTTTGCTCGTTTAACATAATTAGACATCCACCTTCTTATTTGATTAGTGCATTGCAATCTAAAATTAATGCTACTTGCCCATCACCCAGTATCGTTGCACCCGAAATAGCAAATACGGAGGAAAGATACTGTCCAAGTGATTTAAGAACGATCTCTTGCTGTCCAATAAACGAATCCACGACTAGAGCAGCCATTTTATCTCCTTTTCTAACAACAACTACAGGTACATGTTCACTTGCTTCGATCAAGGGCGGGACTTCGAATATTTCTTTCATAAAAACTAAAGGTACAACTCTTCCCCGGAAATCCATTACCTTTTGGTTATGTACAGACAAGATCTCATCTTTTCTAATAATGGCTGTCTCAATAATGGAAGAAAGCGGGATTGCATATTTTTCATTTTGAACTTCAACAAGCATGGCAGACATGATCGAAAGGGTTAGTGGAAGTTGAATAGAAAATATCGTTCCGAATCCCCGTGTTGAATCGACAGTGATCAAACCGCCCAGTGACTCGATCTTGTTCTTTACAACATCCAATCCTACTCCGCGCCCTGAAATGTCCGATATTACTTCTGCCGTAGAGAATCCAGAAGCGAACAATAATTCAAAACACTGTTTATCACTCAAATTTTCTGACATTTCTTTTGTGATGATCCCATTTTCTAAAGCTTTATCAACTACTCTTTGACGATTGATCCCTGCTCCATCATCTTCAATCTCAATGAAGACATGGTTTCCGCTATGATAAGCTCTTAAATAGATTGTTCCTGTCTCATTTTTTCCAGCAGCAATTCGAGCAGCTGGCTTCTCAATGCCATGGTCAATAGAATTTCGAAGTAAATGTACAAGTGGATCACCGATCTCATCGATCACGGTACGGTCCAGTTCAGTTTCAGCACCAAGAATCTCAAGATTCACGTTTTTGGCTAAGTCTTTTGCAAGACCGCGAACCATACGTGGAAAACGGTTAAATACTTGTTCAATCGGAACCATGCGCATGGTAAGAATAATATTTTGCAAGTCCCCTGATACGCGATTCATCCGTTCAACGGTTTCATTCAGCTCTGGGCTTTTCAGCATTTTAGAAATCTCTTCGAGTCTTCCTCGGTCGATGACCAACTCTTCAAAAAGGTTCATTAATTGATCAAGCCGATCAATATTTACTCTTATTGTCTTCCCAGAGACTGTGCTGCCGGTACTATGGGCACTAGAGTTCTCTTTTTTTGTTTCGGAAGAGTTACTCACTTTCTCAGCTGGATGTTCACTTTCACTATGTACGGAATCGTTAAGCATACCTGGGTAAATCTCTGAAACAACGACTTTATCTACTTCCGAAACTTTCAATATTCGCTGTTTTACCTCTTCTCCACTTTCCTGTGTAAGGACCGACAGCTTGAAGTCCGAATCAAATTGTTCGGCTTCCAACATATCTACGGCTGGAACAGCTTTTATGATCTCACCGATCTGCTCAATGACTTCAAACACCATATAGACTCTAGCAGCTTTTAAAATACAATCCTTACGAAGATTGATCGAAAGTTCGTAAGCATGAAACCCTTGTTCTTTTGATTGTAAGATAATCTCTTTTTCATATTGGTCAAACGTTTGAGCGGAATTGACGGGTTCATTATCTATTTGAGATACAGGCATTGACTGTTGACCTTTTTCAAGCACTTCGAGATCACGAACCGTTTTTGAAACATCTCTTTTTCCGCTGCCGCCTTCTGATATCTCAACTACCATTGCTTCTAAGTGATCCAGTGATGCGAAAAGTACATCTAGTAATTGTGTAGTCACACTAATCTTTTTATTTCGAATGGAATCAAGTACATTTTCCATACAATGCGTTAAGCTTGCGAGGTCTTCATAACCCATCGTTGCCGACATCCCTTTAAGCGTATGGGCAGATCGGAAAATTTCATTGACGATGGACAATTCTTCAGGTGATTTTTCCAGTAGCAGCACCTGCTGATTGATCGCTGTAAGGTGTTCTTTACTTTCCTCAATAAATATGTCGAAATATTGAGTCATTTCCATTTATAAAACCTCCCTTTATAATTTGTACTGAATAGCACTTGCTATTGAGCCTAGTTGTACGACTTCATCTACTTTTTTAGTAAGAACAGCGGCTTTAGGCATACCGTACACAATACAGGATTCTTCTGCTTCAGCTATTACCTTTGTCTGACTTGAGTTCTTTAACGCTAAAATACCAAGCGCCCCGTCAGATCCCATCCCGGTCATAATGACTGCTACTTTATAAAAATTTTCTAGTTTTGCAGCGCTTTCAAACAGAACATTAACCGATGGTCTGTGTCCGCCTACCGGGGGCTCTTGATCGATGGTCAGAAACGCTTGACCCCATTTTTCAACTAGACGAATATGGTAACCTCCCGGTGCGATGTAAACCGTTCCCTTTTTTAAACGTTCATTTTGTTCAGCTTCCTTCACCTTTACTTCAGAAAGTGTATCAAGCCTGTTGGCCAATGACTGTGTAAAGCCCGGCGGCATGTGCTGAACGACAATGATTGGTGCATCAATATCTCCAGGAAGACCCGGTATCACTTTCTGCAATGCACGCGGTCCGCCCGTAGATGTTCCGATTAATACAAGTTTTGAAAGACTATCTTTTTCTTCTTTTTCAATATATTGTTTTGGTTTACTTCCATTTGGTTTTAGACTTGTGTGGATGACAGGTTTCAATTTAACTTTAGAAGATGTGATAACTTTCTCAACTAACGTCGTCTTTACCTTATGCAAATCTAGTGAGATTGCTCCCGATGGTTTTGCAACAAAATCTATGGCTCCGGCTTCCATTGCTAGAATTGTATTCTCAGCGCCTTCTTTCGTTGTGCTGGAAAGCATGATGATCGGAAGAGGATGCACGCTCATGATTTTCTTTACTGCTTCTATTCCGTTTAAAACGGGCATTTCCACATCCATCGTCACAACGGCAGGCTTTAGTTTAAGGATTTTTTCTATAGCTTCTTGACCGTTTCTCGCTGTATCTAAAACATCTATCCTCGGATCCTCTGATAAAAATTCTTTGATCAGCTTTCTCATAAACGCAGAGTCGTCTACAACGAGAACTGTAATTCGTTTCACTTTAGCATCTACCTCTCACGAAATAATGACTTTAATCTGCTGATAAATGATTTATAGGATGCTTTTTGCTGCTGTACTGCTCCCGTATACGTTCTCGCTAGATCAGCAACTGCGCGTGAAGCTTCAGAAGCCGGCTTGTTCAAGATAAATGGAACTTGCCTTTTTACCGATTCCAGCACAGAGTAGTCTAACGGAATCATTCCTAAATGAATAAGTTCTTTTTTCAAGAATTGATTACACACATGTCCTAATTTATTTGAAGTTTCTCGTCCTTCACACTTATTTTCACAGCGGTTAACCGCCAAAAAAAATGGTAGATTTTGATCCTTCACATGTATGAACTTCATCATGGAGTAAGCATCTGTAATCGATGTGATCTCAGGAGTTGTAATTACTAAAACTTCATGGCTGGACAGAATAAACTTCAATGCAATTTCAGTAGCGCCTGCTCCCATATCAAGGAAGATATAGTCATAGAACATTTCAAGTTCGTCTAGCTGTTTCATAAAATGATCTAGCATTTCATCTGTTATGTGCTGAAGAGAACGAAAATTTCTCCCTCCTGCAATCGTATGTAATCCTTCTTTGCCTTCTTCTATAATCTCCCAAACTGACAATTGGTTTTGAAGCAGATCCATAATATGTTTAGGAGATCTTCTCCCTAAAATCAGATCTACATTGCCCATTCCCACATCAAGATCCATAACGAGTACTCTTTTTCCCATCTTTATAAGAGAGAGTGCTAGATTTACAGTAATATTTGTCTTACCTACTCCGCCTTTTCCACTTACGACAGATATTACCCTAGCGCTTGGAACCGATGTTGCCAGTAGTTGCTTTCTAAGACTCTCGGCTTGATCAATCATGTTTTAGTTTTTCCTTTAATAACATCTGCACCAATTCTTCCGCATCTGCTTCAAACATATCATCCGGTACATTTTGACCGTTTGTTATGTAGCTGATAGGAACACTGTGATTGATTGCTAGATTTAACATCGCACCAATCGTCGATGTTTCATCCTTCTTTGTAAAGATCACTTTATGAACAGGGAGACTCTTAAACTGACTATAGATTGTTTCCATATCTTTATATTTTGAAGTTAGCGACAAAACGAGATAATTTTTCATATCTTTATCAAACTGAACAATCCGCTGAAGCTCTTCAATATAAAATCGGTTTAAAAAGTTCCTTCCTGCTGAATCCACCAGGACAAGGTCATAGTCCTTAAATTTTTCTTTCGCTTTTTTGAAGTCATCAGCCGTATAAGCGACTTCACAAGGGATATTTAAGATCTCCGCATACGTTTTCAACTGTTCGATCGCTGCAATCCTGTATGTATCAGTCGTTATAAAAGCAACCCTTTTTCTGTCCTTCAAAACGGCTTTTGCTCCAATTTTTGCGATTGTTGTTGTTTTACCAACCCCTGTTGGACCGATTAAATTTAAAAATTTCGCTTCATAATGAAATCCGCCAAACTCACTCTTTTTCATGCGTGCACTGAACCAGTCAATCATCCATTTATTCCAGTCATAAACTTCTGATTCATCCGGATCTAACGAAAGGTATTTACTGGTTAATTGATTAATAATCTCCTCTGAAATGTTTTGTTCCAGTTCTTGCCTCTCCAGAAAAGACCGCCATTTTTCTGCAAATTCGGGGATAGGTTCATTATCTTTTTTCTGAATCGTCATACTGTGAACCATTTGTTTAAGCTGACGGATCTCGTATGTAAGTTCTTCATTCTCACTCTTATTCTGAACAGGTTCATGGTTTACAATTGAGCTCTTTTTGGGATAGTAGTCTATGTCTTGATCTAAACCTGCAAAAATCTCGATATTCTTTTTAGTGAAAAATCCAAGGAACCCTCCTGCTTGGACTTCCCTCGTATTTAAGATGACGGCGCCGCTGCCAAGATCTGCTCTTACTAGCTTCATAGCTTCTGGCAAACTGTTAGCTGTATACTTTTTAACCTTCATTAAATATTCACCACCCCAACGCTTTTGACTTCAAGTTCAGGTTCCAACTCGTTATAAGATAAAACAGCTACATCAGGTAGATAACGTTCGATCAGCTGCCTTACATACATCCTTACCGCAGGAGAACATAAAATGACAATCGACTGATCAAAACTTCTTCCAGATTCTAATTCTCTCGTGATGCTATCGAATATAGATTGTGAATCGTGCGGGTCTAGAGAAAGATAATTACCGTGTTCCGTCTGCTGAACAGAATCTGCAATCTTTTTTTCGACCGAACCTCCAAGAGTAATTACGTGCAGGGGTTCGTTTTCGGTTACATAGCTTTTAGAGATCTGCCGGGACAATCCTTGTCTGACATACTCTGTTAAAAGATCTGTGTCTTTTGTCATCTTGGCAAAATCCGCTAACGTCTCAAAAATGACGGCTAGGTTGCGTATGGATATTCGTTCCTTCAGCAATTTGGATAAAACTTTTTGAATTTCCCCGATCGTCAGTGCATCTGGTGTAACTTCTTCCACGATCGCCGGGTATGCTTCTTTAAGGTGTTCAACAAGCTGTTTGGTTTCCTGTCTTCCAATTAGCTCATGAGCATGCTTCTTAATAATTTCTGTTAAATGAGTCGACACGACAGATGGCGGATCCACTACTGTATATCCTGAGAATTCCGCTCTTTCCTTCATCTCCTCACCGATCCAGATCGCAGGGAGGCCGAATGCTGGTTCTATCGTTTCAATTCCTGTTATTTCTTCATCATCAATACCCGGGCTCATCGCAAGATAATGGTCCAACAGCAGCTCACCTTTTGCGACTTGGCTCCCTTTGATCTTGATTCTGTATTCATTCGGCTGAAGCTGAATATTGTCTCTGATTCTTACTACAGGTACGATCATGCCAAGTTCTAACGCCAGCTGTCTTCGAATCATCACGATCCTGTCTAATAAGTCGCCGCCTTGTGACGTATCCGCAAGTGGTATTAAGCTGTACCCGAATTCAAATTCGATCGGATCGATCTGAAGAAGGTTAACGACGGACTCTGGACTTTTAAGCTGTTCTGTCTGAATATCTTCTTCTACCACTTCTTCTTTTTCTTTTTGTTCTCTCTCTGCTTTTAGCAGCAAATAACCTCCGAATGCAAGCAGTCCTCCGACTGTAATCGTGAAGAAATCGTTGATTGGTGTGAAGAGTCCAAGCATGATGATTGTGCCGCCTGCTACAAAAAGCATGATGGGATAAGCGAGAAGCTGTTTGCTGATATCAAAACCAAGGTTACCTTCAGATGCTGCACGTGTAACGATAATCCCTGTGGCAGTCGAGATGATGAGTGCAGGTATTTGCGAAACTAATCCGTCCCCAATAGTCATACGAGTAAACATCTCCGCACTCTCGCCAAAACTCAGACCCATTTGAACCATTCCAATAATAATTCCAAAGAGCATGTTAATCAGGACGATGATGATTCCAGCGATAGCATCTCCTTTAACAAACTTGCTGGCACCATCCATAGCCCCATAAAAATCCGCCTCGCGCTCAATGGTTTCACGTCTTTCTTTCGCTTCTCGGTCTGATATCATACCCGCATTAAGATCAGCATCGATACTCATTTGTTTACCAGGCATCGCATCAAGCGTAAACCTGGCCGCTACTTCGGATACACGTTCTGAACCCTTAGTAATCACGATAAACTGAATGATGATCAGTATGAAAAACACGACGATACCAACGAGGATATTTCCTCCAACCACAAATTCTCCAAAGGTATGAACAACATTTCCGGCATCTCCTTTTGAAAGGATGCTTCTGGTCGTTGAAACGTTAAGTCCTAACCTGAAAAGTGTCACCAACAAAAGTAATGACGGGAATATAGAGAATTGGAGAGGCTGTGTTGTATTCATGGCAATCAGTATGATTAAAAGTGCCAGAGAAATATTTACGATAATGAAGAAATCCAACATAAAAGTCGGCAATGGTATGACTAGCATGGCAATGATCAAGATCACACCGGCTAATACACTTAAATCTCTAGCTTTCATCTATATACTCTCCTATTCATTCCTTACACTTTTTTCTTGATGCGATAAACAAAGGCTAATATCTCAGCAACGGCTTTAAAGAGGTCTTCTGGTATGACTTGTCCGATTTCGACTCTTGCATAAAGCGTTCTCGCCAATGGTTTGTTTTCGACAGCCACGACATTATGTTCTTTACCGATTTCTTTGATTCGTTGGGCGATCAAGTCAACACCTTTTGCTATTACGACAGGTGCATCCATTCCAGAATCGTCATACTTTAAGCAAATTGCGTAATGAGTAGGATTTGTAATGATCACATCTGCTTTTGGCACTTCCTGCATCATCCGTCTCATGGCCATCTGCCTTTGTTTTTCTTTAATCTTTCCTTTGATTTTCGGGTCACCTTCAGATTTTTTGTATTCATCCTTGATATCTTGTTTTGACATACGGATGTTTTTCTCAAAGTCGTATTTCTGATACATATAATCGAGAAACGCAAGAAAAAGCAAAACAAGTGAAGCAGCAAATCCCATTTTTATAGCAAGCCCCCCAAAAACAGGGAGGGAAGATTCAATACTGACGAGAGACATTCTTAAGTAAACATCTCTCTCCATCCATAAGACAAAGAAGGTCACACCACCGATCAGCAAAATCTTCAATAATGATTTTGACAGTTCGACAAGCGCACGCACAGAATAAATTCGTTTAAAACCTGACAAAGGGTTTATGCGTTCCAGCTTCATCTGAATCGCTTCTGTTGAGAACAGAAAACCCACCTGTAAATAGTTTCCGATCACGCCAGCTGCCATAGCCGCGATCATAACGGGAGCAAGAATAATAGCAACCTCAATTGAAAGCTCCCAAAACAGCTTCGGTATACTGGTTTCTGTCACATCATATAAAAGTTTCTTCTCCAGGCTATGTGTAAACAGGTGCTTTAATCGTTCACCCATCCATCCGCCCATGAATGATAAAAACATAACCGAAACGAACAATACGAATGCTGCGTTAATATCAGCGCTCTTTGCTACCTGTCCTTTCTTCCGGCTTTCCTGACGCTTTTTAGGGGTTGCTTTTTCTGTTTTTTCCTGTGAAAAATACTTTAAGTTAATTTGGTATCTCATCTGACTACGCAGCCCCTAACAGTTCCATTAAATTAACCATCGTGTCTCGCATCTGTCCGACCAGCATTTGAATAGACACAAAAAAAGCAGGCATAACAACCAAGAATAATACGAGTGCTATCAAGATTTTCACCGGGAGACCGATAACAAATATGTTCATCTGAGGAACCGTCCTTGCCACGATTCCCAAAGCTAAATCGGCTAAAAACAGTGTTCCTACTATCGGAATGGCCATTTGGAGAGCTACTAGAAACATTCCTGAAAATACACTCACCACAAATTTAGTCATACTGCCGTTTCCAAAATTCGCGATTGGAGAATCCAGAGGCAGAAAGTTATAGCTGTAAAAAATGCCATCCATTAGCATGTGATGCCCATCTATCGCTAAAAGAAAGAGCATCGCGAACGCATAAAGGTATCTTCCCATCAATGGTGATTGAATCCCTGTTTGAGGATCAAAAACGTTTGCAATGGCAAAACCCATTTGCAGATCTATAAATCCTCCTGCTACTTGAATTGCGAAAAAGACAATAGCTGCTATAAAACCGATCGTCAGCCCTATCATCGCTTCCTTCAGGATAAGAAGAAGAAAAAATCCGTTGATGGGTACAGGATCTGGACTGATCGCGTACAGCATGATCCAAGATAAGAATACGGAAAGACCGATCTTGTGCATGACCGGTAAATTTTTATTAGAAAAGACAGGAATCGTTAAAAAAAATGCCGATACTCTAGTAAAGATTAATAAAAACGGCGGAAAAGAAAGCAAATCTATCATGTTATAAGCCTATGTATGTGTGCAGATTTTGAAAGATATTTGCCGTGAAGGCAAGAATCTGGGATAACATCCAAGGTCCAAAAAATACGAGACCTACCAAAACTGCGACAATTTTAGGTATAAATGCAAGTGTCTGTTCTTGTATCTGTGTGGTGGCTTGAAAGATACTGACGATCAAACCTACCACGAGAGCTAAAGCAAGTAATGGTCCACACAAGAGAAGAGTTATGTATACACCTTTTTCCGCTAAAGAGATTACAAATTGAGAATCCATGTTACCACCTGCCCGTTTTAATAGCTTAATAGTAATGACTTAACGATTAGATGCCAGCCATCGACAAGAACGAATAATAATATTTTGAATGGCAGTGAAATCATCACAGGCGGCAGCATCATCATCCCCATCGCCATTAAAACAGAAGCTACGACCATATCAATGATCAGAAACGGAACAAAGATCATAAAGCCCATCTGGAATGCCGTTTTCAACTCACTGATCGCAAACGCGGGTACGAGTGTCGTAAGAGGGATATCCTGAATGCTCTCTGGCTTCTTCGCTCCCGAATATTCGAGAAATAACATCAGATCCTTCTGCCTCGTATGTTTTGCCATAAACTCTTTAACTGGAAGACTTCCTTTATCAAAAGCTTCCTTTTGCGATATTTCACCCTTTACAAGCGGCTGTATAGCATCTTTGTTCACATCATGCATCACTGGCGCCATGATAAAAAAAGTAAGAAAGAGCGCAATTCCAATTAATACTTGGTTCGGCGGCATTTGTTGTGTAGCGAGTGAAGTTCTTACAAATGAAAGAACAATTATGATTCTAGTAAAAGAAGTCATTAGGATCAGAATACTTGGCGCAAGAGACAGAACCGTTAAAAGCAGCAGCAACTGTATGGTTGTTTCCATGTTTGCCGGATCGCTATTATTGATAAAATCCAAATCTAGACCTGGAATAAATTCATTCATGATGTTTACCGTCCTCAAAAGCCTTCTGTATTTCATTACGCTGTTCTTTTCTTTCATTCGTTAATGTAGCGAGTAAGTTCTTAAAGTTCGTCTTTTGATTTTGTGGAACATCTTCCGTCTTTTGTGACGAACCCATGTGTTTATGCCATTTTGTTTTCAGCTGATTAGCCATTGTGCTCACTTGCTGAGCAGGACGTTGTTCGAGCATCAGCCTTACTTCCTCTTCATCTTTTATTTCTTTTAATAAAGTCACGGTATCTCCAACGCCAACCACCAGCACAGAGTTACCTGTTTTAATCAACTGGACGGAACGGTTTTGGCCGACTCCTATCCCACCGAGAGACTGAAGGTTTTTACCATCTTGAAAACTAACTGATTTTCTTTGGATAAACCTTAAGACGAAGAACAAGATGACCAGCACAATTCCAAGCATGAAAATAAGTTTTATTAGTATGAAAAAGGTACTTTCATTCTTAACGGACTCTTTCGTTTCAAGAGTGCCTTCTTTATCTGTATTTTTGTCCTTCTTAGTATCATTTACGGTATCCCATACCGTTTTCCCTTGACCGCTGCCTTCCGCTTGTACACTATAAGGTACAAACGAAAGGCAAACTGCTGTAAATAAACAAATCACCCATTTCCACATTCGAATGATTCCTGCTTATCCCAAGGTTTTCTTTATGGCTTCAATTACACGATCAGCTGCAAAAGGCTTAACGATAAAATCTTTCGCCCCTGCTTGGATCGCATCAATAACCATTGCTTGCTGGCCCATCGCTGAACACATAATGATTCTTGCCTGCGGGTGTGATTTTTTAATTTCTTTTAGTGCTGTAATACCGTCCATTTCTGGCATCGTAATATCCATTGTTACTAAGTCTGGTTTTAGTTCCTCGAATTTTTCTATAGCTTGAGCTCCGTCTGCAGCTTCCCCTACTACTTCAAACCCATTTTTCACTAAGATGTCTTTAATCATCATTCTCATAAAAGCTGCATCATCAACAACTAAAATACGCTCTCCCATAACTATTACCCCCGTTGTCTATTTCAGTTTTTCTAATCGGTCACGCTGACTTAATATCTCGGTTACCCGGACGCCAAAATTCTCATCGATTACAACGACTTCACCTTTTGCTATCATCTTTTGATTTACAAAGATATCTACAGGCTCTCCCGCCAGCTTATCAAGCTCTACAATCGAGCCGGCTGACATCTCTAAAATGTCTTTAATCGTTTTTTTCGTACGTCCTAATTCCACAGTTACTTGAAGCGGAATGTCTAGAAGCATATCCAAGTTCTTCGTTTCAGCCTGGTTTGAACCAAAATCACTGAAATCTGAAAAACTAGCAGGCTTCACAGAAACGTCTCTCAATTGCGGTTGATAAGATGGAGATGGTTCTGTCTTAGTCTCTTTTTGTGCATACGATTGTTCATGATCTCGTAAAGATGGTTCTAAAACAGACTGAGCTTCCTCTAGAGGCGTATGGTCTGCAACAGGCGCCTGCTCTACTGGAGGTTCAGGATTCATCAGTTTGTAAACGAGATCTTTTGAGAATTCAGCATCGATCAATTGCATGATGTTGGAATCTATCAATTCTCCTACTTTCAGACGAAACGAGACTTTTACTAGAATTTCTTCATCTGGAATCATACTCATGTTTGATTCCACATCCAGAAAATCAATCTTAGGCGGAGAGATATCTACTTTCTTGTTAAAGATCGTTGACATCGATGTCGATGCAGAACCCATCATCTGGTTCATTGCTTCACCAACGGCACTTAACTGAAGTTCTCCGAAATCCGGCGAAGGATTCGTACCTTCACCGCCAAGCATGAGGTCAGCGATGATCTGTGCATCCGACTTCCGGATGACCAAAAGATTTGCACCCTCAATGCCTTCTGTATATGTAACCTGTACAGCCACATGCGGGATCGGGAATTCATTTTTTAACTCCGTTCGTTTAACAACGCTAACAGTAGGAGTCGTAATCTCTACTTTTTGATTTAAAAGTGTAGAGAGGGCTGTAGCTGCACTTCCAAATGAGATGTTCCCAATTTCACCTAATGCATCTTGTTCAATAGTAGATAAATAGTCTTCGGTTTTTGTCGTTCCGGACGAGGAAGGACTTCCACCATTTAATAAAGCATCAATTTCGTCTTGTGAAAGCATATCTCCACTTACCATTGATCCTCATCCTCCTTAATGGTCTCTAAAATTTGTACAGCGAGCTTTTTCTTTACCTTTCCTGGCTGACCAAGAAACTTAGGAGTGTTTTCCACTTTTATCACTAGCGGCTGACCAATCCTTTGGTCTAACTCAATACAATCTCCTGAAGCAAGGTAAAGGAATTCTTCGATTGACATCTCTGAAGAACCTAATTCAATTTTAAAAGGAAGGAGTGCATTTTTTAATTTTTGTTCAATAAACTCCGATTCACCTGGTGTACGAACTTTCTTTTTATTCTGCATCCAATGACTAACTGAGAGTTTTGGAATAATCGGTTCGATCACAACATGAGGCAAACAAATATTGATCATCCCGCTCGTTTCTCCAATCGTCGTATTTAGTGAAATAACGACTACTGTTTCGTTAGGGGAAACCATCTGCAAAAATTGCGGGTTAACTTCCAGATCCAGCATGAAAGGATCAAGTTCAATAACACTTGTCCAAGCTTCCTTAAAACTATCCAATGTATTTTCGAATAGCTGGCTCATGATTCTTGTCTCGATCTCAGTCAGGTTCTCGATCTTGTTCATACCCGTACCACTGCCGCCCATTACTCTGTCCAGCATCGCATAGGCAATGTTCGGATTCACTTCCATCAAGATTCTGCCTTCAAATGGGTGTGCTTCAAATACATTTAAAAGCGTCATCTTCGGGACAGAACGAATAAATTCTTCATAAGGCAGCTGATCAACAGACGCCACTCCGATTTGTACATACGTTCTTAACTGAGCTGAAAAATAGGTGGTCAATAGCCTTGCAAAGTTTTCATGCAAACGAGTTAAACTGCGAATCTGTTCTTTTGAGAACCGAAGGGCTCTTTTAAAATCGTAAACTTTTACTTTCTTCTCTGACTCTTCCTTTTTTAGTTCTTCTGCATCCATCTCGCCTGTTGATAGAGCGGAAAGAAGCGCATCAATTTCGTTTTGCGACAAAACATCTACCAAGAGTCTCACCTCTTTTCATGCATGTATTTATAATTATTGAACGATCTTATGAGTAGTGTAGACTCTTACTACTTTTCCATCTTTCATAACTTTATTGATTTCGGTTTTCAAGGTGTTTTCAAGTGAAACTAACCCTTTTTGTCCTGAGAGTTCATTGGTTTTTTTGTTGGAAATTTCATAAATGATCAAGTTATTAACCTGAAACAATCTTTTTTCAAGTTCTGTTTTTGCATCCTTACTATCGGCTTGTATTTTAAACTTGATCTTGATATAAGACTGATCTGCCAAATTTGTGGTGATTTCTTCAGTTTCCACCATCAGCTTATCCAGTTCTTCGGCAGTTGGCTCAGAAGCTTCGGTCTTAGGAGAGAAGTATTGAAACCCAAAATAACCTGCTGCACCGATAAGGCCAATAGCAACAATCATGGAAAGCATGATCGTTACCGCTTTGTTTTTACCCATCTATCGATCCTCCTCTTTGTTGCCGTTAATCGGCAACAAAGTAATGCCTCTGTAAAATGAGGCGACTTTCTGAGTGACCGTTTCCTCACTTTCTTTCACAACAAATTTCTTTCCTGTCGTTAAGGTGATTGTCGTATCAGGAAACGATTGAACCTGTTCAATATAAATGGCATTTAAAGTAAACGTGTTACCATTTAATTGGGTTAAAGTAATCATATGAATTCAGGACCAAGCAACCGAATGTTTAGCCCTTCCTCCCTTCATTAGCGTTTTAAGTTCACCAGTTCTTGAAGGATTTCATCAGATGTTGTGATAATTCTTGTATTTGCCTGAAAACCACGCTGAGCCACGATCATTTCAGTAAATTCTTCAGAAAGGTCAACGTTGGACATTTCAAGCGCACCAGCTACTAAAGTTCCGGCACCCCCATCTCCTGGAAATGAATTAACTGGTTCCCCAGAGTTTGTGCTTTTACTATATTCATTACCTCCGATTTTTTCCAAACCTTCGTTATTTGGAAATTTAGCCAATTGAATTTGCCCAGCTTTAACTAAAGCACCATCTTTATCGATATAATTAACTGTTCCATCTGCCCCAACGCTAAAGCTCTTTGCATTTGTATCAATAACAATAGGAAGATTATTACCTCCAAGCAAATACTTTCCATCCGAACTTACTATTGAGCCTGACTTATCTAAATAAAAATTCCCTGCTCTTGTGTAACTTATATCTGTACCGGTATTACTACCTAATCTAAAAAAGCCATCTCCAGATATCCCTAGATCTAAGGGCCGACCCGTTGTTTGCAAACTACCTTGCGTATGAACGGTATCAATAGTTGAAAGTTGTGAACCTAATCCTACCTGCATAGGATTCACACCACCTCTTCCTCCTGCAGTTGGAGCACTAGCCCCAGCAATCTGTTGACTCACAAGATCATTAAATGTCGTACGACCTTTTTTAAAGCCGTATGTATTGACGTTTGCAATGTTGTTTCCGATTACATCAAGCTTTACCTGAAAATTTTTCATACCGCTGATTCCTGAGTACATAGAACGTAACATTTGTTTTTATCTCCCTTACTTGGTTTAGTAAACTGCTTCTGTCTATCTGCAGTTTCTGTGAGCCTCCTGTAAAGGTCCAGCTCGTTTATTCGTCAATTACGATGGCACCATTAATGTTTGTGAAGATCTGGGATGCGGACTCGTTTCTTCCTAAAGCTGTGATTACGGTCTTATTTGGCGCATTTATAACAAGAGTTACATCTCTCAAAATTACAAGAGAGTCTTTTACTCCTTTTCGTTCAGCTTCTTTTACCTTTTCACTAATTTTGTTCCAGCTTGCATCTGTTATTTTTATATTCCTGTCTTCAAACCGTTTTTTTGCATGCTTACTGACCGTAAGAGACGAATTCAGCTCTTTATCAAACAGTGACTCGAACGAATGTTGGTTAACTTTTGGTCGTTGATTTCGTGCTGGGTAAAGGGTTGGCTGGAACATTTGATGAGCGGTAATCCGTTCGCTCATAACTTCAACTCCTTTTAGTTCGCTGGGTCTGTAATCTTAATAACTTGGAAACTTGTAATCTTTGATCCATCACTCATCTCAAGCATGACCAAGCCTTTTTCAAACAATACGGAATTCACAGTATCCTCTTTTTCTTCTAGCACTTTTTCGCCTTTTTCATTTATAGTTTCCGTTTCATACGTCACTTGTTTACCAATCATCTGGCTCTGCTGAAGAAGGGAAGCTTCAGTTTGGAAGGTCAAAAACTGCTGCATCGTTTTATTCATGTTTGTCATTTGTTCTAGTGACGAAAAGCTTGCCATCTGTGCAATGAATTCTCGGTCTTGCATAGGGCTTGTAGGATCTTGATTTTGCAGCTGAGTGATTAGAATCTTAAGAAAATCATCTTTTCCTAGAATATTAGATCCGGTTTGTTTTGTGTTAGCTTGATAGTTGGATAACATGAGATTTTCTGATACTTTCGACATTATTCATCACACTTCCTCATTTAAAATCACTTCTGAGAGTTGTTCTTCAAATGAAAATTCATTCTCGACATCATCGGTTTCTTTATTGTTTGGATGATGATTTTCACGCTCTTGCCTTTCCTGATCATGAAATGGAAAGGACTGATCATCCTTATAAAAAACAACTTCAAGTTTTTCAAATTCTATATTCTGTCCAGTAAAAGCTTGTTTAAGCTGAGTTAGCTGTCCATCCAACGCATCTTTGGCTGCCTGAGACGAAGCGATTATCCTTGCTGCGATCTCACCGTGTTTCTGAATCAGTTGAATTTCAATCGTGCCGAGATTTTCTGGCGTAAGTTTTATTTGCATTTTTGTGAAACCTGATTCCGTAACGATCAGTTTTCCTTTTGTGATGATCTGCTGTAATTCACGAATAAATGGTTGTTTTTGACCTTCTTCTGTCGAAACAGGTACTTTTAAAGTCCATTGTTCTAATGGTGATAAAGGGCTTTGTACCGATTGAAAATGATTTGATACATGTTCCGTCTGTTTTACTGGTACGTATCTTTGAAAGGCTTGTTCAGCAAATGTCTGTACCTTTTTCACAGTTGAAAGATCTTCCATGATTTTAATGAAGCTACTTTTGTCTGTGGAACCATTAATGTCCATCACTTTTTTTACGCGATTAAATATTTGTTCAATTTGTTTCGAAAGACTATCTTTGCTATCTAGCTTTACTTCTGGAAACCATTTTCCAATCCGCTGAGTCAGTTCTTTTTGCTGCGGTTGTGACAACGTGTGCTGTTGATCATAGAACATCACTTGTAATAAGAAAGCTAATTTCATTTCAGGTAAATGAATTTGAATACTTTCCTCACCTTTAATCTGTTCACCTAACATCGACTCGATCAGTTCCTTTATTTCATCAGGAAGATCCTTCATTAATGCTTGCACATCTTTGTCTTCAATAGACGGATTCCAGAATGGATTGGACTCATCTGTATCGGATAATAACTTCGTAAGTAACTCTGCTATGCTGACATCTACTTCTTGATTGCTCTCGTACGGCGTTTGTTCCATAGGTATTAAATACTGAGAAAAAAGAGATTTTATTTGACCGGTTGGTTTGCTGCTATGTGTCATTTGTACTGGCGCTGATACTCGTTCCATCATGACTTGCATTTTTTTCACCACCTTTAAAGAGAATTGCTTGCCATTAGCACGGTTAACTCTGCAGCTCTTTTCGCATCAAGTTTTGCAAGAATTGCTGCTTGCGATTCTGTTTGTAATAATGTGAGGATTCCTAAGACTTCATCATTGTTCATCTCAGAAAAGACAGCTGCTGCATCTTTTGCCGACATGGCTTCATACAATTTTTTCAATTGTTTTTTCTCATCTGCTTTAACAGAAGTCTCAGCATCTTCCATTTGTTTTTCCAATAGAGCGATTTCATTCTTTAGGCCAGTCACCTCTTTTTCTTTCTTTTTAAGGTCGGCTGAAACTATTTTTATGTATTCTTCTTGCTCATTGAACTTAATTTGCCAACGTTTATCCTTATTCTGAGTAGCAGAAGCTGCTTGTGTTTCATCATTAAATACATTTTTCACGATCGGGATTTTCTTTCCTGAATTTTTGGCTTCTTCTAAGACATTCACTCCCATAAAGGAAAGAACGATTCCAAATACAGTCACTGCAAAAACAGCTGGAACAGCAATTACTAGAAGAAACCATACTAACTTGCTAGATTTTTCATTTTCTTTCATAAGCTCACCTGTTTTCACGACTTCGCATAACGCAAAACGGAGAATTCATCATTCTGCATGTTTTCATATATAGTAAGTTTCGTCTCATAGGTATGAAACTGTTTTTCTTTTAATTTTTCATACTTTTTTACTTCGATCGTCTGTTGAAGCAGCTTTTGCTGAATGGCCTGCATGCGTTCCCTTGCTCTTTGGAGAATGGGTTGTAATTCCTTGATCTTATTTGACATAGAAAGAAGAAAACGCTGTGTATTTTGAAGATCATTAACGCCCATTTTTTGCTGAAACTGCTGATTTGAGAGTTTCTCAATATCTTCTTTACGTTTTAATAGTTTGTAGATCTCTTCTGCAATACTTTCGAATGCCTGAACAGCCTCACCAAGCTCCAGTTCTATGGATTCTTTTTCTTTTTGTTTAACGGAAAGAACTTTTTCCATTGAAAATTGAAACGACATTATATTTCATCCTTTCCAAATTCCATAAGAAGCTTCTCAATGGCTTCGTCAAAGCTTATATCTTCATCAACTTGCTGTTTTAAAAAAGCTAAAATGCTTGGATAGATCTGAATAGCTTCATCGACAGATTTCGAAGATCCTCGTTTATAAGCCCCGATGCTTATAAGATCTTCTGCATCTACGTATGATGAAAGCAATTCTCTAAACCTGTCTGCAGCTTGTCGGTGTTCCTTTGAAACGATATCGTTCATAACACGGCTGATGCTTTTTAAAATATTCACAGCCGGAAATTGACCTTTATTGGCTAGATTTCGATCTAAGATAAAGTGTCCATCCAATATTCCTCGGACCGTATCAGAAATCGGCTCGTTAAAGTCATCGCCATCTACAAGCACCGTATAAAAAGCTGTAATCGTGCCTTTTCTGTTCGTCCCGGAGCGTTCTAACAGCTTAGGCAGCACAGCGAACACACTGGGAGTATATCCTTTTGTAGTCGGAGGTTCACCAACAGCCAATCCGATCTCCCGTTGTGCCATGGCTACACGTGTTACTGAGTCCATCATGAGCATGACATTCTTCCCTTGGTCTCGGAAATATTCAGCAATAGCTGTAGCTGTCAGTGCACCTTTTATACGCATCAGTGCGGGCTGATCTGATGTTGCAACAATAACCACCGATCTCTTTAACCCTTCTTCTCCGAGGTCTCTTTCAATAAAATCTAGTACTTCACGGCCACGTTCACCTATTAAAGCGATCACGTTCAGATCTGCTGTTGAATTCCGTGCAACCATTCCAAGCAGAGTGCTCTTTCCTACACCACTACCTGCAAATATTCCTACACGCTGCCCTTTTCCTACAGTCAATAGACTATCTATGGACCGTATCCCAAGCTGAATGCTCTCATGAATCCTAGGACGTTCCATCGGATTTGGAGGCTCGTTTTCTGTTGGATACCGGAATAATCCTTTAGGCATGGCTGCTCCATCGAGCGGAGTCCCCATTCCGTCTAACACTTTACCGATTAACGATTGGCCTACTTTTATTTCAAGAGGTCGATCAGTTGCCTCAACAAGTGAGCCAACTGAGATATCTTTCACATATGTAAAAGGCATTAACAACACATTCTCTTCTTGAAAACCGACTACTTCTGCTTTTATTTTTTGTTTTCTTCCATTACTGGTGTGTATATAACAAACATCACCTATGGAAGTTTTCGGCCCTTTGGATTCGATCATCAGACCGATGACTCGAATTACTTTTCCAAATCTTTTAAAAGAATCAATAGTTTGCAAAGATTCCACAAGGTGATCAACGTTCATTTTCTGTCACCTCATTTTGTTCCAGCAGTTTTTCTCTTATTTCCTTTAGCTGAACATCCAGAGTGGCATCTACTCTTCCGAACGGGAATTCAATAACCGCTCCATTTTCTGTCAATGTTTCATCAGGATAAATAAATAAGGAAGAAGTAGATTGCAGTACGTTCTTCAACTCTTCACGGTGCTGCACCGTCAACTCAAACCAATGGACAGGAACATATAACTTTACCTCTTCAAACTCTCGTGCTTCTTTTATTAGCCGCTTTACAAGGTCTACCCACGTTTCAGGTGTTTCTTCAAGTTCTTTTCCGATTATTTTTTCAGCTGCTTTTATAGCTAATAGGATCATCTGTGGTTCTGCTTCACTTAAAACTTGGTAATAGTCTTGTCTTGTTTTATCTGTGAATTGCTTAACTTGCTCTAGTTGATCTCTCCAGTTTTCTAGCCCTTGATCTAATCCCATCTGAAAACCAGCTTCATAGCCTTCTTGTTTCTTCCTCTCAAATTCTTGTTCCATTTTAAGGCGCCATACTTGTTCTTCATCAGCCAATCGTTTTTGATTTTCTTGCAACAACTTTTTTGCCTCTGCTTTAATTTTTGCCGCCTGGCTCTCAGCTTCTCTTAGACAATCCGATGCTTCTTTATTTAATCTTTGAACACTTATTTCATCATCCATATGAACCACACTGTCAGTAGAAGCGATAAACTTAGAAACAGGGCGGATTCCGATTACGAAGTCGGTTGCGGTATCCTTGTTTTCAGGCGTGCGATTGTTAAAAGATTTTATTACCTTAGACAATCACATCATCCCCTCCACCTCTAGCGATGACTAGCTCTCCTGCCTCTTCAAGTCTGCGGATGGTGCCAACAATTCTTGACTGGGCTTCTTCTACGTCACGCAATCTTACAGGCCCCATAAACTCCATCTCTTCTTTAAAGTTCTCAGCCATACGCTGTGACATGTTATTGAACATAACCTCTTTTACTTCTTCACTAGATGCACGCAGAGAAAGTAATAAGTCTTCGTTCTGAACTTCTCTAATCACACGCTGAATCGCTCGGTTATCAAGCGTAACGATATCTTCAAACACAAACATTCTCTTCTTAATTTCTTCCGCCAGTTCAGGATCTTGGATCTCTAAAGCATCAAGTATCGTTCTTTCTGTACTTCGGTCTACACCATTCAGCACTTCAACAACAGCTTCTACTCCGCCAGCTTGAGTAAAGTCTTGAGTAACTGTAGCTGATAGCTTTCTCTCCAAGATTTGTTCAACCTCGTTGATCACTTCAGGTGAAGTACTATCCATTAAAGCAATCCTTTTTGCTATATCAGCCTGCATCTCTTGCGGCAATTCTGAAAGGATCTGTCCTGCCTGAGATGAATCTAAATAGGCTAAGATAAGTGCGATCGTCTGCGGATGTTCATTTTGTATAAAGTTAAGAATCTGACCGGGGTCTGCCTTTCGTGCAAAATCGAATGGTCGAACCTGCAAAGTAGAAGTCAGCCTGTTAATAATCTGCATCGCTTCATCTTTTCCGACCGCTTTTTCCAGAACCGTTTTGGCGTATCCTATACCGCCTTGCGTGATATAGTCTTGTGCAAGCGCCAGTTGGTGAAATTGAGTAATTATCTCTTCTTTTAAGGTCGAATCTACTTTTCTTACTTGAGAGATTTGCAGAGTCAACCTTTCAATTTCTTCTTCGCTCAAATGCTTATATACTTGTGCTGCTACATCAGGACCTAAAGAGATAACGAGGATCGCTGCTTTCTCTTTACCTGACAGCTCTTTTACACCCTTTGCCATCGTTCGTTACCTCCTATTCCTCTGATAACCAAGTTCGTACTAGTTTTGCAAACTCTTCTGGATTTTCTTTTGCCATTCGTTCCAATTGTTCTTTGCGTACTGTACCTTCTGAACCTTGTTCCTTGTTCACATCAGGTACATAATAATGTTTCTGTTCTTCCATCTCGTATTCTTCGATCGTTCCTTTATCTTCTTCCGTTCTTCTTTTGCGTATCAATAAGAAGATTAATAGAATAATAACGATCAAAAGAATGGAGCCTGTTATATAGACCCAAAGTGGAATGCCTGCTTTGGTAGTTTCCATGTCTGGTTTGCCATTAAAAGGCTGTGCAGAAACAAAAATTTTGTCTTGGATCTGCTCTTCTGTTAATTCGTTGTTAACCTCTTTTGAGATACTCGTTCTAACAATCGCATTCAAAATCTGTTCAATATCATCTAATCTTTCTTGCGGCAATGAATTCGGTTGTTTCGGATTAGGAGGTTCAACCATGACTTGAATCCCTAGATCGCGAATCTGATAGGGACTTTCCACAATTTCTTTACGGATTTTATTGACTTCATTGTTGATACGTTCTTCAACTTTTTCATAATCTCCGTTCGAACCAGCAGCTGACCCAGGGTATGTTGGTACTTCCTGATCGCCCGTTCCGGATACACCCCCTGCAGCTCTGCCCTCTCCCGTAAACGTTTCACGAATTCGTTCAACACTTATCTCGATACCTTTCATATTCTCTTTATCTACTGGTTCGATTAAGGTTTCTTCTCGTTTTTCTTCAGTAAAATCGATATCCGTAGTTACAGTCGCTACGACTTTCCCCTGTCCCATAATGGTAGCTAGCATCTGCTGTACTCTACGCTGCAGGTCTCTTTCAACATCTTGTTTTATTTTTCTTTGCTCTTCATACTTTGAACCTGAGGATGCAGCGTTCACTGTGTTCAGATCATAGTAATTAAAGTATTGATCAGTGATGATGATATTCTCCACAGGTAGATCAGATACACTTTTTGATACAAGGTGATACAGTGCTTTCACCTGTTCCTCCTCTAGACGTGCACCGTCAGCCAAAGAAAGAACAACAGATGCAGAGGCTTTCTCTTTTTCCTGATTGACCCATACACTGCTTTCAGGAAGTGTAATCATTACACTCGCATCATCTACTCCGTTGATACTCTTGATTAAGTTCGCAATTTCGTTTTGTGTTGCTTCTCTTTCAAGCACTCCAAATTCTTTATCGGTAATTCCAAAAACCGATTTTTCTCCAAAGTATGAAAAATCGATATTCCCACTTTTAGGCAGACCCTCAGCAGCAAGCTGTACCTTTAGGTTGTTTACCTCTTCCTGGGGAACAACTATTGTTTTCCCACCTTCTTGAACTTCGTTTGTAATCCCCTTACTGTTTAAGTTTTCTTGGATCTGTCCAGCTTCTTGTGGAGAAAGATTCGTATATAAAGGTACTAGATTCGGACTGGACATCATCACGGTTAGAAAAATAAAACCGGTAATGAAAATGAATATCCCGCCAAGAATTAGGCCTTTTTGTGTAGTAGAACGTGATTTAAAACGTTCCGTGATTTGCTTGGTGACTTGTTTCCATTTTTCTTTCATTTTTTCCCCCGATAAACACAATAAAAATTTTTTTGAAGCTACCCCCAAAATAGAATGCGAACTTCGAATTATGTATTAGCTATTAAACTTGCATCCTCATGATTTCTTGGTATGCTTCAACCACTTTATTGCGAATCTCAAGAGTGGTCTGCAGGGTTACACTCGCTTTTTCTGCTGTAATCATGACCTGATGAAGATTATCCATATTACCATTCATCATCGCTTGTGTAGCGGCATTAGATTGAGCTTGTGTCTCATTGACATTCTCCAACGCACCCATCAAAAAATTTTTAAAGCTTTCTTGAGCTTTAATAGGTGTTGTTTTTGCAGAAGGAGATATACAGCTCATGTCTTGAATTGTTCCTAATGAAATTTTATCCATGTGTTAACACTCCTAACGGCCGATTTCTAGGGCTTTTAAATACATTCCTTTTGCTGCATTCAATGCTGTAACATTTGCTTCGTATGACCGAGTCGCACTCATTAAATCGACCATCTCTTTTAGAGGATCAACATTTGGAAGTTTTACAAACCCATCTTCTCCTGCATCCGGATGATCTGGCTGATAGACAGATTTGAACGGTGTCTCATCATTCATAATCCCGCTTACCTTAACACCTTGAAGATTTTCCTTCTCATTTACTGCTTTATGAAACATACTTTTAAAACTGGACTCTCCTGAACCCAGCATCACCATTTTTCGTTTATACGGTTCCCATTCACCATTTTCTAATAACCTGCCTCTTGTCGAATCAACATTTGCCATGTTAGAGGAAGCTACATCCATTCTTAATCGCTGCGCTGTTAATCCAGATGCAGAAAAATTCATTGCATCGAACATTCCCATATTTATCTCCCGCCTTTAACAACCATCTTAATCGTATTGAATTTTCCGTTAATTCGCTGTACAAGAGTTTGATAATACAATTGATTCTTAGCCAATTCAGTCATTTCTTTGTCTACATCCACATTATTTCCGTTATGGTTCATCGTTGTGCCATTTTGCTCTTTAACAAAAATAGAGGGCGACTTATCCGTACTGAATGTAAAATGATGTTGATTTGTCCGATAGGCATTTAAACTTTTTTTAAATTCCTGTTTAAAAACGGTTTCTTTCGCTTTATATCCAGGAGTGTCCACATTAGCCAGATTATTTGAAATGGTTTTCTGTTTTAAGGCTGATCCATCTAATGCCATTTCTAAATTTTTCATTATAGGGCTAGAGAACAAGTTGATCACTTCCCTCTTTTTTACTATAAAAGTTCTTCATTTTTTGTTAAATCTTACCGCTAAATCATATTTTAAGGTATATATCCAAAAAGTGTCTATGTATTTTTTCCCAAAATGACTTTTTTCGATAGAAAGGACTATATTTCGACCGTGACTTTTTACCTAATTTTTGTCCTAGTCATAAATTCCCTGTCCTAAATTGCAGAACAGGACAACTTTCCTATACTTCTAATCGACATATTTCGCTTATATATCTATCATCAAATTTTTTCTCGTTCTTTGATCGGTATAAAGCACAAAATAAAAAACCAATCCTTTTCGGATTGGTTTTAAATCGTAATGATTAAGAAGTTTTTAATTTTTCAAGTTCAAGTAAGAACTTATCATTTAATACTTTAATGTATGTTCCCTTCATTCCGAGTGAACGAGACTCGATCACCCCTGCGCTCTCCAGCTTACGAAGCGCATTAACGATTACTGATCTTGTGATACCTACACGGTCAGCAATTTTACTTGCTACTAAAAGACCTTCATTGCCTTCTAATTCTTCAAAGATATGTTCAATCGCTTCAAGTTCACTGTATGATAAAGAACTGATCGCCATTTGAACAACTGCTTTATTTCTTGCTTCTTCTTCAATCTCTTCCGCTTTCTCGCGTAGGATTTCCATTCCAACTACTGTCGCACCATACTCTGCTAATACGAGATCATCTTCTTCAAACTTAGTGGATAGTCTAGATAGGATTAGCGTTCCTAGTCTTTCACCGCCTCCAACGATTGGTACGATCGTCGTTAAGCCTGTTGAGAATAAATCTTTGTTTTCAACAGGGAAAGCCGTATAGTCACTCTCAATATCAATGTTAGCCATTGATTCAGTGATATTGAAAAGATTTTTCGTATAATCGGTAGGGAATTGACGTTCTTGGATCATCTTTTTCACACGCTCATTTTCAATATCCTGTTTAAGAGCAGTACCCAATAACTTCCCTCTGCGGCTGACTACAAAAATATTAGCTTCGATAACGGAGCTAAGTGTTTCCGCCATTTCCTTAAAGTTTACTTGTTTACCACCTGTTTGTTGCAGCATTGAGTTAATTGTTCTTGCTTTGTTTAATAAATTCATAGTATTTCTTCCTCCTAGTGCATCCTATAAAATATATTGGCTTAGATCCTTATTCTTTGCGATGTTAGCCAGTTTTTCTTCTACATACTCGGGTGTAATCGTAATTTGATCCAAACTGATATCTGGAGCTTCAAAAGATAAATCTTCGAGTAATCGCTCCAATATCGTATGAAGTCTTCTAGCACCAATATTGTCGGTATCTTGATTGACTTCAAATGCGATACTTGCAATCTTAGCAATAGCATCGTCAGAAAATTCAACATTTATACCTTCTGTACTTAATAGAGCTTTGTACTGTTTTATAATCGCATTATCAGGCTCTATTAATATACGTGTAAAATCTTCTACAGACAAGCTATTCAACTCCACACGGATCGGAAATCTACCTTGTAGCTCAGGGATAAGATCAGAAGGTTTTGCCATGTGGAACGCTCCAGCTGCAATAAATAGAATATGGTCAGTCCTGATTGAACCATATTTCGTCATAACAGTGGAACCTTCGACGATAGGAAGTATATCTCTTTGAACGCCTTCTCTGCTGACATCAGCGGAGTTTTGGTTCTTTCCTGCAATCTTATCAATCTCATCTATAAATATAATACCTGTTTGTTCCGTCTTATAAACTGCTTCACTCGTTACATCGTCCATATCGATTAATTTTGCAGCTTCATCCTGTGTAAGAACTTTTCTCGCTTCACGAACGGTAAGCTTTCTCTTTTTCTTTTTCTTCGGCATAATTCCGCCCAACATATCTTGCATATTCATGCCTACCTGTTCTAGGCCAGAACCTTGAAACATATCAAGCATGGAAGGATTCTGCTCATCAACTTCCACTGTTACGAGATGATCTTCCATTTCTCCAAGTGCTAGTTTTTGCGCCATTTGATTCCGCTTCTGTTTTAAAGAAACATCGTCATCTTGTTCTACAGTTTGTTCTTGCGTTTGATTACCTCCGCCAAAAAACATTTCAAGAGGGTTCTTAAAGTTAGTTTCTGTTTTCTTACCCGGCACAAGGAGCTCTACTAAACGCTTATTAGCGTTTTCTTCTGCCTTATCTTTAACTTCATTCATTTTCAGTTCTTTAACAAGCCTTACAGACGTTTCCACCAGGTCACGAACCATGGAATCAACATCACGGCCAACATAGCCGACTTCAGTAAATTTGGTAGCCTCTATTTTAATAAATGGAGCTTGAGCAAGTTTTGCAAGTCTTCTTGCAATCTCTGTTTTTCCGACACCAGTCGGTCCAATCATTAAAATATTTTTTGGGGATACCTCGTCACGAAGTTTATCATCCAGAAGACTTCTTCGATAACGATTTCGCAAAGCTACCGCTACTGCTTTTTTTGCATCTTTCTGTCCGATAATGTATTGATCGAGTTTTTCCACGATCTGCCTTGGAGTAAGTTGACTGTTCAAACAAAATCACTCCTTATATGGAATTTTACAGTTCTTCTAAAACAATCTCCGTATTTGTGTAGACACAAATCTCCCCAGCCGTTTTCAATGCAGCAAGCGCTATCTCTTTAGCAGAAAGCTGAGGAGCATTATTTTTCAATGCTCTTCCCGCTGCAAGAGCATAATTTCCACCTGATCCAATCGCAAGGATGCCGTCATCGGGTTCAATGACTTCACCGGTTCCTGCAATTAGCAGCATATGCTCTTTGTTCATCACGATTAGGAGTGCTTCAAGTTTTCTCAAGACTTGATCCGTACGCCATTCTTTGGCCATTTCAACAGATGCACGCTGAATGTTACCGCTGTATTCTTCAAGCTTGCTCTCAAATTTTTCATAAAGAGTAAATGCATCAGCTACTGAACCAGCAAATCCAGCAAGTACTTTCCCGCCATACAATTTTCTAACCTTTTTAGCAGTATGCTTCATGACAACTGAATTGCCAAATGTAACCTGACCGTCACCGGTCATGGCAGCTTCTCCATTGTGATGAATAGCAAAAATAGTAGTTGCATGAAATGTTGACATCGAAAAATCCCTCCCTTTTTGTTTTTTATGCACGAGGATGTGCATTATTATAGATTTTTTTTAAATGGTCTTTCGTTACGTGAGTATAGACTTGTGTAGATGAGAGCTGAGAATGTCCGAGAAGTTCTTGAACGGCTCTTAGATCTGCACCTTCATTCAATAAGTGTGTCGCAAATGTATGCCTTAGAACATGTGGGCTGATATGTATATTGAGCGACGACTCTTCAATAATTTTATTCAATATGTTTCTTACGCTTCTCGCGCCTAAAGGTTCCCCTTTATAATTTAAAAATAAGAATTCCGTTTTATTTTCTGTTTTTTCAAGTAGCTGTTTCCGTCCATCGTTGATATATCTTTCTAATGCTTCCTTGGCAAAAGAACCGATCGGGACATATCTTTCCTTTTTCCCTTTGCCTTTTATTAAGGCAGCTTCTACAAAAAGGTCAAGATCTCTCAGTTGAAGTTTGCAGCATTCACTCACACGAATCCCAGTGCCATATAGCAATTCAAGAATAGCCTGGTTTCTTTGTCCGATTGGTGTACTTAAATCAGACACGTTAAAAAGCTTCTCCAACTCTTTTTCATAAAGAAATTGAGGAAGCATCTTTGCTTTTTTAGGAAGTGAGGCCATTGCAAAAGGATTTTGTTCCACGACTTTTTCACGATTTAAAAAATGATAAAAGCTTCTCATGGAAGATATCTTTCTTGCAACTGTATTTCTCGCATATTTCTTTTCATGAAGAACGACGAGATAATGTCTGACTAAAACATAAGAAACAGCAGCGAATCCTTCGATTGCTTGCTGTTTCAAAAAAGAAGTAAAATCATTAATATCTTTTTCATAGTGTTCGATCGTATATGGTGAATAGTTCTTCTCAATCATCAAATAATTAAGAAAATCCACCACGAGCTGGCGTTCTGATTTCATTCCATACACCTCACAAAGCCCCTAAATCGTATCACAACTTAGGGGCTAAAGCAATAGATGTTCACAAATTTGTTATAAAATTCTGAATTGTTTCTAGTGCTCGTTCTGCAATCGCTGCATTTCTCTCTTGTTTGTTCTTAATTCTTTTTTCAAGAGGAGGCAGCAAACCGAAGTTTGCATTCATCGGCTGGAAATTATCAGGATTAGCTGTTGTAATGTAATGAGCCATACTTCCGATTGCTGTTTCTTGTGGAAAAACAGCTAACTCTTCACCTCTTACAAGCTTTGCAGCATTTATCCCTGCAATGAGTCCAGAAGCCGCACTTTCCACATATCCTTCAACACCTGTCATCTGACCTGCAAAGAAAAGATCTTCTCTGTCTTTTAGCTGATAGGTATCCTTTAAGAGTTTAGGCGAGTTTAAGAATGTGTTGCGGTGCATAACGCCATACCGTACAATTTCCGCATTTTCTAATCCTGGAATAAGGCGAATCAGCTCTTTTTGAGGTCCCCATTTCAAGTGCGTTTGAAACCCTACAATATTATATAAAGTTCCAGCACTGTTATCTTGTCTTAACTGAACGACAGCATAAGGAATCTTCCCTGTTTTCGGATCTTCAAGACCTACCGGTTTCATCGGGCCGAATAGGAGGGTCTTCTTGCCTCTCTTAGCCATTACCTCAACTGGCATACAGCCTTCAAAAAAGATTTCTTTTTCAAACTCTTTTAAAGGCACTGTTTCAGCAGAGATAAGCGCTTCATAAAAACGGTCGAATTCTTCTTCTGTCATCGGACAGTTTAAATAAGCAGCTTCCCCTTTATCGTAGCGGGATTTTAAATACACCTTATCCATATCGATGCTATCCAATTCAATGATAGGAGCTGCAGCATCGTAAAAGTATAAATATTCTTCGCCCGTAAGACTGTTTAAAGCTTTCGAAAGGTTATCAGAAGTTAAAGGACCTGTCGCGATAATTGTTGGCCCGTCAGGAATTTCAGTTACTTCTTCTGTTAATACCTCTACATTCGGGTGATTCTTAACGCGTTCTGTTACAAGACCCGCAAATTCGTGACGGTCAACAGCTAATGCGCCTCCCGCAGGCACAGCACAATTATCTGCAGAAGAGATGATTACAGAATCCAATTTTCTCATCTCTTCTTTTAATACACCAACAGCATTTGTTAATGTATTTGCCCGTAATGAATTCGAACATACGAGTTCTGCAAATTTTTCAGTGTGATGAGCCGGTGTCTGTCTTACCGGTCTCATCTCATATAATTTAACTTTTATTCCTCGATTAGCGATCTGCCAAGCAGCTTCACTGCCGGCAAGTCCCGCTCCAATTACGTTCACATGTTGATGGCTCATGGTAAAACTCCTTACTTTGCTTCCTCTTCAGAATAGTCGCAGGATACACATTGAACGACTTTTCCTTTTTTCGTTTTCTTTTCAACTAGCATGCTGTTACATTTCGGACACGTTCTCGCGATTGGTTTGTCCCAAGAAACGAACTCGCAGTCAGGATATCTGTTGCATCCATAGAAAACTCGTTTCTTCTTACTTTTTCTTTCGACGATAGATCCTTTATGACATAGAGGGCATTCAACGCCAATGTCTTTAACGATCGGTTTCGTGTTTCTGCAATCCGGAAAATTCGAGCATGCCATGAACTTACCGAAACGACCCATCTTATAGACCATTTCATGGCCGCATTTCTCACAGTCTTCGCCTGCAGGCTCATCTTTAATCTCAACTTTTTGCATTTCTGCTTCTGCAATTTTAAGTTTTTTCTCGAAGTTTTTATAGAATTCATCAATGATTTTGATCCAATCAATCGTTCCTTCTTCAACTCTATCGAGATCACTTTCCATCCTAGCAGTAAATTCAACGTTAAATATTTCAGGGAAAAACTCAAGGGTCATCTCTAGAACAAGTTCTCCAAGTTCAGTTGGAACGAATTTCTTGTCATCTAAAGCAACATAGCCTCTTTTTTGAATCGTATCAAGAGTAGGTGCATATGTCGAAGGTCTTCCTATCCCCAATTCTTCCATCGTTTTGACTAGCCTTGCCTCCGTATAGCGCGGCGGTGGCTGTGTGAAATGCTGAGTCGGATCCAAGTCCTTCTTGTCAACCTTCATTCCTTCTTGTACATCAGGAAGGATTCGGTCTTCTTCTTTTTTACCGTCATCATTGCCCTCTACATATACCTTCATAAATCCAGGGAACTTCACTTTTGAACCAGTAGCACGGAAGGTTACACCATTGTTTTGAAGATCTACAGTCATCGTGTCTAAGATCGCTGAAGACATCTGACTTGCTAGGAAACGTTCCCAAATCAACTTGTACAAGCGAAGCTGGTCTCTGGATAAATAGGTCTTTAACTCTTTTGGATGATACATAACAGAAGTAGGACGAATCGCTTCATGGGCATCCTGAGCATTTTTTCCTGATTTCTTTTCGGCTCTAGTACGGTTTACGAATTGTTTTCCAAACTCTTTCTCGATAAACTCTGCAGCTTCACTCTTGGCAGTGTCAGAGATTCGGGTTGAATCCGTACGCATATACGTGATCAAACCGACTGTACCTTCTTTTCCAAGGTCGACCCCTTCATATAACTGCTGAGCGAGCATCATCGTTTTCTTCGCTCTGAAGTTAAGCTTTCTAGCTGCTTCCTGCTGTAAGGATGAGGTGATGAACGGAGGAGACGGATTTCTTTTCCGTTCTTTCTTCTGAACAGAATCAATCGTAAAGGATTTCCCTTTGATTTTACTCAGAATCTCGTTTACTTCCTCTTCATTAGAAAGCTCTTGTTTCTTGCCATTTAGACCATAGAATTGAGCTTCAAAGTCTTCACCTGAAGCACTGAATATCCCTTTGATCTTCCAATATTCTTCTGGCTGAAAGGCTTCTATTTCTTTTTCGCGTTCTACTATTAATCGAACTGCTACAGTTTGAACACGTCCTGCACTTAAACCCTTTTTAATTTTCTTCCATAATAGTGGACTGACTTTGTACCCGACAAGTCTGTCAAGAACTCTTCTTGCTTGCTGGGCATCTACTAAGTCCATATTAATTTTTCTTGGTCTTTTAAATGAATCTTTTATCGCTGTTTTAGTTATCTCATTAAATACAACTCGGCAATCAGAATCTAAATCCATCTCTAAACTGTGAGCAAGATGCCAAGCAATTGCTTCACCTTCGCGATCCGGGTCAGCTGCGAGAAATATTTTTTTGGCTTTTTTCGCTGCTGTTTTTAAGTCCTTTAAGATCGGACCTTTTCCTCGGATTGTAATGTATTTCGGTTCATAATTTGCTTCTACATCTACGCCGGTTTGGCTTCTGGGCAGATCACGAACATGTCCCATAGATGCTTTTACGTCATATTTGCTCCCGAGATATTTCTTTATCGTCTTTGCTTTTGCGGGAGACTCAACAATGACTAAGTATTTTTCCATTTACAGTTTATCCCCCTTTAAGGGTTTAGTGAAATCTTCCCTATTATTAAATAATGTATCTGCTTTTGTCAAACTGTTTCCTCATTAAATGAAAACGGTTAAGTCCATTCAGCAGCAATATCCTCTGCACACATTACAAGTTTTGCTCCGTTTTGAATCAAAAAATTCGTACCTGCTGCACAATCTTCAAGGATGGACCCTGGAATGGCATAAACGTCTCTGCCTTGCTCTAGTGCTTGATCGGCTGTAATGAGTGAGCCACTCTTTCTTCTCGCTTCAGCAACTAAAGTTGCTTTACCGAGACCGCTAATTATACGGTTCCGTAAAGGAAAATGCCAGCGTTTTGGCTGAACAAAAGGAGGAAACTCTGAAACGACAATACCTTGACTGCTAATTTGTTCTGCAAGAGTGTTATTTTCGGCGGGATATACGCATTTTATTCCAGAACCTAAAACTGCAGCTGTGCGTGTCCCGTTTTCTAAACATAATCGGTGAGCATAGGTATCTATTCCTCTTGCCAGGCCGCTAACGACCACCCATTTCTTTTTTAGTAATGGTGACAGAACCTTACTTAACGAACCCAACCCTTCCGAACTCGGATTCCGGGTTCCTACTACACTTAATATCTTATCCTGTTTCAGTGTACTCCAATCTCCTTTTCCGTATAGCACCCAGGGAGGATCAAATATTGTTCTTAAACTAGGCGGGTAGTCGGTATGAAAAAAAGGAATAGCAGATATCGAATTTTTCTTTAAAACATTCATTATGTATGTACTATTTTTATGATTCATAAAGGAATATAGACGAGAAGCTGCTTTTTCACTTAAACCGAACGACTTCATCAGGCTGATTATGTCCATTTTAAATATATCTACCAATTCAGGATCAGCAGTTAAAATATTCTTTATATGTTTCCATGAAAGACCATCACAATGATGAAGAAAGATTAAGCGTTCATCATCCAAATTTATTTCCTCCCTATGAATCATTGATAAAAAATGAAAAAGCTCCCTATCCTTGGGAGCTTCTCACGATGAACGAGATGCCTTACACACCTCTTATAAGGTTTTATGCCTTTGATGCTTTTTCTTTATTCGTTACGCAAGCATCATAAAGGTCGTTTTCTTTAAGAGCTTCTACTAACGTTTCACCCATTACAGATGGCGTTGCAGCTACTTTAATTCCACAAGCCTTCATCGTCTTGATTTTTTCATCTGCAGTACCTTTTCCTCCTGAGATGATCGCACCGGCATGGCCCATACGTTTTCCTGGAGGTGCTGTTTGTCCGCCGATGAAGCCGACAACAGGTTTAGTCATATTAGCTTTTACCCATTCTGCAGCTTCTTCTTCTGCAGTACCGCCGATTTCACCGATCATGATTACAGCATACGTATCCTCATCTTCATTAAATGCTTTTAAAACGTCAATAAAGTCCGTACCGTTAACTGGGTCTCCACCGATACCAACTGCAGTAGATTGTCCAATTCCGCGCTCTGAAAGCTGATGAACAGCTTCATACGTTAATGTTCCTGAACGTGAAACAACCCCAACGTGTCCTTTTGTGTGAATATAACCAGGCATGATCCCGATCTTACATTCTTCAGGAGTGATAACACCTGGGCAGTTTGGTCCGACTAAGCGAGTTTTCTTACCTTGCATATAACGTTTAACCTTAACCATATCCATTACAGGAATACCTTCTGTAATACAAATAGCTAGATCAAGTTCTGCATCGACAGCTTCGATGATAGCTTCAGCAGCAAATGCTGGAGGAACATAAATAACAGAAGCGTTTGCTCCAGTTTCTCTGACAGCATCCGAAACTGTGTTGAATACCGGGAGTCCTTCAACTTCAGTTCCACCTTTGCCAGGTGTAACTCCGCCCACAATTTTCGTACCATATTCAAGCATTTGTTTCGTATGGAAAAGTCCTACGGAACCTGTAATACCCTGAACGATGACTTTTGTGTCTTTATTAATAAAAATGCTCATGCTTTAAATTCCCATCCTTCCTGCAATGTTTTCTTTGTTACTTAACCAAAGCAACGATTTTTTCTGCGCCATCAGCCATTGAATCAGCAGCTGTAATATTTAGGCCGGATTCTTTTAAGATCTTTTTACCAAGATCAACGTTTGTACCTTCTAGACGAACTACTAGAGGAAGTTCAAGACCAACTTGTTTTGTTGCTTCTACAACACCGTTCGCAATGATGTCACACTTCATGATACCGCCAAAGATGTTAACGAAAATCCCTTTAACATTTTTGTCAGAAAGAATAATCTTGAAAGCTTCAGTTACCTTCTCAGTTGTAGCACCGCCCCCAACATCAAGGAAGTTAGCAGGGTCTCCGCCGTAGTGCTTAATGATGTCCATTGTAGCCATAGCCAGACCAGCACCATTTACCATACAGCCGATATTTCCATCTAAAGAGATGTAGCTTAGGTCGTATTTAGAAGCTTCAATCTCTTTTGGATCTTCTTCTTCTAAGTCTCTATATTCTAAGATGTCTTTATGACGGTATAAAGCATTTGAATCAAAGTTCATTTTCGCATCAAGTGCCATTACGTTTCCGTCACCCGTAACAACTAATGGGTTGATTTCAGCGATAGAACAATCTTTTTCAACGAATGCTGTATATAATCCCAGCATGAACTTTACAGCTTTGCCTACTAGTTCAGTTGGAATGTTAATGTTATATGCTAAGCGTCTTGCTTGGAATGCTTGAAGACCAATCGCTGGATCGATTACTTCTTTGAAGATCTTTTCAGGGGTCTTTTCAGCCACTTCTTCAATCTCAGTACCGCCTTCTTCAGATCCCATCATTACTACACTAGAAGTTGCACGATCAAGTACAAGACCAATGTAATATTCTTTCTTAATGTCACAGCCTTCCTCGATAAGTAAGCGCTTTACTTCCTTACCTTCTGGGCCAGTTTGGTGAGTAACTAATACTTTTCCTAAGATTTCTTCTGCGTATGTACGCACTTCATCAATATTCTTGGCAACTTTTACGCCACCTGCTTTACCACGGCCGCCTGCATGAATCTGTGCTTTAACAACAGATACAGTGCTCCCCAGTTCTTTAGCAGCTTCTACAGCTTCTTCCACTGAAAATGCTACTTTTCCGTTTGGAACAGCCACACCATATTTTCTAAGTATCTCTTTACCTTGGTATTCGTGGATATTCATTTACTCTCCATCCTCCTATCATGGTGAAAACTTAAAGTACCGTTATCATTGTATAAGACCAAGCGTGTAATGTCCACTATTCTTCAGAAAATTGCAAGCGCATACAGGGGTTATGCCCAAATAAAAAAACCAAAACCTTCGAGTTAAGGTTTTGGTTTTACTGTTTTTCACCTTTGGAAAATAGATCTTTCCAAAGTTTCTTTCATTTGTTTTTCTCATTTTCCTGCTTTTTAATGAGCTTTGGTGTAATTGCTTCTTTTTCTGCTGCAGGACGATAGACTCCAAATTCTTCAGCCATCTCTTCTTTAAACTGATTAACTAACTGCTCAGATTGCTGTACGACAAGTTTACTTTTTGGCATTGTACACACTCCTTTTATAGTTAGCAATGCCCGTTTATAAAAAGAATTATGTTTTTTATTTTGCCTTTTGATCGATTTGATAAATAAAAGCAAACAATTCTGCTACGACTTCAAATAGTTCTTTCGGGATCTTTTCATCAATCTCTAATTTAGATAATAAATGGACTAGAGAAGGATCTTGCTGAATCGGGATATTGTGCTGAGATGCCGTTTGAACAATGTGTTCGGCCGTCTCGCCTTTGCCCTTTGCCTTTATTATTGGAGCACTTAATTCCTCTGGATTATAGGAAAGAGCAACGGCTTCTTTATATTGTTTTTTCATATACGTACGTCCATCCCTTTATACGCTGTTCGCTTGTCCATGATTTTCATTTCATTTTCTGAATTCTGCACAAAATGTAAAGAGGATAGTGTATAGTTCATTTCATTTAACTTTTTCTTTAATGAAGGAAGAAATGCCTTTGAAAGCTTCTCGATTTCAGAATGGCTGCTAAAAACTTTTAAGGATAAGATTCTGTTTTGTATTTGGACATCTACAGCAATATCTTTTAAATGTTTCATCTCCAGGCAAAACACCATTCTGCAGTGATCGGGATCTAACGGTTGCCCACTATGCTTTTTTCCTTCCCAACGAATCGAAATCTCTTTAGGGTTCTCATTCTGTCCAAGAGGGATCTGTAAAACAAATTGATGAAGATGCTCATTAACGGATATGTTCTGAATCTGCTGGCTTGTTAGTTTATTTAGCGCTTGTTCAGTTTTGAATGAAATGCTTTCAGGCAGCCCCAGTGATTCTACATGTTGTCTTAAAGTGATCAAGTTTGCCTTTAAGGAATCCGTTTGCATGAGTAGAACGGGTTCTTTCATAATATTCCTTTCGTGCAGCATCCCTGATTTATGAAACCATTTTTGAACAGCTTGCAAGAAATCAGTTGAAGCCTGACGTTTGGTGTCAATTCCCTGGACTTCTTTTTCATATAGCGTAATTTGATTGTGGATTGTTTCTTTAGGCAGATGAAAGCTTTTTGTTTCTAGATCTGAATGTCCTGAATGACCGCTATTTTGTTTTGACACATTTTTGGTGCCGTTAAATCCAGAAGAGACTACGGAAACCTCTTTTTCAACGGATTGACTGGTTTTGAAACCATATAAACTTTGTAGGAGTTCCACGGTGTTTCTTATGCTTTTATCTTTATGTATGTAAGGTGTAAGAGACTCGAACAATTGCCTCATTTCAGCTTGAGCCGATTTACTCTGAATACTGGTTAAGACCGCTTGAACTAAAGCAGGCTTAGCAGGGATCTCAAGTGCCTGCATCCGTTGGATAACCTCTTTCTTCTCTTTAAAGGAAATGTTTGCTGCAAGCTGTAGGATAATAGCTACCTGTTTAACATTTTCTTTTGTGACCGTCATTTTTTCGGATATTAAAAATTCAGCAGCCTTTTTGTTATTCTCGGTTTGTGAAAGATGTAACTTCTGCAGCATTTGTTCAGTTGTTGATTTCATGGGATCTGTATCTACTTTTTTTAAGATTAATACCCCATTTTTCTCTCCGACTTCAAACAAATAGTGATTTCCTTTTGTTAAAGGAGCCTCCAGTTTGGCATGTATTTCTGTTCCCTGATATAAAATTTTTGCCGTTTGGTCCGGAAAGATCTCTAAGATTTTAGCCGTTAACAACTGATCTAATTTTAATTGAATGTTTGCAGATGTATGCGAAGCAATCGGCGGTGGCTGGATGATGTTGTTTGTCGATAACACCTTATTCACTCCCAGTAAACTGAATCATTTCTCCAACTGGACTAAACGTTTTGCGATGTATTTCCGTTGCCCCGAATCTTTTCAAGGCTTCTAGATGTTCTTTTGTGCCATAACCCATATTTGTTTTAAACCCATAATGAGGATACATTTGGTCAAGTTTTTTCATGTATCGATCCCGAGTAACTTTTGCTATGATTGACGCGGCTGCAATAGAGATGCTTTTTTCATCTCCCTTTATGATCTTTATTTGATCAATCGGCAGGGCGATTTCCATTGCATCGATCAATAGCTGATCTGGCTCTACCATTAGCTGACAGACCGACTCAGTCATAGCTAGTTTAGATGCCTGATAGATGTTGATCTCATCGATCTTATCAGGCTGCACCAAATGCGTACTATAACAAATAGCATCTGTAGTGATTCTTTCATATAATTCTTCTCTTCTTTTTTCTGATAGCTTTTTGGAATCGTTTATTCCATTTAGCATATAGCCTTCCGGGAGTATAACAGCTGCAGCTACTACAGGTCCCGCTAATGGACCCCTTCCAACTTCATCGACTCCAGCAATCAATCTTTTACCGTTTGATATGCACTGTTTTTCATAACGACACATGATCTCCAGCCTTTTCAATTCGGCTTCAGCCTCTAATAAACGGTTAGTATACGTTTTAAATAACTTTTTGGCACCTTGCCTCTCATCGGATTCTAACTGCGTTAGATGGCTGCTGATCTCTTCGGCAGAACTGTCTTTTAATAGTTGCTCCCATTCTTTTATGGATCGTTTCATTTTTTATTCACACTCTTTATGTATTTTTTATCGGTCTTTAAAACTAACCTTTAAGCGTTATCGATTCGATTCAAAGAAAACAGGCACATAGAATATACGCGCCTGTTCTATCACTTTATTCACTTGATACTGATGGCCGCTCATAAGACAAGCTGCCAAGCTTTTCAGATCGTAGATCACGAAGTACAATCTCTGCTGTCTTCTCAAGATCAACTTCTCCACCGGTTACGATGCATCCTCTTTTTTTACCGATTTCCTCAAATAAACGAAGAGAGTCATCAGATATATCCGTTAATTTATAACGCTCAACCAGACGTTCTTGATAATGTTCACTTAAATATTTCACAGCGAACAATACTACTTCTGTAAAATCAAATAATGTTTCTTTTATTGCACCAGTTACAGCAAGCTTTAGACCTATCGTTTGATCTTCAAACTTTGGCCAAAGAATACCTGGAGTATCCAAGAGTTCCAGTGTCTTACCTGCTTTGATCCACTGCTGTTTTTTCGTTACGCCTGGCTTGTCACCTGTAATAGCAATGTTCTTGCCGGCCATCCTATTAATAATTGTGGATTTCCCTACATTCGGAATACCGACAATTAAAGCGCGGACTGCACGTGGCTTAACAATTCCTTTTGCTCTCATCTTATCGAACTTTTCTTTTACAAGTTCATGGGCAAGAGGTTCTATCTTCTTAATGCCTTTTCCGTCTTTTGAATTTATTGCAAGAGAAGGTATTCCTAAATCAGAAAAATAGCCTTGCCACATTGACGTTACTTTCGGATCTGCTAGGTCTGCTTTGTTCAACAACACAATGCGCGGCTTTTCACCTAGTATTTCATCGATCATAGGGTTCCGTGACGCTAAAGGAATTCTGGCGTCAACTAGTTCGAAAACCACATCGATCATTTTTAGTTTTTCAGTTATCTCCCGGCGCGCTTTTGCCATATGGCCCGGAAACCATTGAATGGTCATGTTCGTTCACCCTACTTTACAAATCCTATATCCGATAATGGCCAAAAACGGAATGATGCTTTTCCTAAGATTTCATCTTCACTAACGGTACCTATGTTCCGGCTATCACTGGAGTTCCGGCGATTATCACCTAAAACAAATAATTGTCCTTCTGGAACCTTTTGTTTAGCCGTTACTTCTAATAAAGTGAAGTCATAAGTAAAGTTCCCGTCTTTTGTTTTTTTCTTATATGCTTCTAAGTATTCTTCTTTCACCTTTTTGCCATTCACATAAAGAGTATCATCTTTATACTCGATTGTATCTCCTGGCAAACCGATTACTCTTTTTATGTAATCTTTTTCTTCTGTTGCGTGAAAGACGACGATATCAAATCTGTTTGGTTCACCAATCATATAGCTGAACTTATTTACAATTAATCGATCTCCATCATGAAGAGTTGGCATCATGGATTGCCCATCTACTACTACTGGAGCAAAGAGGAAGAACCTGATAATACCTGCCAATAACAGTGCTGCAGCTAGTGCTTTAATCCATTCCCACGTTTCGTTTTTTGTACGAGCCATTCTTAATCCTCACCATCTATAGAAATTCCTTACTTATAATATGGAAAAAGGAGCTTGAGTAAGTCAAGCTCCTTTCGAGAATTATTAGCGAATTTCTTTAATACGAGCTGCTTTACCACGAAGTGCACGCAAGTAGTATAGCTTAGCACGGCGTACTTTACCGCGACGTACAACTTCAAGGTTCGCAATCTTAGGTGAATGTACAGGGAACGCACGCTCCACTCCAACACCGTAAGAAATTTTACGAACAGTAAACGTTTCAGAAATCCCAGACCCACGCTTTTTGATAACAACACCTTCAAAAAGCTGGATACGCTCACGAGTACCCTCGATTACTTTCACGTGTACACGTACAGTGTCACCTGAACGGAATTTTGGTAAATCTGATTTTAATTGATCTTTTGCTAGATCTGCAATAAGCTGTTGCATAGTTTATTGCCTCCCTTCCCATAGATGTTCTTGCGTGATTATCAAGCAGCGGAACACCGGATTAAACGGGCATAAGCCACAAACAATATAATACCATATAAATTAGACGAGTATCAAGTTGTTTTATTATCTTTTATTTCTTCCAGCCATTTTTCTTCTTCTTTACTTAATTCTATTTTCTCTAATAGGTCTGGACGTCTTTTATAAGTACGTTTCAAAGACTCTTTCTTTCGCCATTCTTCAATATTTTTATGGTTTCCAGACATAAGTACATCAGGAACTTTCATCCCTCTAAAATCTGCCGGTCTTGTATATTGAGGATGTTCTAAGAGACCTGTACTAAAAGAATCCTCTAGATGTGATTCTTCTTTTCCAAGCACACCTGGGAGCAACCTTGTCACAGCATCAATTACGACCATCGCCCCTAGTTCTCCGCCAGTTAAGACGTAGTCGCCGATAGAAATCTCATCAGTAACGAGATGTTCTCTGATCCGCTCATCATAACCTTCATAGTGACCACACAAAAAGATTAAATGTTTTTCTTTAGAAAGTTCTTCCGCTTTGTTTTGAGAAAACTGCTCTCCTTGTGGACAAAGCAGGATAATCCTTGGTTTTTCAGCTGCTTCTTTCGTTAAGCTTTCAACGGCATCAAATAGAGGCTGGGGAGTCAACACCATCCCTGCTCCTCCACCATAAGGATAATCATCAACATTTCGATGTCTGTTCGTTGAGTATTCACGAAAATCATGTACTTGAAGCCGAACAGCGTTTTTTTCTTGTGCTTTTTTCAAAATAGACTGACCGAAAACACCCGAAAACATATCTGGAAACAGGCTTAACACATCGATTTTCATATATTAAAACAGTCCTTCTAAAGGTTCGATTGAAATCTTCTTCGCTTCTACATCAACGCTCTTAACAACCGAAGGAATGTATGGAATTAATACGTCGGAACCGAACCCTTTACGTTTAACTACCCATACATCGTTCGCACCTGGCGATAAGATTTCTTTCACTTTACCCAGCTCTTCTCCATCCACTGTAAAAACAGAACATCCAATGATGTCATGATAAAAGAACTCGCCCTCTTCTAAGGAAACTTGCTGTTCTTTAGGCACTTTTAATAAATGTCCTTTAAAAGATTCAACATCATTAATATTATGTAAGCCTTCAAACGTTAATAGATCAAACTGTTTATGTTTCCGATGAGCCTCAATCGTTACAGGGATAAGATCCCCTGGGCTTTTTTCTACATATAATGTATTGCCTTTCTTATAACGTTCTTCAGGAAAATCTGTTCTTGAAATGACACGGACTTCTCCTCTTATCCCGTGTGTATTAACAATCTTTCCTACGTTAAGCCATTTATCCGTCATATAAAAACCTTCTCTCATACATCTTATTCATAGTATTAGCTAGTCTAAAGTTTATCATAAATACAGGTATGTATACTTTTTTATTCAATCCTATTTAATTCTAAAATAACAGCTTGAATATAAAAAAAGGAAGAGGGAATCCCTCATCCTTTTTAGACGATTTCTATTGAAATCCGTTTATTTTGATTCGTACCTGCCGCATTTACAACAGTACGAATCGCTTTGGCCACTCTTCCTTGTTTACCGATTACTTTTCCCATATCAGTCTGGTTCACAGATAATTGATAAACTAGGCGATGTCCTTCTTTTACCTCTTTGACGCTAACTTCTTCTGGGTGATCAACTAGAGCTTTCACAATCGCTTCGATCAACTCTGTCATATCAGTTCCCCTTCGTCAAATTATTTTTGGTTTTTTGCGTTATGGAATTTCTCCATTAGACCAGCTTTTGAGAATAGGTTACGAACTGTGTCAGATGGCTTTGCACCGTTTGTCATCCACTCAAGAGCTTTTTCTTCGTTAATTTTAACTTCAGCTGGGTTAGCAACTGGGTTGTAAGTTCCGATCTCTTCGATGAAACGTCCATCACGAGGAGAACGAGAATCTGCTACTACTACACGATAAAAAGGAGCTTTCTTAGCACCCATACGCTTTAAACGAATTTTTACTGCCATTATATCTTGCACCTCCGAAAATAGTTCACACAAAATAATATAATAGTATAAATTGACAGGTTTGTAAACCTGAAAATTCAGTTTACATAAAAGGGAATTTAAATCCACCTTTTTTCTTTTTGCCATTCATCATTCCGGACATTTGTTTCATCATCTTCTTCATGTCCTCGAATTGTTTGATTAGGCGGTTTACTTCTTGTACAGACCGTCCGCTTCCTTTAGCGATACGTCTTTTACGGCTGGCATTGATTATTTCAGGTTGTTCTCTTTCATGAAGAGTCATCGAACGGATGATAGCTTCAACGTGACCGATCTGTTTTTCATCGATCTGTACGTTTTTAAGGCCCTTCATCTTATTCGCACCAGGAAGCATGCCAAGTACTTCATCTAATGGTCCAAGATTTCTAACTTGTCCCATCTGATCAAGAAAATCATCAAATGTGAACGACATATCACGCATCTTCTTCTGAAGATCACGAGCTTTCTCTTCATCTACTGAGGACTGAGCCTTTTCAATGAGTGTTAGCATGTCGCCCATTCCTAAAATCCTTGAAGCCATTCGGTCCGGATGGAAAGGCTCAAGAGCATCCATCTTTTCCCCAAGACCCACAAATTTAATAGGGAGTCCTGTAACAGCTTTAATAGAAAGTGCAGCACCACCGCGTGTGTCACCGTCCAGCTTTGTAAGAATAACACCTGTAATTCCAAGTGCTTCGTTAAAACTTTCAGCAACATTTACCGCGTCCTGACCAGTCATCGCATCAACAACAAGGAAGATTTCATCAGGTTTTGCTGTTTCTTTCACCTGTTTTAATTCATCCATGAGCGTTTCATCAATGTGTAAACGCCCGGCTGTATCGATAAGAACATAGTCATGGTGCTCTTCTTTTGCTTTCGCAATCGCTGTTTCAGCAATTTTTACGGGACTAACTTGGTCTCCCATTTGATGCACTGGAAAATTAAGCTGTTTCCCGATCGTTTCTAACTGCTTAATCGCAGCGGGACGGTATATGTCAGCTGCAGCAAGAAGTGGTTTACGATTTTGTTTTTTTCGTAAATGGTTCGCAAGCTTACCAGTTGTCGTTGTTTTACCTGCACCTTGAAGACCCACCATCATAATGACTGTCGGGGGCTTGTTGGATACCGCAATCTTGCTTTGTTCTCCGCCCATCAAAGTCGTAAGTTCATCATTAACAACTTTTACAACTTGTTGTCCAGGTGTCAGGCTTTTTAATACTTCCTGACCAACTGCACGTTCAGATACCTTTTTCACAAAATCTTTTACCACTTTAAAGTTAACATCCGCCTCAAGAAGAGCAAGGCGTACTTCCCTCATCATTTCCTTTACATCCGCTTCATTTACTTTCCCTTTTCCACGAATTTTTTGTAAAGTGTTCTGAAGACGGTCGGCTAAACCTTCAAATGCCATCTCACTGAACGCCTCCTATTCCATATTTTCAAGGCGATCGATAATTGCAAGTACGTTATCAGGTTCAGATTTCAGAAGCTCTCTTAAAGATGACAGCAACTGTTCACGTTCCTGAAACTTTGCAAAAAGCCCTAACTTCTCTTCGTATTCTTCTAGCATCGCCTCTGTCCGTTTAATATTATCATAAACGGCCTGGCGGCTGACATTATATTGTTCAGCAATTTCACCGAGAGAATAATCGTCTAAATAATATAAGCCCATATAATTCTTTTGTTTAGGGGTTAGCAATGATTGGTAAAAATCAAAAAGATAATTAATTCTCATCGTTTTATCAAGCATAGTTCCACAACCCTTGTTAAGTGAAATGCCTTTACGTGAATACTATACAACCATAAAAAATAGATGTCAAGTTTTTTTCTTAACAGAATAAATGGTAATGAGTGCTAGAGTCTTTTTTATGTGATCAATTATTTCCACTTCAAAATTGCGTTACCTTTATGGAATTTCCGATTATTTCTTACCCAAAGAAAAAGAAGCAGGTTTACTCTGCTTCTTCCTCTTCTGTTCCAGCGAATAAGCCGTATACAAACTGTTCCGGATCAAATTCCTGAAGATCATCGATTTTTTCGCCAAGTCCAACAAACTTCACTGGAATATCTAGTTCATGACGGATCGCTAAAACGATTCCGCCTTTTGCTGTTCCATCGAGTTTTGTTAAAACAAGTCCTGTAACATCTGTTGATTGTCCAAAGGTTTTTGCCTGGTTCATCGCGTTCTGTCCGGTTGTAGCATCTACAACAAGCAGCACTTCATGTGGAGCACCTGGTATTTCACGTTCGATCACACGTTTAACTTTTGAAAGTTCGTTCATTAAATTTACTTTATTTTGCAGCCGTCCGGCAGTATCACATAAAAGGACATCTGCTTTTCTTGATTTTGCTGCCTGGATACTGTCATAGATCACCGCAGCTGGGTCAGCACCTTCATGATGTTTAATCACATCTACGCCAGCACGCTCTCCCCAAACTTCCAGCTGATCGATTGCACCTGCTCGGAATGTATCTCCAGCAGCCAGGATGACTTTCTTGCCGTCATTCTTGAGCTGATGAGCAAGCTTACCAATGGTCGTAGTCTTCCCAACTCCGTTTACACCAACGAATAAAATAACGGTCATCCCATCTGTTTGCATGTTTAGCTTGTTGTCACTATCGTCTTTTTGAAGCATCTCAGCAAGTTTTTCTGTAATTGCTGAACGGAGCTCTTGTGGATCTTTAATGTTTTTTGTGCGGGCTACATCTTTAAGCTCATCAATAATATCGAGAACGGTATGGACCCCTACGTCTGCACCGATTAAGATCTCCTCAAGTTCTTCGAAAAACTCCTCATCTACTTTACGATATCTTTTTAAAAGATCATTCACTTTAAATGAAAATGAACTTCTTGTTTTTTCTAATCCGTCTTTAAATTTTTCTGAAGAGGATTCAGATGGTTGATTCGAAAATTTTTCTTTTAACTTCTTTAAAAAACTCACTATATTTCCTCCCTACGATGTTACCAATTCTTTTGTTTCTTCTAAACGGACTGATACAAGTTTTGACACACCTGATTCCTGCATGGTCACTCCGTACAATACATCCGCTTCTTCCATCGTACCCTTTCGGTGGGTTACAACGATAAACTGTGTTTCTTTACTGAATGTTCGCAAGTACTTTGCAAAACGGTTCACGTTTGCATCATCCAATGCCGCTTCTACTTCATCTAAAATACAAAACGGAACAGGACGAACCTTTAAGATGGCAAACAATAGTGCAATAGCGGTCAACGCTCTTTCTCCACCAGATAACAGCCCTAGTTGCTGAAGTTTCTTGCCTGGAGGCTGAGCCATGATATCCACACCTGTAGCAAGCATATCTTCTGGCTGCGTCAAAACTAGGTCTGCACGGCCACCACCGAACAGTTCTTTAAAGATGATTCCAAAATGCGATCGGATCGATGTAAAGGTCTCTTCAAACCGATTCTTCATTTCTTCATCCATCTCTGAGATCACACCATACAAAGTGTTTTTCGCTTCTGTCAGGTCATCCCTTTGTTCGATCAGGAATTCATAACGCTGACTGACTCGTTCATATTCCTCAATAGCGCCTAAGTTTACGACACCTAGCTCTTCGATCGCCATCTTGATCAGCTTTACTTTTCGTTTAGCATCCTCTAACGGTATCTCTAATTTGTGTTTTAGTTTCGCGCCTTCATAGGAGAGCTCATATTCTTCTCTCAAGTGAGTCAGACGGGATTCAAGTTCAACATCAAGTCTATTAATGCTCACTTCTTCCGTTTTTAATCCATCACTCAACTGTTTGTATTGACGCTTAGCTTCCTTAAGCTCGACTTCCATCGACTCGATCGTACGGAATGACTCCGTCCTTTCTTGTCTTCGCTCTGCTATTAATTTTAAAGCTGTATTCTTTTCATGTCTCTTCTGCATGATCTGTTCATCGAGTGAATCCTCACCAGACGAACTAGAGTTCATTTCTTCTTCAAGAAGCCAATAATCTTCTTCCGTTTCTTTACTTCTTGCACTTACATCTGAAAACTCTTCTTCAAGCCGCACACTTTTTTCCTTTTGATTTGCAACTTGCTGTTCAAGTTCTGCCGCTTTAATTTTCAACTTGGTCAACGTTTCTCTAAGCTCTTCTTTAGAAGATTGGTGCATCTTTTTCTTTTCAGTTAGATCAGCGATTGTTTTCTCAAGTTCATTTCCAGATTTCACGGCTTCCTCAAGCTTTTTCTTAAGCTTCGATAATCGATGATCAGCAGCCGATTTTTCAGATTCAAACGTATGTTTTTCACGGTCATACAGCTGCAATCTATCGTTTAGACTCTTCTCTTGGATCTCAAGCTCACGCAGGTTACTCTTGAGTTCTTGTTCAAGCTCCCTCAGCTTCTCACCTTCTGCTTGAAGTCGGTCTAACGCTTCATTGTTTTTTACAACTTTTTCTTTAAGTTTAGAGACCTTATCTTCCAAGCTAAGTGTTTGTTTTTGCATGGACGCTAGTTTTTCAGTCAAGGCTTCTACTTCTCTTTGTCTGCTTAGTAGAGAAGAACTTTTCTGTTTAAGGCTTCCCCCAGACATGGAGCCTCCAGGACTGACTACATCCCCTTCAAGTGTGACGATACGGTAACGATAGTTCACTTTTTTAGCAATCGCATTAGCACCCGCTAGATCCCTAGAGATAATAATATTACCTAATAAGTTACCAACGATGTTCTTATACTTTTGATCATATTGAACAAGATCAGCGGCCACACCTACAAAAGCGTCTACAGTGCGCGCATTATGAACATCCGCGCTTGAAACATTACGGCTTTTGATTACATTCAATGGTAAGAATGTTGCTCTTCCTGCTCTCGTTTGTTTTAAGAATTGAATAGCTTTCATCGCATTCTGATCACGATCGACTACCACATGCTGCATAGAAGCTCCTAAAGCAGTCTCAATAGCGGTTTCAACCTCAGATGGAACTGATAATAGTTCCGCAACCGCTCCCTGAATTCCAGGTAACTTGGTTTCTTTGGCCTTTAAGACCTCTTTAACTCCCTGCATGAAGCCGGCATATTCATCCTGCATGGATTCAAGCATTTCTTTCTTTGACTTGAACTGTTGAATGTATTGGTAAGCCTGATACAATTTCTCTTGAAGTGAACGGCTTTCTTGCTCTTCTACTGAAACAGCAGCTTTTAACTTCTGATACTCCTCTTGCTTCTCCTTCAACTGAGCCTCCGCTTCTTTATAACTCTTTTCCGCTTGTTCTCTCTTGTTCTTTATTTCTTCTCTTTGTTGAAGGAATCTATTGTTTTCTTCATCTAGCCTGCTGCTTTTAAACGTCTGCTGTTTCGCTTGGTCCTCAATATAACGCATTTCATTTCTAATGGTCGTTTGTTCGTTTAAGCGTTCAAAATAATCACTTTTTAATTTTTCGAGTTCTGCTTCTACATCCATTTCAAGGACGGTTAGTCGACTTTCTTCCTCAGAAACTTGTTTGCGAACCGCTTTTAATTGCTTTTCTTTATCTGTCAAAATACTTTTTTCAGATCGTAATTGTGTTTCTAGTTGTTCTTTTTTTACTTTCAGTTGCTGAATCTGCTCCAAAAGAGAAGTTTTATTCTGATCATAATTTTTTTTTCTCTCTTTTAAAACCTCTTTTTTGCCTTCTAGTTTTTCTAGAGTTTCACTAGCTAAGAGAAGGGCTCCCTGAAGTTCATCGATCGATTCATCCATCGCTTGCATATCAAGTCTGGCTCTTTCGATGGCAGATTCCCCTTGCTTTACTTTTGCTGAGAGTTCAGATTCTTGTTTCTGCAATTCTGCTACCCATGTTTTTTGTTTTTCCCAGCGTTCGTGCAGGTCTTCTATCTCTTGAACGAGAACAGCAGTCTCAACGATTTCTAATTCTTGTTTTTTATCCAGATAATCCTTCGCAATGGACGCCTGTATCTTTAAAGGCTCAACCTGCCCTTCAAGTTCATGAAGGATGTCTTCAACCCTGTTTAAGTTTTCCTGAGTCTCGAAAAGTTTCTGTTCAGCCTTATGTTTTCTTGTCTTATACTTTAAAACTCCTGCAGCTTCTTCAAAAATCTTTCTTCTTTCTTCTGATTTACTGCTTAATATTTCTTCTACACGGCCTTGTCCGATGATTGAAAATGCCTCTCTGCCGAGTCCTGAATCCATGAATAATTCAACAATATCTTTTAATCGGCATTGCTGCTTATTGATTAAATATTCGCTATCCCCAGAGCGATAAACTCTTCTTGTAATAGAAATCTCATTATAATCTAGCGGCAGATGCTGATCTTCATTATCTAGAGTGAGTGTTACTTCAGCGACATTCAATGGTTTACGATTATCACTTCCTGCAAAAATGATATCTTCCATTTTTGAACCGCGAAGTGACTTTGCAGATTGTTCGCCTAAGACCCATCTTACAGCATCAGAGATATTACTCTTTCCGCTTCCATTAGGACCTACTACAGCTGTTACTCCTTGAACAAATTCTACTTGGATCCGCTCTGCAAATGATTTAAATCCTGCTACATCAATTCGTTTGAGGAACATCTTTAAATCCCCCTTTTTCATGCTTTATATAAGCGTTCGTGTTCAAACGGTTATTTCAGTAATTTTATATGAGATTGTCTTTCCTGAGTGCCCGATGAAATCCCAGCAGCTGACTATCTTTTAATTATGTAAAAAAAATTCTCTAACTGTTTTATTTTATCATAGATTTACTCTCTCATAGTCACAAAGATTACAGTATGCTAAAATAGAGAAAGTTAATGGAACGGCATAGACTTAGTATCTCTTAATTACACACTAAAGGAGTTTCACAATGGACTTAACTAAAGAAAATCACGAGAACTTATCTTTTATGATTGAGACCTTAAAGAAAAAACTGCAACTCGTTAACAGCGGATTGATTCAGCCTGAAGATTATGAACTTAACAAATACGACGATATTAAAGAGCTGTATGACATGGTCATGAAGATGCCTTCGTTCAGCATAAGAGATATGGAAGGAATCATCGAAGAACTCGCATCTCTTAAAAAAAGATAAAATAATAGAAACCCCCTTATCTGGCATTCACCTTTAAGGGGGTTTACTTATTGGTTTGATTTCTTCTTTACTTTTTCAATCGCTTCTTGTGCAGCATGTTGTTCGGCTTCTTTTTTGGATCTTCCATATCCGATACCAAAAGGAGCATCATTCAGCCTGACCTCAGACACAAATTCCCTGTTATGCGCAGGTCCTTTTTCCTGTACAATCCTATAATCAATATGCCCCAACCCTTCACGCTGAACATATTCTTGCAGCTGGCTCTTAAAATCCATCACATGAGAAAAAGCACCTTCATTAATTCGTGGTACAACGTACTGATTTAAAAACTCTTTCACTTTTTCGAGTCCTTGATCAAGATACAGTGCTCCTATAAAGGCCTCGAAAACATCCGCTAATAAAGCAGGCCGTGTTCGTCCACCCGTGTTCTCTTCTCCTTTTCCCAGAAGTACATAGTCACCAAAGTGCAGATCGTTAGCGAACAATACCAATGATGGTTCACAGACGATAGCTGCTCTGAGCTTTGTGAGTTCACCTTCACTCATGTTCGTAAACTTGCTGTACAAGTATTGGGAAATGGTCAATTCTAGAACAGCATCGCCTAGAAATTCTAATCTTTCATTATCCTCGAATGTTCTTCCTCGATGCTCATTCACATATGATGAATGGGTAAAAGCTTGAGCTAGTAATTTTACATTTTCAAACTGGATGTTTAAACGGTCCTGAAGAGGGGCTACTTTCTGGATGCGCACTCTGTCATCCATGCCCTTTTTGGAAGCCGATTTAAAGCGGTTTTTTATTGTTTTATTTTGAGTTGATTGATGTTTTGAACCTTTCATACACTTCCTCCAAAAATCTCGTAAAAGGGCTATTTACTACTGTTTTCTCCCCAAAAAGGGAAGAAAGCCCCGCATTTTTCATCGGGACTTTATCCGTAAAACCTTATTGTTTGCTGTTTATGTAATCTACAACGTCACCAACAGTTGCAATTTTTTCAGCATCTTCATCAGAAATCTCTAGTTCGAACTCATCCTCAAGTTCCATAACTAGTTCCACTACATCAAGAGAGTCTGCACCTAGATCCTCTTTAAAGGAAGCTTCAGGCTTAACCTCAGACGCGTCAACACCTAGACGGTCAACAACAATCTTCGAAACTCTTTCTAAAACGTCTGCCATTTGTGTGTCACCTCCTTTCAATAGTATATGCTTTTTCCTCTAAAAAAACTAGAGGGTTTCCGATGTATTAATTGGTCTGTTTTTTTAAATTTATTAATGTCTTCACAAGAGGTAGAATTTAGTAGGCGCCTCACATCTTACATTCATAAAGGTACGAGACACAACAACAGCCTATTAGAAATATCTTTATTAAAGACACATAAAAAGCTTGATTACATCACCATTCCGCCGTCAACGTGCAGGGTCTGACCGGTAATATATGAGCTAGCATCACTTGCTAGAAAAGCTGCAGCTGCTGCGATATCATCTGGTTGACCGAAACGAGCAAGCGGAATATTTCTTAGCATATCTTCTTTTATACCTTCTTCAAGTTTTCCTGTCATATCTGTTTCGATGAATCCAGGAGCAATGGCATTAACCGTAATTCCTCTTGAAGAAAGCTCCTTAGCAGACGTTTTTGTAAGCCCGATCACTCCAGCTTTTGCCGCTACATAGTTGGCTTGCCCAGCATTTCCTGAAACACCAACGATTGAAGCAATATTGATAATACGGCCACTTCTTTGTTTCATCATCTGTCTTGTAACAGCTTTTGTTGTCAAGAATACACCTTTTAAGTTTGTGTTTATGACCGCATCCCAGTCTTCTTCCTTCATTCGCATTAAAAGGTTATCTCTCGTAATTCCAGCGTTGTTCACAAGTACATCAAGACTACCAAATTCATCGATAACAGTCTTGATCATGTTTGTTACATCGTCTGAACTAGAAATATCAGCCTTGATCGCAAAAGCTGTTCCGCCGTTTGCTTTAATTTCTTCAACTACCTCATTCGCTTTTTCTTCGCTTCCAGAATAGTTGACCGCTACTTTCGCTCCATTTTTTGCAAAATATAAGGCAATGGCCCGACCAATACCTCGTGAAGCACCTGTTACTAATACCGATTTATTATTAAGCATCAACAGATTCTCCTTTCAGTTTCTCTAAAGCTTGCTTCATTGAATCCATATCTCCGATCGCGAACACATTAGCTCGGCGATTTACCTTTTTTACAAGACCACATAAAACTTTTCCAGGTCCGATTTCAATGAATGTGTCTACACCAGCATCCATTAACTCTCTGATTGTTTCTTCCCAGCGTACGGGAGAATACAATTGTTCGATCAGCTTCGATTTAATGTCTTCTTTAGATGTAACAGGTTTCGCTGTTACGTTTGCGATTACAGGTGTTTTCGCATCTTGTATGGTGATGTTTGATAAAATTTCTTCAAATTTTTCTGCTGCCGGTTTCATAAGTGAAGAGTGAAAAGGACCGCTGACTTGCAATGGAATGACTTTAGCGCCTTCTTCTTTCGCTTTCTTGCCCGCTTCTTCAACACCTTTTACTGTTCCAGAAATAACAATTTGACCCGGGCAGTTTAAGTTTGCCACCTGTACACTTTCTCCGGACTCTGAAACTTCAGCTGTAATGGCCTCAAGGCGTTCTTGGTCGAAACCGATAATCGCTGCCATTGTTCCTACACCTGCAGGAACAGCTTCTTCCATTAAAAGCCCGCGGTGTCTCACTGCATAGACCGCATCTTCAAACGAAATACTGCCAGCTGCAACAAGTGCTGAATATTCCCCTAAACTATGACCAGCCGTGTAGTCAGGAGAAATACCATGTTTGTTAAGAACCTCAAGAACAGCTGTTGATACAGTAAGTAATGCTGGCTGAGTATTCTCGGTTTTCTTTAAAAGTTCATCAGGACCTTCAAAAATAATCTTCGAAAGATCGAATTTCAAAACTTCATCCGCTTTATTAAAGATATCTTTTGCAAGTGTTTCTTGATCTGCTAATTGTTTTCCCATTCCTGCAAATTGAGACCCTTGTCCAGGAAATAGAAAGGCGATTTTACCCATCAGTTATTCCTCCTTTTGGCTGTCAGGCTGAATATGGCTTAAAATTGTGTTTACAACATCCTTGTCTACCATATCTTTTGTTTGTCTGATCGCATTTAACACGGCATTTGCATTTGATGAACCATGTGCTTTAATGACAGGTGCGGCTAATCCAAACAATCCTGCTCCACCATATTCCGTATAGTCAAGTTTATCTTTAATTCCTCTTAGCTTCGGTTTTAATACACCTGCTGCTAGTTTGCTCGTAAAGCTTGAAGTGAGTGTATCTTTGATCATGGAAAACATGCTCATTGCTGTACCTTCAATCGATTTCAACACAAGGTTACCCGCAAACCCATCACAAACGACTATATCTGCCGCTCCCATTAATAGATCTCTAGATTCAACGTTACCAACAAAATGAATATTAGCTTCCTGCAGCAAAGGAAAAGCAGCCTTTGTTAAAGCATTTCCTTTTTCATTTTCTGTACCCACGTTAAGCAATCCAACGCGAGGATTTTCAATTCCCCTAACTTCTTTACAATAGACTGAACCCATCAGTGCATATTGTAAGAGGTGTTCTGGTTTAGCATCCATGTTTGCCCCAACATCCAAGAATAAGAATCCTTTCCCGTTAAGAGTTGGGAGTGTTGGAGCTAACGCCGGGCGTTCGATCCCTTTAATTCTGCCCACATAAAAGAGTCCGCTGGCCATAAGAGCTCCTGTATTACCAGCTGAAATATAGGCATCTGCATTACCTGTCTTTACTTCATTTGCAGCCAGAACCATTGAAGCTTCTTTTTTTCGGCGTACTGCACGAACCGGTTCTTCAGCCGTTTCGATCACTTCTGTTGTATGAATAATTTTAAAAGAATGATCCTTCGGTAAATGTTCATTAATTTTGTCCTGGTCACCAATTAACGTGATCTGGAGTTCAGGATATTGTTCAACAGCCAGCAATGCACCTTTTACGATTTCTTTCGGTGCGTTGTCACCGCCCATTGCATCAATTGCGATAATCATGCTGATTTAACTTCCTTCCTTTGAATCTTGTTTTGATCTAAACATCGTAAACTCACCGTGGAAGACAAGCTCTTTTTCTACATAGCTATTGACTTCAACAGTTGTCCGTTCTGAGCCTTTTTCGATCACTTTCGCTTTTGCGACGATCCTTTCGCCAACTCTAACTGTTCGAGAAAAACGTATGTTTGCACGTGCAGTTAAAGCGAGTTCGTCATTAATGATTGCCACTGCAAGAGAGTTTGCCTGTGCAAAGACATGATGTCCCCTTGCGATCTTGTTGCGCGAAAATACATGTTCTTCTTTTATATCCAGAATAGAGATTGCTGACTCATCCAACTGAAGGTCAATAATTTCACCAATCACTTCTTCCAGAGGGAGTGCCTTAACATCATCCAGTTTTGTCTGGGCAACTGTCTTAATCCTCTCTCGGAGCTCTGGTATCGAAAGTTCCAGTCGATCTAAACGTATGGTCTGGACACTAACACTGAACTTTTCAGCCAGTTCCTCATCCGTAATAAAAGGGGTCTGTTTTATCGTTTCCTTTAGCAGCTCTTGCCGCTCCCGTTTTGTTTTTTTCATAAATACTTTCCTTCTTCCGTTAAAAAGGTTCCATTTATGAGAAAGATTACTCTCTCTTCAAATGAAGGGCGTTAGAAAAGCAGGCGCCGTGTTACGGCGTACCTGCTGTATGTTTTTCTGCTATTAAGAGCTGGTACTAATAGTAGTATATAGTATCAGAATACAACTTTCAAGAATTAATCGAGCCTTTCCTTATCCAATACACCTTGATCGGTTAGGATCTCTCTGATTAACCTAGACGTAGAGTCCGTCCAGAACTCATCCGAATTTACCAGTTTCGCCGCATCATTTCTTGCAGTCTCTAAAATTCGATAATCATGTACAAGGTCAGCAACTTTAAATTCTGGGAGACCACTCTGCTTGTTGCCAAAGAAATCTCCTGGTCCACGAAGCTCTAAATCTTTTTCTGAGAGTTCAAAACCATTAGTCGTCTCCGTCATGATTCTCATACGTTCTTGACCTTCTTCTGTCTTTGGATCAGCGATCAGAATACAATAGGATTGTTCACTGCCTCTTCCAACCCTTCCTCGCAGCTGATGCAGCTGTGATAACCCAAATCGTTCAGCATCATAGATCACCATGATCGTCGCATTTGGGACATTCACACCTACTTCAACGACAGTCGTTGAAACAAGGATCTGACATTCATTTGACGCAAATTTACGCATTACTTCATCTTTCTCCGAAGAGTGCAGCCTCCCGTGCATTAATCCCACTTCATATTCATGAAAGTATTGGCTCATTTGAGCATGCACATCTATCGCATTTTGAACATCTACTTTTTCTGATTCTTCGATTAGAGGACAAATCACATAGGCTTGTCTGCCGTTCATAATTTCTTTTCTTATAAAATCAAGAACACGTTCTAACATTCCATGCTTTGCCCAGTGTGTAATGATTGGCTTTCTTCCTGCAGGCATCACATCGATTGTAGAAACATCCATATCCCCGAAGGCTGAAATGGCGAGTGTACGGGGGATAGGTGTAGCCGTCATAAAGAGAACATCAGGTTTTTCCCCTTTTTCTCTTAGAACTCTTCTCTGATTTACACCAAATCTATGTTGCTCATCTGTTATAACCAATCCTAGGTTGTTAAAATTCACTTCATCTTGAATCAAAGCATGCGTACCTACCATGATGTGAATCTCACCTTCGCTCAACAAGCTCAGCGTTTCTTTTCGCAGTTTTCCTTTAACCGAGCTCGTTAACAATGCTACGGTAATGCCAAATGGTTGAAACAGTTCCTTTAAAGATTGAAAATGCTGTTCTGCAAGGATTTCGGTAGGTACCATAAGTGCACCTTGTCTGTTCGCTGTTACAGCAGCATACAGTGCGATCGCAGCAACTACAGTTTTTCCTGAACCCACATCACCTTGCAGGAGCCTGTTCATTCTACTTGTATCAGAAAGGTCTTTTAAGATCTCTTCTACTACCCGCTTCTGCGCTTCTGTAAGCTGAAACGGAAGGGATTGAATAAACAGATCAACTTTAGATCTATCGTATAAAATCGAAGCACCTTCAGATTGCTGTCTGTTCCACTTTCTGAAAATCTGCATTTTTAATTGAAAAAATAGTAATTCTTCGTAAGCGAGTCTTCTTCTTCCGGCCTTTAGCATCTGAAAGTTCTCTGGAAAATGCATCATTCTTAAGGCTGCTTCTTTTTCAGGCAAACGATAAGCTTCACGAAGTTTTTCAGGTAAAGGATCTGGAACCTGCCCAGAAAATTGTTTGAACGCTTGATACATGAATTTCCTCATGGTTTTTCCATGCAATGTACCCTTAACAGAGTAGACGGGCTCTATTTTTCTTTCATCGGAGAATGGACCAAAATGAACATCACTTACGGTTAAGGTCATTTTATTTCGGTCCCATTTCCCTGTAAGCGTCAAGGATTGGCCAAGGCTTATTTGACTTTTTAAGAATGGCCGATTAAAGATTACAGCCGTGATCAAATATTTTCCGATCAACATTCGAAATGAGAGTCTTGATTTTTTCTTAGGAAAATAACGTAGAGAAGGCTCAGAATGAACCTTCCCTTCAATAGTTGCTTTTTCATCGTGTGCGATATCTGATAAATCTTTTTTCTGATAATCTTCGTAACGATAAGGCAAATATTCTATTAAGTCCTGAACATTATAGATACCCAAACTTGCTAATTCTTCTGCTTTTTTGTCACCGATTCCTTGAACGGCCGTTATTGACTCCGTAATCATCATTCCATCACTTCTCGTTCAACGGGATGCCAAAGATTTTCGCCTCAAGCTCTCTTCCAGTTGGAGTAGCAGCAAGACCGCCTTGAGCGGTTTCACGAAGTGCAGAAGGCATAGACTGACCAATCTTATACATAGCGTCAATAACTTCATCACAAGGAATTTTGCTTACGATACCAGCTAAAGCCATATCTGCTGCAACAATTGCATTGCTAGCTCCCATCGCGTTTCTTTTTACACATGGTACTTCTACAAGACCTGCGACTGGATCACAAACGAGACCCAGCATGTTCTTTAAGGCGATGGCCATAGCTTCTGCTGCCTGCGAAGGAGTACCGCCAGCTAATTCTACAATAGCTGCTGCTGCCATTCCAGTTGCTGATCCCACCTCTGCCTGACAGCCTCCTGCAGCTCCTGAAATGGATGCATTGTTAGCTACAACGAACCCGAAAGCTCCTGCTGTGAACAGGTATTCGATCATTTGGTCCCTTTCAGGTTTCAGCTTTTCTTTTAAGGCGAATAAAGTTCCTGGTACAACGCCTGCAGATCCGGCAGTTGGTGTTGCACAGATCGTTCCCATTGCAGCATTTACTTCGTTCGTGGCCATTGCTTTACTCACTGCATCAAGCATTAAATCTCCGGAAAGCGATTTGCCGGATTTAATATATTCTTGCAGAAGCTTCCCATCTCCTCCCGTTAACCCAGAGTGAGATTTAACGTCTTCTGTAATCCCTCTTAAAACAGCCTCTTCCATAACGGTTAAATTTCGGTCCATGAACGAAATTACTTCATCTCTTGAACGGCCTGTTACACCCATCTCTTGTTCAATCATAATATCTGCAATTTTGCATTTCTTCGATTCAGCCAATTCTATTAATTCAGCTACATTACGAAACATTCGTTCATCACCTCTTAATCATGTATCTTTACGACTTGCTGGACGATTGGAAGAGTACTCAATTCATTAATGATCACTTCATCCGCGTTCTGATCGATTTCAATCACCATTAATGCTTCTTTCCCTTTTTCTTTCCGTGATACTTCCATATGTCCAATATTGATCTCATGCTTCGCGAGTATGTTTGCTACACCAGCGATCGCACCGTACTTATCATTATGGACGATAAGAAGGGCAGGGTGGTTACCGGAAAGTCGCAGACTGAATCCGTTCAATTCTATGATCTCGATCTTTCCTCCACCAATGGAAATCCCTACAACTTCAATCTGATCATCCTTATCCCCTATAATGACTCTTGCTGTATTAGGATGATCTGTTACTGCATCTTCTTCCGTCATTTTTACTTTAATACCTTCTTGTTTTGCTATTGTAAGCGCATCCACAATCCTGGTATCAAATGTGTCGTAATCTAGGATTCCACCGACTATCGCAACGTCAGTACCATGACCGCGATATGTTTTCGCGAATGAACCATAGAAAGATATATTAGCAAATTCCGGTTTTCTTCCAAATAAATGCCTAGCTACTCTACCAATTCTTGCAGCACCGGCTGTATGTGAACTGGATGGTCCGATCATGATGGGACCAATAATATCAAAAACACTTTTATATTTCATGTCGATCTCCTTCGATTGCGTTTTTTCCCATTAAAATAAGTATTCCCTCTTAACTTTATCACACTTTAAGTTTAAGAGAGAATACTTTGGTTATGTCTGTATTATAATTTGTTGTTCGCTGGAGGGAATTGATCCCCATTCCAGAATGCTCGCTTTCCGCGGGGCGGGCGGTGAGCCTCCTAGCGCTTTGCGTTTTTAGTCTCACCTGTCCCACTAATCCACAGGAGTCTCGCATCTTCCGCTCCAATCAATTGGTCGAAGAAGAAAATGAATAACATTACTGAACAACAATTTTTAAATAAGACAATGCATTTTATTCAACTGAAAGAATAAATGAGTAGATCGGCTGTTTTCCGTTGTGGAGTTCAGCTTCTGCATCTGGGAACTTTCCTTCGATGAAGTCCGCGAGTTCTTGTGCTTCATCTTCTGAAGAATCTTCACCATAGATGATGGTTACGATTTCTGAATCTTCATCCATCATTTTTTCTAAAAGTTCTTTCGTTACTTCCAGCTTATTCGTCTTCGAAGTAACAATTTTCCCTTCTGAAATTCCCATGAAGTCACCTTTTGCGATTTCCACTCCATCAATGGAAGTGTCTCTAACCGCATAAGTGACTTGTCCGGATTTCACGGAAGAAATAGCTTCGTTCATCTTCTTTTCGTTTTCCTTCATGTCAGCGGAAGGGTTGAACGCTAAGATAGACGCGATACCTTGTGGAACCGTCTTCGTACGGATGATCACAACTTCTTGATCGACTACGCTTGCAGCTTGTTCAGAAGCCATGATGATATTGCTGTTGTTAGGAAGAATGAATACTTTTTCTGCATTCACTTCTGAAATAGCCCGTACGATGTCTTCTGTACTTGGGTTCATCGTTTGCCCGCCTTGGATAACGGAGGCTCCCATAGAAGAAAACATTTCTTCTATTCCTTCTCCCATAGCAACAGTAACCATTCCGTATTCTTTCTTTTTCTCAGCAGGTTGAGAATAAGAAGGAACTAATTCGTTTTCGCTTTCTAAGATCGCCGAATGCTGTTCACGCATATTTTCAATCTTAATGTTGATCAAACTCCCATAACGTTGAGCAAGAGTCAGCATGTTGCCAGGCTGTTCAGTATGAATATGAACTTTTACTACTTCATCATCAGCAACAACGAGAAGAGAATCACCATGCTCGGCGAGTTCATTTCGGAAGTTTATTTCATCAAACGGATTGATCTTCGTCTTGTTTTCTTCAAATTTCACCATGAACTCTGTGCAGTATCCAAAGTGGATATCTTCCGTTTTCATGTGTATTTGAGCTTTGTGATGTTCAGCGTTGACAAGATCACCCATTGAAGGAGCATTAGCCGATACTTTCGGCAGCTCTTTACCTTCCAATACAGCTAAGAATCCTTCATATACAGTGACAAGACCTTGCCCGCCTGAATCTACAACGCCTACTTCTTTTAAGACAGGAAGCAGGTCTGGTGTACGATTTAAGGAAGCTTTAGATTCTTTAACAAGTTCCTTCATGATGTGAAGGACATCGTCTGACTTTTTCGCTTCTTTGACTGCTTTTTTTGCAGCGTCTTTTGCTACTGTTAAAATGGTACCTTCGACAGGCTTCATAACTGCTTTATATGCAGTTTCAACACCTTTATCAAACGCGTTAGCAAACTCCGCCGCAGTAATGCTTTCTTTTCCTTCAATCGATTTAGAAAAGCCTCTGAACAACTGTGATAGTATAACGCCAGAGTTCCCTCTTGCTCCCATCAGCAGCCCTTTAGCGAACGCATTTGCTACTGTGCCGACTTGGCTTGAAGTGTTTTTCTCAACTTCCTTTGCACCAGAGGTGATCGTTAAGTTCATGTTCGTTCCAGTATCACCATCTGGTACAGGAAATACATTAAGTGCATCGACCATTGCTGCGTTTCTAGATAAGTTTGAAGCACCCTCGAGCACCATTTTTGCAAACTTTTTTCCGTCTAATACTTTTAAAGACACAAAACTTCCTCCTAACTAAGGGGTTGTCACCCTGACACCCTGAACATAGATATTGACTGAGTCAACCGCCAATCCAAGCATTTGATCCAGGGTATATTTCACTTTGTTCTGAACATTATGAGCCACTTCAGAAATCTTTGTTCCGTAGCTTACAATGATATACATATCAATATGTACTTCATCTTCCTCTTGTCGGACAACGATCCCTCGGGAGAAATTTTCACGTCCTAAAAGTTCAGTTAATCCGTCCTTTAATTGCTTTCTTGATGCCATGCCAACAATTCCGTAACAATCAATTGCTGCACCGCCAGCGATCGTAGCGATTACTTCGTTAGAAATATCAATTTGACCATAAGTCGTTTTCATTTCAATGGACATGTTTACATCCCCCTTTAAATTGTTAAATGGCTAACAAATATTTTACTATACATTAGGCTTTTTTGAAAGGACTAGTACATTTCACACTATGCAAATAGTATTGTCAAGGGAATTTACTTGAAATCCATCATGAATATGTTGCAATAGAAAGAGAGTCATGCTAATATTATTTAGTATTTAACATACGATTGAATTGATGCAAAGCTTTTTTGCTGTAAAGGAGGTTCACCTACTATGGCTCGTAAATGTTTTATTACTGGAAAAGGACCTAAAACTGGTAACAAGCGTTCTCACGCAATGAACAAATCAAAGAAAAGCTGGGGAGCTAATGTCCAAAAGGTTCGCATTCTTGTGGACGGAAAGCCTAAGCGCGTATACGTATCTGCTCGTGCACTTAAATCAGGTAAAGTTGAACGCGTTTAATAAAAGAACGGCAGCAAAAAGCTGCTGTTTTTTTTATTGCCTATTTTCAACTCTGAAATAACCCAAACAAAAAAAGCGCCTTAGGCGCTTTTTTTGTTTGTTATCCTTTTTTAAAAGAACCTAAGATGGCACGTACGAATCCCCCTAAAAATCTAGGAAGTTTAATGGTATAAAATTTCATCTTACCCCTCCTCCAGGCCCATAAAAAATGATAAGAGCAAAACACTACCATAGAATATTCCCCGTTGTATAAAAAGGTGTCTCGGGGCCTGTTTTCCATGATTTATTTAATCATGGCTCTTTACCATCAATATTATGCCAGAGTCGAAAGAATAAGTACCACTTTTATTTACAAGCTCATTTGATATACAGAGTGAACGGCCAACTCCCAGTGATGCTTTTTCTAAAGGATACTTGAATCCTTTAAGTGTTATCCCTTTAACTTCTCCCTGAAACGCCAAAAAGGAAATATAAGAATATGGTTTCTCTCTTTCAATCTTATAAGTTCCAGGCGACTTCAAGGAAATTTCATTTTTAATATCTATCACTTTCACATCAATATTGCTAGAAATGGTTCTATAAAGAAGCTGGATGTTCATCATTTCATGATCCAGCCTGCCTCCAGTTGCACCGAATAAAAGAATTTCTTCTGGATTTTGATCGACAGCCCATTGAAGCGCCAGTTCCAAATCCGTATGATCTTTTTCAGACTGATATTGATTCAGTCTGATATCCGCTTTCTTGATGATTTCCTTTTCTGCAGAAGTGACAGAATCGAAATCACCGAAAGCATAATCAGGCATGATTCCTTTCTGCACGAGCACGAATGTACCTCTATCGACTCCGATCCACAGATCACTTGCTGAGTTATTATAGTTTTTAAGGTCAGGAATTAGAGGTTCTGGACCTCCGGCTACTATTCTAATCTTCATGCCGCCTGATGGTGACCCTTTCTTGCTGCGTGTAATAACCTAGGAGATGTATTCGTTAATAAGATGACAACTAGTGATGTAATCGCAAAGATAACGATCATAAACGATCCATTGTAAAAAATAGAATATAGCCATACATTCATCTCTTCCGCATATTCACTAAAGAAAATCACGCCAGACATTACATGTGATGCTAGTCTTAATGCACATCCTATAAAAATTCCTGTTATCATTAATACGGTTCTTTTTGTTGTTTTTTGGGTAATGGAAGGTGCAAATGCCCCTGCTACACCAGCTAGAGCGAAAGCTAGCGGGTAATCTAATATAAGTTGAGCTGGGTGTATGATATAAGGATTTACAAGCAACTGAAGCATCCCTACTGCTAACCCTGTAAAAATGCCCGCTTTTAATCCCCTTCTAAATGCCATTAGAAAAATCGGCACCATTTCTAGAGAAACTGAACCTCCTTGCGGCCATACTCCATTAAATTTTATCAGTCCTAATATAAGTGAAAGTGCAGACATAATCGCAATCTCAGTTAATAATGAGACATTGTTGTTCTTCATGATAATCCTCCTTGCATAATGATTTTATCGTTCTTTTTCAGCTGGCTTCTTTCATCGTTGCTTTTGTGATAGTAGAAACAACAACTTAGAAAAACAGCCCACTAAAAAAAGCAACCGGCATGTGAGCGCGGTTGCTTTAAGATTCATATCATCTGAATGCATAAAGTCATACGACTCCACATCCCTACGCAGGCATTACCCAGCTTCAGGTTCAAAGGGTCGGGAGAACACTCCCCTCTCAGTCCATAATAGGACTCCCCCTGTGGTTACTTTTTTTAATTTACAGCTTAATTATACACCACGGATGACCTTAATTGCATCTTTTAAATCTTTTTTCCCATATATGGCAGAACCTGCAACTAAGACGTTCGCACCTGCTTCAATACATAATGGTGCAGTCTCAGCATTCACTCCGCCATCTACCTCAATTTCTACATTCAGCCCATGAGTGTTAACCAGTTCAGAAACTTCTTCGATTTTTGGAACAACATTCTGGATGAACGACTGTCCACCAAATCCAGGGTTAACGGTCATTAGTAATACCATATCGATATCGTGGATGATGTGTTTTATCGTATCAACAGGAGTCGCGGGGTTTAATACTACACCTGCTTTTATACCTTTAGCTTTAATCGATTGTATAGTCCTGTGAAGATGTGTGGCAGCTTCAACATGGACGGTTATAATGTCTGCACCCGCTTCAGCAAATGCATCGATATAAGAATCTGGGTCCGCAATCATTAGATGTACATCGAGCGGCAGTTCGGTCAATGGACGTATGGCTTTAACAACAAGCGGACCCAACGTAATATTTGGTACAAAATGTCCGTCCATTACATCGACATGGATGTAATCGGCACCAGCCATTTCAACCGCTTTAATTTCCTCGCCTAACTTTGAAAAGTCAGCCGACAGAATAGAAGGAGCTATTTTAACCATTTAGTACCTCCGTTTTTGATCTTTTATTTCCTGTAAAAAGCTCGCGTAGTGATCATATCGAAATTGTGGGATGGCACCTTCTTCGACACCTTGTTTGACAGCACATTTTGGTTCAGAAGTATGAGAACAACCTCGGAATTTACAATTGCCCCTTCTTTCATTCATCTCAGGAAAATACATAGACAAATCTTCAGCTTCAATATTCATAAAATCCAAAGAACTGAAACCAGGAGTATCCGCGACAAGTCCGTTTCCGAATAAAATGAGCTCAACATGGCGAGTTGTATGTTTACCCCGTCCCAAGTGACTCGATATCTCATTTGTTTCAAGCATGAGCTCTGGATTGATGGCATTTAATAAGGAGGACTTTCCGACACCTGACTGTCCAGCAAATACGGTCACTTTATCTTTAAACAGCGGATAGAACATTTCTAAACTTTCGTCTGTTTTCGTTGATGTCGGAAACACCTCGTAGCCTAACCCTTTATAGATTTCAATGTATTTTTGGATTTCATCAATGTCGTCAGTTCCTTGAACGAGATCCATCTTTGAAATACAGATGACAGGCAAAATATCATTTGCCTCTATATGGACTAAAAACCGGTCTAAGAGAAGCGTGCTAAAATCAGGTTCAGTTGCCGAAAAAACGAGAATGGCCTGGTCTACGTTTGCGATGGGAGGACGGACTAATTCATTTTTTCGTTCTTTCACATCAAGAATATAACCATCCGTTACATTGCTCGACTCATATTCTACCCAGTCCCCAACAAGCGGAGTTACTTTTTTCTTTCGAAAGTTCCCTCTACCCCTGCATTGGAAAACTTCCTCCTTGCCCGTTTCCTTTACGTAATAAAAACCAGCCAGCGCTTTAACGATTCTTCCTTCAGGCATGCTTAATCACCATCGTCCCCTTCCTTAATATCATCATATTTTATGGTTTCTTTCTTTTCTTCTTTGTCATTGATATATACAACGTATGAAGCGGTGCCGCCTTCAGCAATAGTTAAAGGAAGAGCGTATTCCTTTGTTTCCGATATTTCTTCTTCTACAAATACTTTATCTTTTGCATTTTTGTCAGAATAAACAATTCTTACGTGAGCCGGCTCATTTCTTTCTTTTTTACCAAGTCTTACTTCTATCTTTTTAGTTGTAGTTCGATCACCGGCAGGTTTCTCTGGTTCAGGTGGTGGCGCTTCTTCTTCTTTTTCTTTGTTGGGATCTGGTCCATCAGATAGAACCACTGATATGGTAGCTCCTTTTTCAACTTGAGTAAATGGAGCAGGATTTTGAGAGATCACTTTTCCTTTTTCAACCGTATCTGAGTACTCGGATGTAAATTCAGCAATCAGTCCCTCATTTTCCGAATAGGTTTTGACATCTTGCTCTGTTAATCCGATTAAATTAGAGATTTGAACGGTCGGTGTTCCTGAGCTGACAGTCAATGTAACGGTAGTCTCAGCAGGTGTTACCTTTTCATCTCGATCAGGACTCTGAGTGAGTACTGTACCCTCTGGTTCAGTATCAGATTCTTCATAATTGATATTTATATCTGTAAAACCTTTGTCCTTTAAAAGTGTTTGAGCTGATTCGATATTATAGCCCTCTACATCTGGCATATTTTCCTTTTCTGGCCCTTTTGATACATGAAGGACGATAACAGCGTGTTCTTTCACAACTGTTCCAGAGGAAGGGTTCTGACGTATTACATGACCGTCTTCAATTTCGGGATCAAAGACTTCTTCTCGTTTTACGTTCAGATTTTTTGCTTTTAACTTATCGAATGCGTCCTCATAAGTGTCCCCAACTACATCTGGTACATTGACTTCTTGTACGGAAAACACAGATGACCAGATCGTGAAAGCGGCTACTGCTGCTCCTCCCAGCAACAGAAGGGATATGAGAAGAATTAACCACCATTTCTTTTTCTTCTTTTTTGGAGCTTTTTCTTCTTCTTCCTTAACAAGCTTTTCCTCAATAGGCGGTGGAACAACTGGTGGAATGAATTTTGTTTTTTCATCCTCGTCACTGTCTTCTGTCCATTTTTGCTCAAACATACGATCTGGCGAAAGTGCTGAGTTCATATCCGTTAATAGTTCCTGTGCACTGTCATATCGTTTGAGAGGATTTTTTGCCAGTGACTTTAAGATGATGTTCTCAACACTTTGTGGAATTTCTGAGTTTAACCTGCGGGGTTCAATCACATTTTCCTGCAGGTGTTTCAATGCCACAGAAACCGGCGATTCCCCAACAAAAGGTACTCTACCCGTAACCATCTCATATAGAACTGCACCAAATGAATAGATATCCGATTTGGCATTAGCAATTCCTCCGCGAGCTTGTTCCGGAGAAAAATAATGAACAGAACCTAATATTGAATTGGTATGTGTAATGGTTGCAGAAGTAATTGCCAGCGCAATTCCGAAATCGGTAAGTTTCGCTGTACCATCCTCGGTGATTAAGATATTGTGTGGTTTAATATCACGATGAATAATTCCGTGTTCATGTGCAACCGCCATACCTGAAACAATCTGCTTCATGATGTGCAGGGACTCTTCTACAGAAATTTTCCCATGTTCTTTTATGTATTGTTTAAGCGTCTTCCCTTGCACGTACTCCATAACGATGAAATAAATCTCTTCATCTTCTCCGACATCATAAATGCTTACAATGTTCGGATGATCCAGACTTGTAGCTGATTCTGCTTCCCTTTTAAAACGTCTAATAAAATCTTCATCCTTATTAAACTCTGAACGAAGAACTTTTACAGCAACATCACGATCGAGTATTAGATCTTTTGCTCGATAAACGATGGCCATTCCGCCGTCACCAATTACTTCTAAAAGTTTGTAGCGGCCACTGACTCTTTTTCCAATCATGCTTTTGCTTCCCCTTTTGTTTCTGTGTCAGAACTGTTTTGAATAAGGATAGCAGTAATATTATCTTCTCCACCCGCATCTTTTGCCCAGGTTATTAATTTATCAACTTTATCACTAACGCTTTCCATTGAGTCTTCCAAAGCTTCTTTAATTTTATTAAATGATACTTTGTCTGATAAACCATCTGAACAAAGCAATAAATAATCACCAGTGTTCCAGGTGATTACATTTAATTCTGCCTCAACGGTCTTATCCGTTCCAACAGCCTTCATGATCATGTTTCGCCTTGGGTGAATCTCAGCTTCATCTTCGGTGATCTGCCCTGATTTTACAAGTTCCTGAACGAGAGAATGGTCGTCTGTTACTCTCTTCAATTGATTGTCAGAGTACAAATAACAACGGCTATCACCGATATGAGCAACCGTAATCTCATGCTTCGTTCCCAAAGCCGCTACAATCGTAGTACCCATTCCTCTAGTCTCTGGGTTATTCTGTGAAAATTGAAAGATATGTTTATTTGCATCACTCAGCACATTTTGAATCCAATCTTTTATGTTCCCTACATTTTCTTCAAAATGTACCCAAGCTTCTTTAATCACTTTAAGGGCTTCCTGACTTGCGATATCTCCTGCTTTATGGCCTCCCATGCCATCAGCAATAACTGCAAGAAAGTGTTCACCCTTTGTGAACACTTCCCCGCTGTCTTCATTATGCTTCCTTACCATTCCAACATCTGTTTGAAAGGCAATTTGCATATCCCCGTCACCTCGTCTCTTCTTTACGTTCCTTCGCACGCAGCTGACCACATGCCGCGTCAATGTCATGTCCTTGTTCTCTTCTGATGGTGGCATTAATGCCTCTTGAGGTTAACGTCTCTAAGAACTTAAATATTTGTGCTTTTGGTGTTCTTACATAATCTCTCTCTGGTACATAGTTAACAGGTATCAAGTTAACATGGCACTTGATATCCTTTATTAGATCCGCAAGCTCGTTTGCATGCTCTACGGAATCATTAACTTTTCCGAATAACCCATATTCAAAGGTTACACGTCTGCCGGTCTTCTTGATGTAATAACGAATAGCATCCATCAGTTCGTTTAAAGGATACATTCTGTTGACTGGCATTAAGCGACTTCTTGTTTCTGTGTTTGGTGCATGAAGGGAAATGGCAAAATTAATCTGCATTCCTTCATCTGCAAATTTATAAATGTAAGGAACCACACCACTCGTTGAAATGGTGATATGACGCGCTCCGATATTAAGACCTAGATCATGATTGATAATTTTGAGGAACGACATAAGCCCATCATAATTATCAAACGGCTCTCCAATTCCCATGACAACTACAGAACTTACTCTTTCATCAGTTTCGTCTAGAGCTCTTTGAACCTGGAGAACCTGTGCAACAATCTCACCAGCCTGAAGATTACGCTTCAATCCTCCCAATGTAGAGGCACAGAACGTACAACCAAGGCGGCAACCCACTTGAGTGGTTACGCAGATGCTGTTTCCATACTCATGTCTCATAAGTACGGTTTCGATCGAATAGCCATCCTGTAGTTCAAACAAGAATTTTATCGTGCCGTCTGCTGATTCCTGACGAACGACTTCTTTTAATGGCTTGATATAAAAATCTTTTTCCAGCTTCTCACGTAAACCTAGCGGAAGGTTAGTCATCTCCTCAAAAGAAGACACACGTTTTTTATACAGCCATTCATAGATTTGTTTACCTCTAAATTTAGGTTCTCTAATATCCTTTAACCACGTTTCTAGTTCATGAAGCTCCAAAGAGAAAATAGAGGATTTAATATTAGGTTTAGTCTGTTTATCTGTTAAAGGTTTAAGCATGTTTCTCACCACCTGTTTTCGTTTTTCTAAAAGCCGCAATATAAAAGCCGTCACTGTTGAAATAATGAGGCATGATTTGCAAATCTGATCGCCCTTCTATTATAAAGGTTTTCACGTTTGCTGGCATCTTTTCAGAAAAATCCGGATCCCATTCAAATTCCGGATGATTTTCCAAAAACCATTCTGCCAAATACGTGTTTTCTTCTTGATCTACCGTACACGTACTATAGACGAGTATCCCTTCTGTTTTCACCATTTTTGAAGCAGACTCCAAAATATCTTTTTGGATGGAAGCAAGCTTCAAAACGTCTTCCTCAGATTTAGACCATTTAAGATCCGGCTTTTTACGGATCACACCAAATCCGCTGCAAGGAGCATCAACAAGCACTCTATCAAAGGACGCATCATCAAAATGTTCTCCAACTTTTCTTGCATCCAAAACGGATGCCTCGATGTTGGCTAGCCCAAGTCTCTCCGCTTGTTTATTGATCAACTTTATCTTATGAGCATGAAGATCCAGTGAAACAACTTTTCCGCTTCCATTCATCATCTCAGCCATGTGAGTGGATTTACCACCTGGAGCAGCACATGCATCTAGAATGGTTTCTCCAGGTAAAGGAGCGACAGCTCTTGCTACTAACATAGAGCTTTCATCTTGAATCGTCACGTAGCCTTTACGATAAACCTCTGTTTCAGGAAGGTATCCGTCTTTTATTATGATACCCTCAGGTGACAATTCTCCTTCTTCCGCAGAAACTCCTTCTTGTTTCAACTGCTCAAGAACTTCATCTCTTGTGGTCAGCATCGTGTTTACTCTTGCTGTAACTGGGGATGGCAAGAGGTTTGATTCGGCCATTCGTTCAGCATCTTCATGTCCAAACTGAGCTGTCCAACGTTCAAAAAGCCATTCGGGCATGCTATAAGTTAAAGCAGCTTTCTTGGAACCGGTGCCGGCTTTTTTGTCCATCTCTTCCGTGCCTTCACGCTGTAATTTTCGAAGAATACCGTTTACTAGACCAGCTAGACCTTGATGTCCTCTTTGTTTTGCGATTTCTACTGCTTCATGAATGATTGCGTGATCAGGGACCCTGTCCATATACAGCATTTGAAAAATAGATAACCTGAGCAGGGATAAAACCCAACGATCTTTTTTCTTGATTGGTTTATTCAATAGTTGATCCAAATAAAAATCAATCGTATTCTTACGCTGGATCGTACCATAAACGATGCTCGTTAAAAGACCTTTATCAATGTCTTTTACATGTGTGTCTTGAAGCGCCTGATTCAATTGTAAATTGGAGTACGCTTGATTTTGTTCGATTTTAATTAAAACGTCCAGGGCGATTGCCCGTATGTTGTTTTCCAACTTTATTCACCTAATTTCAAGCCTTGTGGTACGCTTGCTCCTTTAAGATAATCACTTGCAAGCATTCTCTTTTTCCCAGAGAGCTGCAAGTCGGTAATTATAATACTCGTTTGATCTCCTGTGGCCACTTGAAGTCCGTTCTCAAGTACATCGATCACCGTACCTGGTTCTGCATCAGCGCTTGTTTCTTGCTTTTCTGCCCACCAAACTTTAAGAGGCTTTCCATTTAACAAGGTGTAAGCAACTGGCCATGGATGCAACCCGCGGATCTGGTTATAAATTTCTTTACCTGAGCGTGTCCAATCGATCTTTTCTTCATCTCTTGTAATGTTCCAAGCAAAAGTTACTTCTTCTTCCTTTTGAGGAACTGGTGTGATTTCCCCTTCAACAAGCAAAGGAATGGTCTCTGATAACAATTTAGCACCTGCGGCACTTAATTTGTCATGCATGGATCCCACATGATCTTTTTCTTCGATCGGCACTTCAACTTGCGTAAGTATATCACCTGCATCCAATTTTTCAACCATATACATGATCGTAATACCGGTTTTATCATTTCCATCGATAATGCTCTTATGGATCGGTGCTCCACCTCTGTATTTTGGAAGTAATGAAGCATGAACGTTGATACAGCCATACTGAGGTGATTCTAAAATAGCCAGAGGCAGAATCTGACCGTAAGCAGCTGTAACGATAAGATCAGGCTTAAGTGCCAAGATCTCTTCATAGCTTTCACGCAGTTTTACAGGTTGATACACAGGAATGCCATGTTTAATTGCTTCTTCTTTTACTGGTGTCTGTTTGATTTCTTTTTTTCTTCCTACCGGCTTGTCCGGCTGCGTAACAACGCCAATCACGTCATAGCCATCTTCAACAAGCTGACGAAGCACGGGTACGGAAAAGTCAGGTGTTCCCATAAATAATATCTTCATGCTATCCTATCTCTCCATTTCCTCGTTTTCGTAATAAGCGATTACTTTTGATGTAAACAAAATGCCATGCAGATGATCGATCTCATGAAGAAGTGCCCTTGCAAGAAAATCGTCCGCTTCAATCGTATATTCTTTTCCATTCTCATCTTGTGCTTTTACGGTTACTTTAAAAGGACGTTCAACCTCACCGAAAAGACCGGGGAAACTCAAGCAGCCTTCTGGTCCCGTCTGGCTCCCAGAAGATGCTGTTACAACAGGATTAATTAACACGATCTGGCCCGTTTCATCTCCGATATCTACAACTGCAATCTGTTCAGCAATACCGATTTGAGGTGCTGCAAGTCCAACTCCTTCTGCATCGTACATCGTATCAAACATATTGTTTATAAGTTCTTTTAACTTCTTATCAAATACCGTTACCGGTTCACATTTTGTTTCGAGAACAGGATCTGGGTGTTCTACAATCTTTAGTATGGTCATCGTATTCTCCTAACTGCTACATAAGTGTCTGGGCGTTTAATTCTCCCGTAATCTGCAGATCTTTTATGCTTTTATCTTTTTGAAAATGAGCAATGATTTCTTCAAACCAGCTTCTCAGCTCTGGCTCATTTTTGTATTTTATCATTACCTGATAGCGATATCTATCCTTCACACGTGCGATAGGTGACGTAACAGGGCCAAGCATGAGGCTTTCAGGTGACAGTCTTTTGGATAAAAAGCTGGCTGCCTTTTCGCTTGCTTCTACAACCTGCATTAACTCCAAATGACTGAAGGTCAGTAGACCCAAATAATAAAACGGAGGGTATTGATGCAGTTTCCTTGTTTTCATTTCGTAATTATAAAAACTGATATAGTCATGTTGTGAAGCTAACTGAATGCTGTAATGTTCTACATCATATCCTTGAACAATGACTTTTCCCTCAAGTTCATGTCTCCCTGCTCGTCCGCTCACTTGTGTAAGAAGCTGAAATGTTTTTTCTGACGCTCTGAAATCTGGCAGATGCAGCATCGTGTCAGCAGCCAACACACCAACTAAAGTTACCTTTGGAAAATCAAGCCCTTTTGCGATCATCTGAGTACCAAGCAAAATATCTGCTTCACCATTTCCAAAAGACGTTAGTAATTTTTCGTGACTACCTTTTTTGGAAGTGGTATCTACGTCCATCCGTATTACTCTAGCTTCAGGCAGGACTTTTGCAAGCTCTTCTTCTACTTTTTGTGTTCCTGTTCCAAAAAAACGAATATGTTCAGAGGAACAAGAAGGGCAGGCTCTCGGTGTAATTTCTTTGTATCCGCAATAGTGACATTTTAATTCACCATATCTTTTATGATAAGTCAGGGAGATATCGCAATGTGGACATTGTGCTACATATCCGCAATCTCTGCACAAGATGAATGAAGCATAGCCGCGTCTGTTAAGAAAAAGAACAGATTGCTCACCTTTTTCAATTCCTTCTTTTAGTTTCTCCATTAATTCATTAGAAAACATCGAGCGGTTTCCGTTCTTCAACTCATTCCTCATGTCTACAATTTTCACTTCTGGCATCGAATTTGAATGAACACGAGTACTAAGCTGAGCAAGCTTATAGCGCCCTTTTTGCGCCCTTGCATAAGTCTCTAAAGCGGGTGTTGCACTACCTAGGATTATCGGACAAGAATGATATTCCCCTCTCCAGATTGCTACGTCTCTAGCGTGATAGCGCGGGTGATCTTCCTGCTTATAGCTTGATTCATGTTCCTCGTCGATAATAACAATCCCTAAATTTTCAAATGGAGCGAAAACAGCTGAACGAGCACCTACGACGACTGATACTTCTTTTCGAAGAATCTTTCTCCATTCATCATATTTCTCTCCTATGGACAAGGCACTATGCAACACTGCAACGGAACTTCCGAAGCGGCCTTTAAATCTGTTGACCATTTGAGGCGTGAGTGAGATCTCAGGAACTAAAACGATCGCTTCCTTCCCTTTATCAATGACAGCTTGTATGGATTGAAGATAGATCTCCGTCTTTCCGCTACCGGTAACCCCATGAACAAGTATCGTTTGATGCTCATCGTTTTCAATAGAATCTAAGATCGGAGTGATTGCGTTCTTCTGATTTTCCGTTAATGGAAGCGGCTCTGTCGATTGGATGTTTCTGCCCTGGAACGGATCTCTGTATACCTCTTTTTCTTCTATAAGAATGACGTCTTTTTTAAAAAGCGATTGAGCTGAAGAAAGAGAAGCACCTGTTTCATGAAGGATTTCCTGCAAGGAGTATTCACCAGGTGGTCTCTTTATGAGCTCGGAAATGATAGCTCTTTGCTTTTCAGCCCTATTCCCTTTTCCTTCTAAGAGCTCTTCAGCTTTCGTTTTGTCTAGTAGAGAAACAAATTTTACGATCCTTTTATTCGCCTTGTCTTTTACTTTATAGACAACATCCAATACTCCTGTTTTTGTCAGCTCTTGTAGATCTTTCAGTAGATGGGAGTAGGATTTTAAGACTTCATTTAAACTTAGCTCTCCATTTGCTGAGAAAAGTACGGATAATTCTTCCGATAACTTTTCAGGCTTAAGGACCGTAAAAATCTTCTCATAAGTAGCCTTCATAGCTGCAGGTAACATCGCCTGATAAGCAGTAATGTAAAAGCTTAGTGTATTTTCTGCCAGCCATTGGCCAAGATCAATAAGTTCGGGTGTAAGAACAGGCAAAGGGTCGAGTATTTCGATAATGTTCTTTATACCCTTTACAGAGGACGATTCCTTTAAGGCTAAAATAAATCCTTGCAGTTTTCTTGGTCCAAAAGGAACAATCACACGCATACCTGGTTCTGCCCAATTTTCCAGCTCAGGAGGGACTTTATAATCAAACGTCTTATTGACACTTCCAGAAGGGACATCAACAACGACTGCAGCGATCATGGTTTCATCATTTCCATCACTTCTTGTAAAATTTCATTTGCCGCCTGGTCTTTTGAAAGGATAGGCAACGGGCGTACGGATCCATCTTTTTTAATCATGACTATCTCGTTTGTGTCACTACCAAAACCAGATCCTTCTTTAGATACATCGTTTCCAACGACCATGTCTAAATTCTTTCTTTCCAATTTGTCCTTCGCATAGTCTTCAAGGTTTTCAGTTTCAGCAGCGAATCCAACGAGAATCTGATGTTCTTTTCTCTTGCCAAGCTCTTTTAAAATATCATCGGTTTTCTTAAGTTCGATCGTCCATGTATCATTCTTTTTCTTAAACTTATTCTCATGAACGGTTACGGGTGTATAGTCTGCAACCGCTGCGCATTTAATAACGACATCCTGTTTACCGTATAGGCTGATTGCTTTTTCAAACATGTCTTTAGCAGAAATGACCTTTTCAACTTTCACGCCAGATGGAACCTCAAGAGATGTAGGTCCTGTTATCAACGTAACATCTGCCCCAAGGTTTTTTGCTGCAGCCGCAATCGCATACCCCATCTTGCCTGATGAATGGTTTGTAAAATACCTTACAGGATCGAGTTCTTCTCTCGTCGGACCAGCTGTGACCATTACTTTTTTTCCCTTAAGAGGAAAGGGTTGATCATCTCTTTTCTCATTAAAGTACATATGAACCGCTTCTATCAGTTCTTCTGGTTCAGCAAGTCTTCCTTTACCAATCCATCCACAGGCAAGGAGTCCTTCGTTCGGTTCAATAAATCTCCACCCAAACGAAGCAAGTGTTTCCATGTTCTTTATTACAGCTGGATGATTAAACATATTTACGTTCATAGCAGGTGCGATCAGCACGTCTGCTTTTGTTGCTAGTAAAGTAGTAGAAAGCATATCGTCAGCCATGCCGTTTGCTAGCTTCCCAATAACGTTTGCGGTAGCAGGAGCTATCAGTACAAGGTCTGCCCAATCCGCGATATCGATATGACTAACAACCGCAGGGTCTTTTTCTTCAAATGTATCTGTATATACGGCTTGTCTTGTCAGCGTTTGAAAGGTTAACGGTGTAATGAATTTTTGGGCAGACTCTGTAAGAATCACTTTCACTTCGTATCCGCTTTGGTATAACTTACTTGCCACAGGAGCTGCTTTATAGGCCGCAATTCCGCCTGAAACAGCAAGCAATATTTTTTTCTTTTCCATAATAAACCCCTTCCGCCGCTCATTTGCTTAACAATTCACATCTATTTTACAGCATTTATATGTATTAAAAAACTTTATGAATTTATATAAAAATCGTATTTTACGTTCAGAAAGCAGAACAAAAAAATAACAACCTCTAAATAAGGTTGTATATTTTTTCAAGATTTATATGTTAATCAGCAGGTGTTTCTCCAACTTTTGTTAAGATTCCAGATTGAATTTCTTCAAGTGCTTTCCCAACAAACTTATGTGAAACAGGTTTAGCGATCTGTTGGTTGCCATACTTTTGAATTTCTCTCGCACGTTTTGAACTTAGAGTAACAAGAGAATATTTTGAGTCGATTTTTTCCATAAGAGAATCGATGGAAGGATATAGCATTATTGGTCATCTCCTAAAATTTTTTGGTATTTTGGACGAACTCGGTCCACACGGCAATGTTCAGTTGTAATGATTGCTTTAATACGATTACAAGCTGATTCGATCTCATCATTAACCACAGAATAATCATAGTGCTTCATAAGCTCGATCTCTTCTTTGGCTACTGTCATCCGATTGTTTATCAAATCTTCAGTCTCAGTGCCTCGCCCAACAATACGGTTTCTTAGTTCATCCAGGCTAGGTGGCGTTAAGAAGATAAATACACCTTCCGGAAAGATATTTTTCACTTGAAGTGCACCTTGAACTTCAATCTCTAAAATTACATCTTTGCCTTCGTCAAGAGTGCGGTTCACATATTCGATCGGCGTACCATAATAGTTCCCGACATATTCTGCCCACTCTAGTAATTCTTTATTTTCAATCATGCGTAAAAACTCTTCTTTTGTTTTAAAGAAGTATTCTACCCCATGTCGTTCGCCTTCACGCGGCTTTCTTGTCGTCGCTGAGACTGAATATTGAATGTCCAGCTTTTGTTCACGAAGCGCCTTGCAAACAGTACCCTTTCCTACACCAGAAGGGCCGGAAAGCACAAACAGAATGCCTCTTTCTTTTTCCATATAAACCTCCACAACCTAACTTTCTTCTGAGCCCTCATCAACTGACATGAGTCTGTGAGCTACAGTTTCTGGCTGTACAGCCGACAGAATGACATGATCACTGTCAGTCACAACGACCGCTCTCGTTCTACGGCCATATGTAGCATCAATCAGCATGTTCTTTTCTCTTGCAACCGTAATTAATCGTTTAATCGGTGCAGATTCTGGACTGACTACCGCAATAATTCTGTGAGCAGCAACAATATTTCCGTAACCAATATTAATTAATTTCATCTTTAACCGCCCCTAACCTGCTACTATTCTAGCCAAATGGAATAACGGGTCATACGCTAATTGCATGATATTGTGAAAAACTGTACACATGTTCTTATATTTTAGCACACAAATCCGAGAATCTAAACTATTTTCCCTAATTTTGAGGAAATAACGTGAAAAAACACTTTGTAAGGAGTAGAGTTTTATATTTTCACAACGTGTTTAATATGCAGATTTGCGGATGAGTTGCTTTAAAGTCGGTCTATTTCTTACGGAGTAGCATGATATCTCCCGGAGCGCGCATTTATGTTAACTTTATGTAATCATTTTACATGGAATGTGCATAGATCTGCCGGATTTGTGCATAGACCTCCCAGAATCGTGCATAGACCTCCTGATTATGCATAGAACTCGGTGATCATGCATAGATTTTCGGGAACAGTGCATAGTCCTTACTGAATCGTGCATAGATCTCTTGAAACGTGCATAGACCTCCAGAATCATACCTAGATTAAACAAATTCCCACAGCAGATTAATTTGTAGTTAGAAAAACAAACGAAGCTGGCTCCTAAATTAGTGAGCCAGCTTTCTTTTTATCTTGCTTCTCTTTTAAACAGCTGAAAACCAGCTAATGCGAATGTTGGGATAGAAGCCATTCCTAGCACAAGCAGCCATTGTCTTACTGACAGCGGAACAGTGTGGAAAATCTCTTGTAAAGGCTGTATATACATAACAACCAGCAGTAAAAGGATCGATGAGATGACCGCTAATACTAGATATCCGTTTTGGAACGGATTTCTATGGAAGACGGAACGTTCGCTTCTGCAGTCGAACACATGAATCAATTGCGCCATAACGAGTGTAGCAAATGCTACGGACTGTGCCACGATCAACTGATCTGGATTTTCTTTTAGCGTTACCCAGAAAGCGAGAATCGTAGCCGCTCCGATTAAAAATCCGCGGGAAACAATTTTCCATCCAAGACCTCTGGAGAATACCCCTTCTTTTGCCTGACGCGGTTTTCGCCTCATTACGTCTTCTTCAGCCTGATCCACCCCTAGAGCCATTGCAGGCAATCCGTCTGTGACGAGGTTCACCCACAAAATTTGAATCGGCACGAGCGGGAGAGGCAGTCCCATGATCATCGCGAAAAGCATAACAAGAATCTCGCCCACGTTGGAAGCTAATAGATATCGAATAAACTTCCGGATATTTTCATAGATATTCCTTCCTTCTTCAATCGCTGCACGAATGGTTGCGAAGTTATCATCTCCGAGTACAAGAGACGAAGCTTCTTTTGCAACATCGGTTCCGGTCATCCCCATCGCGATTCCGATATTTGCCGACTTAATAGCAGGAGCGTCATTCACCCCGTCTCCTGTCATCGCAACAACATGCCCTTTTCTCTGCAGAGACTTTACGATTTTTAATTTATGTTCAGGAGATACCCTCGCATACACATAAACATTCTCTGAAACTTTGTCTAGTTCTTCATCATTCAGCTGTGCTAACTCTGCTCCTTCCATTACTCGTCCGCCTTCAGGAAGCATGTTCAGCTGTTTAGCGATACTGGCTGCTGTTACGACATGGTCGCCTGTGATCATGATCGTTTTTATACCGGCAGTCTGACAATCTCTTATACTTTCTTCAACTTCTGGACGAGGGGGATCCATCATTCCCTGAAGTCCGATAAAAGTCAGGCTTCTTTCAGCAAAGGAGGCTTGTGCATAATACTCTCCTTCTTTTAATGGCCGGATAGCAACAGCTATCGTTCTCAACGCTTGACTGCCTAATGCGTAGATCGCTTCTTTAATGCGTTCCTTATGAGCTTGTTTCATTAACTGTCTCTTATCATCCCAAACAATGTAATCACTTTTTTCCATTAAAACATCTGGAGCACCTTTTACAACGAGCATCTTATTCCCTTCTGTATCCTGAACAATGACACTCATCATTTTTCGTGATGAATCAAAAGGAAACTCATGCTGAATTGTAAATTGTTCACTTAACGACTCTTTCGTAATCCCAGCTTTATAGGCGCTGACTAACAAAGCTGTTTCAGTAGGATCTCCCACTTCAATCAACGAACCATTCTTGCCTTCTTCAAGAGTAGCGTTATTACAAAGTGCAGCATAAGCTAGCACTTCTGTAAGCTTATCTCCTCTTTTACCGTCTTCGTTAAGTCCTGAGCCCACCACTTCAAATTCATCATCCATGACAGACCACGTTCTGCCTTGAGACCAAATTCGCGTGACTGTCATTTTATTCTGTGTAAGTGTTCCTGTTTTGTCTGAACAAATCACCGTGGCACAGCCAAGTGTTTCAACAGAAGGAAGCTTGCGGACGATCGCTCGTTTCCGGATCATCTTTTGAACACCGAGTGCGAGTGCTATTGTAACGATCGCAGGCAGTCCTTCAGGAATTGCCGCAACCGCTAGTGAAACTCCTGCTAGAATCATGCTGTACAGATCGTGTCCCTGCATAACTCCTGCAACCACGACAAGAACGGTTAACAATAATGCTAGAGCAATCAAGATTTTACCGAGCTGTTCAAGTTTCATTTGAAGAGGAGTTGCCAGGTTCTCAGCAGACTGGATCAAGTGTGCGATCTTACCCATTTCCGTCTTCATACCAGTCGCTACTACGATTCCTTGTCCTGTTCCTCGAGTTACCATTGTTCCCATAAATGCCATGTTCTCTTGGTCACCCAGTGGAAGCTCCTCTGCAGTAATGATATTGTTATGCTTTTGAGAAGGAACGGATTCACCCGTTAAAGCAGACTCTTCTATTTGAAGGCCAGAAGCTTTAAGCAAGCGTATGTCTGCTCCCACTCTATCACCACTCTTAATTCGAATCACATCACCCGTAACGACCTCTTTTGCAGGGATTGAAACCCACTTACCTTCTCTTAAAACTTGCGCAGTAGGAGCTGATAACTCTTTTAGAGAAGCAAGGGATTTCTCTGCTTTTCTTTCCTGAATAAACCCTAGTATCCCATTCATCACCACGATTAGAATAATAGCAATCGCATCTAGATACTCGCCTAAAAAACCAGACAGCAAGGTTGCTGCCAATAAAACGAGCACCATAAAATCCTTAAACTGTGCTAGGAACATGAGGATTGCTGATTGTTTCTTACCTTCCTCGAGCTGATTGGGTCCATCAAGCTTCAATCTCTTTTCCTGTTCATTCTTGGTTAGGCCTTTCTCTAACCTGCTGTTGAGAATTGATTCAATTTCGTCTTGCGGCAGCTGGTACCAATTCATAGCTTCCACCTCTAATAAGATTAGTTAAAGCCATTTATATGCAGGCATGTCCGCAAAAATGCTATACTATGAATCAGAAATAAGAGGTGAACCTATCATGAGTTTTGATGGAATAATGACACGCGTTGTAACTGTTGAACTTCAGGATACTTTAACATCCGGTCGTATTTCAAAAGTTTATCAGCCGCATAAAACAGATCTTGTATTTACCATTCGTTCAAATGGCAAGAATCATAAGCTATTGATATCCGCTAATCCATCATTTGCACGGATACATCTAACTGAACACCAATATGAAAACCCTGAAACTCCTCCGATGTTTTGCATGCTGCTCAGAAAACATCTAGAAGGCGCTTTTATTGAAAAAATCGAACAGCTGGGTGTAGAACGAATCATAAAGATTACTGTTAAAAACAGAGATGAAATTGGGGATGAGACCACAAAAGTCCTTTATGTAGAAATCATGGGAAGACATTCGAACATTATATTGACGGATGAAAAGTCTAAAAAAATAATAGACAGCATCAAACATATTCCTAGTTTTCAAAACAGACATCGAACCATACTGCCTGGTTTTACGTATATCCTTCCTCCTTCACAAGAAAAAGTTGATCCGTTCACGATTTCAAAGAAAGAAGAATTTATTTCTAAGATCTCTTGGAATGAAGGAAAACTGGATAAACAGCTAGTTACGAGATTCAGCGGGTTTTCACCCTTAATCGCCAAAGAAATCGTAGAAAGAGCCGGTTTATCCATTCAGGATCAGGTAGCTGAGTCCTTCTTATCGGTGATGAATCAACTTACTGAAAAGCGCTATGAACCTCAGATGATAACGAATCCGAAGAAAGAATACTTTTATGTTATTTCTTTAACACATGTTGAAGGAGAAATTCGTTCTTTTGAAACCGTAAGTAAGTTATTAGACCGTTTCTTTTACGGAAAAGCTGACAGGGATCGTATTAAACAACAGGCGAACGACCTTGAGAAATACCTTTCGAATGAGTATGAAAAGATTGTGAAAAAGATCGGGAAATTAGAAAAGGAACTTGAACAAACCGTAAACGCTGAGGAATATCAGCGTAAAGGTGAACTCCTTACTGCCTATATGTATTTGGCTAAAAAAGGTGATACCGTCATTGAAGTTGAGGATTACTTCAGTGAAGACCAGCCAGTCGTTCAAATTAAACTTGATCCTTTAAAGACACCGGCCGAAAATGCTCAAAGCTATTTTAAAAAATATGGAAAACTCAAAAAATCAGTCTCTATCATAAAAGATCAGATCGAAAAATCTAAGAATGAGCTTCTCTATTTTGAACGACTTATCGTTCAGATGGATTCTGCATCCATGAAGGATGTGGAAGAAATAAGAGAAGAGCTTGCGGAAGGCGGTTATTTAAAACACCGGCAGAGCAAGCAAAGGAAAAAACAAAACCAAGCTCCACAACCCGAGAAATTCATCTCTAGTGATGGAACTGAAATATTAGTCGGAAAGAACAACAAACAAAACGACTATTTAACATTCAAATTATCACGCGCGAACGAAACATGGCTTCATACAAAAGATATCCCTGGATCACATGTGCTCATTCGTTCGGCGGACCCGAGTGAAACAGATCTAAAAGAAGCTGCAGTTTTAGCCGGATTTTATAGCAAAGCTAAAAACTCCAGTTCGGTGCCGGTTGATTATACACTTGTGAAACATGTGAAGAAACCAAGTGGGGCTAAGCCTGGTTTTGTTATATATGACAATCAGCAGACGTTGTATGTAACTCCTGACGAAGATCTTGTTTTTAAGTTGAAGAAGTAAGGATACAAATGCTTTTTTAAGTAATTTCTTGTTGTTTTTGAAGGTTATTGATTTCCGTTCCAGTTGCTCGCTTTCCGCGGGGCAGGCGGTGAGCCACATTCGGGCGTTTCACTTTTAAGTGTCTCACCTGACCGCCAGTCCCGCAGGAGTCTCGCAACTACAACCTTTGAGTAAAACTCCAAGGATTAACTACAACCTAAAACAATCAATACCAAAACAAAAAACAGCAGGACTGCTATCGATTAGCTGTCCTGCTGTTTTTTTGCCTTGCTTATTATGGCAAGTCCGCCAAGTACTTCTTTGTGTGTTACTTCTGTGAAACCTAGTTCTTTAAGCAATTTAGTCATTTCATCTGGTGTATAACGGTGTCTTCTTGTACTGACGTTCGACCATTTTAGAAGAGCTATTCGCTCAAAACCACTAATATCATTTTCTTTTGCGTACTGAGCCGCTGCTGCTTGACTCATCTTTTCACTAGGGTTAAACATAGCCATCTGGCCGTCTTTTCTCAGCACACGTCTGATTTCTTTTATACCCTTTGAAGGATCTGGCAATAAGAACATCACACATGTTGATAATGCTAGATGAAAGGAATCTTCATCAAACGGAAGGTTTTCAGCATCGGCAATTAAAAATTCACTTTTGCCGCTGAGCTCATGATAGAAAAATTGTTGAATGCTCGCTTTCACCATTTCTGAAGAAAGGTCAACGCCGACCACTTTGTTAGCTTCTTCTGCTCCCCGCAGCAACAACCTGCCTGTTCCGCATCCGACATCTAAAATGTCCTTACCTTCCCAGGATCCTGTTATTTCTTTTAAGGTATCGTGTACACTCTTAAGCCAAGTGGTTCGTGCCATACCGTCGAAAAAAGATACTAAATCATCAAATTCTTCACCGTTCATTTTTCTCAAAATCGTATTCCCCTTAGAAAACTATTTGGAAAAAGTGGCTGCACCCCAGTTCTCAGGGTCCTTTTGCCATTCTTTTAATAAAGAAAGCCCTTGTTCACTAATCGTACCGCTTTCTTGTGCTTCCTCTATTAATGTACTAAAATTTGTGACCGTTTGGAAGGAAAGACCTTCTTTTTGGAATGCTGCAGTTCCTTTACTCAATCCATAACTGAATATTGCTGCTACACCTAATACTTCAACTCCAGCTTCTTGAAGGGCCTGACAGGCTTGAATAGAACTTTTACCTGTTGATATTAAGTCTTCCACCACTACAGCTTTTTTCACTTTTTCTGTTAGACCTTCAATTTGTTTACCTTTGCCATGCGCTTTTGCACTCGACCTGACGTAGCACATCGGTAAATACATTTGGTCTGCAACAAAAGCAGCATGCGGGATTCCAGCAGTAGCTGTACCAGCAATAACATCAGCTTCTGTGTAATGTTTTTTAATCAATGAAACCAATTCTTCGGCAACTTGTTTACGCAGTTCAGGATAAGCAAGTATCAACCGATTATCACAATAGATTGGAGATTTCATACCTGAAGACCATGTGTATGGTTCCTCGGGTGAAAGTGTAACAGCTTTGATGTTAAGCAAATGTTTTGCGATTGTTGTTTTCATAGCTTTCTCTCCATTCATTTATTATGGTTTGATAAGTGTCAGATGGCTGATCCGATTGTGTGATGCTTCTTCCGATAACCATAAAATCTGATCCCATCTTGGCTGCTTCAGCAGGTGTAGCAATCCTCGCTTGATCGTGAATATCTGATCCTTGTGGTCTGATGCCTGGGGTTACGGTTAAGAAATTTTCTCCGCAGTATTCTTTAATAGAATTCGCTTCCTTAACAGAACAAACCACTCCGTCCAACCCCGAATCCTTTGCAAGTTTTGCATAATGTACAACGCAGTCGTTTACACTTGTATCTTGAATTAGAAGTTCATCTCTTAGAACGTTCTGAGTGGTACTTGTAAGCTGAGTAACAGCTATCAATTTCGTGTGGTGTGCGCCAACTGCTACCAGACCTTCTTTAGCAGCTTTCATCATCTGTATTCCCCCTGCTGCATGTACGTTGACAAGATCAACATTCATCCCGCCGAGAACTTTCATTGCTTTATGAACGGTTGTAGGGATATCGTGAAGCTTTAAATCCAGGAAAATACGAAAGTTTCTTTCTTTCAGCCATTTGATGAACGAAGGTCCTTCCGCATAAAAAAGTTCCATCCCTACTTTTACGTATGGGGATTGTCCTTCAAAAGATGTAAGAAATTCTTTCGCTTTATCGCCATTTTCAAAGTCTAACGCGATGATAACGGGGTTTTCCATTGATTAAAACTCCTTCCAGTCATTTCACTGATTTGTTCAACACCGATCTCATCTAACAGTTCGGGCAGTTTTTCAATAATTTCCGGACATATAAATGGATTAACAAAATTTGCTGTCCCAACCGCAACTGCCGAAGCTCCTGCTGACATCATCTCTAACACATCTTCAGCCGTACTCACACCGCCCATTCCTATAATCGGAAGGGAAACTTTTTGACTCACCTCATAGATCATACGGATAGCGACCGGTTTGATCGCTGGTCCTGAAAGCCCGCCTGTCTTATTCGCTAAGATAGGCTGTCCTGTTCTCCAATCAAGCTTCATGCCTACTAGCGTGTTGATCATGGATAATCCGTCAGCGCCAGCATCTTCAACAGCTTCAGCCATCTCGGTGATGTTTGAAACGTTCGGGGATAACTTTACGTAAACAGGTTTTTCAGAAACACCTTTTACTTTTCTCGTTAAATCAGCAGCAGATTTATAATGCGTTCCGAACTGTATGCCGCCTTCTTTTACATTGGGACAGGATATGTTTAATTCTACGGCTGACACTAGTGGTGAAGCTGAGATATGCTTGGTCACCTCTATATACTCTTCTTCCGTAGATCCTGCAATGTTTGCTAGGATAGGGATATTATAAGGTTCCAACCAAGGAAGTTCATTTTCGATGATTCCTTTAACTCCTGGGTTTTGTAGTCCGATTGCATTCAACATGCCGCTTTCAGTTTCTGCTACCCGCGGTGTGGGGTTGCCGAACCGTCCTTCAAGTGTTGCTGCCTTTATCGTAATTCCACCTAATAGGCTTAAGTCATACCATTTTGCGTATTCTTTTCCGAATCCGAAACAGCCTGATGCTGGCAAGATGGGATTTTTCATATCTAATCCTGGCAATGAAACACGTAATCGGCTCATAATACAACCTCCCCCATTTTAAAGACAGGCCCATCGCTGCAGATTTTCACATAGCCTGATTGTCTAGTTTCTGTTGGGCATACACATGCGAAACAAGCACCTACCCCACAGCCCATTCTTTCCTCTAAAGAGATGAATCCATTTAATCCTTGTGCTTTTTGTTCAACAGCTTTGAGCATGACAGCCGGTCCAACAGAGTAGATTAAAGGCTCATCCGAAATTGGCTGATCCATCGCATCCGTTACAAATCCCTTTAAACCGAGTGATCCATCCACAGTCGTAACGATCGTCTCTCCTATTTCTTGAAACTGTTCAATATAAAAGCTGGCTTCGAGAGATTGAAAACCTAAAATGAAAGTTACTTGTATCCCTTTGTCTTTTAGTTTCTTTCCAAGATAATAGAGTGGAGGTACACCGATACCGCCTCCGATCAACAATGCTTTTTTACGATCCTCACTGGATTCAGTCGAAAAACCGTTCCCTAGTGGTCCTAGTACATCCACTGTTTCTCCCGTGTGCTTTTGGCTCAGCTGCTTCGTTCCCTCTCCTTGTGCTCGATATAACAGAGTGACTTCTTCTCTTTCAAGATCCACATCACAGATGGAAAGCGGACGACGCAGAAGTTTAGACGTGTTATTTCCGACACTGACATGGAGAAACTGACCAGGTACAGTCATCGTTGCTGTACCAGGGCCAGTCAGTTTCATCTCAAAGATGTTGCGTGCAATTTCCGTATTTGAAGTAATGGTTAGCAAATGTTTCTTCATACAAGCACCTTTTCTTTTTTCGTAAAGGATGAAAGGGCATGAGCCGAGAAAGAGATCGATTCAAGCACTTCCAACAAGGCTTCCGAAGTATCCAAGTTTGTCAGACAGACCACTCCGTTTTCCGCACATTCTCTTCGAATTCTGAATCCGTCTCTTGCAGGAATCTTTCCCTTCGTCAGTGTGTTTACAACAAACTGTGCTTCTCCTTTTCGAATCACATCAAGCAAGTTTCTTCCTTTTGAACCGATTTTACCGACTACGTCAACGGGAATCCCTTCTTTTTCAATAATGCTCGCCGTTCCTTCTGTTGCCATAATAGTGTAGCCGATCTCATAATATCTTTTTACCATTTCAAGTGCTTCAGCTTTATCTTTATCAGCTACTGTAAAGAGCACTGTTCCATAGGCCGGAATCTTTATTCCAGAGGCGATAAGTCCTTTATATAGCGCTTTTTGAAGATTCTTATCTCTTCCCATTACTTCTCCTGTCGACTTCATTTCAGGTCCTAAATACGTATCGACCCTGCGCAGTTTTGCGAAGGAGAATACAGGTACTTTAACAGAAACTTCATCGGCTTCTTTTTGATAGCCTGTTTCATATCCTTGCTGCTTCAAGCTTTCACCTAAGATCACTTTTGTCGCTGCGTTCGCCATCGGTACCCCTGTGATCTTGCTTAGGAAAGGAACTGTTCGGCTGGAGCGCGGGTTCACCTCAAGGACGTAAACTTCATCTTTATGCCAAACAAACTGGATATTCAAGAGACCGATTATATTTAAGCCTTTCGCGATAGAAATCGTTCTGTCGATTATCTTTTGCTTGATTTCTTCTGGCAGTGTCTGTGGAGGATAGACAGCAATAGAATCACCTGAGTGAACACCTGCCCGTTCAATATGCTCCATCATTCCTGGAATGAAGACGTCGTTCCCATCAGAAATCGCGTCAACTTCAATCTCTTTTCCTTCAAGGTATCGATCGACCAAGACAGGATGATCAGGGTTAACTCGTGCTGCGTTCTCCATATACTGCAAGAGTTCAGATTCTTGATACACGATCTCCATCGCTCGGCCGCCAAGAACATAAGAAGGTCGAACGAGCACCGGGTAACCGATAGATGAAGCGATCGTTACCGCGTCAGTTACTGAAAAAGCGGTCTTTCCAGCAGGTTGAGGAATGTTAAGCTCCTGCATCACTTTCTCAAAACGTTCTCTGTCTTCTGCTAAATCCATACTGTCGAGGGAGGTTCCAAGAATTTTGATTCCTCTTCTTTCAAGTTCTTCAGAGAGGTTGATCGCAGTTTGTCCGCCAAATTGTACAATTACCCCTTCTGGCTTTTCGTGCTCGATTACATGCATGACATCTTCGACCGTTAATGGCTCAAAATAAAGCTTGTCCGACATGCTAAAGTCAGTAGAAACAGTTTCAGGATTGTTGTTAATAATGATGGCTTCATAACCCGCTTCTTGAATTGCCCATACTGTGTGGACCGTTGCATAATCGAATTCAATTCCTTGTCCGATTCTGATCGGGCCTGACCCTAGTACAACCACACTCTTTTTATCTGTGATGACAGACTCATCTTCTTCACCATATGTGCCATAGTAGTAAGGTGTTGTCGATTCGAATTCGGCGGCACACGTATCTACCATTTTAAAAACTGGTTTGATGTTTTCTTTTTGTCTGAATTTGTATAGGTCATATTCATCCACGCCCCATGCGTCTGCGATCCACCTATCACTAAATCCTTTTTCCTTCGCTTTCTGTAAGATACCGGCATCATGCTTTCGTTCTTTCACTCTGTTTTCAAGTAGAATCATGCCGTGGAGTTTTTCAAGGAAGAAAAGATCAATCTTTGTCCATTCATGAATCTGCTCAACTGTGATTCCCATTCTAAATGCTTCAGCGATATAGAATAACCGCTCATCATCAGCTCGCAAGATTTTTTCTTCTACTTCTGATACCGTTAGTTGATTATCCGTCACTCCCAGGTGGAAAGCTGAAATCTCAAGAGAGCGCACTGCTTTTAACAGTGATTCTTCAAAGTTACGGCCGATCGCCATTACTTCTCCAGTGGCTTTCATTTGAGTGCCAAGTTTTCGGTTCGCACCTTCAAACTTGTCGAACGGCCATCTTGGTATTTTCGTTACGATGTAATCCAGGGCTGGTTCAAAACAAGCATAAGTAGTACCTGTTACAGGATTTTTAACTTCGTCTAGCGTATACCCTACAGCGATCTTAGCTGCAAGCTTCGCGATCGGATAACCGGTAGCTTTTGAAGCTAATGCGGATGAACGGCTTACCCGCGGATTCACTTCGATTACATAATATTGCGAGCTATCTGGATCCAGCGCGAGCTGAACATTACAGCCGCCTTCTATTTTTAAAGCTCTGATTATCTTTAATGAAGCGTTCCTTAGCAGCTGATAGTCTCTGTCTGTTAAGGTTTGACTTGGTGCAACAACGATTGAATCTCCTGTATGGATCCCCACTGGATCAATGTTCTCCATGTTACAAACAACGATCGCTGTGTCATTCTTATCTCTCATCACTTCGTACTCTACTTCTTTAAAACCAGCAATGCTTTTTTCGATCAATACTTGGCCAACAGGACTTGCATGCAGTCCCGCTGCTGTGATCTCTAAGAATTCTTCTTCATCATTTACGATGCCCCCACCGGTTCCGCCAAGTGTAAAGGCTGGGCGAATAATCACCGGGTATCCATGTTGGTCAACAAATTCCTTTGCTTCTTCCATGTTGTGAACAATTGCGCTCTCAGGAACGGGCTCATTTAGCTCTCTCATTAATTCTCTAAACAAATCACGGTCTTCCGCTTGCTGAATGGATGGTAGCTTAGTTCCTAAAAGTTCCACATTATATTCTTCTAAAATGCCAGAGTTGAAGAGTTCAACTGCCAAGTTCAGACCGGTCTGTCCTCCAAGAGTAGCAAGTAGACCATCTGGACGTTCCTGGCGGATAATTCTTGATACAAATTCAAGCGTTAAAGGTTCAATGTATACTTTATCTGCCATGTTCGGATCGGTCATAATCGTTGCCGGGTTTGAGTTCACAAGAACAACTTCATATCCCTCTTCTTTTAATGCTTGGCAAGCTTGTGTTCCTGCATAGTCAAATTCTGCTGCTTGTCCAATTACGATTGGTCCTGATCCAATTACTAAAATTTTTCGGATGTCATGTCGTTTAGGCATTCTGCATCAAACCTTCTTTCTTTGTTGTTTTGATCATTTTCATGAAGTCATCGAAGATTGGATTCGAATCTTGAGGACCAGGTGATGCTTCAGGATGGTATTGGATAGAAAAAGCCCTTTTCACTTTATGTTTCAACCCTTCAACAGTCCCATCGTTTACAGCCTGATGTGTAAGTTCCAACGATGTGTTCACTAACGAATCCACTGTAACGGCATAACCATGGTTTTGAGAAGTAAGTGCAATCTTACCTGTCTCGAGGTCTCTCACGGGATGATTCGATCCGCGATGTCCGAATTTCAGTTTCTCCGTGTCACCGCCGCAAGCAAGAGCAAGAAGCTGATGACCTAAGCAGATTCCTAAAATCGGTATATTATAGTTTAAAAGCTCTTGTATCATCGTGATGCCTTCAGGTACATCTTTTGGATCCCCAGGTCCGTTGCTTAATAGAACACCGTCTGGCTGTAAGCGGATAATATCGGCTGCTGGCGTGTTATAAGGAACGACGATCACATCACACAACCTTCTTGATAATTCTCTTAACATACCTGTTTTTACTCCAAAATCTACTACAACCACTCTATTTCCACTGTTTGGAAGGTGATAGGGAGTCTTCGTCGTCACTTTTGATACTTGATCCGTTGTTAGAGGTGCTGCATTTATTTCATTAATTATTTCTTGAGCATTTTCAATCGTGTTCGACAATCTTCCTTTTAACGTTCCATGCTGTCTGATTTTTCTTGTTAGTTTTCTTGTATCTATTCCGTAAAGTCCTGGAATGTCCTTTGCTGTCAGCCAGCTGCTTAACGATTGCATGCCTTCATGATGATTTGGAAACTCTGCATGTTCATTTACGATAATTCCGCTTGCTGCAGGGCGTATGGATTCATAATCTGTTCGATTAATTCCATAATTCCCTACTAGCGGATATGTGAAAGTGATGATTTGGTCACAGTATGAAGGATCTGTCAAAACCTCTTGATAGCCTGTCATACTCGTTGTAAAAACAACCTCACCGTTCGATTCACGGCTTGAACCAAATGCTAGACCCTTAAAAATTGTGCCATCTTCTAAGATTAAGTAACGTTTCATACGAAGCTCTCCTCCTTGTTGTAAACAAGCTTTCCTTCAAAAATGGTTGCGACTGGCCAACCTTTGCATACTCTTCCACCAAAAGGTGTATTTTTACCTTTCGATACAAAGGTTTCTGCATCGATTGTTTCTTCTCTATCGAGATCAACGACTGTTAGATCGGCTTTTACTCCTTCTGAAAGTCTTCCGAACGGAAGGTTAAAGCTCTCAGCAGGCTTTTTGGTCATCATGTCGACTAGCTCTTGCAGTGTAAGAATATTCTTTTTTAAAACAAGCTCCGTGTAGAGAAGCGGAAAAGCGGTTTCCAGTCCTACGATTCCAAAAGGGGCGAGTTCAATATCCTGTTTTTTCTCTTCTGCACTGTGTGGAGCATGGTCTGTTGCGATAAAGTCTAATGTGCCTTCTTTTAATCCTTGTATCAGTGCCTCACGATCACTTTCGCTTCTAAGTGGCGGATTCATTTTATAATGTGTATCGTTTGGCTTAATGTCCTTATCACTTAAGATCAAATGATGTGGCGTAACTTCTGCTGTAACTTTAATCCCAGCACGTTTTGCGTCTTTAATAACTCTTACAGACTCTTTTGTACTAACATGACAGACATGATATCTTGCGTTTGCAGCTTCAGCTAGAAGAACATCACGCGCGATATGAACAGATTCACTCACAGATGGAATACCAGGCAAGCCTTCTGCTTCAGTGAATCCCCCTTCATGAAACGCCCCTCCTTTAGGAAGGAGTGTATTGTCTTCACAATGAGCGACGATTACTGCGTCATTCTTACTTGCTTCTTTCATAGCCTTTAGCATCATACCGGCTGATTGAACACCAACTCCATCATCTGTAAAAGCAAAGGCTCCTTTTTCTAATAATCCGCTAAAATCCGTTAATTCTTTACCGATCTGCCGAGTTGTTATTGAGGCATATGGCAACACTCTGCAGCTTGCCGTTTCTTTGATTCTTTGCTGAATAAATTCCATCGTTTCAACCGTATCTGGGACTGGACGAGTGTTAGGCATTGCGGCTAGAGTTGTATAACCGCCTTTCACCCCTGCTTTTGTTCCTGTCTCAATCGTTTCTTTATGTTCACCACCCGGCTCTCTTAAATGAACATGCAGGTCTACAAAACCGGGAGTAACGAGTTTTCCTTCTGCTTCAAATACTTCATGCTGATCACTTGAGATGTTCTTTTCTATTTTCGTTATCACATCATTTTCAATCAGGATATCTATTTCGATCAGATTGTTCTTTCCGTCTAAAATGCTAGCGTTTTTCAATAAGTAACCCATTGTTTACCGCCTCCTGGTTTGATTTTAGTGTCCATTTAAGCACAGCCATTCGGATGTATACGCCGTTTTGAACTTGTTTAAATATTCTAGAGCGATCACATTCCACCAGCTCGTCTGCTATTTCTACTCCGCGATTCACTGGAGCTGGATGCATGATGATGCTATGCTCCTTCATTTTTCTTTCGCGTTCTACTGTTAAACCATAATGCTTGTGATAGTCATCCTTTGTCAGCAGCATACTTGCGCTATGTCTTTCATGCTGAATCCTTAGCATCATTACGACATCAGCGACTTCTACTGCTTCATCCATCGGGATGAAATCATCCTTCCATTCATCTACAAACCACTCTTCAGGGCCAGAAAATAGCACTCTTGCACCCATCTTTCGGAGAACTTCAGCATTAGAGCGGGCTACTCGACTGTGAAGAATATCGCCAACGATGACCACCGTGATCCCCTGAATAACAATGAACTCTTGCTGGATCGTTAATAGGTCTAAAAGTGATTGCGTGGGATGATTTCCGCAGCCATCACCTGCGTTGATGATTGGTACCTTTATTTTTTCAGCTAAGCCATCAAAGTAGCGATCTTCAGGATGCCTGATGACAAACCCCGAAACTCCGATTTCCTCAAGTGTGCGTAAAGTATCATACAAGGTTTCGCCTTTTTGTACACTTGATCCACTTACTTCAACATTCATAGGTTTCATACCAAGCTTGTGCTCAGCAGCCTCAAAACTGAACCTTGTTCTTGTGCTTGGCTCAAAAAATAAATTTGCGATCATCTTCTGATCAAACGATGTCTCTTGTTTACCGCCTCTAAATTCTTCAGCCGTATTTAAAATGTACTGGATGTCTTCAATCGATAATTCATTCATTGATAGCAGATGATTCATCCCAAACTCTCCTTTTACAAAAAAATAGCACCCTGAAAGTTTTTTCAGGGTGCACCTTAACAGAAGAAACAACGTTCTCCTATTGATTAAAGTTCACCCTTTTAAGTCTCTCGTACTTAATTAAAAGGTGGTTTATGCAGCTGTGTCGTTACCGTTTTTTTTAAACATCTTGTTCATTAAATCTTTATCTTCTTCTTTTCCCGGCAGTACCAGGTTCAAGAAGATTCCAATTAATGTTGCAAGCGCCATTCCAGCAACCTCAAAGTTTTCACTAATCTTGAGTGCCGCTCCTCCAATTCCAGTTACAAGAATAACAGAAGAGATGATCAAGTTTCTTTTGTTTCCGAAATCGATGTTGTTGTCTACCAGCATTCTTAATCCTGAAGAAGCGATGATTCCGAACAAGAGGATCGATACTCCTCCCATAACTGCTGTTGGAATTGTGCTGATCAATGCTGTTACCTTACCAGAGAATCCGAACAGGATGGCTGTCACGGCAGCACCTCCTATTACAAACACTGAGTAGACTCTTGTGATTGCCAATACACCAATGTTTTCACCGTAAGTTGTTACTGGCGGTCCACCAATCATAGAGCCGATCATAACCCCAATTCCGTCTCCTAAAATGGAGCGATGAAGACCTGGTTTTTCTATAAAATTGCGTCCAACTACCTTGGATAGTACAAGCTGATGTCCGATATGTTCAGCGATCGTTACTGCTGCTACAGGCATCATGATCATCGCGATGCTCCATGAGAAGTCAGGAGTATAAGTTACGAACGGTACGATGAAATCCGGAGCTTGAATCCATTTTGCTTCAGCTACTTTTGTGAAATCGACCAATCCTCTAAAGTATGCGAACGTATATCCAGAGATGATTCCGATTAAGATCGGGATGATTCCTAAGATTCCTCTAAAAAAGATGGAGCAAATGATGGTTACAGCTAGCGTAAAAAGAGCAACTGTAAAGTGAGTTAAGCTGTAGTTTTCAGTTCCTGGTACATTCATTGCCATTCCTACAGCAACATTTGCAAGACCGAGACCGATTACGATAATTACAGGTCCTACTACAATTGGAGGGAGTACGCGCATCAACCATTTAAAACCAAAGCCTCTAATGAGTAATGCGACCGCCCCGTATACCAAACCTGCTAAGAAACTTCCGAGCATTGCAGCTTCGGGACCGCCAAAAGCTTTTACAGTCAAGATCGGAGTAATAAAAGCAAAGCTCGACCCGAGGTATGCCGGAATCTGTCCTTTTGTTACGAGTAGGTAAGCCAGTGTAGCAAGTCCACTTGACACAAGTGCCACACCAGGATGAAGTCCCACTAAGAACGGGACAAGTACAGTTGCACCAAACATCGCGAATAAGTGCTGGAGGCTTAGTGTAAGCCATTGAACCGGTGATGGTTTTTCATTCACATCTAAAATTGCCTTTGTATTGTTTTCCATATCGAATGACCTCCTCTTTTAAAAAAGCTTTCTTGCCATAAAAAAACCTCTTTTGCTTTTGCAAAAGAGGCCGTGGAGGCACACGCATACAGTTATCCTATACTGCACGCGATTTATTACCTCCCTTGCCAGCCTCTCTGGACTGTATTTAAAGGGATATTATTTATTTGTTGAGATCGCTACTTCATCGAGTCCGTCAACCTCGATCAACGAAGCTGAAATGACTTCCTCACTTGAAGTTGGTACGTTTTTTCCAACATAATCGGCTCTGATCGGAAGTTCCCTGTGACCTCTGTCAATCAGTACGGCCAACTGGATGCTCGATGCTCTTCCTAGATCCATGATTGCATCCATAGCAGCTCTGACGGTTCTTCCGGTATATAGAACATCATCTACTAAGATAATTTTTTTATCTGTTACTTCTACAGGAATATCCGTTCCTTTTAACTCAGGTTCTTGATTTTCCGTCTTGATTCTAAGGTCATCTCGATAGAGCGTAATATCAATCACACCTACTGAAACAGCGTTTCCTTCAATTTGTTCAATTCTTTCAGCAAGTCTTTTTGCAAGAAACTCACCTCGGGTTTTTATGCCAGCTAATACAATGTTCGTGACGCCTTTATTCCGCTCTATGATTTCATGAGCAATTCGGGTCAACGCTCTTCTAATTGCCTGGTCATCCATTAAAACTGTTTTTGACATAATGCACCCTCCCTTATTTCCATGGTCCCTTTAACCGTCATCGTCTGCAAAAAAAATCCTCCCGTCACGCATGACGAGAGGATAGAGTAATCCCATATGGATTCTCATTAATAACGTTTCCTTCTCAGCCTCACGGGACTAAAGTTAAAGGACTATTTAAGTTACATTGATTATGACAAACTGTATTCTCTTTGTCAACTTCTTTTCTCTAACAAATCCAATAGGTCTTGCATTTCAGATGGAATCTCTCTCTCAAATTCCATGTACTCGTCCGTTCGAGGATGCTTAAAGCCCAACGTTTGAGCATGAAGAGCCTGTCCATCAATTGGAAGGGTTTTAGAGGGACCGTACTTAGGATCTCCAGCTAACGGGAATCCAATATACTTCATATGAACGCGAATCTGGTGCGTTCTACCCGTCTCAAGCTGGCATTCCACGAATGTAAAGTTCGTGAATCGTTTAATCACATTGAAATGTGTGACAGCATCACGGCTGTTCTCATCCGTTACGGTCATTTTCTGGCGGTCACTTTTATCCCGGCCGATTGGAGCATCAATTGTTCCTTGATCATGCGGCATCACCCCATGTACGATCGCTTTATAAACTCTTGTTGTTGTTTTGGCCTTAAGCTGGTTTACAAGTGATTCATGTGCCATATCATTTTTAGCAACCATTAATAATCCTGACGTATCCTTATCGATCCGATGGACGATTCCAGGGCGAAGAACACCATTGATTCCAGATAAATCTTTGCAATGTGCCATCAAACCGTTTACGAGGGTTCCACTATAGTGTCCTGGTGCTGGGTGAACGACCATTCCTCTAGGTTTGTTCACCACAAGAACATCAGAGTCTTCATAAACGATATCAAGATCCATCTCTTCTGGCACAACGTCCAGTTCCTGTGGTTCAGGAATTTCGATTTCAACAACATCACCGGTTGCACATTTATAATTTGATTTAACCGGTCTATCGTTTAGTAAGACAATTTTATCTTTAATCCAATTTTGAATCTGTGATCTTGACCATTCCTCTTGGACATCAGATAAAACTTTATCAATACGGTTCCCTTTTTGTTCTGAAGTTACCGTATATTCAAATTTACTCATTTTCTGTCTCCTTCTGTTTGCTATCCATAAAACTCTGAATAAAAATCAAACCTACACCGATTACTAACGCACTGTCTGCAACATTAAAGATAGGGAAATCATAGCTTCCGATATAAACATCAACAAAGTCTACAACTTCTCCACGCAGTAGACGATCAATAAAGTTTCCTAATGCACCACCAAGAACAAGTGCAAGTGCCGTTTTAAGCAATTTATCAGTTGCATGCTTCTGTAAATAGTAGATGACAGCTCCAACAACAATAATCGTTATGATAATAAAAAAGTATCGCTGATCTTGCAGAATACCGAATGCAGCCCCTCTGTTACGGTGTGAGGTTATGTAGAATACTTGATCGATGACAGGGATAGACTGGCCGAGGTCCATCTTTTTTACAATCATCCATTTTGTCGCTTGATCAGCAGCAAACATTAACAAGGCCAATAGATAATAAAACAAAAGAACTCCTCCGATATTTGAAATATGTCTTTATGAATTGTAGCACAGCCGTCGGATGTTCTACAATTTAATTTACCCATTCATCTGATTATTTCTGCATAGATTTAAAAGAAAAAATCCCGCGGTATCACGGGATTTCTCTCACTATTAAGCATAGTTCTTTTCTACGATATCTGCACAGCTCGCACAAAGTGTTGGATGATTGTCACTTTTTCCAACTTCCTCTGAAACGACCCAGCATCTCTCACATGTTTCACCTTCTGCAGAAGTTACAGAAACAGCCACGTGCTCAAAAACAGATGCATTTTCAGGTGCTTCGGACTTTACGCCTCCAACTTCAGCTTTAGAAACGATAAAGAGTTTATTCAAATCCTCTACACGTTCAAGCCAAGGCTTAAGTGAATCCGTCGGATACAGTGTGATAAACGCAGTAAGTGATTTTCCGATCGTCTTTTGGCTTCTTGCTTCTTCAAGAGCTTTTAGAACCTCATCACGAACATCCATGAACAGATCCCATTCTTTTTCAAGCTGTTCTGTATCTTTGTAGTTCTTCACTTCTGGCATAGAAGTCAATTGAACACTTTCCTCTTCAACTCCTGGGATATATTCCCAAACTTCATCTGCCGTATGGGATAAAACAGGCGCAGCAAGTTTAGTTAGAGCCGTGAGTGATTCATATAATACAGTTTGAATGCTTCTGCGTTTTTGATCATCTTCAGCTTGGATATAAAGTGTGTCTTTTGCCATATCTAAATAGAAAGAACTTAAATCGATCGTACAGAAGTTGTGGATCGTATTATAAACCGTAATAAATTGATACTCTTCATATGCTTTTTTAACTTTTGCAACCACTTGATCCAGCTTAACCATCATATATTTATCAAGGTCCGGCATATCTTCAAATGCTACTGCATGCTGTTTAGGATCAAAATTATGCAAATTTCCTAATAAGAAACGAAGTGTATTTCTGATTTTACGGTATACTTCTGCAACCTGTTTTAAAATATCATCGGATACACGTACATCCGCTTGATAATCTACAGAAGAAACCCAAAGTCTAATGATATCGGCACCTAACTGCTTCATCACCTTAATCGGATCTAGTGTGTTACCGATCGATTTACTCATCTTACGTCCTTCACCATCTAGAACAAATCCATGGCTTAGCACAGCTTTATAAGGGGCTTTACCAGTGATGGCAACTGAAGTTGAAAGTGATGAGTTGAACCAGCCTCGATATTGGTCAGAACCTTCAAGGTAGAGATCTGCCGGACGAACTAAGTTCTCTCTTTCTTCAAGTACACCCCAGTGTGATGTCCCTGAATCAAACCACACATCCATGATGTCTGTTTCTTTTGAGAAACGTCCGTTTGGACTGTGCGGAGAAGTGAATCCTTCAGGAAGTAAGTCCTTCGCTTCTCTTTCGAACCAAACATTAGAACCGTGCTCTCTGAACAGTTTTGCAACATGAGAGATTGTTTCTTCCGTAAGAATCGCTTCACCATCTTCACCATAGAATACTGGAATCGGCACACCCCATGCACGCTGACGAGAAATACACCAGTCTTCTCGGTCTTTGATCATGTTGTGAAGGCGAGTTTCTCCCCATGAAGGAATCCAGTTTACTTCTTCAATTGAGCGAAGCATATCTTCACGAATTCCTTTGATTGAAGCGAACCATTGAGCTGTTGCTCTGAAAATAACAGGTTTCTTCGTTCTCCAGTCATGCGGATAGGAGTGCGTGATGAACGATAGCTTCAATAATGCACCTTTTTCCTTCAGCTGTTCAGTGATTGGCTTATTCGCTTCATCGTAGAACATACCTTCAAAACCAGGAGCGTCTTTTGTCATTACACCACGGTCATCCACAGGACATAAAACATCTAACCCATATCGCTTACCTACAAGGAAGTCATCTTCCCCGTGCCCAGGAGCAGTATGAACACAACCTGTACCTGCATCTGTAGTTACATGATCACCTAGCATAACAAGGGAATCACGATCATACAGCGGATGAACAGCAACCGCGCGTTCGATTTCAGCACCTTTAAATCGCTTAACAATTTCAGCTTGTTCCCATTCGAACTCTTGCTTTAAAGATTCTACTAGCGCTTCAGCTACAACATATTTACCGTTTTCAGTTTGAACGGAAACATAATCAAGCTCTGGATGAACAGCAATACCAAGGTTTGCTGGAATCGTCCAAGGAGTTGTTGTCCAGATCACTAATTTTTCATCATTATCTAAAATGCCTTTTCCATCTTTCACATCAAAGGCTACATAGATAGAAGGAGAACGCTTATCTTGATACTCGATCTCAGCCTCAGCTAGTGCAGATTCTGATGATGGAGACCAATAAACAGGCTTTAATCCTTTATAGATTAAGTCCCTTTTTGCCATCTCGCCAAATACTTCAATCTGTCTAGCTTCATACCCTTTATTTAACGTGATATAAGGATTTTCCCAATCCCCGCGGACACCTAGACGTTTAAATTGCTCACGTTGATGATCCACTTGCTTCAATGCATACTCTTCACAAAGTTTACGGAACTCAGCAACCGTCAGTTCTTTTCTTTTAACTTTTCCACTCTTTGTTAGAGCAGTCTCAATTGGAAGACCATGTGTATCCCATCCAGGTACATATGGAGAATAGTGACCTGTCATCGATTTAAAACGAACGATGATATCTTTTAAGATCTTATTTTCAGCATGGCCGATGTGAATATCACCATTTGCATAAGGAGGACCATCATGAAGGATAAAAGGCGGTAGATCCTTCGTTTTTTCCATCACCTTGTTGTAGATATCTAATTTGTTCCATTTTTCTTGAACGACAGGTTCACGCTGCGGAAGGTTTCCACGCATCGGAAACTCTGTTTTAGGCATCAAGAGTGTGTCTTTATAATTCATTGCTTTTCCTCCTTAATATCGTTACCGTAAAAATAAAAGGTTGTGTTCCGCGATCTTTGATGATTGTGTGAGAGGTTGATTCCGTTTCAGGATGCCCGCTTTCCACGGGGCGGGCGGTGAGCATCCTGCGCTTTGCGGCGTTAGGAGTCTCACCTGTCCCACTTGTCCCGTAAGAGTCTCGCACCTTGCACGCAATCAACTTGCCATGTAGAGAAACGGCAAACTTTTTAATTGCAATTTAGAAAAGACATTAAAAAAAACCTTCTCGCCCACTACTGTTACAGTAGGGACGAGAAGGTTATCCCGCGGTACCACCCTAATAAGTTCTAAATTAAGATTTAAAACCCACTTAGTCATCCGTAGCGTGGATGAAACGCCTGAACTTACTCATGCTTTTCAGTACAGGAACTCAGGGGTGATTTTCGAATACTTCCCTATACCAGGCTTGCACCGTATCCTGGTTCGCTAGAATAGAGTTATGTATTTTACTGTCCCCGTCTTCGTTACATATTAATCTTACAAAAGTATATGCGATTTTTTAAATGAATGTCAAGTTTCCGTCTTTACTTCTTTAAGCTCATAGCCCTCAAGGTTTTCTGGAGCATTTAAAGAATCCCAATCATCATTCTTTAACATTTCTAACTGAGCTTCAATCAACATTCTGAATCTGGTACGGTATACAGATGATTGCTTTTTTAACTCATCAATCTCCATGGAAATCTTTCTTGATTTTGATAAAGCTTCATTTATGATTCTGTCTGCATTCTTTTCAGCTTCTTTAACGATCAAACGCGCTTCTTTTGTAGCTGTACGTTTAACTTCCTCACCCGTCTCTTGAGCAACAAGTATGGATTTATTCAACGTTTCTTCAATATTTTTAAAGTAGGAAATCTTTTCTTCGAGCTTGGAAACTGTCTCCTCTAAATCTTTCTTTTCACGAATAACCGCTTCGTAATCTTTAATGACTTGATCTAAGAAGTCATTTACTTCATCTTCACTATACCCTCTGAAAACTCTTGAAAATTCTTTATTGTGAATATCCAACGGCGTTAAAGGCAAAACAGCCACCTCCATAGATGCATTATTTTTTACCTAAATTCGACAAAATGTCTGTCATTCCTGCTATTCCCAGAAATTATTTTAAAAGTCCATATCGAATACGCCATTTTTCTTTCTTGGTCATACCTTCGATAGCGAATAATTTGCTTCTGCCAAACCCTCTAACAGAGAGTTCATCACCTTCCATCACCTCTGATGATAGCTGGTCGGTTATTTTATGATTCAGTTTAACTCGGCCACTTTGAATTAAAGGCGATGCTTTTGAGCGTGATAGATTATAGATTTCCGCGACGACTACATCCAGCCGTAGAGAAGAAACGGTACCATTTCTTTCATCATAATTCGTTTCAATTGGCATCAAGTCACTTTTTTCAATACGGTGCAGCTTAATCCCTGATTTTCCTACTTTCGTAAGGTTCAATTCTATAAAACTTGATATTTCTGATGCACAAACAAACTGCACGCGATCTCCTGATATAAGGATATCGCCATACTTACCTCTTTTCACACCGATGTTCATCAAGGCGCCAAGTACGTCCCGATGCTCGATGGTCGTGAATTTTGAAGGATAGTCAATGTCATAAAAGACGAGCTGAAAGTCCTCTTGAGTTGCGTCATAATACTCTGGAAAAAGCAGTGCTCTTTTTCTTTCAGAAAAAGAAGAGCCACCCCAAAGAGAGAGGCGGACATCCGGATCGTTTCCTACAATTGTTTTCACAATTTCCTGTTCCCGCGGATCCAGGAAATCAGTAAGCTTCGGACTGTATCGTTCTATTGTTTCTAATTTCCACCGTATGACGCGATCAACGAACTCATGTTCATCAGGCCGGAAGTGCTGATAAATACTCATATATATTCCTTAAAAAGAACCCGCAAGCATTCTAGCTACTGCACTTACACCATATTGTGCAAAATGAAGTGACATCAACGCTACGATTGGTGATAGATCGATCATTCCTAAAGGCGGAATAATCTTACGGAAAGGAGAAAGGTAAGGTTCAACCAGTCTTCCTATTACCTGCCCGATCGATGACTCTCTAGCATTTGGAAACCAAGATAAAAGTATGTACCCTATAATCATGTAGTAGTAGATTTGTATAAGTTTCTGAGCGACGTATGCAATTTCGTATACCAATAAATTTCACCTGCCTGATTTAGTCTTCTTCCATCATTTCTGAGATCGTACCGGAAACATCTACGTTTTCAGGCGTGCACAAAAATGTGTTTGGTCCGAGCTTTTGGATATCTCCGCCGATCGCATAAACGGTCCCTGATAAGAAGTCTACGATCCGTTTCGCTTGATCATGCGGGATTCTTTGTAAATTCATAACTACAGCTCTTCGATTTTTGAGCTGATCTGCAATATCTTGAGCTTCAGCATATACGCGCGGCTCAACAAGAACAACCTTAACCTGTTGTTGAATACTTTGCAAGCTCACAACATTCGGCTTGCCTTTTTTCGTATGAGATGGTGTAATCTCTTCCTCTTCAGCCAACGATTCTTCTTCGTATTCATTTTCATACTCATAATCATCTTCTAAATCAAAAAATCGTTTAAACTTTGTTTTGATTCCCATTGATTCCACCTCCTAGAATTCTTTTCCAACTAAGTCTGTACCTATTCGTACAAAAGTTGCTCCTTCTTCAACTGCTATCACATAGTCGTTGGACATTCCCATAGAAAGCTCTTCACATGGTGCATGAGAAAATTTTTTATTTTGAATGTCTCGTTGCAATTGTTTTAACGTTGAAAAGACATTTCTTAAGACCGACTCATCTTCTGTATAAGGCGCCATCGTCATAAGACCGACTACTTTAATCTTATCGTAGTCTTTTAGTTTATCGACAAAACCAACGACTTCTTTTACTGCCAGTCCATGCTTTGAATCTTCTTCTGCAACGTTCACTTGTACAAAGCAAGAAATTGTCTTGTCAGCTCTTTTTTGTATTTCTTTTGCCAAACTTAGCCGATCTAAGGAATGAATATAGTCAACGTGATTAATGATATCTTTTACTTTTCGGGACTGAAGTGTGCCTATAAAATGCCATTTCACATCCATGTCTTTCAGATATTCCTTTTTTTCGAGCAATCCTTCAATTCGATTTTCACCGATATGTTCGATGCCCGCTAAGACAGCGTTCTTCGTTGTTTCATTACTTACATATTTCGTAACAGCAACTAGATTAACGCCCTTAGGATCTTTGTTTTTTTTCAAGCAAACTTCTTCTATTTTCTTTAAAATCTTTTCTTTATTATCTAATATGTTCAAACGCTTACTTAACTCCTTTCCAGCCTATAAAACTCATCATCCTGCCCGTCTTGCCATTGTCTTTGCGGTGTGAAAAGAACAAAGAATTTTCACAGCTCGTACATTGTGTAGAGGTTATGATGTTTTTTGGGAGCAAACCTGCTTCCAATAGCAAACTCTCATTCAATTTTTGTAAATTCAGCTGATAACGGCCATTGTGTTTAGCTGTGAATACATCAGGATTTTCTTCTTTATTTAGAGCTGTCTTGACTTCGCGGATAACCTTTTCATCCACCTCATAACAGCATTCACCGATTGCCGGTCCGATCGCCGCCTTAATTTCATGGAGGTCTGCTTTCTCTCTTTCACACCAGATCTCAACCATTTTAGGTCCTATTTTTCCTACTGTTCCACGCCACCCTGCATGTGCAAGTCCGATCAAATTATTCTTTGGGGAATAAAAGTACAATGGAACACAATCCGCATAAAGAGAAGTTAATAGAATATCTCTAAGCTCAGTGTACAATCCGTCAACATCCGGGATCGCTGAATCAAAATCCAGTGAACCTCTGCCACGGTCTTTTTCTGTTACTCTAACAATCTTCGTCCCGTGAACTTGCTTAGAACCTACCCAATTAGTAATAGGAAAATTAATTTCATCTGCAAACATTTTGCGGTTATCTTGTACATAGCGGGGGTCATCATTAACATGAAACCCCATATTTAATGAGCAGAAAGGCATTGGACTATACCCTCCATCACGCATTGTGAAACCTGCGGTGATCAAAGGGTTCTCTTTTCGCCATTCTTCAATAAGTAGGTACTTTCCAGTTTGTTTAAACGTCTTCATATGTATGTACCTCCTGGAAAGTTTTATCTTTATTTTACCACATTTTTTGAGGAAAAAAGAAAAAAAGAACCGTTTATTTCATTTGATCAAACGGCTCTTTTACATATTCATTTAGTTCACTTGCTTCCATATGCCGGACGAGTATGACGTCTGCACCAATTTTTACAATGTTGCGCCATGGAATAACAATATCATTCTCTCTTGCAAAAAAGCCAAGCATTTTTCCTGCACCGGGAATAATGATCGCATCAATCTTTCCTGTATTTAAATTGATTTCAAGATCAGCAATATGGCCAAGTTTTTTTCCGTTTGCTACGTTAACAACGTCTTTAACTTGAAAGTCTGATATTTTGTTCATGTCACAACCCGCCTTTCTGTTTTCATTATATGAGGGAACAAGCAGTTTCATGTTCACCGTCAATAAAAAAAACCCGCAAATCTACGGGTTTTAACTGCTCTGTATATTTTTGTTCATCTGTGAAATCGCCGCTTTCTCAAGTCTTGACACTTGGGCTTGTGAGATACCAATTTCATCGGCCACTTCCATCTGTGTCTTTCCTTGAAAGAATCGCATCGTTAATATCATTTTCTCTCTGTCATTTAGACGTCTCATTCCTTCTTTTAAAGCGATTTCTTCAATCCATTGCATGTCTTTCGCTTTGTCATCACTAATTTGATCCATTACAAAGATCGGATCGCCACCATCATTATAGATTGGTTCAAACAATGAAACAGGATCTTGTATGGCATCAAGTGCAAAAACAACTTCTTCTTTTGGTACATCTAATGCTTCTGCAATCTGCTGCGCGGTCGGCTCCCGGGATAATTTATTCATAAGCTGGTCACGAACTTGCAAAGCTTTATAAGCAATATCTCTTAGGCTTCTGGAAACACGTATCGGATTATTGTCCCGAAGATATCGGCGAATCTCACCTATAATCATTGGTACCGCATAGGTAGAAAACTTTACATTTTGACTAAGGTCAAAATTATCAATGGATTTCATGAGTCCGATACACCCTACTTGAAATAAATCATCAACATGCTCGCCTCGATTGTTAAAACGTTGAATCACACTCAGTACAAGTCTGAGGTTTCCATTCACTAGAGTTTCTCGTGCATCGGGATCACCCTTATGCATTTTATCAAACAAGATACGCATCTCTGGGTTTTTTAAAACAGGAAGCTTTGATGTGTCAACTCCGCAAATTTCAACTTTATTTCTTGTCAAGTCTTTTCCCTCCTGCCGGGAGCTAATTTCAAATTAAGTATCACCGAATGGAGGGAAATTTATGCAATTGTAAATAGTGATTTAAACCCTTAATGATTCAATACCCTATATAAAATAATGCCTAGACCATCTTATTAAATTCTTTTTGAAGTCTTTTAATAATTCGCTTCTCAAGTCTTGAAATATAGGATTGAGAAATACCCAGCATATCTGCCACATCTTTTTGTGTTTTTTCTTCTCCTCCAGAGAGACCGAACCGTAATTCCATGATCTGTTTCTCTCTGTCATTCAACGTAAATAGAGCTTTAAGCAAAAGTTTTCGGTCAACATTTGCTTCTATTCTTTTTGTAATGATATCGTCTTCAGTCCCAAGAACATCTGACAGCAGCAGTTCATTTCCATCCCAATCCACATTTAATGGTTCATCAAAAGATACTTCCGAACGTGTTTTGTTATTTCGTCTTAAGTACATCAAAATTTCATTCTCTATACATCTCGACGCATAGGTGGCGAGCTTGATCTTTTTTTCGGGATTAAATGTATTAACAGCTTTTATTAAGCCGATTGTTCCTATACTGATTAAGTCCTCAATATTGATTCCTGTATTTTCAAACTTTCTGGCAATATAGACAACAAGACGTAAATTCCGCTCGATCAGCAGAGATTTAGCAGCCTTATCACCAGACGGAAGTTTTTCGAGCAAAACCGCTTCTTCTTCTTTGCTTAATGGGGGAGGCAGCGCTTCATTGCCGCCAATGTAATAAATTTCATCAGATTTTAAACCAAGTTTAAATAATAACTTATACCAAACCATTGTTAATCTAAGTCGCAATTTGCTGATCATTTTTACTCCCCTTTCACATTGTGTATTTCTATGACGCTTGTACATGTTGAAGATACATTTTGGGATGCACGATCGCATCGAACTGCCCTTCACTTGATAATGTCGTCCAGCTTAAGCCAACTAAAGCAGGTGGAGAACAAGCTATAAGATCCTCCTTCTCGATTTCAATACGATCTGGCTTTAAGCACGCAAGAAATTGCTGATGACCTACAGAACGATATGGGACAATTCTCAATCTGTTGATCCACGGATGCTCATTCTCTTCAGTACCAATCGACATGACATCTTTTGCTGCAGCTTGGATGGCTTCTGGAAAATTCGAACTGTGGATATTCATGTCTAACACCATAACGGGCATTTTTGAAATGGGATCGTATAATTTATTACCTGTATCAATAAGTCCATTTGCCTGAATAATGACTTCTCCTATGGAGATTTTCACTTTGACAAGACTGTTGGAATCCATTTTTTCCACAGTAATGTCATCCACTCGTTTCTTTGAAAAATACCATAAAGCAGGTACCCCTGCAGCTACAAATAACCAACTTACCGGATCACCCATTCCTGTACTCTTTGTAGTAATTACACCATTCATAATTACAGCATCACTCTGCATAAAATAATGAAGTGCAAATATCCCGCCACCCGTTATAAAAGAAACAAAATAAAACATGGCTACATTTTTTACCACAAAACGTATACGCTTAAAACCAAAAGCCGCAAGCATAATGGCTATCGACCAGATAAATTTCACAATAGGCTGTGAGAAAACCATTAATTCTGGATAAACCATTAATTCTGGATAAACCATTAATAGGACATAACTGGATGCAAGGAGTGAAGCAAGAAGGATTCTCTTTTTCGATGCATTGCGCTTTAAAATATAAGCTGTTAACGAGATCAATACATAATCAATGCAGAAATTAAGAAACCAAATGACATCCAAGTAAAGGGTCATTGGTTTTCTCCTTTCCTAATTTTGAAATTAGTATAACGTATAGGTTGTTTGAAAGTCTGTCAGTTTTTGAGAGAAGTATTGTTCTTATTTTCTCTTTTTTTGTCAAAAAAACGTATATGCTAGATATACGTTTTTGGGACAAGATTATGACAAAAAAGGAGAGAAAAATCTTAAAATTTCTCGCAGTTTGAAAGAGGTTACTCTCCGATCCAGGACTCCCTTTCCGCAGGGTGCGCGGTGAGCCCGCTCGTCGCTTCGCGCCATTGAACGATCTCACCTGTCTCACTCATCCTGCAGGAGTCTCGTCCTTCCTCTCCGATTAACCAATCATTCAAGAATTTTTCCGATTTCTCTTAGGAGCAAATCTTAGATGCTCTTGAAAGAGGTTACTCTCCGATCCGGGACTCCCTTTCCGCAGGATGCGTGGTGAGCCCGTTCGTCGCTTCGCGCCATTGAACGATATCACCTGTCTCACTCATCCTGCAGGAGTCTTGTCCTTCCTCTCCGATTAACAAGCAAAGAAGAGTTTCTTCAGTTCAACAGTTGATAGTGAGATGATCCTTAGGAGGAAGTTTTGTTTAGTGAAATTTCTTTTGAAGGGGAGCAGTAAACAACCTTGCTCTAACAGATCGTTTTTAATGTATTTTCTCCTATGCAAGTTGATTTGATCGGAAATCAATGACTCACAGAACGACCTTGATCTAACAGAATAATTATTGATGATTTTCTTTTCCTCCCTTGTAAGTTGATTGAAGCGTAAGGTTGCCGACTCCTCGAAAATGGAAAATCGCATTTTCTTCGTGCGATGTTTCGCTGCCGGAGCCTTCCTTGTCCTACGGGACGAGCGGGCAGGTGGAGACTTCTATAGGCGCGTAGCGGCAGGAGGCTCACCGTTCGCCCCGTGGAAAGCGAGCAACCTGGAGCGGAAATCAACTCCTTACAAATACTACTCTGAAAAAGCCTAACAAATAATCAACAAAAAAAGCATGCTCTCTATAAAAGAGAACATGCTTTCAAATGTTAACTTATCTTCTTCTGTTACGGCTGCGGTTACGCAAGAACGTAGGGATATCCAAAGTATCTGAATCCGCATTGGAATAAGAATTGTTGCTTCTAGATTCAGACTGGCTTTCCTCACGTGATTGAGACTGAGACTGACTTTGTGATTGCGGCTGGCTTTGATTGGAATAAGATTGAGTAGAAGATGCAGGTGATTGCTGCATTCTTGGACGTTCAGCTCTTTGCTGATTATTCCCAAGCTTTTCAGTCTCATCAAAACCAGTAGCAATAACAGTAACAAGAATTTCATCTTTTAATTCTTCGTTGATTACAGAACCGAAGATCATATTTACTTCCGGATCAGATGCTGATGAAACGATATCAGCCGCTTCGTTTACTTCATAAAGACTTAAGTTAGCTCCACCCGTAATATTCATCAAGACACCTTTTGCTCCGTCGATAGACGTTTCAAGAAGTGGTGAAGAAATCGCCTTTTTAGCAGCTTCTGCAGCACGGTTTTCACCAGTACCCACACCGATACCCATTAAGGCAGATCCGCGTTCTGTCATGATCGTCTTAACGTCTGCAAAGTCCAAGTTAATCAAACCTGGTACAGCGATCAGGTCAGAAATACCTTGTACACCTTGACGAAGTACATTATCCGCTTCACGGAATGCTTCAAGCATTGGTGTATTTTTATCAACGATTTCTAGTAGACGATCGTTTGGAATGACGATGAGTGTATCCACTTTTTCTTTTAATACAGAAATTCCACCAACTGCCTGTGTAGAACGTTTGCGGCCTTCAAAAGTGAAAGGTCTTGTAACTACACCTACAGTAAGTGCGCCAAGATCCTTTGCGATTTCAGCCACGACTGGAGCTGCACCAGTTCCAGTTCCTCCACCCATTCCCGCTGTGACGAATACCATGTCGGCCCCAGCTAGAGCTTCTTCAATCTGTTCGCGGCTTTCTTCTGCAGCTTTTTTACCGATATCAGGATTTGCACCTGCTCCAAGACCTCTTGTTAGCTTCGTGCCAATCTGCATTTTTACCGGTGCTTTTGAAAGGTTCAAGGCTTGTGCATCAGTGTTCACACAAATAAATTCTACACCTTGTACCCCATGTTCAATCATTCGGTTAACAGCATTGCTTCCGCCGCCGCCAACACCTATAACTTTAATCGTTGCCAATTGATCCATATTCATATCAAACTCTAACATGAGCGTTCCTCCTAATGACTAGTTCCTTAAGTTATTCGAAAAATAAACCAAACCAGTCTTTCACTTTTGATTTCATTCCGCCGGATTGTTTCTCTTGTGCCGGCTTCTGGCTGGACTGTTTTTTCTTTGGCAAAGGCTCCTCTGCATCTTCGGCTAATGCGGAAGCAACTTCTTTTCCTTGTACTTTAACATTTTTGTGAGTAAATTGGATCAGCCCTACCCCAGCTGTGAACTTCGGTTCTCTTACTCCAATATAATCAGGTAATGAGACCCTTACATTCTGTTGAAATATGTCTTGAGCTAATTCCAATACTCCTGGAATAGCTGCTACCCCACCAGTGATGACGAAACCACCCGGTAGTTCAGAATATCCGCGCTGATGCAATTCATCATCAATCATTTCAAAGATTTCGGCCATACGTGCCTCGATGATTAATGAAAGCTCATATTGTGAAATTTCCTGTTCTTGAGAAGAGCCGATCTGAGACACAGTGAATGTTTCATCTTTGGAAGCATAATCGACAAAAGAATGCCCGTGTTTTAATTTGATTTGTTCAGCATCTTCTGCAGAGGTTCTTAGACCGATTGATATATCCTTTGTAATAAAGTCTCCGCCAATCGGTAAAACTGTCGTTAATTGCATCGTCCCCTGTTCGAAAACGGAAAGCGTAGTAGAACCACCGCCGATATCTATCAGTGCTACGCCAAGCTCCATTTCATCACGAGAAAGAGCGATTGATGAAGTAGCTAATGGTTCTAAACAAATATCAGCAACTGTAAGACCTGCTCGTTCTACACATCGAAGTAAGTTATGTAAGATGGTTTTAGAACCGGTTATAACCGTTCCTTCCATTTCCAATCGTACCCCAAGCATTCCTCTTGGATCAATGATTTCATCTGTACCATCAACAATGAACTGTTGTGGAATAACATCGATGATTTCTCTTTCTGGAGGCACTGATATGACCTGAGCTGCCTCTATGACTCTAGCAATATCCTCATCGCCAATTTCACGATCTTCTCTTGATACAGCTACAACTCCATGACAAGGTTGAAGTTGAATATGGTTTCCTTTTACACCTACGATAACGGCATTAATCGGGATTCCTAACATTCTTTCTGCCTGTTCAACGGCTTTCTTTATGGAACGAACAGTTTCATCAATATCTACAATGGAACCTTTTCGGATTCCAGCTGATTTTGCATGGCCAACACCAATAACATTAAAGGATTCACTGGTCATTTCTCCAATGATCACTTTAATATTGGATGTACCGATGTCTAAACTTACATAAATTTCATTGCTGTTCATTCTGTGGCACCTCCTAACCTTTCATCCATTAAATCTTCATCTATGAAAGATGAACAAAATTCCTTCATTTCCGCTTATTTATGGAATACATTCCACAAACAAAGGGTTATCCCTCTTTTTTTTTACCGTTTTTTCAAATTTTTTAGGCCTTTTTACGTGAGTCAGACCATTTAGAGATCAATAGTCGCCTGATAACGGCAATATTGTTAAACAGCCTTACCCCAAATGCAAAAATTGCAGCTAAATATAGGTCGATACCTAGGTGAACACCTAGATATGCTAAACCAGCAGCCAGTAAAATATTGAAGAAAAAACCTGTAATGAACACTTTATCTTCAAAACTGCCTTGGAGATGAGCACGGATACCTCCAAACAATGTATCCAGTGCAGCCAATACAGCTATTGATAAATAGTTTGAGTATTCAGGAGGGACCCGGATATCAGACATGAAACCTAATAATAGACCTATTAAAAGCCCAAGTACCGGTAACCACATCTTATGTTTCCTCCTTTGCCGGTTTCATAAACTTCACCTTTATTTCTTTATCATAAGCTGGCAATATCACCTTATGTGATGGAGTTGATTCCACAAGAAAGTCTTCCCTTATGAACTCCTCAACCGCAGGCGATGCAATAATTTTTTGATGCAATTTTTCATGGTTCTTTGCCAGTACCCTGATTTCTATTGGAAAAGTTGAAATCGGCTCGTTGTTTATATAAATGTTTCCATTTACTTCCCGGATCGGTGTTTTCGATATAATGCGCTGCCCATCGATACTGATCTCTTTCGCGTCATATCTATTTAATTCATTTACAAGTCTTCTAAGCATATCAGGGTCAATCTTCGGCTGAGGGCGATCTACCCCAATTAGCCCGTCATTAAAAGGTTCGATAGTCATCACGATTCCTTGACCGCTCACTGAAGTTAATCCTGCTTGTTTTTTTAAATCTGTCAAAGCTTTCTCCATCGCTTCGATTTTTTCGTCTTTTCCTTCAGTTTTATACTTGTTTAAAAGTTCGCTATAACGCTGAAGTTCCTCATTCAGCTCTTGCTGACGCTGTTTTTCTTTTTCAAGGTCGGCTCTAAGTTCCCATAAATCTCGAGTATCTCTGATGATGGGATTATTGGTGGTCTCAAATTGGATCGCCAGCATTCCGCCTAAAATGAGGGCAATAGTTGCAAACATAAATGGTTTATCTTTCAACTTACTCATCCCTCTTCTGTTATAAATGGCTCCATCTCGATCATGCTTTCCTGTTCAACCCTTACTTCTACACCATCATTTACAATTTTATCTATAATATATAGATTTAGAGATTTAACCAGAGCGGATGAGTTACCAATGGCTGTAATAACGAATGGTGCTGGATATTGATTCCCATCAACACTTATGACTGGTCCGACGCAAGCGATATAGGTATCATGTGAAATCCTCTGACCGTTTATTGCGATTGCTTCTGCCCCTGATACATGAAGTTCATCTATAACACTTCTAATATGTTCTTCATGGACAATATAATTGTTGGGGTTCTCACCTTCTGGAATATAAGAGGAGTCTTGAAGAGTCACTTCAACCCCCTCCCCTTTCACTTTCACATTCCCTACTACCATTCGCAAATCTTTCAATTCTTCTACGAGTTTAGAAGATATTTCTTCCTGGTCAGCCAGTTTGTTTTCTTTCATTTCTACGCTCTGCTGCAATCCTTTAAGATCTGTAGCCAGCTCTCGGTTTGTTTTTTGAAGACTCAATATTTGACTGCGCAAAGAATCTTCTTTTCTCCACTCGTTCGTTTTGACGGCTTCCTTTTGCTCTTCTTGAGCTCTTTGGTAGGAAAAGGATAAAATGAAACCGGTAACTAGAAGAATAAGAGATAAAAAGAGATGCATCCCTTTAATTTTCCTCATTTTTCTCCTCCGTGACTTCTCGGTTGTATCGTTCAAATCGCGTACTAATACCTAAATAAAATGTACCTTTTTCATCTTCCTTAATTTCACTTATCAAAGTTGGATAATCAGAAAGTCTTTCAGAAAACTTCGGTATTGAAGTAACTACCTTATTTCCATCTGTCATGAATAATGTTAGTTTACTAGGGTTGTCCGACTCGGGTGTATGAGTAATTTCTGAAATACGGTGAATGATTCCCTCTGGCAGCTTTTGAAGTTCCTGTGCCATCGTTTCGAGTTGTTCAGGATCTTCCCAGCTAATAATGACTGGAGCATTTACTGGTCTCTCATTTTTTTTGAGAGGTTCAAGCATCTTTCCATTTTGAAGCATCGGATAATATGTATCGTCTTTTTTAAAATAACCAACCCTTTGATATTCTTTAACGTTAATTACAACATGATTAAAGAATTTCTTTTCAATGGAAACAGAGCTTATCTCGGAAATCGATTCGAGCCTTTTTTGTATGTTTTCCTCTGATATATTTAAGTACTTTGTCTGTGTAGAAACTTGACCCTGATCTAAAATCTCATCATCCGTTACAAAGTAGTTCCCTGAAACCGTTATTTTTTTTACATGGCTCAAATCAGATTGAAAATATACCACGACCACTAATAACAGGAAGAAAAAGGACAAGTAATATATCAGGCGGCGATTCGCTTTTTGTTTGCGATGTTCTTTTAGCTTAGGGATTCGGTCCTCTATCTTGACAACCTTAACCTTGTCCATCCTCTTCCTCCGTTTTATCATATAGTACAAGAAAAAAATTAAAATGCCCAATAGCTTAATCAAATAAAAGAACTTGGCTAGAGACGCCAAGCCCTACATATTAAGGCTTCATGAAAGCAGCCGATTTATCAGGATTATACGAAACTGATTCTTCGCTTTACAACGTCGTTGGTCATTTTTCTCTTGTTCTTTGTATTATAGCACGGATAAGTCCCAATTTAGCACTATTTATCCATTTTTTTGTTATTCACTTCGACCGATAATTTCAACTTCAGTTTCAATGTCGATACCATGCTTTTCTTTAATGGTCTTTTGGATAAAAGCAATAAGATCTAAAACATCTTGTGCCTTAGCATCCCCCGTGTTTACGATGAAATTAGCATGCGTTTCTGAAATTTGAGCTCCGCCGATTTGTTTTCCTTTAAGGCCAGATGATTCGATCAGCTGACCAGCGTAGTTAGGTAACGGGTTACGAAAAACACTTCCACAGCAAGGGAAATTCCATGGTTGTGTATTTCTTCTATAGTCTTTATTTTTCTTAAGTTCTGCCATAATGGTTTCTTTATCGCCTTTTTGTAATACTAAAACAGCTTCTACACAGATGCCTCCTGTTTTTTGAAGCACAGAAGTACGGTAAGAAAACTCAAGTTCTTCATTCGACAGCCACTTCAGTTCACCGTCTGGGAAAAGAATAAGTGCTTTCTCAACGATTTGAGACATATCGGAACCATGTGCTCCTGCATTCATAAATACAGCCCCGCCTACAGAACCAGGGATTCCTGCCGCAAATTCTAAGCCTGTAAATGCTTCTCGTGACATTAAGGTTGCAAGCGGAATTAATGAATACCCTCCGCCAACGGTAATTTTGTTACCCTCTTGTTTTAAATGGTTCAGCCCCTCCCCTACTTTGATAACTGCACCAGCGATACCGCCGTCTGCTACGAGAAGGTTAGAACCTCTGCCGATTGCACGGATTGGAACATTTGCTTCTTTTAAGTAAACAACCGCTTTTTTAAGCGAGTCGATATCCTTCGGCTCAAAATATAGATCGGCTGGACCGCCGATTTTTAATGTGGTGTGATTCTTTAACGGTTCATTTAATACCACGGTACCTAAATCTTCATTCTTTAACGTATCTGCTAATTGGTTTAACATTATAAAACCCCCTACATTCATCACACATAACTCTATTTATATGTTATGCATTATTCTTTTCCAAGTTTAAACGTTTAATAAACATCAACAAAGAAGTATTCGAAAGAACAAGTATGTTTATTGCTATTAGGTCTTAAGAAATAACCTTTTTAGTATAGTCTTGTTAGAGAAGCATAAAAAAACAACTTTAAAAAAGAAGATACCCTGTCAAATGCGACAGGGTAGCCATTGAATCTTCACTATGTTTAGAATAAGAGAATTCCCTATGAAACTCAAGTATTAATACCGCGCGTAGCGGCTAATGTTTAATATTACGCCGATCGAAGCGAGCATCAATGTAAGAGAAGAACCTCCATAGCTTAGAAACGGAAGGGTAATCCCCGTAACCGGCATAAGTCCTGTTACTACGCCAATATTGATCATTACTTGAATAGCGACCATACCGATGATTCCGATTGCTAAGAATGATGCGAAAAGGTCCGGTGCTCCTAGGGCTATTCTAATCCCTCTCCACAAGAGCAGACTAAACAAAATCAAAACGAATACCGCACCAATAAACCCAAGCTCTTCTGATATTATCGCGAATATAAAATCGGTTTGCGGTTCTGGCAGGTAACCGAACTTTTGCCGGCTCTGCCCTAGACCGAGTCCTAACAAGCCACCTGGACCCAGAGCATACAAGGATTGTATGATCTGAAATCCACTGCCCAACGGATCACTCCAAGGATCTAAAAACGATGTAATTCGTTTAATACGATATGGAGCTGAAATAATCAATCCTGCTAAGCCGATTAAACCGAGGACTCCCATTCCAACGAAATGCGAGATTCTTGCACCAGCAACAAAAAGCATAACTATACTCGTTCCAACCATAACTGCTCCTGTACCAAGATCAGGCTGAAGCATGATCATTCCGAATGCAACCATCACTAATGACAGTGTAGGAAGCAAACCCTTTTTAAGAGAAGTAATCTTCTTTTGGTGTTCTGATAAATATTTTGCTAAAAAGACGATCATAGCTAATTTCATAAACTCAGAAGGCTGAATAGAAAAAGCTCCTACACCAATCCAGCTTCTTGCACCACCGCGAACCATCCCTACACCAGGAATTAATACAGCAACCAGTAGAAAGAAACAAATGATAAGCAGAATTTTTGACCAGGCTCTCCATGTCATATAGTTTACGTTCATAATAAAAAACATCGCTGCAATTCCTACTCCAGCAAATAACATCTGCCGTTTCACAAAAAAGAATGAATCATCCATCTTATACTGTCCTAAGTCCGCGCTAGCGCTATAGACCATAATAATCCCTACGGATAACAGAACAAGTGTAACTACAATCATGATTATATCAGGGGTTGATCTCGTTGCAGGCAAAGGGAAACACCTCAACTCTTAGTTTTTGTACAAACCTTATTTAAGTTTATGCACGGAGTTGATAAACATGTCCCCTCTTTGTTCAAAAGTCTTATATTGATCCCAGCTTGCACAAGCAGGTGAAAGCAAGATAACGTCACCGACTTTTGAATGGCTGTACGCCACGGGAACAGCTTCTTCCACATTATCAGCACGTTTTATCGTTTCTATTCCTGCTTTTCGTCCCGCATCCGCCATTTTTTCAGCTGTTTGGCCGAATGTAACAAGGACTTTTACATTTTGTAATGCTGGAATAAGGTCATCGAATGGATTTCCTCTGTCAAGACCACCTGCTAAAAGGATTACATCTTTTTCAAAAGCTGAAAGAGCAGCTTTGGTAGCTAAGATATTCGTAGCTTTTGAGTCATTATAAAAACGTCTTCCTTCCACCTGGCCTACATATTGAAGACGGTGATCTACTCCGGCAAAGGTGGTTAACACGTTTACGATTTGTTCGATCGTTGCACCTGCCAGCATCGATGCTGCAACGGCTGCCATGATATTTGATAGGTTATGTTCACCAGGCAACACGATATCTTTTCGTTCAATAATCTTTTTATCTTGAAAATACAAAGCATCATCTTGCATATATGCTCCGTTTTTGAACTGCTTTTTCACCGAGAAAGGGATGTGCTGAGCATTTGAATCTTTCATGAGCTCTGATACACGTTCATCATCTGCATTATAGACAACAAAATCGCTCTCATTTTGATTTTCAGTGATCTTCGCTTTTGCTTTACCGTATTCATCTAAAGAACCATGATAATCGAGATGTGCTTCAAATAAATTTAAAAAGACAGAGATCTGGGGTTTGAATTGTTCTGTCCCCATCAACTGAAAACTTGATAGTTCGGCTACAAGGATTTCTTCAACAGTTGATTTAGCTGCAACCTCAGAAAATACAGTACCGATATTCCCTGCTACTACTGGTTTTTTTTCACTGTTCTTTAACATCTCACCAATAAGTGTAGTCGTTGTTGTTTTTCCATTAGAGCCGGTTATAGCAATAATAGATGCTTCGGAAATAAGACCAGCGATCTCAACTTCTGTATAAACAGGAATTTTGCGTTTTATTGCTTCGGCAATTAAAGGGTTCTCGTAAGGAATTCCTGGATTCTTTACTACAAAATCGATATCACCATCAAGCAAGCTTAAGGGATGTCCACCGCATACTACTGAAATCCCAATCTCTTCAAGCCTTTCAGCTTCTCTGTTCCCTTCTCTTGGCTGTCTGTCATTTACTGCAACAAGTGCTCCAAAAGAATGAAGCAGTTTTGCTGCAGCAAAACCGCTTTTCGCCAAACCAACGATTAAAATGTTTTTACCTTTAAAAAACTCTTTATTCTTCATTTAAACCCACACCTCTAAATAAATTCCCAATGCTGCAAAAACAAGTCCTACAAGCCAGAAGGTAACAACGATGCGCCATTCACTCCAGCCGGATAGTTCATAATGATGGTGAAGCGGGCTCATTTTAAATACACGTCTTCCGGTAAGTTTATAAGACGTAACTTGAATCATCACAGAGAGTGTTTCAATAACAAAAACTCCACCAATGATCACAAGTAAGATTTCCATCTTCGTTAAAATTGCGACTGCGCTTATTGCACCACCAAGTGCTAGTGAACCTGTATCGCCCATGAACACTTTTGCGGGATGCGCATTAAACACCAAGAACCCTAGAACTGCTCCTACGACTGCCACACAGAAGATAGCTGCTTCAAATTGAAGCATCGTTGAAGCCAATACGGCAAAGGCTCCAAATGCGATAGCAGCTGTTCCAGCAAGCAGACCATCAAGGCCGTCAGTAAGATTTACTGCATTAGATGCTCCAATCAGCATGAATAGGACAAAGATCGGATAAAACCAGCCTAAGTCAAACGCAATATCTGTTCCAGGAACTTCGACTTTAGTGGAAAAGTCAATTAATCTTAATCCTAAATAGAAAAGTGCAGCTATGATAAGCTGTCCGATTAGCTTCTGTTTAGACGTCAATCCTAAATTTCTTTTCTTTACAACTTTTATAAAATCATCTAAAAATCCTATAAGTGCATAACCAAATGTAACAAGAAGAAGAAGGTGTGTTTCAGTTGTAATCGTGAAAAACTTTGCTGTCATCGCATATGTGGCAATAATTAAAGCTAACACGATAACAATTCCACCCATTGTAGGTGTTCCTTGTTTCTTCTGATGAGATTTGGGTCCTTCATCACGAATGCTCTGTCCGAATTTTAGCCTTCTTAAAAAAGGGATAAAAAAAGGTGAGCTTAAAACTGCTATTAAGAAGGATGCAACTAATGTAAAAAGTAAGACTTGCTCAATCATTTTTTCGACTCCTGTTCTTCCTCTGTAAATGTAGAGATTAGTTTTTCTAAAACCATCCCTCTTGATGCTTTAAAAAGAATAGCAGTGTCTTTCGATAGAAGCTTTTCAATCGGTTCCTGCGCTTCTTCTTTTGTCAGACATTGAATCACTTCAAGGTCTTCCCGTTTTCTTTTCTTTAACTCGTCTGCGATCCATGCGCCTTTTTCTCCAATGGTAATCACATGATTAATCGTAGGTCCTACATAATGGGCTACTCTTCTATGCATTTCCTCTTCAGTAGAACCAAGCTCATACATATCTCCAAGTACAGCTACCTTATTAGGGATATCAGTTAATTCGGCTAGAGTTGTAAGTGCTGCGATCATACTTGTAGGACTAGCATTATACGCATCGTTAATCAAAAGCGTACCCTTTCGGCCCTTTTTCAACTCTAATCTCATGGACGTAACTTTTAAGTTCTCAAGACCTTCTTGAATTTTGTTTTCTTCTATATTTAAATAATGCCCAATCGCAATCGCATATGCTGCATTTTTAATATTATGACGCCCAAGCATAGGGATTCGGTATTCAGTTGTTCCCTCTTCCAAAGTAAAAGATACTCCTTGAGCATCAGTGTGCAAGTTGGATAACTTAAGTGTGCAAGAATCTCCAAAACCGACTTGAAGTACATTCTCACCCTTTACATGTGAAAGAAGCGGTTCATCTCCATCTATGATTAAGAGACCGCCTTGCTTTAACCCATCTGCGATTTCCAGTTTTGCTTTTGCAATCCCTTCTCGACTGCCAAGCTGTTCAAGATGACTCTCACCAATGTTTGTAATAACTGCAGCATCTGGTTCCGCCATTTTACTTAAAAGGGAAATCTCATTAAAGTTGCTCATTCCCATTTCAAGAATCAAAACCTCTGTCGTTTCATCCATAGCGAGGATCGTTAAAGGAAGCCCAATATGATTGTTGTAGTTGCCTTGTGTCTTAAAGGTCTTGAAATTCGTTGAAGACACACTTTCGATCATGTCTTTTGTAGTCGTTTTTCCATTGCTACCTGTTACAGCAACTACAACAGGATTCACTTTCTTTAGGAAATGCTTAGCTATTTTTTGCAAGTACGCTACTGTATCTTTTGTATAAAGGACAGGGAACTCCTCTGGAAGACCTGAAGGAAGTTCTTTTCCTTCTTCCCATACTGTAGCGATGCATCCCTGTTTAATGGCATCCATTAAAAAATCATGTCCATCAAAACGCTCTCCTGCTATAGGCAGGTAAAGAGCGTTCTCGGATTTCTGTCGTGTATCTTTTGAAACACCTTCAAGTACTACGTTTTCTATTTTACCGGATGCGCGGTCTGCTAATGCGACCAGTTCCTTAAAATCCAGCTTCATTTCTTCACCGCCTTAATTGCTTCACGTGCAACAATTCGATCATCGAAATCGAACACGTCTTTTCCAATTATTTGATACGTCTCATGGCCTTTACCGGCAATAAGTATAACATCATTTGTATTTGCGCGTTCAATCGCATATTCGATCGCTTTTTTTCTGTCCGGAATGGTCACATAAGTTCCTTTGTCTGCTCCCTCTTCCATATCTTTTAAAATTTGTAGAGGATCTTCCGTTCTTGGATTATCACTTGTGAAAATAGCTGAGTCCGCTAAGTCCGCAGCAATCCCAGCCATCAAAGGACGCTTTGTTTTATCCCGGTCGCCCCCGCAGCCCACGATGGCGGTGATATTTCCTTTCGCAAATTCTTTGATCGTTCTTAGAACATTTTCTAAACTATCAGGTGTATGGGCATAGTCAACGATCACTGTAAAATCTTGACCTTCTATAACGGGTTCGAATCTTCCGGAAACCCCCTTAACTTCTTCAAGTGATGATACGATCTGATCAAGTTCTAAACCGGATAATAAGCAAGCTGTAATAGCGGCAAGTACGTTATAAACGGAAAATTTCCCAATCAATTTTAGTGTTACGTCTCTAGTACCTCTTGGAGTAGTTAAAGTAAAGGAAGTTCCGTTTGAACCGATCGTTATGTTTGAAGCCCTAACATCACTATCACTGTCGATCCCATAAGAAATCACTTGCGCAGATGTCACTCTCTCAAATAATTTAGAAGCTGGATCATCGCTGTTGAGGACCGCTACCTTTCGATCTGTTTTATGATAAGTATTGCCCATTTGAGAGAACAAAAGACTTTTAGCAAACTGATACTCTTCCATGTTTTTATGGTAGTCCAAGTGATCCTGTGTAAGATTTGTAAAGACCGCAATATCAAAATCACAACCCCATACACGTCCCTGATCAAGAGCATGTGAGGAAACTTCCATGACTGCCGCATCTACTTTTTCCTGATTCATTCTATAGAAAGCATTTTGAAGAAATAGTGAATCAGGTGTAGTATTTGCAACTTTAAAACTTTGATCTTTAATCTTCATTTCAATCGTACCGATCATTCCAGTACTTCTGCCTGCGTCACGAAAAACTTTTTCAATCAGATGAGATGTTGTAGTCTTGCCATTTGTTCCTGTAATTCCGATTAAGTGCAACTTTTGTGAAGGGTGTCCATAAAAGGCATCTGCCAAAACAGCCAGCGTCTTTTTAGAGTTCTTAACTTTTATAACAGGAATATTAACATCGATATCTTTCTCAGCTAAAATGGCGGCTGCCCCATTCTTTGCAGCTGTCTCAGCAAAATCATGGCCGTCAAAAATCAGTCCTTCAATACAAACAAACAGACAGCCTTTCCCCGCTTTCCTCGAGTCCATTTCAACAGAGGTAATTTCAGGATTGGCTTCTATATCCATTTCATAGTTCACTAAATATGTAAGCAGTTCTTTTAATTCCATTAATCCTGATCTCTCCTCTAATCGATAAAAAGTAATTTAAGGTTTTTACAGCTGAGTCTCGACTGGAACATAAGCCCAGGAGTCTCGCATCTCTCACTCCATGCAAACATTGTAAAAAGAGTACTATTGATAAAAACCTGCTTTTTAAGAAAAATAAGCCAAGGCAAGATTACGCGCTTGGCTATGTGTACATCTTCCATTTTAATCTTCTACATCTTTTTTGTCACCCAAAAATAAACGAATCGTTTTTCCTGCTTGAAGCTTCACTCCTGCTTGAGGAGCTTGCTGAACGATGTAGTTCCCTTTTCCAGATGTTTCAATTTTTAAATTGTATAACAGATTTGTCAGGTCTTTTGTTTTCTTTCCTACTAGGTTGGGCACGACCACCTCAGGAGCATCCAGCCAGGTTTTTTCTTTTTCAATCTGGCCTTTTTGCTTCGCCACACCCATTGCCGAAAGACTGTCTTCAATAATATTACCTACAATTGGAGCTGCTACAATTCCCCCGAACTGCAAGGTTTCTTTTGGATTATCAATCGCGACGTAGACGACAATTTCAGGTTTGTTCGCAGGGGCCATTCCAATAAAAGATACGATATGGTTATTCTTTAAATAGACGCCGCCTTCTGCTTTTTGTGCAGTACCTGTTTTACCGCCTACACGATAACCATCTACAAATGCATTTTTCCCTGTTCCTTGAGCGACAACACTTTCTAAAGCGTGTCTAACTTTTTTGGAAGTCTCTTCGGATATAACTTTTCTTTTAAGCTTCGGAGTTTGCTTACTCACTACTTTGCCCGTTACAGGATCTACTAGCTCTTTAGCTATATATGGTTCGTACAAGTACCCCCCATTTACGGCCGCAGAAACGGCTGCAACTTGTTGGATGGGTGTCACGGAAACCCCTTGGCCGAAAGCAGTAGTTGCTAGTTCGAGCGGACCTACTCGATCTAGAGGAAACAGGATTCCCTTTCCTTCACCAGCGAGGTCGACCCCTGTTTTTTCACCAAATCCAAAGTCTTTTATATACGAGAACAGCTTCTCTTTACCTAATCGCTGTCCTAAAATAACAAAACCAGGGTTACATGAGTTTTGAACACCTTCTAAGAAGCTTTGGCTGCCATGACCCCCCGCTTTCCAGCACTTCAGCTTTCGTCCTGCAACTTCAATCGATCCCGGATCATGAAAGTGGTCCTTCTCAAGATCTACTTTTTCTTCTTCCAGAGCAGCTGCCAATGTAATAATCTTAAAAGTGGAACCAGGTTCATACTGTGCCCAAACAGGCAAGTTTCGGTTATACACTTCAGGTGCTACACGTTTATATTCTTCGGGGTCAAAATCAGGTCTTGAACTCATACCTAATATTTCACCCGTGTTGGGATTCATAGCGATAGCAATTGCTCCATCTGCATTGTATGTGGCTTGCGCGATATCCAATTCCCTCTCAATGATCGTCTGTACTCTTGAATCAGTAGTCAGGCGCAGATCATAACCATCTTTAGGCTTTTCATACTTATCGGATAATGAAGGCATTCTCCTGCCGCGAGCATCAGAGAAAAAGGAAACATGTCCTTTTTTACCGTTTAATTGATCGTCATAATACAGTTCCAGACCTGTTAATCCCTGATTATCGATACCTGCAAAACCCAGTACATGAGAAAGGTATGAACCAAAGGGATAATGACGCTTGCTGTCTTCAGCAACAAACACGCCTGATAAATTTAATGCTTCTACTTCTTTTGCTTTATTGTTGCTGATCTTTCTGCCACCGTTATCAATTCTTACAATCGATTCTTTTTTCGTAATCTTCTTATAAACTTCTGTTTTTGATATATTCAGGACGGCCGCTAATTTTTCTGCTGTTTCTTCCGGTTCCTTCACCTGTCTTGGAACGACAAAAACGGTTGGTGCACTAATATTTGTTGCGAGTACTACGTCGTTTCTGTCAATAATTTTACCTCTTTTGGGTTCAAAAGGAATATTCCGGCTCCAAGAATCCAGCGCTTGATCTGTCAGCATATCCCCTAGAACAAACTGTACATATCCGAGACGGACCGAAATTACAAAAAAGAATGCTAGTCCAAATACAAGAACAAAAATTAAGCGCCTGCGTACTGTCACATTTGAAACTCGCACATACAATACCCCCTCTGTATGGTTCGTTTCAAATATATGCTTGTACACAAGCGCATAGAACAAATACACTTAGTCCGTTACGATGGTTTCTTCTTCACTGCTTTGTTCCGATTGCTCATCATTCGGATTTGTTCCTTCATTATTTTCTTCAAGTTCTTCACTATTTTCTTCTTCAGCTGCAGGCTTTGTTTCCTTAGGCGATTCAAGCTGAACCACTAAGTAATCCCCTCGTTTTACTGGATTTCCTACCTTAACGTTTTGTTTAACAGCAAATCCCGAGCCTGTGATGGTTTCTTTTAGTTCTAATAGTTTACTAAGTCTAAGTATTTCCATATAGGACCAGTTTGTTAGATCTGGCATTTTGGCATCTCCTGATGTTCGCAGGATGACACGCTCACCTTTAATGACGTAGGCTCCTTCGTATGGCTCTTGCTTGATCACCTCATCGCCAGAACCTATAACAGATACTTTCATCCCTAACTTTTCAAGTTGTGATTTAGTTTCCTTAGCAGATTGACCCGTGTAATTATCCAATTCTTTACCGTAAGATTTTTTTACTTTTGATTTCTTCTGCTTTTCTTCAGCTTCCGGCTGGATATTTAAATATTGAAGGCTGCTCTTCATGACGCTCGTAAAAATATTCGCTGTTGGTGTGGAACCCATTTCTGGAAATTCAACATTGGGTCGTTCAACAGCCACGTAGACTAGCAGTTTCGGATCATCTTTTGGCGCCATTCCGATGAATGAAAAAATGTTTTCTCCCCATCCTGAAATATATCTGCCATCTTTCCCAGGAATTTGGGCAGTACCTGTCTTGCCCGCTACACTATATCCGTCGATCATATACGGTTTTCCTGTTCCTTCTGTAACTACCGTCTCTAAAATATCTCTTACTTGCTTAGAAGTTTCTTCAGATATTGGCCGGCCTTTGGCTTTAGGCTTATTCTCCTTAATCGTTTTTTTCGTCTCAGGATCTAAGATCTTATCAACAACATACGGCTGCATCATTTTCCCGCCATTTGCGATAGCGGTAGCGGCTTGAATCTGTTGAATCGGTGTGACCGTCGAACCTTGACCAAACGCAGTGGTTACTTTCTCGATCTCATAGTTATATAGAATTGAACCCGTTTTCTCGTTAGGCAGGTCAATATTCGTTTTTTGATCCAGACCAAATTTTGAAATGTAGCTTCTAAACTTCTCGTAGCCTAACTTTTCCCGGACAATTTTTGAGAAGGCTACGTTAGAAGAATTTTGCACCCCTTCATTATATGTGATCGTTCCCCAGCCTTTTCGGTTATGATCACTGATCGGTCTGTTTCCTGGAATTTTATACGATCCAGATTGGAAGGATTCGTTCCCATTATACTTGCCTTCTTCAATGGCTGCTGCAAGCGTGAATATCTTCATGGTCGAACCAGGTTCAAACGCATCCGAAATAGCAAAGTTGGTATAATTATCAATTTTCTTTTCATTCGGATTGAATGATGGATAATTAGTCATTCCTAATATTCTGCCAGTCTTAGGATCTGCTACGATTCCAATAATCTTTTCTGGTTCATATTCCTTTGCAGCTTCTTGAACAGCTTCATCCAGATAGAGCTGTATTTTTTCATCGAGTGTCAGATAAACATCCTTGCCGTGTATAGGCTTTTCAACCGTCTCTTTATTTGCTGGAATCGCACGGCTGAATGCATCTCCAAGAAATGTTACCTTTCCGTCCTTTTCCTGCAAAAACTTATTCAACTGTTTCTCTAGACCCATGAGACCAGCTTGTACACCTTTTTCTCCATTCCTTGTGTACCCGATGACATGAGATGCAAATGTCTGATTAGGGTAATAGCGCCTTGATTCTCGAAGAAAATCAATCCCAGCAATCTTCAACTTTTCGATCTGTTCTTTTTTCCGGTAAGATATTTTTCTTCCTGCAGGAATCTCTACTTGGAACCTGCCGTCCTTGCTAAGAAGTTCTTCTAGCTTATCCTCATCTGTATCTAGGATCTTTGCGAGCTTTTTTGCTGCTTCCTCGGGTTCCTTAATATGATTCGGATAATTCTTGTCAAGAATTGCGATAACACTATAAGAAGGAATGTCTTGTGCGATTACTTCACCATTCCTGTCAAACATCGTTCCACGCTTCGCATCTAGAACATCACTCTTCATCCATTTTCTCTTACCATATTCAATTAAATCTACACCTTCTGCGGATTGAGAATAGGCAACGAAAAAGAACTTACTTGTTAATACAAAAAAGAGCACGGTAAACAAAACCATAAGAATACCTGCTCCCACATTTTTTCTCTTAAGTTTCATAACAGCACCTGCTTTTTAGTCCTGAACAACTTTTACGTTTTTATCATCAAAAATAAATCCTTGTTCTTTGGCAATTTTCATAATGCGATTAGGATCACTTAATTCTGTTACTTGTAGGTGATAATCTTCTACGATCTTTGTTTCAGCAGCTATATCTCTCTGGATGGTTTCAACCTTTGCTGAAGTCTGATAGACAGATGCGTATAGTGAAATTAGCCATACAAGACCCGCTATCAGAACCACTCCCATCATTCCCCAAAGCATCACTTCACCTTTTGTAAAAAGCTTTCGTGAGGGTTGTTCGACCGGTCTAGGATTTTTTTGCGGCTGTTTTTGTGTTTGTATTTGTTGTTTTTGAACTTGGTAAGCTAAATTACTCAATACAATCTCTCCTCTCTATTTCTGTTTCTCGGCAATTCTCAGTTTCGCCGATCGAGATCTTCTGTTCTCTTCAAGCTCATTTTCTGTTGGCACTATTGGTTTGCGTGTGATCAGCTTCAGTGTTGGCATGTATTCATCTGGTATGACAGGGAGCCCTGGAGGGAGTTCCGGACCTGTACTTGCTTGTTTCAATATATTTTTACAAGCACGATCTTCAAGTGAATGAAATGTAATGACCGCAATACGTCCACCAACGTTTAACAGTTCAATGGAGTCTTTGAGTGCATCTTCAAAGGCGTTCAGTTCATCATTAACGGCAATGCGAATGGCTTGAAATGTCCTTTTTGCAGGATGACCACCTGTCCTTCTAGCAGGTGCAGGGATCGCGTCCTTTATTATTTCGACAAGTTCACCGGTTGTTTGAATTTCTTTTTTCTCTCTAGCTGCTTCAATTTTTCGGGCAATCTGCTTAGCGAACTTTTCTTCGCCATATCGAGAAATAATTTTCATCAACTCGTGGAAAGACCATTCATTTACAATTTGTTTCGCTGTAAGTTCACTAGACTGATCCATTCTCATATCTAATTCAGAATCATGCTGATAACTGAATCCTCTTTCGGCTTCATCAAGCTGAGGCGATGAGACTCCAAGATCGAACAGAATCCCATCTACTCCATGTACGCCAATGCGGTTCAGTTCTTCTTTTATGTAGCGAAAATTGCTTCGTACGATCGTGAACTTTCCTTCGTATTCCTTCAACACCTGTCGTGCATTTTCAATCGCTTTGTCATCTTGATCAAAAGCATATAAATGCCCTGTTTCTAGTTGGGACAGAATAAGTGCACTATGGCCTGCCCCTCCCAACGTACAATCAACATAAATTCCATCTGGTTTAATGCTTAATGCATCTACTGATTCTTGTTTTAAAACGGTTATATGGTCAAACAATGGAAAATTCCTTTCTGCTGTAAACTTAAGGGTTATAGATCAAAGTCCATGAGACTCTCTGCAATTTCTCCAAAAGAGTCTTCAGATTTTGAGAAATATTCTTCCCAAACGGATTTGCTCCAAATCTCAATTCTATTCGACACACCTATCACGACGCAATCCTTTTCTAGTTTTGCATAGTCTCTGAGCGGAGATGCAATGTTCACTCTTCCTTGTTTATCCAGCTGACATTCAGCTGCTCCAGAAAAGAAAAAACGGGTAAATGCCCGTGCATCTTTTTTAGTAAACGGTAGGGCTTTTAATTTTTCCTCAATAACCTTCCATTCACTTAAAGGATAGCCGAATACACATTGATCCAATCCGCGAGTCAAAATAAACTCTGTGCCAAGTTCTTCTCGAAACTTGGAGGGGATGATCATACGTCCTTTTTCATCAATGCTGTGTTGATACTCTCCCATGAACATATGATCACCCCACTTTCTCCCCTAAATCTACCACAACGCTCCACTTTTCACCACTACAAGTATTATTCGTTTACAAAAAAAAAAATCCTGCTGTCTAACAGGATTTTTTCGTAATATTTTTTTATATTTTATAAGTAAACAATTTTATGTTTTTCATTGAAACAATAAGGGTATTCTAGTAGGTCTTTTATTAGATCTGAGCCTTCTTCGTTCAAATATTGATACACGTTCCATACTCTTTCTTGCAACACACCACCGGGCTTTAACTCCAGCATAATCTCATCAAATTCAGCCAGTGGAACCTTTACTTTTTGTCTAACGCGCTGTTCCATCTTATGTTCAATATAACTAACTTCAGATAGAATGCGATTTAAGTTTTGTTCTGTGACAGGAAGCAGTTTAGGATCTATTTCTTCAGCAAGTTTTACAAGCTGTGAATAGGATTTGACGATATCAGATCTTACAGCCTCTATTGAATCATTTGTTTCAACCGGTCTGTTCACATTGAACCAATTTCTTTTGTATTTATCTGTCCCTTCTTCTAACACTTGTTCCACTTTAAGCTCTTTAGAAGATAGAAGGCTATTAATTCTTCCTGAAACGAGAGTGATTGAGAGTCTTGGCATCAACACAGGCATTTTTCGTTCAAAATGATGGAATATCTTCCCTAGCGAAGCCCAATAAGAAATCTCTCCAGGTCCTGCTATAAAGGATAATGTCGGCAGCAAGAACTCCTGCATTAATGGCCGAGTCACTACATTGTTGCTGAATTTTTCCGGAGAACGTTTCGCTTCCCGCAACAGTTCTTCTTCAGAAATGCTAAAGTCCTCTTCTTTAGATGTGAACCCATTCCCATTTCGAAAAAGCAGAATACGCTCCCCATTTTTAGTATAAAAGAGGTGAGCATTATTTTCTTGAACCTCAATCGGATCAGTAAATCCTGCTTCATTCAAATTCTTTGTTTGTGTTTTAAATGCGTGATCGATATTAACATTGTTGCGAATCATCCGTTCAAGGAACTTCGATTGAAGCTTTTTGAATGCAGGATCTCCGGCATCCAATAAAATTAGCCCTTCTTTCGAAAACCAATTCGAAAGAAGTTTTGCAAAAAAGGTCACGATCGAGTCTGATTCGTAAAGAAGACGTTCCGTTTGTGCAAGGAAATCATTTGTAAAAGCAGTTTCTCCGAACGAACGAAAAACATAATGAAGCCAAGGCTTGACATCATCTGGATTCCATTCCCAGAGTGAAGCCGATGATTTTACAGATGTCGCAGCTTTTAATGAAATTTTCTTAGCCGTATCATTCTTCGGTACCCTAACATGATTAATCTCATCCATATCATGATCTTCACCTGCAATCCAGAAAACAGGAGCTACAGGAACACCCAGCTCTCTTTCTGCCTGTTTGGCTAATTGAATGGTGCTGATGCATTTATAGATAACGAGCAGCGGTCCGGAAAGAAGACCCGCTTGCTGACCTCCCACAACGGCTAGCCCATCACTGTTTTTTAATTTATCAATATTATTCCGTGTTTGATCAGAAGTACCAATTCTATGGTTATATGAATCCAAGTATTCAGTCAGGTCATTTCTTGGAAAAGTATATTGCTTTAACTCCTGCTGTCTCATTGAAAGTGCACTTCTGTTAAAGGGCTCTTTATAATCAAAAAAACCGACAGCATCTTCATCTCCATTAACGTACTTCTCTAGAAATGGAGATGTCTGAAGTTTAATTTCCTCCAGTCTCATTTATGTACTTCCTTTCTGCATATCAATTACATCCTTAACGAGTATAGCAAAGAAACGGCAAAGGTTATAAAAGATATGCTCTAAGCCTCAAGAATGCTTTTTATTATTCCATATGTAAGTAAAGAAAAATAGCCGAATGAAAGATTAAGAACTGCAATCGCCAGTTCAGTCTGAAGATCTTCAAAAGCGCTAAGTGCAGATCATTCTTCCAGCTCAGTAACGAAAAAACGACACTTCCCGTTACAAACAACAAAATTAAAACCCAATAATAAGATTGACCCCAAATTACAACTGTCATTCTTTCTATAGAGAGGAATAAGAAAAAAGTTGTGATATCGCTACTAACTTTAAATGCTTTTTTCTTAGTTATTTGATAGATACTCTTATTAACAAAAAATAGAACAAGATATGGTCCTGTTATGCATGTAGCCATAACCGAACCAATAACACTAGACAACCACTCATCCTCTCCAATCCAACGCTTTAACAGCCTTTAACACAAATCTTGAACAAGGAACCTGTATGTTTCTATGGTTTGCACGCTCAATAATTTCACCTGTTATGCTGTCAATTTCCGTTTGTTGGCCGCTTTCGACGCTCTTTAGCATAGAAGAGCGGTTAGAGGAAGTATTTCTGCAAAGGACTAACAATTCCTTCCAAAGTTCTTCCCGTTTATGATTCATATCTAAAACGAAGATAGATTCTTCAAAAAGGTCCTTCATGATGGAGAGCGCATATTCATTTTCCACGAGTTGTCCGTTCGTTATTCTAAGGAGAGCTGTTAAGGGATTTATAGAAGCGTTCATGATCAATTTAATGTAGAGCATCTCTTCCCAATCACTTTCAGAAGTAATAGGGAAATTTGTGTCACGAAGGATATCAACCCATTGAGAAGTTAATTCACCTTTAATGGAAGAGACCTTAATCTTACCTTTTCCCAAGTGATTAACCGTTGAGTATCCGTCTTTACCTGCTCCGTGCTCCACAACTCCCACTAGGAGGTTCTGCTGGGGAAGACGCTCTAGAAGTTTCAGATGGCTGATCCCGTTCTGTAAAAATAGGTAAGAAACCTCTTGGAATCTTTTATCTTGCAAAAAGGATAATTCAAGTATCGCCGTTTGTTTCACCGAAATGATACAGTACGATTCCTCTCCTTTATATTCCTTAACAGGTACGGCTCTTACGTAAACGATATCCTCGTTATTCGATTGATTTTTATAGGTTATGCCATTTCGATTGATACATGCAGCTTGTTCACGTGTTCGGGTATAGATAACAGGTTCATGACCCTTCTTTTTTAAAAAATAAGAAATTAGAAGGCCGATTGCGCCCCCTCCGATCACACCAATATTCATTATATGCCTCCTGTACTGCAATCATTTTCTTAGTATGATTCTACCATATAAAACACCCCTCCTTTAAAGGAGGGGTGCCTGTTATACAGGATATACAGGATGCTTGCGTTCACTGAAAACCATTTCTTTGTTTTCATAAAAACGAAATCGTTTTTTAAGTTCATCTCTTAGGGAAGCAGGTGAAACGATGTCATCAATGATCATTTCTGAAGCTAACTTGTAAATATCAATATGTTCTTTGTATTCCTGTTGTTTTTGTTGTACGAATTGAATACGCTCTTTCACATCTTCAATCTCATTAATTTTATTCGAATATACGGCATTTACCGCTGCTTCAGGTCCCATAACAGCAATCTGTGCTGTTGGTAGTGCTAAGCAGCAATCCGGTTCAAACGCAGGACCAGCCATTGCATAAAGACCAGCACCATATGCCTTACGAACGATTACTGAGATTTTCGGTACGGTGACATCGCTCATCGCAGCGATCAGTTTTGCTCCATGTCGGATAATTCCAGCCCGCTCAACTTTTGTTCCGATCATAAAACCAGGAACATCCGACAAGAAAAGAAGGGGGATCGAGAAAGCATCGCACAGTGTTATAAAACGTGCAGCTTTATCCGCTGAATCTACAAATAATACACCGCCTTTTACCTTCGGCTGATTAGCTATGATCCCGACTGGCTTTCCATCGATACGACCAAACCCAGTAACGATTTCTTGAGCGAACAACTTTTTCATTTCAAAGAAGCTGTCCTCGTCAATCAATCTATCGATAAACTCATACATATCGAACGGAACATTCTGGTTTTCAGGTACAATCTCCTCCAGTTCTCTACCTGCTTTTGGAGATAGAGGATCAGAAACCGGCGCTTTTTCTTTATAATTGTGAGGGAAATAAGAAAGATAACGGCGAGCTTCATTAATGGCTTCTGTCTCATCATTTGCCAGAACATCACCACATCCGCTTACCGAACAATGCATTCTGGCTCCACCCATTTCTTCTAGCGTTACTTTTTCACCAATAACTTTTTCGGCCATCCGCGGACTTCCTAAATACATGGAAGCGTTCTGGTCAACCATGATCACTACATCACAGAAAGCTGGAATATATGCTCCACCTGCTGCTGAAGGACCGAATAAGATACAGATCTGAGGAATCATCCCTGACATCTTTACTTGATTATAAAAAATCTTCCCTGCTCCTCGCCGATTAGGAAACATATCGATTTGATCTGTTATTCTTGCTCCCGCTGAATCAACAAGATACAGCATCGGTACTTTTAACTTTTGAGCCGTTTCTTGTATTCGGATGATTTTTTCAACCGTTCGAGCTCCCCAAGATCCTGCCTTTACGGTCGAATCGTTGGCCATCACACAAACCGTTTTCCCGCCAATCTTTCCAATAGCAGTGACCACACCATCGGCAGGAAGATCACCTGCTTGGTTGTTGGCAAACTTGGCATCCTCTACTGTGTAATCACCATCATCGAATAATTGTTTAAGACGGTCACGTACGAACATTTTATTTTGTGCTTTGTTTTTTTCGTGATATTTTTGAGCTCCGCCTGCTTCGATCTGTTCAATTTTCTCTTTCAGCTGATTTTCTAATTTTGCTACCATCATGTACCTCCTTAAGAGAGTGAGCGCTCGCTCAGAATGTAGTCATAACTTTATTTTAAGGTAACGAGAACGTCTCCCTCATTTACAAAATCACCAGATGCAAACTTGATGCTTTCAACTGTTCCAGCCTCTGCAGCATCGACTGGAATCTCCATTTTCATAGATTCCAAAATGATTACGGTTTGTCCTGCTGTTACTTCATCACCTTCACTTACTAATACTTGCCATACTGTCCCTGCCATAGATGCTGTAATTTCCTTCATGTTTCTCTCTCCTTTTGATTACGTTCTACTTACTGATCTTTTGCTAAGAAATTCTGTCGTGTAGTTCCCTCTTATAAATCCTTCTTCTTCTAAAAGCTGCTGAAAAAGAAGAGCGTTTGTTTTAAGCCCTTTGATCTGGATGCTGTCAAAGAAACGCTTTGCACTTTCTAGACATTCAGATCGATTGGAATCGCTTACAATAATCTTCGCAATCATTGGGTCATAAAAAGGTGTAACCTGGTTTCCACTTTCATAACCCGTATCGATTCTAACATTATCCATATCTGGCCATACTAATTCTTCAATCTTTCCAGGTGCAGGGAAGAAAGTGACAGGGTCTTCTGCGTACAGTCTAAATTCCATCGCATGCCCTTTGCTCATGATCTCCGTTTGTGTGAGAGGTAAAGCTTCACCTTGTGCGATCTGTATCTGCCATCTTACCAGATCAAGCCCCGTGATACTTTCTGTTACCGGATGCTCAACTTGAAGACGTGTATTCATTTCAAGGAAATAGAAGTCTCCGTTTTCACTTACTACGAATTCCACTGTTCCTGCATTTACATAATTTACAGCTTTAGCCGCTTCAACTGCAGCTTCTGTAATTTTTGAACGAAGGGTTTCTGTTAGAAATGGTGAAGGAGATTCTTCTACCACTTTCTGATTTCTGCGTTGGATGCTGCAATCACGTTCGTATAAGTGAACAATATTTCCTAGTGTATCACCCATAATTTGAACTTCGATATGCCTTGCGTTCTCAATACATTTCTCAATAAACATTCTTCCTGAACCAAAATAATTCTTTGCTCTTTGCTGAGATGAAACAAAATGTTTATGAAGATCTTCCTTATTCTCGCATTTTACCATTCCAATTCCGCCACCACCGCTGCTTGCTTTTAACATAACAGGATAGCCGATCTGTTCAGCGAGTTTCACACCTTCTTCTACATCATCGATTGGTTCGATCGTCCCTGGCACGATGGGAACGCCTGCTTGCTGCATCGTTTTTCGAGCCATGATCTTATCACCCATCCACTCAATCGTTTGAGGCGATGGGCCTATAAATGTAATACCTGCTTCTTCTATTTTTTTAGCAAACTCGTCATTTTCAGATAAAAGCCCATACCCAGGGTGAACAGCATCAACTTTTTGATCGATAGCGATTTTTAATATGGTATCACTTTGCAAATATGATTTTGCAACGGGTGATTCCCCAATATGTATTGCCTCATCCGCAGCCTTCACAAAAGGGAGGTCTCTGTCTGCATCAGAATAAACAGCAACTGTTTCAATATTCATTTCTTTACACGTTTGAATAATTCGAAGTGCGATTTCTCCTCGGTTTGCGATTAAGATTTTTTTCATCTTCATCCTCCTTCCTGTTGTCAACATTACCTTTTTCGACAAAAAGGCTCTTTTTCCTTTTTTGAAAGCGCAAACTAAACGAATATTTTATTTTTAAAGAATTTTTAGCATAATTAGTATATACTATAAGTATAGAGAAAAGTACAGAATGACTGGGGGAGAGAAGATGTTACAATATGAAGTTAAGAAATTATTAGTTAACTATAAAACATTGGAAGAGTTTAAGCAGTTTAAAGAATATGGGGTACAAGAACTGTCAATGCTCGAAGACCTTCAAGAAAATATGATCGAAAACGACAGCGAGTCCCCATTCTACGGAATTTATTACGGAGATAAGCTAGTCGCCCGTATGAGTTTATATCAGATTCAAGCGGCATATGATCAGTATTTTGATCCTCCGCAAGATTATTTAGAGCTCTGGAAACTAGAAGTACTTCCACATTATCAGACAAAAGGACTCGGAAGAGCACTTGTTGAATTTGCTAAAACGTTCAATTTACCTATTAAAACAAACGGCCGACAGCAATCAGGAAGTTTCTGGGAGAAGATGGGCTTTGAAGCTGTTACCTATAACCAAGACCGCGATCGCGGACAAAACCCTTATGTATGGTATCCAACCGGAGTAAGTGAACAGAGACTTGCATAAACCGAAAAAAGATGGCAAATGCCATCTTTTTTTAATTTCGAACAGGGACTTCCGTAAGTTTTCTTGCTCTTTCCATGAGCTGAAGTATTTCTTTATAATCACGGCAAACCGTTTCATATTCTTTACTGATCTTCTCTAACTTATTTTTTAGATTGCCGTTTTCTTTTTTCATATGCTGTAGTTTTGAAAGTAGGGCTTTGTTTTCTGATTCTAAATTCTTTGCTGATGGGCCTTCTGTCTGAAGCTGTTGGAGATATAAAATAATTTCATTCAACGATAGATTTTTTACTCGTTCATTCTTGCTAGTAACCTCAGCATTAAAGGTGAATGCATGATCAGACGATTGGGAAGCGAAATGCTTTCCATTTCTTCTATTGCGTTCTTTACGAACTTTTTTCGCTTCTGTTATCGCCTTCTCATATTGTTTTCGTATGAGTGAGTTCCATCTAAACCCACAAGCAGCAGGAGTTCTTGATAATTTCTCACCTACTTCTTCAAATGCAACAAGCTGTGTACTGCCCTCTCGAATGTGCCTTAGTGTGATTTCTGCAAGAATCGCGTCTTCGTCTTTTGTCCAGGCATCCTGGCGCAAATTGCTCATAATAATCCCCCCATTTTAGTGGTTTGTATTATGAATATGCTAGTGCTAGAAAAGATAGACTTTTTATTCTACTAAAATGGAGGGAAGTTTATTTTTGGGCTGTTTTTTTTACATCAATCGCCGTTATAAAAGAGTAAAATTCAAGACTTCTTTAAGAAGGCCTCTACTCTTTTATGATGTTCATCAGAAGCCCAGAGCTTTGCGCATCTTCTGACTTCATCCTGAACGTTTTGTTTAATTTTGTTCTGATCATACCTAGTAAGCTGCAGTGTTTTATAAGAAGTAATAACACCAAGAGGCTGAGCGGTGTATCTTCTTAAATACCGCTCTGTTTCCTTCTTACTATTCCCTTTAATTACATATTGGATAAAACCGAGGTCCATCCCCTGTTTAGCTGTTATGGGAGAGGAACTATAGAGAAGATCCATTGCTTCTGTCTGTCTGACTCTCTCTAACAGATAACTTCCTCCGCCCCACCCTGTTGTGATTCCGAGTCTGCCTTGAATAAATCCAACTTTTGCTTCTGCGCGTGCCAGTCTAATATCACATGCAGTTGCTATCTCACAGCCTCCTCCAACAGCGGAACCATTTATAAGTGCAACCGTTGGTTTAGGAAAGAAAAAGAGTTCATTCAGTACATCAGCCATTTTTGAGAGCATACCAAATGCTTCTTCTTCCGTTTTTAATGAATGAAAAGCATTTAGATCACCGCCAGAACAAAATGCTTTTGTGCCAGCTCCCGTTATAATTACTACTTTTATCTCGTTATCCATTTTGGCCTTATTTAAAAATGACGATAATTTCTCCATCACTTCAAAATTAATTGCATTTCTTACCGTAGGACGGTTTAGTGTGATCCATCCAATATGATTCTCTTTATGCCAAAGTACGGCCTGCTCCATGCTTACACCTCCGATAAAAGAAAGCGCTTCTTTTTATGTATATGAAAAAACAGGAAGCATAAGGCTTCCTGTTTTTCATTACTTGCTTACTACTTCTTTTCCTTTGTAAGATCCACACTCACGACAAACACGGTGAGATAACTTGTATTCTCCGCACTGTGGACACTTTACCATACCAGGCATGGAAAGCTTATAGTGTGTACGACGCTTCGCTTGGCGAGTTTGTGATGTTCTGCGAAAAGGTACTGCCATTTTGTATCCACCTCCTTAAAGGTCTTGAAAGAATCATTATAAACTATTCTTTCATTCATTGTCTTTGTCAAAAAATTTAGCCAGACCAGCCATTCTCGGGTCAACCCGGTTTTGACGGTCTTCATCCGTTATCCTTTGCCATCCCTTTCCCTCTTGGGGAGCAGGACCATCTGTGACATCTCCAGCCGTTACTTTCAGCGGCTTTTCAAGCAAAATATGCTCTTCGATGACAGGGAGAAGATCAACGTAATGACCTTCGACTTTATGAAGGCTTTCTTCATCTTCAAATTCCGTATAGTTCGGGTCGAAAATGAAAATTTCCGTCATTTTTACCGAAAATGGAAATTCCACATCCGCCAAAGTGCTTGCACAAGGCAGCACCATTTTTCCTTTTATAGTCAAATAAAAAGTGGCTTTTTGTTGAGTAACATCCGCATGTCCTTCTACGTAAACAGGATCAATGCTTCTGATCTCAGGGTCTTTTTCCATAACACCGCTCGCATCAACGTGTTGTTCAAACGTTAACGGTTTTTTACGGTAAAAATTTTTTAATTCCTGTAGTGACCATTTCATGTCTTTATCACCTCAAGGCAACAGTAGTAATTATATCGGTCAAAATATAAAATGTCAATATTATATCTTTACAGTGATGCTTTTGATTTTAAACTGTTTTTAGTACAATGTAAACGTAAAAGATTCAAGGACTGTTAAGGAGTGGATTTATTGAAAGCCACCGGTGTAGTTGTAGAATATAACCCTTTTCACAATGGTCATTATTATCATTTGCAAGAATCCAGGAATGTAACACAAGCCGATTGTGTAATCGCCGTAATGAGCGGGAATTTTCTTCAACGCGGGGAACCTGCTCTCCTATCTAAATGGAAACGAACAAAAATGGCTCTTTTGGGAGGCGCTGATCTTGTTATAGAACTTCCTTATGCATACGCCACAAGCTACGCACCTCGTTTTGCTTTTGGAAGCATCTTTCTGCTGCAGGCAGCAGGTGCAGATTCTTTTTGTTTTGGCAGCGAATCAGGCGATGTATCGGTTTTTCATGAAACGCTGGATTTAGTGAACTCTCAGGATCAAGACTTCCAAGCCTATGTTAGTGAATTTATAGCCCAAGGATTATCCTATCCTACAGCTGCTGCAAGAGCTTTTGAACAGCTGAAACGACCATTGCCCCTTGATCTTAGCAAACCAAATAATATTTTAGGGTTTGAGTACATCCGTGCAAGCCGAGAACTCGGTTCAGCCATACAGCCCTTCACGATCAAGAGGAAGAATGCCAATTATCATGATGTTCTTCTGGGTAAAGGGGATATTGCAAGTGCAACTGCTATAAGGGAAGCCGTCTTCTCCCATGATATCGAAAAAGCAGCCAGCTACATACCGGATTACACCTCTAACATTTTAAAAGTTGAGAAAAAGGAAAAAGGAACATTAATGAGCTGGGAACGCTTATACCCCCTCCTGCGTTATCAACTATTATCTTCAAGTCCTTCTGAAATAAACAAATTTTATGAAATAGAAGAAGGATTAGAATTTAGAATGATCGAGGCGATGAAGGAAGCTGAAGATTTCCAGTCATTTATGAGCCGCCTAAAAACAAAACGATACACCTGGACACGGCTCCAGCGAGCATGTCTTCACGTACTGAATAAAATCCAGAAAGAGGATATGCATCAAATTTTGGACGCTCCTCCTAAATATCTACGTGTTCTTGGGATGACAGAAACGGGACGAGAATACCTTAGTTCTGTGAAAAAATCTCTAGAACTCCCTTTAGTCACCACTGTTTCAAAGCACGATTTTGAAGGCCTAAAAATGGAGGCAAAAACGTCGCTTGTCTATGCTCAAGGCGCCGTATTAAACGGATCATTAGCCGAAAAGGAAGAGTATAATACTCCACCGGTGATGATAAAATAAGAATACTTCTAAATTAAGAAAAGGATGCTGCTCCATAACTGGAACTGCATCCTTTTTTAATGCTATTCTTTAAAAGACTATTGCTTTTAAGTATTTTCTTCCTATGTGGAAGTTGCCCCGAGACTCCTAAAGCTTCTCTAAATACTCTAAAGCATCATCTAACGTCTTCACAGGTACAATCTTCATCTTTGAACCAATATCTTTTTGTGCTTTAACCGCATCACGATAGTTGTTTGCTTCAACCGGAGCAAAGAATATTTCTGCTCCTGCCTCGTCCGCTGCAACGATCTTTTGCTTTATCCCTCCGATCGGACCTACCTTTCTTTGAAGGTCCATCGTACCTGTCCCCGCGATCTTTTTGCCATGGGTCAAATCTTCATTAGAGAGCTGATCTAAGATTTCAAGCGTAAACATAAGACCAGCAGACGGTCCACCGATTTGAGAAGTGTCAATTTTAACTTTAGGCTCCGTTACGATGGTAACGTCTGTTACAGGTGAAGTGATGCCAAGCCCTGCTTTAGGACCTTGGTTCTGCACATATTTCTTTGGGAATTCTTCAATGTTTATAGCAACGTTCATCTTGTTGTCGCCGCGTAAGACAGTCAGATCTACTTTGTCTCCTGCTTTTTTAGGACTTAGCACATCTAACAGTCTTTTAGTTTCCATAACAGGTTTATGGTCAACTGCTACTATCTTATCTCCAACTTTTAATTTTTTTTCTGCTGGCATACCAGACATGATTCCGGTCACATACACACCATGATATTCAATGTCGACTTTCTTACCTGCTTCTTGATAAGCCACGATGGTTGCTGCATGTTGTGAGTCTTCCATCATTTGAAGCTGTCTTTGATTGTATTCCTCATCTGTCTCATCTTCGCTTCTGATTTGATCGGCAGGTATGATTTCTCGATAATCACTAAATTTTGCCCATATGTACTGAGGTATGTTTGCCGTTCCGATCGATACAGTTGTAAGCATAAAAGTCCCTTTATCTTCATCACCACCTTCTACATGGATGATCGGGTCTAGCTCCCTAGCATCACCAGGAGAAGTAATGTAATAAGGCAGGGGATAAAAGGCGAGGAACGCAAATACAAGTAAAAACAAGATAACAAACTTATTTTGCGAGAAAAAATTTTTCTTTTTCTCTTCTCTATTGATGGTCATTCGATGACTCCTTCCAGGTCTTAATCTTTTCTAGAATTAGTGGAACCTGCTTTCTGCCAGCTTCCTCTCCTATAGCAATAATATCATTAACATCTTTAAATGCTGTTGAGCTGAATTGTTCTACCATTGGACGAATCATAATATCCGCTGATACTTCATGCCACCTGACCATTTCTCGCTGCATAATATCGATGCTCTGGATGATCACATCAAAGATGGATGATACCTCATGCTCAGCTTTGAAATGGGAGATATCCACTGCTATGACCAAGTCTGCCCCCATCTCCCGTACTACAGAAACTGGCACACGATCAATCACGCCTCCATCTACTAACAGCTTGCCGTCTATTTTTTCAGGGACCATGATTCCAGGAATTGAAATACTTGCTCTTACTGCATCAGCGATGGGGCCTGATGTGAACACTACTTTCTCACCCAACAGCAAGTCCGTTGCAACGATGGATAATGGAATTTGGGTTTGCTCGATATGTTTTTGCTTCGTAAGCAGTTTTATTAATTCTTTAATCTTTTTTCCTGTAATGAACCCCATTTTAGGGACCGTATAATCCATATAATATTTTCGCTTAAAAAGATTTGCCATTTTATATAGATTTTCGTCACTATGCCCGATGCAAACCATCGCACCGACAAGTGCCCCCATACTACTTCCAGCTATCATATCAATTGGAATTCCGGCTTCTCTTATTGCTTTTACCACTCCAAGATGCGCAAAGCCTCTGGCGCCGCCAGACCCTAGAGCAAGTCCGATTTTAGGTTCAGTCATCCTTTGCTCCTCCTTTGGAAGCATCGTCTTTTTTTAACATATGGTCTAAAGCGATTAGCTATACGTATAAATAAGGATGAGGACAAGTAAGAAATGCGTACTATATAGTGAGAGGAGTAATCCCCTTTATGAATAAAACACACCTAAAGACTTTAGTACTGGCTTCATCGGCGATCATTATAGCATTCTCTATTATTATATACCCAAAAGACACCTATATGGCATCAGTAACCGGACTTAAAATGTGGTGGGATGTTGTCTTCCCTTCTCTTATGCCCTTTTTCATTTTGTCTGAAGTCTTGATGGGCTTTGGGGTTGTCCACCTTATTGGTGTCTTATTTGAACCTCTCATGCGGCCGCTCTTTCGTGTACCTGGATCCGGAGGATTCGTTTGGGCAATGGGGATTTCGTCGGGCTTTCCTGCAGGAGCAAAATTGACCGCCCGTCTCTGGCATCAAAAACAAATTACCACCGTAGAAGCTGAGCGTCTCGTTTCTTTCACAAACTGTTCCAACCCTCTATTTATGTTCAGCGCTATAGCAGTTGGTTTTTTCCATAATGCTGCACTTGGCATCGTCCTTGCCGTTAGTCATTATTTAGGTAATTTCTTTGTTGGTTTACTTATGAGATTTCATGGCTGGAAAAAAGACGAAAGTGCACAAACTGATACTTATCGCGGAAAAGGGATCAAGAATGCTTTTAAGCACATGCATGAAGCAAGGCTCGCTGATAACCGGCCTATAGGTCAGCTCCTTGGTGATGCCATTCAGCAGTCCACAAAAACGCTATTAATGATCGGCGGTTTTATCATTCTATTTTCGGTGTTAAGCCGCATGATGGATCTGTTACACGTTGCAGATCTTTTATCGAAGCTTATGAGCTATGTATTTACACTCTTTTCTCTTTCAGAAACACTTAGTCTTCCATTAATAAAAGGAATATTTGAAATTACACTTGGAAGCAACTTAACAAGTGGTGCGGCATCCTCTCTTCTACAACAGGCAGCGATTGTTAGTTTTATCTTGGCATTTAGCGGTTTTTCAGTACAGGCCCAAGTAGCAAGTATTCTTGCAGATACCGAGATAAACTTTAAACCATTCTTTATTGCAAGAATCATACATGGTTTTTTATCTGCCTTTATTTGTGTCTTAGTATTCCCCTATTTGTATCACGTTAAAAGTGGGGCTGCTCCTGCATTTGCCTTCATCACCGATAAAAGTGCAGATATGGGACAAATCGGTATGACAGTACTCGCACATAGCCACTACGCCACTCTCGTATTTTTATTGCTTTCGATATTCATTTGGCATCGAAGACTTATTAAGAAAAACAGCCTCCGTTATTAACGGGGGCTGTTATATTTTTCTTTTAAAGCTTCTTCTACAACTTCTGGAACCAAGTCTGATACGTTAGCATGATACTTGGCAGCTTCTTTTACAATACTTGAACTTAAGAATGAATATTGATTGTTCGTCATCATGAAGAAAGTTTCCACTTCATCGTCCAATTTTTTATTGATTGAAGCTATTTTCATTTCATACTCAAAATCAGATACAGCCCGAAGTCCTCTTAAAATTACATTCGCACCAATACTTTTAACATAGTCGATCAGTAGACCGTTGAAAGAGTCTACTTTTACATTAGGAAACTCTTGTGTAACTTCTTTTAATAAAACAATTCTTTCATCTACTGTAAACAATGGATCTTTGCTTTGATTGTTGGCTACCACTACAATCACTTCGTCGAATACTTTTGCTCCACGTTTAATGATGTCCAGATGACCTCTTGTAACAGGATCAAAGCTTCCAGGACAAACAGCAGTCGTTGGCATAATCTTCACCTCTTATTTTCTTAAATGCGTCTAAAAATGGAAATCGTTGTTGTCTTTCCGTAGGTTTCTTGTCTTATGCAATGAAAGCTGCCAACCTGCTCAGGCAAGGAAACATCTGTCCCATGTTCCGCGACAATGCTTCCATCATCTGCTAGCAATCCGAGTTTATCGATCTCTTCCATATCTTTCATTAACATTTGTTTTGCATAAGGAGGGTCCAGAAAGATCATGTTAAATTGAATTTCCCTTTTGTGAAGCGCTTTCAATGCGCGTTTTGCATCATTCCTAAAAACTTCTGTTTTTTCTTCATAGTCGCATTGTTTGATATTTTCTTTAATGGTATGTATAGCTTTTTGATCTTTATCAATAAAAATAAAATGATCCATACCGCGGCTTAGTGCCTCGAGTCCAAGACCCCCGCTTCCGCCATAGAGATCCAGTCCAGATCCTCCCTCAAAAAAGGGACCAATCATGTTGAAAATGGATTCTTTAATCTTATCGGTAGTAGGTCTCGTATTTGTGCCCGGTACAGCTTTTAGTGGCCTTCCTTTGCATTCTCCCGCTATTACTCTCACGTTTTTTCACCTGATTCTTTTATCCTTTTTTCCATTACCTATCCTATCACAAGTAAACACGTAATCAAACAATCAAATCTTTTACTAATAAGTATAGAGCAAAATAAAAGGGGTCATACTACATATAACAACATCACGAACGATGTTGTTGCCAACCGCGGAGAAGACTTACTCCCCATAAGTTCTTCATCCGGTTTCTCCTCTCCCATCGCCTTTGAACAGAAGTGATTTTTGTTTAAAGGCAACCTGCAGCAGACGCTGCAGGTTTTTTTCATTCTTCGTTCTCTTTATCATTGCTTTTTGTTATCCTAATGAAGGAGAGTTAGGAGAAAGGAGCAATCTATTATGATTCAACGATTTATTGAGCTTGGGGAAGGGTATTCAGATTTATATGAGCTTTTAGAAATTATTGAGACCAATAAAGACAGAGTTTCACAGCTTTTATGTCTAAGGCTTCAAAAAGAAGATAAAGAGTATGCTTCACTCGTAGCAGTTCTTAACCCTGCAGCAGAAGGTAATTTCCAGCCGTTATACATATGCCGAGAAGGGGTACCGATTCCTTCTAAACGGTATAATCTATTTGAAGAAAAAGCTGCTGAGATCAATAAAGACATTATTTCTTTTGATGTCAAACCATCCACAGATTTTGCGGAAACAGAGCTTTACTTCCATTATTTGACCGGTATTTTAAGATTAAATTATTTAATTCCATCATTAACGTAAAAAAAAACAGGCAGCAGTTTTTATACCTTTGCTTGCCTGTTTTTTTAAATACCCATCTTATAATCATATTCTTTTGCTTTATCATGAATCTTACTTTCATATTCGGTTTTAATTTCTTGTTTATGCGATTTCTTAACTTCTTTTACAAAGTGCAGTGATTCAAGTTTGGCTGCAATCTCATCTGCCTTATTTCCATCACAATATAAAACCGCATATTTAAGTCTTCTCGAAACATAATGAACATTTCCATAGCGCCGCAGCTGTTTTGAAAATTTTAATGAATGGAGAAAGACAGAGAGTCCACGACGATTACCAATCATAACATAAGCCCCTTTAATAAATAATGATGTGCACATATTGTATAGATTGAGATACTATATTTTACCCATTATACTGATCAAAATAAGGATGTGTTCATATATGGATCTTGCGATTATATGGGAAGATTTTTTTAACCGAATCAAATCAGATCCTAAAGTCATCACCATTGAAAAAAAATTAATGGCAGGTATTCCTTTCGTCTATGTATCTGTTGTCCCAAACACTTCACTCGATACTGCAACAGATATTTTAAAAGAGTATGCCGTAAAATCAATGAAAGGAAAACGTCTATCATTGGAGCTTTTTTTTGTTAGATCCGAAGAAAACATATATGTTTTCCGTATGCGTTTCCTAGTTCCGCAAGAAAAAATGTTCTGTTGCGGTAACTTATGTTTTGACTGTATCAGGCTGAGAAATCCTTAATTGCTATGCACAGCCACATGATCCACCAGATCCACATCCACCACTGCAAGAACTCTCATCAAAAAACGGATTGCCTGTTGGAACTTTTATCTGCTCCGAAACACTCCCGGCAATAATTCTGCTGCACTCAATTAAAAGCTTTTCAAGCTCTTTTTCCGCCTTCTTAAAGTTCGCTATATTCTCATTGAAATCTAGCTCTCTTTTAAGCATACGGATTTGCGCAGAAACAGTATGAAAGTCAGGATGATACTTGCCGAACCTTTGCACTTCTTCATATTTTTCTTTCATATCGGCAAAGCGCGAGATCATCTCTTGTGCCTGTTTATCTTGTTCCAAAATATATTTGGCTTTTCTATATTCGGATGCAACGCTAGAACTCGAAACCATTTCCGCTAAAGATAATGACTCTTCCAGCAATGCAACTTGTTCGATACTCATACAGCCACCTCCCTTTAGGTATGAGGTTACTTTTATATTATAGCGGATAATGATTATAGTTAAAAGCACGGCTGTCTATTTGAAGTAAATAAAAGCTGCGTCAGTACAAAATTCTTGTTAAAAAAATAAAACCTCTTCTAAAAATAAGAAGAGGTTAATGGAAACTAGCGCTTTTCTTCAATCATTCATTTAGCTTTGTCTAAAATCATCTCGTTGTTAATTCTTCTTAACAAGGAGCTGTTCTCTCGTTTGCTCTGCAGCTTCTACCATCACCTTTAAAGCGTTAATTGTCTCTTCAACCCCCCGTGTTTTTAATCCGCAATCTGGATTGATCCAAAATTGCTTTGGATCAAGTACTTGAAGGGCACGTTTACTATTTCTTACAACCTCTTCAAGCTTTGGAACTCGTGGACTGTGAATATCATAAACCCCAAGCCCAATGCCTTTGTCATAAGTATTTTCTTCAAAGGCATAGATCAATTCACCATGACTTCTTGATGTCTCAATCGAAATCACATCAGCATCAAGAGCTTTAATAGCATCGATAATGGCTTCAAAATCTGAATAACACATATGAGTATGAATTTGTGTACCATTTTGTACAGATGATGTTGCTAGTTTAAACGCGTAAACCGCTGCGTTTAAATAACTCTCCCAGTTTTCACGCTTTAAGGGCAGTCCTTCACGAATTGCCGGTTCATCAACCTGAATCATGCGGATGCCATTTTCCTCAAGGACTTCAACTTCTTTTCGGAGAGCAAGCGCGATCTGATTAGCCACATCATAACGTGATATATCATCGCGTACAAATGACCAGTTTAAAATTGTGACCGGTCCTGTCAGCATGCCTTTTACAGGTCTTTTTGTTAACGATTGAGCATAGATGGTCTCTGCGATTGTCATCGGTTCAATATAAGCAACATCACCGTAAATAATAGGTGGCTTCACACAACGGGAACCATATGACTGAACCCAACCCAATTTTGTAAATTGAAAGCCTGCTAATTTCTCACCAAAATATTCAACCATGTCTGTCCGTTCAAATTCACCATGCACAAACACATCTAGACCGATTTCTTCTTGAATATCAATCCATTTTTTTATTTCAGCTTTTATATATGCATCGTATTCAACATCAGACAACTCGGCTTTCCGCCATTTCTGACGATGTTTCCGTACTTCTTGTGTTTGTGGAAAACTTCCAATCGTTGTTGTTGGCAGAAGAGGTAACTGAAACGCTTGTTTCTGCAATTCTTGACGGATGATAAATGGCGCTTGTCTTTCTGCTTGATATGTATCGAGACTTTCTAGGGCTTCTTGAACTTCTGAATTATTTCGATCAATTGATTGGTTTAACCGGTCGATAGCTTCAACGCTTGCAGTAACTTTGGTCTCGATTGCTTCTTTTCCTTCTTTAATCCCTTTCGTAAGGACAATAACTTCTTGTAATTTTTCATCAGCAAATGACAATGCGCCTTTTAAAGTCTCATCGATCGTCTCTTCGTATTTTATTGTCACAGGCACGTGCAACAAACTGGATGAGGGCTGTATGATTAGGTTTTCTTTTGAAACAATTTCTCGGATCTTCTCAAGGATGTTAAGTTTATCATATAGATTTACCCGCCATATGTTACGCCCGTCAATGATTCCTGCAGCAAGTACTTTATCTTGTGGAAAGCCATACTTTTTTAAAGCCTTTAGATTCTGCCCTTGATCATGTACAAAATCAAGTCCAATCCCTTGAACAGGAAGTGATACAACATCCTCGTAGTGCTCAATGCTATCAAAATAAGTTTGTAAGATTATTTTGAGATTGGGGGCTGCATGATGCAAGGCTTGATATACTTCATTAAATATCGTAATTTCTTCTTTTGAAATGGTTGTTGACAAAATCGGTTCGTCGATTTGTATCCACTCTGCACCTTCATCCTCCAATTGTCGTAAGATCTCAGCATAAAGTGGCGCAAATTGATTAACCATCGTTTTAAAATCACTTGCGTTATATCCTTTAGATAATTTTATAAAAGTGATCGGACCTAAGATAACGGGTTTTCCCTTAATATTAAGTTTGTCTTTCGCTTCCTTAAAATATTGTAGCGGACGATTTTCAACAAGAGCCGGAACGGCATGATCCAGTTCTGGAACGATATAATGATAGTTTGTGTTAAACCATTTCGTCATCTCTGCGGCAACCGCATTGTTATTGCCGCGTGCTACATCAAAATAGGTTTCAAGAGAGACCTTCTCTCCCTCATATTCAAAGCGATTCGGTACTAATCCAAACATCATAGCAGTATCAAGGACATGATCATACAAGCTAAAATCTCCAACGGGTATTAAGTCGATCCCTTGATCTTTTTGCTTTTGAAGATGTTGCAAACGAATTTCTTCCATTTGCTTCAGGAAAGATTCTTTATCTAATTTCCCTGCCCAAAATTGTTCAAGTGCTTTTTTCCATTCCCGTTTTTCTCCAATTCTTGGATAACCTAGGTTCGAACTTTTACATGTACTCATCTTATTTGGTCCACTCCTTTTTATTTTTCATCCCCAACAAAAAATCTCCCTTTCCATAAAGAAAAGAGAGATTCAATACGCACTTAACTAGAGTTGAGGTACACAGATCTTCTCAACACGTATTTTCCACTCCTCTCTATATCCTCGTAGAGTACAAGCATTCACAACAGGCAGGTCTCCTGACTTAAGTTCATAGCTCCTTATCCCTTCCCATTTCTATATGTGAAACAGTGGATCGATAAGTCGCTCCCTCTTACAGTGGCGGGACCGTGCCGGAATTTCACCGGGCTTCCCTTTTAAGCTGAGTCGATCATTTACTCAGAACCTGTTATGTTTATTTAATTTTTTACGTTATCATGCAGCTAGAAATTCTTATTTTTCCTTTTTCAATAAAATAAAGACCTCTTTATTTATAAATAAAGAGGTCTCAACAACTATGTAAACCTCTCTTATTTATCAAAGCGTAACGCTTTGCAGGAATTAGCACCTTTTCAATAAAATCATTGAATGGTTGCCGGGTTTCATAGGGCCAGTCCCTCCACCTCTCTAAATAAGAGTTCCAACATCTTTTTAAATTAATATTTAATAGCCATGTTAACACGATAAAGGATAGCCATCAAGGGAATTTTTGAAAAATATAAAATATTTTAATAGATACTACCCTGTCTCAGTAGAGTACTCGTGTGTGAACTGATGTCCGATCAGGTGGAGACTCCTAATGATGCGAAACAGCAAGAAGCTCACCACACGCCACTGGAAAGCGAGTATCTGAAACGGAAAACGTTTTACATGGATTTAAATAAAAAAACCCTTCGAAACGAAGAGTTAGCGAACATTAACAAATATATGTTTTTTGATCCCATAATCTGACCCGTCTTTTTTCTTAAGCTGCAGTGTGATCTTATGTTTTCCTTCGGTCAAATTTTTTAAAATAAAGATAGATTGATTAGCATTCATCTTCCATTTTCCATCTACAAAAACAGCCATATATCCATTTAATCGATTGAACTCTTCTGAAAGGTTCTCCTGGAAAGTAAATCCTGGGATAATATTTTCAACGTAGATATTTTGTTTTTTTACACGGTAGTTAACAGCCCAGTCTTTTTCAATCAAGGGATATTCACTTGAGGCTTCAACAGCCTCATTATAATTAAACTCTCTTTGCTTTTCTCTATCGTTATTATTTATGCCGAACACCACTAGACAAATTGATAATATAAAACCGGAGACCGCTAGTAATATACCCTTGCTTTTATTCATAAAAAAACCACTCCTTATAGGAATAGTTTTTTCCAAAATTTATTAAATTATCCGCCTGATGGTGAATTCCCTTCAGGCATTGGAGGGTGAAACCCATCTGGCGGGTTTTGGTCATCTGACGTTTCTCCCATAACAGATATCAATTCCATTAATAGTCCAAAGTTTTGAAGCTGCTGATGGAACCGGTCCACTCTCTGACCAAACGTCCGGCCATAAAATACTTTTGCGTTCTCTTCTAGCTCTGCCATTAAAAAAGGATTGCGGCTTAGTTTTCTATACCATTCAGGTTTTTCTCTAATAAAGTACTTAAGGTCAGGTCTTGTATTCAAATAATCCTGGATTTCTCTCCGCACACCACACACATCCTTTAATCTTTATAAGAAGGATAATCTTTCATCTTTTTTTCGGGCAGTTGGCTTGGTCTGTCAGACTGATTATTAAACTGGTTTAAAAGTTCTTGGAGCGCATCCATTAAACTGCCAAACTGAGATAAGTATTTTTGAACATCATTAATCTGAATTTTGCTCAGACCAGCAATAATATCCCCGATCGTTAGGTCTGCTTTCGTATTTTTTGCAGAGGAAGTACGTTGATTCGGCTGTTTATTTTGTTGTTTTTTCTTTCCCTTAGAATATTGATTCCAACTTTCATGTTCTTCACCTAACACAATCCAATCCTGGTAAACTTCTTTCCAAGGCCTTTTATTCTTTTGTACTTCTTTTATTAATTCAGGATGTTTTTGTACAAATTCTTTAAAGCTTTCGATATCAGTCTTTACCACAGAATCCACCCCCAGCCGTCCACTGACGAATCATGTTTTACTACATGATACATAAATGCCCAGTAATTGGTGCGCCCATTTTTTTAAAATTGATAAGTCGATTCTGTTTACTTTATTCCACAGTGCCTAAAAAGGTACAATAAAAAAAAGCTGTTTTGATAACAGTCAAAAATAAAGATTGAGGTAATGCATCTGTGGATATAAAAGATGAATTGAACCGCTTTATAAGTGAAAGCAGTGAGCAGGAAAAAGAAGTGATACAAATTTTTTTAAACAGTCTCAAAGCAAAAAGAGAAAATACAAAACTAACTCATATTGCTTCTTTATTGCAGTTACAAACTACTGTAATAGATGAAAAAACTTTAGAAATGGAAATGCCAAATTCACCTCTACTCGATAACTCTATTGGAATTGTTCATGGCGGACTAACTGCTACATTGCTTGATACTGCATTAGGAACTCTAGCAAGCCATGTCCCTGGAAATAAAAAGGGAGCCGTGACAGTGGAGTTAAAAGTAGACTATTTGACACCAGGAATTGGTAAAAAATTTATTTGCAGGGCAGCAGTTATACATAATGGCCGTCAATTAGTTAGAATGGAAGGAAAAGTCCGGAATGAAAAAGAGAATTTAATCGCATCAGCTACAGGGACTTTCTTTAAGCTTCCAGAATGATACTAATGAAAAAAGAAGAGCTGATTAAAGAATCAGCTCTTCTTTACTGTTTTGCAGCTGGAACAAGGAAGTTTTGTGTATAGTACTTTTTAAATGCTCCTACCCCTAGATGGGTATATTCATCATTGAGCATCGTTTTTCTATGCCCTTCGCTGTTCATCCAACCCTCAACCGCTGCAATGCCGTCTGTGTAGTTTGCAGCAATGTTTTCCCCAGCTTGTTGGAACACTACATTACCTTCTTTTAATCGGTCGGATAATGTTCTGCCATCCTTGCTCTGATGTGAGAAATATTGTTTGTCCAACATGTCCTTGGAATGTAAAAAGGCGACATCCGATGCGCTTTCATCCCATTGTAGCGGACTCTTGTTGTATTTTAGCCTGATAATATTCGTCAGTTCAAAAATTTGCTGTTCTTCGGATTGGTCAATTTTATTTTGTTCTTCTTCCGGAATTTCTTCTATTTCAGGAAGGTCTCCTCTGTAAACAATAGAATACGGCCTTTGTTTTAATAAAACATCGGAAGTGGTGTATCGAACACTCAGCAATTTATTTGTAAACTTATCAAAGTACAATTGTACCCATCTATCTTTGCCAACATTGATGAGCGGTCTGAGCATAACTTCTTCCTCGGAAAGTTCAAACCTGAAAAAATTTGCACCCTCATTTATCGTTATATCGCTCTCAATAGGGTATTGCTGAATAATGTTGTTAGAAGAATCGCCAATCGTAAATGGTTTCGTATTCAGCTCTGAACCAATTGCAAAAATGGTAACGATTTTGCCGTTTTGTACACCAGCCTGCATATAACCTTTTGGACTCCTGCTTCCATAAATTAACCATTCATAATCATAAGCGGACGGATCAATTCTATCAGGTTCTCCCCATTGCTTTTTAAAAGCTTCTATATCTTTACCTAACCAATTTGATAAAGCTCCCTCTGGGATTTTCATCGGTTCTTCTATGTATTTTAATCTTTTTTCAGATGGCTCTTTTTCCATTGATAGGTCTGGCAGTATGTCATAAAAAAACAATCCTATCAAGATAACTATAGATAGAAAAAAAGTAACCAATCCGCGCATAATGGTTCCCCCTGTATCTTTCATCTCTTTATAGTGTAGCATATCGAGCGATTTTCAGGGTTAATAAAAAAACAGGATTATCCTTATGATAATCCCGTCATCCATTTATTGCAGTTGATCTCTCTGCTCCGAAACTTCGCTTAGTGCGTGTCCTGCAGAATTATCACTCTCTTTGGTAAGCGATAGATCACCTAAAGAAATGATCCCAACCATTTTATTGTTCTCTACAATAGGAAGTCTTCTGATTTGCTTTTCTGCCATAAGTTCAGAAGCTTCTTGTACGCTCATGTCTGGTGACCCTGTATACAGATCATCACTCATTATATCTGTTACTTTTGTAGAGCCTGGGCGTTTTTCAGAAACTCCTCTTATGACAATGTCACGATCCGTTATGACGCCGATCACCTGGTCGTTTTCACATACTGGGATAACACCTACATTATCCTCTTTCATTTTTACAGCTACTTCGTACACATTATCTAAAGGTGTTACAAAATCTACATCTCTTGTCATGATATCACTTACTTTTTTCAAAAAAATGGCCTCCTCATATATGTTGATTGATACCTTTTATCTTTTGCGAAATAAGATGAAATATTCATGTTTTTGACAATGATTGCATCTTTAGCGCTTTCATAATATCATTAAGAAGTGATTATTATTTTTATTGAATTATCCTAGGAGGTTTCACAATGAAATTTGAAGAAAGCGGCTTAAACGGGAAGGTAATTGAATTCTCACTTTTAGAACATGTCATGGCAAGCCACGGAATGATCCGCGCTGGGCAATGGGACTATGACCGTATTACATACGACTACAAATTTGAAGATATGACAAATGGTGATGTTTACTATTTCCGCTTTCCTTGTCATGTCATTGAAGGAGAAACAGAAACACCTCACGCTAAGGTTGAACTAGGTACTCCATACTTAGGTAAGCACTATTATCCACACGGTGTAGAATACGATGAAGAGTTTCCGAAACATGTTGTGAAGCAATGCAACAAGTTGATCGAAGCCCTTCATAATGAACTTCATGTATAAAATGAAAAATCCCCTCTTTTGATCAGAGGGAACCCAAGAAACCGGTTGAAAGTCACCGGTTTTTTTATTTTATTAAAGACTCTTTTCAAGAAGGCTGCTTTTTTTAGTATGTACTCTCCATATGGCAACAACCTTATTCAGCTGCGCTTTTAGGTGCATGTGAAGAGTACCCTTCGAAAAGTCTCCCGCCAAATGGAGCAATCGTTTCATCTACAAACTGAATGACACGTTCTTTTTCACGACTGCTAAAGTAAAAGTTAAACACCTCAGCAAAATCATCTGCAAATGATTCATCAAATTCCTTTAATGCCCTTATAATCCACTTTCCTTCTCCGATCCAATGACCGTTGACCCTGAGTACAAACTCATGGACTAAGTCGGCTAACTTTGACACGATGAACAAATCCTCAACATCATTGACGGATCCTTCAAGATCGTTTAAAAGGTCAGTGATATGATATCTAGCCTTTTCGATCTCTTTTGATCTCCAAGGTGTCGGCCCTGCTTTCAATAGTTGAAGTGCTTCATTTTTAATTCGTGACGCATGTCCGGTATCACGCAGGATAATGCCTTCTGCACACATTTGCGGAAGAGATGGTCTTGCGCGATCAACATTTTCTTTTAAAAAATCTTTATACGTAAACATATTATGAACGAATACTTCTATCGGCCAATCGAATTCGGTTAGTGACTGACGATAGGATTCTCCTATATTGCTGTCAATAATAATGATATCTAGATCCGAACTTTTGGTTTCTTCTCCTCTGACTACACTTCCAGCCAAATAGGCCACTTCACAGTTCGGAAAATAAGATTCAATAAATTTACTTGCTGCTTGTCTCGCACTGATTCTCATGTTCTTCTCCTCCATCATTCGCTTTCTATATACATTCAAAAACATAAAGGATGGATTCCATCTTTTTAATAAAAAAAATAACCAGTATTTACTGGTTATTTCATCTGCGGATCAAGTCTGTTATTTTGACTTTTAATCATATCTAAATCAGCCTTGTCACGCGCTCTTTCTTTTCTTACCCATCGGTAGAAGATCAGCCCTAATACAAAAGCATAGATGACTTCTTGGAATATTTTCATCGTAACACCGCCAACGTGCTGATCTTCTGAAGGCGTCATGGTTGCATAGATCCTAGGAACATTTCTATAAGTTTCATACAGTGTATAATCAGCAAACATAATCAGAGCACAAGCTGGTGTCATTAAAACACCATTTGCAAAAACATATCCCACTTTCTTAATATCTGAAAGTGTGTCAAGTTCCTTTACGGGACAAAGAACTGGCCACCACATCGTGAAGGCAGTCACAATAAGTATAAAATGATAGGTATAATGAATAAATACATTTGATACTGCTGCATCAAATACTACAGGTATGTGGTAAAACGAAAAAAGAGCATTGAAAACGATTAATGCGATTAATGGTTTTGTAAGTGCATGAAACACTTTTGCGATTAATGGACTTTTCTCAAGAAAGCTTTTCCATTTTTTCTCCGGAATAGCCAAGATGAACAATGGTGCAATCATCAAATATAATACTGCCATTTGTGCCATATGAACACTAAACAGATAATGATGACCCAAGATTTGTATGGGTGTTCCTTTAATCGCGATAAATAGAACGATTGATGAAACCATTGCAGCAATATTCCATTTTGTTGCGATAGATGTGCCGTCTTTTTCTTTTATGATCCATCTAAAATAAATGATGGCCAACAGGATAGAAATGATATATACAGATGGTGGATAAAGCTCATACCAGCTAAATTCACTTAGACTCGAGGGCATATGATGATTGTGATGCAATTTTGTCATCTCCTTTTAGGATACTGCTCACTATAACTATAACAGTCTTTTAATTCCTTGTAATGGTAAGACGGGACAATTCTTAATTTTGTAACAAATAAAAAAGGGCTGCAAGTCGCAGCCCTTTTATTTATTACGATGTCCAGATCATTGCCATTAATGAGGCTACAGTTACAGCTGCAACCAATACACCACTGGCCATACCCCATATAGGGAAATCATGCCCTTTGTGGCTTAAGTGCATCCAGACATAAAGCTGGAAAAACACTTGGACAACAGCCAATGTAAGGATAAAGATAACAGCAAAAGAATCACTGATCTTATCACTCCAAATAGCGAAAAACGCTACAATCGTTAAAAGAATCATCATAACAAAGGAAACATTGTGATGCTTTCGTTCCTCTTTTAAGGCAAGTTTACGCTGAATTTCCTCATGACGATGCACGGTTGGTTCAGTAGTATTATGGTGATTAGCCATTGATTAACCCACCTTTCCCATTAGATATACAACTGTAAAAATGAATACCCATACAACATCGACAAAGTGCCAATAAAGAGCAAACAAATAATACTTAGGTGCGTTAGCTAATGTAATACCTCTGTTCCAGTTTCTGGCCAATAAAGTTGAGATCCAAAGAATTCCGAACAATACGTGAGCTCCGTGGAAACCAACTAATGAATAAAACGCAGATCCGAATGCAGAACTAGTGAAAGTATGTCCTTCATGAACATAGTGTATAAACTCGTAAATCTCTAGGCCGAGGAATCCGAGTCCGAGCAGTAAGGTTACGATAAACCAGCCTTGTAAAGAACGTACTTTGTTTTGTTTCAAAGAAAGTACGGCATATACACTCGTAAGAGAACTTGTTAATAAAAGCATAGTTGCCAAAAATACTAACGGCAGTGAGAATAATTCTTCCCCAGATGGACCATCTAGATGCATCTTTCTTAGACCTAAATACGTTCCAAATAGAGTAGCAAATAAAACGGTTTCTCCACCTAGGAAAAGCCAGAATCCTAAAAATTTATTTTTACCTTCAAGGGTAGCTTTTTCCGGATGAGCAGGGAAATTAGCATCTGTTAAACGTTCTCCAGCATTCATTAAGCTCTACCCCCTTTAATGTCTGCTTCAACTTCTTTTTTATGAATATGATATCCATGATCGTCAATAACAGAGCGAAGGAACATGGTTACTAATACTCCGCCTAGACCAACAATAGCAACGATCCAGTTTGCATAAATAAATCCAAAACCTGCAACAAACATACCCAATGATAAGAAGAATGGCAGGATGGAACCATTCGGCATATGAATTTCACCTACAGGTTCAGCTGGTGTCATTTCACCATTGCCCGCTGTTTTTTCAACATACAACGGATCAAGTCCACGAACAAGCGGTGTTTGAGCAAAGTTATATTCAGGTGTTGGAACCGGCATTGCCCACTCAAGGGTACGACCGTCCCAAGGATCTTTCGTAGCTGCATGCTTCGCTGAAGCAGAGATAACAATATTGATTAACAATACAATTGTCCCAAGACCCATTAAGATTGCCCCAATTGTACTTACAAAGTTTGAACCATCAAGCTGTTGTCCAGACATGTACGTATAAACACGTCTTGGCATCCCCATCAGACCTAACCAGTGTTGAGGGAAGAAGGTTAAGTGGAAGCCAATAAAGAACAGCCAGAAGTTTATCTTTCCTAGTGTTTCATTCAACACTCGATTAAACATTCTTGGATACCAGTAGTATAACCCAGAGAATAATCCTAAAATCAAACCACCAACGATTACATAATGGAAGTGAGCTACTACGAAATAACTATCATGGTATTGGTAGTCAGCAGCAGGTACAGAAAGCATAACCCCTGTAACTCCACCCATTACAAACGTTGGTATGAATCCTACAGCAAATAGCATAGCTGTTGTGAAACGGATCTGTCCGCCCCACATCGTAAAGATCCAGTTAAAGATTTTAACACCAGTCGGAATGGCAATCGCCATTGTCGCAACCGCAAAAATGGAGTTTGCAACAGGTCCAAGACCAACCGTGAACATGTGATGGACCCAAACCATGAATCCTAAAAATCCGATAAGAACTGTTGCGAATACCATTGCGCTGTATCCGAACAAACGTTTACTTGAGAAAGTAGAAACTACTTCAGAGATAATACCAAAGGCAGGCAAGATCAATATGTAAACTTCAGGGTGACCAAAAATCCAGAAAATGTGCTCCCAGATCAATACGTTACCACCCATATCTGGATTAAAGAAATTAGCATCGAATACACGTTCAAACATTAGCAGGAAGAATCCTACTGTAAGTGCAGGGAATGCAAATAAGATAAGTCCAGATGTTACAAATGAAGCCCAAGTAAATAGAGGCATACGCATAAATGTCATACCAGGCGCACGCATATTAATAACTGTTACAAGGAAGTTGATCCCCCCGGCAAGTGTACCTGCACCAGCAATCTGAAGACCAAGAACGTAGAAATCTACACCTGTATCTTCTGCTACAGTGGAGAGAGGTGCATAAGCAGTCCATCCTGCTTCAGGTGCTCCGCCTAAGAACCAGCTAAGGTTCAATAATAATCCACCGAAAAAGAATAACCAAAAACCTACTGCGTTAACATATGGAAATGCTACGTCACGCGCACCAATCTGCAATGGAAGGATCGCGTTCATAAATCCAAAGATGATCGGCATGGCTGCCAAGAAGATCATTGTTGTACCGTGCATGGTTAATAATTGGTTATAAAGTTCGCCAGTAAAGATCTTGCTGTCTGGCTCCATCAATTGAATACGCATCAAGATGGCTTCGAGTCCTCCGATTAGGAAGAAGAATCCGCCAGCCAAAAGATACAAAATACCGATTTTTTTATGGTCAACGGTAGTGAGCCAATCCATTAGCCCACTTCTCTTTTTGTGACTTTCGTGAGTTGCCACGGTGTAACCTCCTTTTTTCAAAGCTTAAGACTATTTCAATTTAAGATCTAACAAGTAATCTGAAACCGCATCAATTTCCTCATCAGAAAGGTTTACTTTAGGCATGTTATTGCCTGGTTTCACTTCTTGAGGGTCTTTGATCCATTTCTTCAGATTTTCTTTGTTATGTTCTAAGATACCTGCTACACGGTCTTTATCACCAAAACCATTTAGGCTTGGTCCTGTGTTACCGCCTTCTTGTCCAACTGCGTGGCAAGAAATACAGTTCTTTTCAAAGACTTGTTGTCCGTTTGCATTAGCAGAAGATTTACCGTCCGCAGCCTTAAAGCTTGCAACCCAGTTCTTATAGTCTTCTTTAGAAACAACTCTTACTTTGAAATCCATTAAAGCATGTGATGCCCCACAAAGCTCAGCACATTTACCTTTGTACACAACATCTGTTTCGCTCCCAGTATCAAACCACATAAAGTTTTTGTTCTTATCCCCAGGGTTTGTATCTGTTTTACCTGCTAATGAAGGAATCCAGAACGAGTGGATAACATCAGCAGAGGATAACTCAACATGAACTTTTGTATCCGCAGGCAATACTAATTCCTGTGAAGTAATCAGTTCTTCTTTTGGATACTCAAATTCCCACCAGTATTGGTGACCTGTTACTTTGATGCTCAGTTCATTTTTTGAAGCCGGTTTTGCATCTGCAGAGAATTCAAACGTTCTCATAACAGTTGGCACCGCTAAAATGATAAGCAAAAGAATAGGAATAACAGTCCATAATAACTCTAGCATGTGGTTACCTTCCACTTGCTTCGGTGTAGATGTGTCACCTTTTCTCTTTCTAAACTTCAATAATACAAATGCATAAAGAACGAAAACTACCACTAGAACCAGAATCATAATACTAATTGAAATCAGCATTAGCTGGAACTGTTTGTCAGCAACTTCACCTTGCGGAATTAACGCCGATAGAGTCGGATCTCCGCACCCCATCAATAAGAGTGCCAACATGGCAAATAAGGAAACCATACGTCCTTTTTGTAGCCATTTTTTCATCACTACATATACCCCACTTTCTCGTTGTAGTCTGTCTTGACTGATCTTCTATCTATTCAATTCAAATAAAAAGATATTTGAATGGAAATAGCAAAATAGCTTATGAAAGCCCTTTTATGTAAAGGCAATTACAGGAACAGCCAAATTCACGCTGTTCCAATTTGTAAACCATCATATTAAATATTTACTAGAATCATTGCGACAAACATGATTGTCATGTAATTCAATGAATACACAAACATCATTCGCGCCCACTTCATATCATCTTTTGTTTTTAATCCTGAGAGAGCTAAAATTAGCCATCCTGTACCTAACACGGCAGCCAAAATTAGATATACCATCCCAAAATCAAACAGGTAAAGAGACACTGGGAGCAATGCCGCTACATACCAAATCATCTGGCGCTTTGTAATTCCAAATCCAGATACGACTGGGAGCATAGGAATGCCAGCTTTTCGATAATCTTCACAGCGTTTCATGGCAAGTGCCAAAAAGTGCGGTGGTTGCCATAAGAACATGATCAGGAATAAGATCCATGCGATCCAATGAAGATTCGCATCTACTGCAGCCCATCCGATTAGCGGAGGTACAGCCCCTGAGACACCACCTACCACTGTATTAATGGAATGAGTACGCTTTAGCCAATATGTATAAACGAAAACGTATACAAATAGTCCAATCAATCCAATAACTGCTGCTGTAGCTGTCGTCATCGCAAGCATTACCGTTCCTATACCTGATAGAATAATTCCCACCCATAGGACCTGACTGGCAGAAATACGGCCTGTTGCAGTTGGTCTTTCTACGGTTCTTTCCATAAGCTGATCGATATCTCTATCTATATAGTTATTTAAGCAGCATCCTCCGGCAATAACTAACGCCGCTCCAAGTATACACAATACTAATGGAAGGATGTTGTCTGTAAGCAAATAACCATTATACTTTAGGGCTAGGAAGAACCCCGCAAAAGTCGTAATCAAGTTACTCATTACAATTCCAAGTTTTGCGATGGTTAAGAAATCTTTCCAAGTACCCGTTGGTCTTGCTTCTGAAAGAGGTCCCGGTTCCATAACCTTGTTAGCGGCTTCATATGCAGTTGGTGTTTTGCTCAACACAGATACACCTCCTTCTAAGGGGAATTCAGTTCCAATTCTTTCTTCAAGTGTAAGATAAGCCCTCATTCATTCTATATGGGCTTGTACGTAAAATCAACGGTTAAAAATTGTCTTGATCTGTTCACAATATGTAAAGTAGATTGATTTCCCCATATGTTAGGATAAGAATGTACAAAGAAAGTAAAGAAAATGTCCTTTAACATTATAAAACAAAACAAGTACTTTGTATACTTCGACTCGTACCGACAGTACCTTATATTATTTGTACTATCAGCTCGGTAGGATTACTAGCAAATTTTTTTACAATTTTGTGAAGTTTATAGAACTATGAAGCAGGTGAATTAAAAGTGAAAAGAGCTTATCAATTATTCTCTATTATTACTTCATTCGGTATGCTCCTCGTTTTACTTATGGGAGCTGTTGTTACAAAAACAGATTCTGGCGATGGTTGCGGTAATTCCTGGCCTCTTTGCTATGGAGAATTACTCCCGACTCAGCCTAAGCTTGAAACGATTATAGAAGTCAGTCATCGCTATGTATCTGCGTGGTTAGGCATTTTAGTAATCATTCTAGCGATATGGGCGTGGAAAAGAGATCCAAGAAAAGAAGTTAAGATACTCGCTGTATCAGCTGTATTTTTCATTGTTCTCCAAGGTCTTTTAGGAGCGGCGGCAGTTATATGGAGTCAGTCATCTGCAGTACTTGCTTCACATTTTGGTTTCTCACTCGTATCATTTGCCAGCGTACTGCTAATTGCATTGCTATCTTTTGAAGACCGTGAGAATCCTTATACAGCAAGAGTTTCTGCAGCATTTAAAAAGAACCTCTACTGGCTCTTTGCTTACTTATATGCGGTTGTTTACACTGGCGCGTTAGTAAGACATACAGGTTCAAGTATGGGATGCGGGCAAGAGTTCCCGACATGCGGCGGTACGATTACTGAATTAGGTTCTCAAGCCAGCATACATTTTCTCCATCGAATGGCAGCTATTCTATTGTTCGTATGGATCGTCTACTCGTGGTATCATGCCAGAAAGTTTTATAGAAATCAGACTACATTAAACAAAGGTTTGATGTATGCTGCATTATTCGCTTTACTCCAAGGTGTTTCAGGTGCCATGATCGTTTTATCCGATTTGAACTTATTCGTAGCTTTATCACATGGTTTAATCATTTCATTCTTATTCGGAACACTCAGTTTCGTAACTTTGATCATTTATCGGAAATAGTTTTTTTATTAGCTGACAGTTAGGTCATATAGGAGACTTAGCTGTCAGCTATTTTTATAGAAATGAAGTGGGTTATTAGTCTGCGCGAACACTGGAATGAAGTTGAACCGTGAGTACCCGAGCATCTGTCGGGCTAAGAATCACCAGCTTTTCTAGCTTTTTATACTAGGAAATGCCCCTTATCTTTTCTAAAAAAGCCGGAATTCTTACTTATACTGAAACTTGGCTGACGCCAACTGTGCGTGTCAGACTTTTTGTATATTATGAAATAACGTAAAAGGTTTTCTATGCACTGTATTGTGAGGTCTATGGCATAATTTTCGAATCCTATGCACTAATTTGATTCGTCTATGCACATAAAACTAGGCTCTATGCATATTACGCTTTTCTATGCACAAAAATGTGACTTCTATACATCATTTAAGAGGTTCTATGCACATCTCACAAAGTTTCACCTGGTAAATACCAAAATAAAATCAACTAAAATCCACACTAAAAAAAGACGCCTCTTCATGAGACGTCTTTTTAGTGATTATTTTTCTAGTTCGATCAAGAGATCGCCGGCGCTGATGGCTTCTCCGTTTGATACAGAAATGGTTTTAACTCGCCCGTCAAATGGTGCTTGGACGGTAGTTTCCATTTTCATTGCTTCGGTAATCATCAAATGATCGCCTTTCTTCACTGTCTCCCCTGGCTCAACCAAGACTTTGATCACTGTTCCTGGCATGCTTGCCCCGATTTGAGAAGGGTTCGAAGGATCGACCTTTTGTTTAGCTAAAACCGTTACTTTTGCACTTTCATCGGTAACGACGATTTCACGAGATTGCCCGTTAAGCTCAAAATAGAGAACTCTAGATCCATCACTTTGAGCTTCACCGATCGAAACGAGTTTTACAATAAGCGTTTTTCCTTGCTCGATCTCAACTTCGATCTGTTCACCTAATGTCATGCCGTAGAAAAATGTAGGTGTGTCCAGAACAGAGATGTCTCCGAATTGGCCGTGCATTTTTTCACGGTCTAAGAACACCTTCGGATACAAAGCATAGGCAAGAGCATCGAAACTCGTAACTTGGCGGTTGATCTTATGGAAAAGCGTTTCTTTTATATCTTTAAAATCAGCAGCTTCAAGCGTTTCACCAGGGCGAACCGTTAAAGGCTCTCTACCTTTTAGGATGATCTGCTGAAGTTCACGAGGGAACCCTTGATATGGCTGTCCGAGGTAACCTTGGAAGAATTCAACAACGGAATCAGGGAAATCGAGTGATTCTCCTCTTTCATAGACTTCATCCTCAGTTAAATCATTCTGCACCATATAAAGCGCCATGTCACCAACGACTTTTGAAGACGGTGTTACTTTAACAACATCTCCAAACATATCATTTACTCGTCGGTACATCTGCTTCACTTCATCCCAGCGCTCTCCAAGGCCGACAGCTTTCGCTTGCTGCTGCAGGTTACTGAACTGGCCACCAGGCATCTCATGTTCGTAAACCTCTGGATCTGGAGCGTTCATGCCGTTTTCGAAGCCTGAGTAATACTTTCTGATATCTTCCCAATAACCGGAAAGCTGATTTGCATGCTGGATGTTCAAATCTGGCTGTCGTTCATTGCCTGTTAGTGCATAGTATAACGAGTTAGCACTTGGCTGTGATGTTCCTCCTGCCATTGCACTCACTGCCACATCGACAATATCTACACCAGCTTCTGCTGCTTTTGCGTAGGTATAGATACCATTTCCGCTCGTATCATGTGTGTGAAGATGGATCGGAATGTCAATTGACTCTTTTAGTGCTGAAACGAGATCATAAGCTGCTTGAGGCTTTAACAGTCCTGCCATATCTTTGATCGCAAGAATGTGAGCACCTTCTTGTTCAAGTTCCTTCGCTAGATTTACGTAATAGTTTAGATCGTATTTCGTGCGGTTTTTATCAAGGATATCTCCTGTATAGCAAATAGCTGCTTCAGCAATTTTCCCTGTTTCACGTACAGCGTTAATCGCGACTTTCATGCCTTCCACCCAGTTTAAGCTATCAAAGATTCGGAAGACATCGATTCCAGCCATCGCAGACTTTCTAACAAATTCTTCGATGACATTATCCGGATAGTTTTTATAACCTACTGCGTTCGATGCTCTTAAAAGCATTTGGAACAAGACATTTGGCGCTTTTTCTCTAAGCTTTAGAAGCCTGTCCCACGGATCTTCATTTAAGAAACGATAAGCTACGTCAAACGTTGCTCCACCCCACATTTCCATGGAGAACATATTTGGCCATAATCTGGCAGTAGGCTCTGCGATATGAAGAAGATCGTTCGTTCTTACACGTGTGGCAAGTAGCGACTGATGACCGTCTCGGAAAGTAGTATCAGTTAGCAATAGCTTCTTCTGGTCTTTGACCCATTGAGCAACTGCTTCCGGTCCTTCACGATCCAAAAGCTGTTTTGTTCCTTCTGGAATAGGTTCAGTCCGTTTTACTTTAGGGATACGAGGTTGGTTGAACACTGGTTTCTCTTGTTTTTGCAGACCAGGAAAGCCGTTGATCGTTGTTGCTCCAATATAAGAAAGCATTTTTGTTCCTCTATCTTTACGTTTAGGAAACACAAACAATTCACTGCTCGTATCAATAAAGGAAGTATCATAGTCTCCTGACAGGAATTTCTTGTGGGTTACCACGTTTTCTAGGAAAGCGATGTTGGTCTTGATCCCACGAATACGGAATTCTTTTAAATTTCTTAACATTTTAGATGCAGCTTGCTCATAAGATAATGCCCATGTTGAAACTTTCACAAGCAATGAATCATAAAAAGGTGTGATGACTGCACCTTGGTAACCATTACCGGCATCCAGTCGTACTCCGAATCCACCACCAGAACGGTATGCCATGATTTTTCCGGTATCTGGCATGAACTGATTGGCAGGATCTTCAGTTGTAACACGCGATTGAATCGCATATCCATGACAATAAATTTCCGACTGTTGCGGAATTCCTAATTCTTTACTGTGCAATGAGAAGCCCTGAGCAATAAGAATTTGGGATTGAACAATATCAATACCCGTTACCATCTCAGTAATCGTATGCTCTACCTGTACGCGCGGATTAACTTCAATAAAATAAAAGTCACCATTTGGCGTCACAAGATACTCAACAGTTCCTGCATTCACATATCCAACATGCTCCATTAATGAAACCGCAGATTCACAAATCTCGTTACGCAGTTCCTCAGTTAGGGAAACACTCGGTGCTACCTCAACTACTTTTTGATGTCTTCTTTGTACGGAACAATCACGCTCGTAGAGATGAACGAGATTCCCTTCATAGTCTCCAAGAATCTGTACTTCGATGTGTTTTGGCTTGTCTAAGAATTTCTCAACATACACTTCGTCTTTACCAAAAGCAGCCTTTGCTTCAGACTTTGCTCTTTCATAGCTTTCTGCCAATGAATTTTCGCTTCTGACAATTCGCATACCGCGGCCTCCGCCGCCCATTGAAGCTTTAATGATAATTGGGAAACCATGTTGTTCTGCGAAGGACCTCACTTCATCCAGTGAGTTTACAGGACCATCGCTTCCTGGGATTACTGGAATATTCGCATCAATAGCAGCTTGTCGCGCTTTTACTTTATCCCCGAAAATATCCAAATGCTTTTCTTCAGGACCTATAAAAATAATTCCTTCTTCACGGCATCGCTTTGCAAACTCTTCGTTTTCTGACAAGAAACCATAGCCAGGATGAATTCCATCTACACCGTTTGTTTTTGCTATCTCAATAATTCCCTCGATATCGAGATATGCATCTATCGGCTTTTTCCCTTCCCCGACCAGGTACGCTTCATCCGCTTTATAACGATGATAGGAACCGGTATCTTCCTTTGAATATATGGCTACAGTTCTAATATCCAGTTCAGTACATGCCCGGAATATTCGAATTGCAATTTCTCCTCGGTTTGCTACTAAGACTTTGCTGATTTTTCTGCTCATACAAGTTCCTCTCCTTTTACCGTTACATGATGGCTTCTAATCTCTTTCTTTTTACATTCGGTTGTTTGTCAGGTACTTTCTTATTCACTTTTACTTTTGCAGAAATATTTATCAGAATTCCCATCGATGTCATGAACAACAGAAGGGAAGATCCGCCATAAGATATAAACGGAAGCGGGACACCAGTGATAGGCAACAAACCTACTGCCGCTCCTAAGTTAACAACTGTTTGGATACCGATCATGCCAGAAATGCCAAAGGCTAGCAGACTCGTATAAATATCATCACTTTGCATACCGATCCAGAATCCCTTCAAAACGATATACCCCAAAAGAGCAATGATGATAAACACACCTATAAAACCTAATTCTTCAGCGATGATCGCAATGATAAAATCAGTATGGGGTTCAGGCAAAAAGCCGTATTTTTGGATGCTTTGTCCAAGACCGCTTCCCGTTATCCCGCCAGCCGCGATAGAAATATAACCGTTTACAAGCTGGTAACCATCACCTGCCGGATCTTTAAATGGTGCAAAAGCGGCGTCAAAACGAGAAAGCTGTTCATCACTCAGCTGAAAGAAAATCCCAAGCCCCACTATTCCGGCTAACGCGGCCATTGAAAAAATATGTTTAAATTTAATCCCAGAGCAAAAAAGAATAATTCCTGCTACACCTGCTACAATCATGGCAGTCCCTAAATCCGGCTGTAAAATGATTAAAATAAACATAATGGCAAAGATGCTGAGTGGAGGAATTACGCCTTTTTTAAAGTCATGCATCTTACCTTGTTTCTTTGAATAGATAGCAGCCAGATAAATGGCGAGTGTTAGTTTGATGAACTCAGCAGGCTGAATTCCGACTGGGCCTATGTATAACCAACTTTTAGCATTGTTTACTTCTCGCCCAAAAATCAAAACGGCAACCAGCACTCCTATAGATACCAGTACGATTGGAAGCATTAATTTTTTGTAGATCTGTACGTTGAACCTCATCGTAAAATACATTAAAAGCAGCCCCACAATTAAAAAGATAAGTTGTCTTGTAAAGAAAAAACTGCTGCTATAATCGTATTTATTAATCGTTACCCCTATACTAGCGCTGTAGATCATGACTAAACCCGAACTGCATAAAATAAGCACAGCCACTAAAAGAGAATAGTCATAGGGTCTTACTGCTTTTTTCACTTTTTCCACCTTTCTCCTCTCTAACTTTCATAATTATTAGATATTGTAACACAGAAATTCTTTTTCTTAATGATTCAGCCTGCGGGTCATCCTTTAAACATATTATTTCGTAACATTGTACCAGTTTTTGATTAAAAATAAAGGTTTCTTTATAAATATAAAAAAATCCAGTCCAAATGTTTTTTCGGACTGGCTGTGTATCATTTTTTCATAGATGCATCATGTAATGCAGTGAGCTGTTTTTCGAGCGATTCCAATAATTGTTTGCCCGCTTCTTCTTCTACTAAATTCAAGCGGACTGCAAAATCTATTTCACGGGATAAACCAAACATTTGCGTATCCAATACTTCCTCATAGAGGGGACATTGTGGCATAGTTAAGTTTTCCATTTGAACTTCAATCAATTTCAGGATTTTATCTGCATCTGCTTTTAAGAGTTCAAATGCCCTTTCCCGATGTCCAGTTGCCATCTCAGCTGACAATGATCATCCCTCCGTTCGAACGAATTTCTAACTTTAAATATACCGGTTTGTCTGAAAAAAATCAACATATTACAGTATTCATATATTCATGCTATGCTTTTAGTAGTGTTTTCAAATCAAGGAGGTACATATGGAATTCATCGTTGCCCTTAACGGGAAAGTAAACTACCCGCTGACTTTAGATCCTGGTGTTTGGATTTTTGATGATAGAAAAGAAAATCTTAACACATTGTTTGATGAGCAAAAAGACAAAGAAAGCGAGCAAGAAAAATACTTAAAAGACGTTTCTGCTCACTGGGATAGAGAATTAAAAGAAGGTGCTGTCCCTCCAGCTGAAAAGGACAAACAAACACCGAAAAAAACCTTAAAAGAGACTCTTCTGACCGGTTCTTTCGCGATTTCTTTATCTTATTTTATCTATAATGCACAACCGCAACCTGAAGCGAAAAAAGTACGTTTTGAAACAGGTGACGGAAATGTTGAAATCACACTTAAAGAAGCACAAGACGGTTACTTGGCTTTTTCTGAAAATGGTAAACCATTAAAAGAAGACGGACCGGTTCACTTTTACTTTGGGGATGGAAGTAACAAAGAAAATCCGATCAAACGAGTCACAGCTATCACAGTTATTTAAATAAATTTTCAAAATCAAAACGCGGCAGCTCCTTTTAAGAAGCTGTCTTTTTTCTTTACAGGAGGTCTGCTGCTATTTGAGCTAATGACGAACGTTCCCCTTTTTCCAGCCGTACATGTCCGCTGACTGCCTGGTCTTTAAATTTTTCCACTACATACGTCAATCCGTTCGTAAATTCATCCAAATAGGGATGATCAATTTGCTGAGGATCACCCAGAAGCACAATTTTACTACCTTCTCCTACCCTGGTGAGAATCGTTTTAACTTCATGCTTCGTCAGGTTTTGAGCTTCATCAATAATGATAAACTGATCTGGCAAACTTCTCCCTCTAATGTAGGTAAGGGCCTCAACATGGATTGAGCCGATACCAGCTAAAATCTTTTCGAGTTCCCCCTGCTTTTTTGTATTGAAAAGGTATTCGAGATTATCATAGACAGGCTGCATCCAAGGTTTGAGTTTTTCTTCTTTCTCGCCTGGAAGATAGCCAATATCTTTCCCTACAGGAACGATTGGACGGGCGATAAATAACTTGATGTAATCTTTCAAGTCTTCCGTTTGAAGTAATGCCGCTGCCAGTGTAATGAGCGTTTTTCCAGTGCCCGCTTTTCCGATCAAGGTAACTAATGGCAGGTCTTTTCTCAGTAATAATTCAAACGCCATTTTCTGCTGAACATTCCTAGCACGTATCCCCCATACTTGTTCAGAATCATATCGCAGAGGCTTTAAACTTTTGCCAAACTCGTCTACTTTCCCAAGGGCTGAAACCGAGGATCTAAAAACATCTTTTAAAATGACAAATTGATGTGGATAAAAGGAATGCCCAGTCAGTTCGATCAGCTGAAGTTCATTTTTTTCATAAAATTTATTCAATAGTTCACCTTGTACATAAATCTCTTTATATCCTGTATAAGTCTGGTCATTCTTATCAATTACACGGTCACTTAAAAAATCTTCTGCATCTATCCCAAGAGCATCTGCTTTTACACGGACCAATACATCTTTTGAAACCAATATTACTTTGACACCGCTTTTCTTAGCCTCTTCCTCTTGTTTTAAATTTAGTGTAACTGCAAGGATCCGATTATCATTCGTCGGTTCAACAAATGTATCCTGAAGCCTTTGAAAGGATTTATGATTTAGCTCAACACGAAGCTTTCCCCCATTTTCTAGCTGTACCCCTTGATGGAGTTTGCCATTCTGCCTGACACGGTCAATAAGACGGGAAACTTCTCTTGCATTTCTCCCAATTTCGTCCATATAACGTTTCTTGGAATCCACTTCTTCTAAAACTACCGCAGGTATGATTACCTCACTGTCCCCAAATGATTGGATGGAATAGGGATCCTGCAAAAGCACGTTTGTATCTAGGACGTATCGTTTATTCAACATTCAGCCTCCTGACTTAAATGTAATCCTATCTATTCAGTGCATTTTTATGGACTGCCTATTAAAAATGTATGTGTGAAGGAATAAAGTTAGAAGAATGAACAAAAAATAACGGAAATGACTTGGAAAGGACTGATATGATTTTGAAGACATTACGAATAGCTGCAGTAATGAGTGCAATCTTTGTTCTTTTTGGCTGCATGAATGAAAACAATAATAATGCACAGCAAAGCGATAAAAATACACCACGTCTGACTAAAGTAAATCAAACAGCACAAGGCAAGAAACAAGCTCAGCCAAAAGGTTCTCAGGAGGTTTCAAAGCATCTCGTTAGCCTAGCAACAGGGATTCCAGGGGTAGAAGATGCCACAGCTGTTGTCTTAGGTCCATATGCAGTTGTAGGAATTGACGTAGACCGCAGCCTTGATAATTCTCGGGTCGGTTCGATTAAATACTCTGTAACAGAAGCTCTTAAGGATGATCCTAACGGTAGAAATGCGGTTGTAACCGCAGATCCCGATCTTGTAGAGAGACTCCGTCAGATGGGAAAACAGATCCGACAAGGACATCCAATCGGTGGGATTATGAATGAATTAGCTGGCATCGTTGGACGTTTAATGCCACAAGTTCCACACAATCTTGATACTGACAAACCTTCTCCTACAGAAACAAACAACGGTCAGCTTTCTGAGAAAGAGGAACGTGAACTGAAAAATAACCAGCAAAAACAAGAAAAATCAAAAAAGAATCAGCCACAGCGGTTAAAAAACGAAAGCTAAGAATAACGAGACTGATAAGGAAGAATCATTCCTTGTCAGTTTTTTTTGTTACTTATGTATGTACAAACTATGCGCGTTTTCATTTTCCTTTAATTGGCAAAACATGTGATATCGTTCATTTTTATGTGAATTATCATACTTTTTTGTGTGATATTAAGAAGCTCGGCTGTCTAACGGCCGTGTCTTATTCAGCCAACAACAAGCCTCTAATTCTTCTTGAAAAATACCTGTACCACTTAATAACCTTTATTGGTATTCATTCGTTTATTTAATTTACGTTTTTCTTTATGGTATACTATTCGAAAGAGGTGAAATCAAATGCGTGTAAAATGCGTATTATGCGATAATATTGAAGTTATTGAAAATGAATGTTCACTTGCAAAGAAGTTACGAAATAGACCCATACACACCTTTATGTGCGAAACATGCAGAGAGCGTATTACTCGAAAAACAGCCCAGCGGGAAGCTACAGGTAATTTTACTTTATATAGAAGTCCAGATACAAACAATGATTGGTAATCGCTTATTCACTTGGACTTTTTATGGAACAATTGCCGGCACCCTGCTGGCTTGTTTTTTTTATCTATTAGAAAAAAGCTTTGGAATTAGCCTTTATACGTTTTTAGTGAATATTGATTTCTTACCCTTACCTGATTCCATTCTTTCCTCTTTTTTGATTCAGTACCTCTCTCATATTGTTATTTCAGTGGTTTTGATAGCAGCTGTTGATCTTTTCTCTGAAACGTATAGGCGCCCCTATCTTATCTCTTTAATCATAAATGCCTGTATGTCCTTTACCTTTTTTCCTCTTTATCGTTTGGCTATCACAAAGCCCATTCAACCCCCATTAAGCTTGCCATTTACACTTTGGCTGATCGGACATTTTCTTTTTGCTATGATTATTGGATACTTTGTATCTGTTCTACATAAAAAAAGGAGTGCTGATTGATCAGCACTCCTCGTTATATCTGGGTTCATTTTGTATTCCTTCGTATAAAGCATCCACTGCATCGACAAAAAATCGTTCAGTTTGTTCCACTCCGTCCACTTCAAACGCTACAATGTAAAACGGTCCTTGAACGGAAACAGAATGAATGATTACGCGATGGTCATCTCTTAAGATTTCACTAAAAAAATCAAAAGTATCTTTTGCAGCTAAATCATTCGGCCGTTCTTCATGTACTTTTTTAATGCTTAGCCAGTTGGAAAGAGCATCGATAAGTTTCATTTAGAACCTCCTGCTTAGCCGTTTTCTTTTTTACTTTGGTGTAATCTTACCTTATAGATGATCAGGATAAGTGCAGCTACAATCAAGCCTTCTGCGACTGGAAGTCCGATTCCGAAAAACGCTAAAGGTATGCAGCCGATAATCAAAAACAGATAGATCACGACCGATTTTAACGGTGGCAATTTTTTTGCAAATCCTAATTTAAATACAATGATGCTAAGCACTGTAATGATTAAATAAAGCAGCAAGAAAGCTCTGACTTCGTTGTGTTCGATCCCCAGCAGCAAAGCCATTGAGGACGAACCTTCACCTGTTGCTTCCATGATATCTTGTTCTTTCACGATTCCCCACTCCCGCTTCTTAAAAAATAAGTTTAGCCTTGAGCAAGTTTCTTTTTCTTCTCTACTCTTTCACGTTCGCTCTTGTCTAGAATCTTTTTACGGAGACGAATGCTCTCTGGTGTTACTTCACAATACTCGTCATCGTTCAAGTACTCTAACGCTTCTTCTAGTGACATAACACGAGGCTTTTTCATTGTAACCGTCTGGTCTTTGTTAGCTGAACGCATATTCGTCATCTGTTTCATTTTAACAATGTTAACGGTAATATCGTTCTCACGAGTATGTTCCCCAACGATCATCCCCATGTAAACTTCTGTACCAGGCTCTACGAAGATTGTACCGCGGTCCTCAACACCCATGATTCCGTATTGAGTTGCTTTACCGTTTTCCATAGAAACAAGAACACCTTGACGGCGTCCACCGACGTTTCCGGCAACCATTGGCTTATAGCTGTCGAACGTATGGTTTAGGATCCCGTATCCTCGAGTTTGTGTTAAGAATTCAGTTGTATAACCGATCAATCCGCGTGCAGGAACCATGAACTCTAAACGTACTTGTCCTGAACCGTTGTTGACCATATTAAGCATTTCACCTTTACGGTCTCCAAGTGATTCCATGATCGCACCTGTGTACTCTTCAGGAATATCAATTTGAACACGTTCTACTGGCTCGCATTTCACACCATCGATCTCACGGATAATAACTTCAGGTTTTGATACTTGAAGCTCGAATCCTTCACGACGAAGGTTCTCGATTAGGATGGAAAGGTGAAGCTCACCACGGCCGGAAACTGTCCAAACATCTGGTGAATCTGTGTTTTCAACACGCAAACTTACATCTGTTTCTAATTCAGCCATTAAACGTTCTTCAATCTTACGGCTAGTTACCCATTTACCTTCACGGCCGGCGAATGGAGAGTTGTTTACCAAGAAAGTCATCTTCAATGTAGGTTCATCAATACGAAGTACTGGAAGCGCTTCTTCTTGGCCTTCAGGACAGACTGTTTCCCCAACGTTGATCTCTTCCATTCCGGAAACAGCGATAAGGTCTCCCGCTTTTGCTTCTTCAATTTCAATACGTTTTAACCCTAAGAACCCAAAAAGCTTCGTAACACGGAATTTTTTCACGGAACCATCAAGCTTCATTAGTGATACCGCTTGTCCAACTTTGATCGTACCGCGGAATACACGTCCGATTCCAATACGGCCAAGGTAGTCGTTATAATCAAGCATTGTAATCTGGAATTGAAGCGGCTCTTCACTGTTATCCACAGGTGCAGGAATCGTATCAATAATAGTATCAAGCAACGCTGTCATATTTTCATCTTGCTTGTTTGGATCTGGATCCATTGAAGCTGTCCCTTTTAATGCTGACGCGTATACAACTGGGAATTCAAGCTGCTCTTCTTCAGCGCCAAGGTCGATAAATAGATCGATTACTTCGTCTACAACTTCTTCAGGACGGGCAAAATCACGGTCGATCTTGTTAACGACTACGATCGGAGTTAATTTTTGCTCAAGCGCTTTTTTTAGTACAAAGCGTGTTTGAGGCATACAGCCTTCATAAGCATCAACAACAAGTAAAACGCCATCAACCATTTTCATGATACGTTCTACTTCTCCGCCAAAGTCAGCATGTCCTGGAGTATCCATAATATTGATGCGTTTGTTATTATAATTAATGGCAGTATTCTTTGCTAAAATGGTAATACCGCGCTCACGTTCTAAGTCATTTGAGTCCATTGCGCGTTCATTTACTTGCTCATTTTCGCGGAATGTTCCTGATTGGTGAAGCAGTTTGTCAACCAACGTTGTTTTACCATGGTCGACGTGGGCGATAATCGCTATATTACGTAAATCATCTCTTGTATTCAAATTATTCTCTCCTTATATCCTATCTCTTTTTCTTATCTTTTTTTGTTCAACTTGACTATTATATCACAAATTTAATTAAAGGCTTTTTCTTTTTATGTAAATTCGTTACACTTATTATGCAGCATCTACTGATTTTTTTACATGTGGAGGTCAACATGAACGTATTTTTCTTTATTATCGCCTTGCTTACAGCTCTAGCTATATGCGGAATAGGTGTGGCGATCGGCGAAAAAAGTTTACTTATTTTTATCATATCCTTGATTTCTGTTTTCATTTTAATGGGTTTTGGATTTACATTAAAGAAAAAGCAAAGAGAGCGTTCATAAAGAAGGCTCTCTTTCTTTTTGACTATTATTCACTTTGGTTATGTACGGATTTTTTACACGAAAGTTACCTTTCCTTGCTAATTGCTTTAATTCTCCGGATCGCTATTCCCGCTTAAGCCTCACCGTACCAAAACATTTAATATTTCTTCATGTAGACCAGGTCTAGCCGCTAAGATGCTGTTTTGTTTCAACAGCTGTATCGGTTTGCCGTCTGTATTGGTAGCAATTCCCCCAACTTCATTCAGAAGAATCAGGCCAGCTGCAAAATCCCATGGAGACAACCTCATTGTCATATAAGCATCAAGTTTTCCTGATGCCACATAAGCGAGTTCGATAGCAGCAGAACCATATGAACGCGTGCCTCTTGATTTTCTAACAATTTCCTGTACATTTTCGTGATTAATTCTTTTATTCGGACCGACCCATGTAGCGTTTACCCCAATAACTGCTTCAGAAAGAGTCGTTTTATCTAATTTTGGAAGTTTATAGTCATTTAAAAAAGCACCTTTACCATCTTTGGCAAAATAAAGATTCTGGTTGCCAACATCATAGATCAAACCCATTATACCTTTACCATCTTCATAAATACCGATTGAAATTGCAAAATTTGATTGCTGATGAATGAAATTTGTTGTGCCGTCGATCGGGTCAATAATCCAGATGATACCTGAAGTATCCTGAATCTCATCCCCATACCCCTCTTCGCCTAAAACTTTGTGATCAGGGAACACCTTTTGTATCTTTTCTATAAAAAACTTTTCAATATTCTTATCCATATTTGTGACAAGGTCAGCAATATGTGATTTATATGTAATCGTTAATGTATCTTCGAATGACTTTTGCAGCATCTCTGCGGCTTCAGCCGTCCAAGCTTTTGCTGCTTCTTCTATCTTTATACATGTTTCTTTTTCCATCGTCTCACCCCTTGACTTTCTTATAGTATAAGTCATATTCGGTCTGTTCACAAAAAAACGAACCATCCGTTCATGATGGATTCGTTTTTGCTACCCGCTATTTCTTTGAATCATGCCTCAAGTCTCACGAGCTCCAGCCTTAGTCGTTCGAGCTTACGCTTAGAATCATTTATTTGTTTTTGGTCTTTAGATTTTAAGGCATCAAACAAGGTAGCTAATTCATAGTCAATTTCAAGCTTTAAAACTGGAATTCTTCTCTCTGCATCCGTTCTTTTTAATGTATTCATTACTTGTTTCATATCGCCGGCACATCCTTTCTTTTTTCGATTTCGTTTTTTATTATTTTATGAATGACTGGGGTATATGGAAACGGCACTTTGCGGAATCTAAAGCAAACATTTTTTTAAACATAAGCTTGTGTGATAAACTTTTTTTGTATCGTTTACTATTCAGGAGGACCATACATGACATTCAATGGATTTAAAGAACAAGATTTTAATGTTTTTAAAACGGATGGTTTAGAGCAGCGAATGGATCAAATCATTACCCATATACGTCCTAAGTTCGAGGCTCTGGGCGTTAAATATGCGGATGAACTTACAGGTTTAACAGGAGAGGAAATGTTTTATCATGTTGCCAAACATGCAAGACGTACTGTGAATCCGCCAAAAGATACATGGGTAGCTTTTGCTCCAAATAAAAGAGGATACAAAATGCTGCCACATTTTCAGATTGGATTATTTGAAACACACGTTTTTATCTGGTTTGCGCTTATCTATGAGTCACCCATTAAGGATTCTTATGGCAAAACTTTTCTAAAGAATCTTAGTCAGATAAAAAAGCAAATTCCTGATTCTTACGTTTGGTCGGATGATCATACTAAGCCTGATAGCTTTAAACATGGCGAAGTTAAAAAGAAAAGATTAAAAGAGATGGCTGAGCGTTTAAGTTCTGTTAAAAAAGCTGAGTTACTTTGCGGTGTTCATATTTCAAAAGATGAGGCTGTTGCCATGACAGAACAAGAATGGTTTACACGGATTTCTGAAACATTTAAAACCCTTTTACCTCTTTACAACTTAAAAAAACAACTGTAATAAAAAAAGTGGCAGGAAGCAGAAGTTTAGCTGCTTCTTACCACTAGTATATTGCCGTACTGGTTAAATGTATGGGTATGTATCACTATTGTAAGAAAAGTGTTAGAAAAGGCTGTTCCACTTTTGATGGACTGCTTTTGCTTCTTCCTTTATTTGCTGAAACAGTTCACTGACAGATAAAACTTCATTGATCCTTCCAGCTCCTTGACCTGCCCAACCAAATCCTTCGTCACTCTTCCCTTCATAAATAAATTTCTGATTGGCTTCTCCACTGATAAATTCTTTTAAATGCTCATATGTTCCATTTTTGTTTTCTTCTTCAACAATTTTTAAAGCAAAAGGTGTATTAAGCGTCCTGCCTGGCATACCTAACTGCCTTTTGATAACAATCGTATCGTTTTCGGAGCTTTCGAGTATCCATTTTTTATAGGATGGGTGAGCATGCACGCATTCTTTCACTGCTATAAACCTCGTCCCCATCTCAATCCCTTCTGCACCAAGCGCCAAGGCGGCCATCATCCCTTTTCCATCGACGATCCCACCAGAACCGACTACAGGGATCGATAAAGACTCTGCAACTTCAGGGATCAAGATAAATGTTCCTGTATCTTCTTTTCCAATATGCCCTCCGCCTTCCTGACCTACAGCCATTACCGCATCCGCTCCCAGCTGCTCCGCTTTCAATGCTTGGCGTTTACTCGAGACCAATACAAGCGTCTTGATGTTTGTATTCTCTAATCGTTTTAAAACAGGTGCCGGATTTCCCCCTGTTATACTAATAACCTTTACTCCTTCTTCAATAGCAGTTTCCAATTGTTCCTCATATGATCTTCCATGCTGGCCAATTGCAAAATTCACACCAAACGGACGTGATGTCATCTGCTTTGTTTTCTTAATTTCAGTTCTTAACGCTTCACTATTAGGAAGCGACATCGCGGTAATCTGTCCAAGTCCTCCTGCATTAGAAACAGCCGCAGCAAGTTCGGAATAAGCTAAATAAGCTAGACCTCCTTGAATGATCGGTAAATCAATATCTAACAAAGTGGTTACACGTGTTTTAAACATCTATTCTCTCCTCCTCAAAAATCAAATCCTTGACTTACATATTCATGCATTTTCTGTTATACTTCTTTTGTTTTATAAATAAAAGGCTAATAGAAACTTGATAGAAACAATTGAAGCTTTTGGAAGTCGTTGAGCAACATTCTTTTAAAAGCAATAATAAATGAAAATAAAAGTTAACAATAGATGAGGTGTAATTAAATTGTCTCAACATGAAACTCCTTTATTTACGGGCTTGCGAGAACACGCAGACCGAAATCCATTGCAATTCCATATCCCCGGTCATAAAAAAGGCCAAGGAATGGATGAAGAGTTCAAGAATTTCATCGGGCCAAATGCGCTTTCGATCGATCTAATAAATATCACACCACTCGATGACCTGCATCACCCTAAAGGCATGATTAAAAAAGCACAAGATCTTGCAGCACAAGCTTTTGGTGCAGATCATACTTTCTTTTCCGTTCAAGGTACTAGTGGTGCGATCATGACGATGATCATGTCGGTCGTTTCGCCGGGAGATAAAATACTTGTACCAAGAAATGTTCATAAATCCATTATGACAGCCATCGTATTCTCTGGTGCCACACCTATTTTTATCCATCCTGAAATCGATCCTGAACTCGGAATCTCACACGGGATAACACCTGACAGCGTTGAAAAAGCATTGAACCAGCATCCTGATGCAAAAGGAGTTCTAGTCATCAATCCAACTTATTTTGGATTTGCGGCAGATTTAAAAGGCATTGTAAGTGTTGCACACTGTTTTAATGTACCCGTCCTTGTTGACGAAGCTCATGGGGTTCTCATCCATTTTCATGACCAGATGCCTCTGTCTGCTATGCAAGCTGGTGCAGATATGGCCGCTACAAGCGTACACAAACTCGGGGGCTCACTTACCGGCAGTTCTATTTTAAATATAAAAGAAGGACTTGTCTCGCCAGAACGTGTTCAAACCATATTAAGTATGATGACAACAACCTCTACATCCTATATCCTACTGGCTTCTTTAGATACAGCGCGCAGACGCTTAGCGACAGAAGGATATACGTTAGTAGAAAAAACGATACGCCTTGCCAATCAAACAAGGGCAAAAATAAACGAAATACCGAACCTTTATTGTGTTGGCGAAGAGAAACTTGGCACTTCAGCGACCTTCGATTACGATCCTTCTAAACTGCTTATTTCAGTAAAAGATCTTGGGATCACAGGTTATGAAGCTGAAACATGGCTTCGTACACATTACAACATCGAGGTGGAGTTATCAGATCTTTATAACATCTTGTGTCTGATTACTACTGCGGATCATGAAAAAGACACCATGATTCTAGTTGAAGCACTGACTAAGCTATCATACGAAAAAAGCTCATCTAAAACGGAAGAAGTCAAATCATTGCCGGTACACGTTCCAGATATTCCGGTTCTTGCCCTCTCTCCACGTGATGCATTTTATGCAAATACAGAAAGCGTTCCTTTCGAAGAATCAGCCGGCAGAATCATAGCAGAATTTGTTATGGTATACCCACCAGGAATTCCGATCTTCATTCCTGGAGAAATCATTACAAACGAAAACCTTGCCTATATTAAAGAAAACCTTGAAGCAGGTTTACCTGTACAAGGTCCGGAAAATGCCGATTTAAAATACCTTAAAGTGATCAAAGAACAAGTAGCGATCCGATAGCACAAAAAAAGAAGACCCATGCAGGTCTTCTTTTTCTATTTTTTTAATTTAGATTGCTCTTGGCAATGCGGACATGTTTTAGCATATAAGGTAGTTACTTTTTCCTCTTCAAAATGTTCAATAGTTGTCTCACACGTTTGGCAAATGATTACTCCCATCCGTTCCATCTCCCTTCGCATTTTGAAAGCGCTTTCGTCTATATCTGTATAATATTATGTCACATTTCGTTTGTCAACACTTTTAGTATAACACATTTAAAAAAATGTGCTCATTAATTAATCATACTGTTCCGTAACAGGGAGATGGGGCACAGCTTCTTCAAAGAAAAGCACAAGATCTTCAGCTTCTTTTAAGCTTTTTATGTGGAAAACCTGTTTAATATATTCAAGGTTTCTCATGTCATTGGAATCAAGAAGCGCTGATCTGCCAGTCTGCATACAGACGACTAGAGGTTTCCCGAAAAACATATTTGTGTATACAATACCAAAGTCATATCTCACCGTGTCTGTAGTAAAACCTACAAACCTAACCTTAACGGACTCACTCTCGTCATACAATTTTTCAAACCATTCCATGTTATCCCTCCTCGTATGATAAAACATTGTTCATCGAACGGGTTGTTCAAACTTTGTCGATATACATGACTGAATATCCTGTTAAGATCAAAATTGATGTAAGAGTAATTCCCTTTTTAAATGACTTTCAAACTTATATTGTCAAAATCTTCTTAAAATATGATAAACTATTGTATGAACAAATATTGTTAATAATGACTAACTGGAGTGAGTCCAAATGTCCCAAAACGCTTACATAAAGCTTGTTCCTGCATCTGAAAAACTAGCTGTCACCCTTGAAGAAGTTAAAGAGATGTTCCATTATTACAAATCAATCACGAGTAAAACCGGAGAACAGCTTTCTTGGGGGTACTCCGAAGCAGCTTTTCCTTATATTATCGAGGAGAAAGAAGATGCAAAAAACGAATGGTTCTATTTAAGAGGAACTGACCCAAGGAAAAACAGATATATTCTAGTTGGAGTCGGTTTTGAGCAAAAGGATGATTCAGATGAATTTCCAGAAAATCAGCAATGCTATATTCAAGTCTCCCTTACTGACATCTCTACACACGGTGATAAAGGAAAAGCGAATGAGTTCTGTAAGTTCTTAGCTTCAAAATTAAAAGGTGAACTTCACCTTTTTAACGGCAGGGTCATGTATTATTACCCAAAAAATAGGTTGAATTAATAATTAAATGGGTACATTCCTTAAGGAGGTCAATCATATGATTGGACTTCCTATTTTATTTGAATTACAATGTAAACTTTCGGGCCCTTAGGGAAAAATAAAATAGATACATACTAAGAAAGGTTGGTGAAGAAATGAAAAAAACGAATACGGTTTTTATCGTTTCATTACTCATTTCAGTCGTTTTTATTGTCATAGGATTTTTATTTCCAGAGGAATTACAAGCAAAAGCCACTACAATCCAAAATTTCTTGCAAGAGAAATTCGGCTGGTTTTATCTTCTATCAGCAACAAGCTTTTTAATTTTCGTCCTCTATCTGGCCTTTAGTAAGTTTGGGAAAATTAAACTAGGAGAGCCCGATGACAAACCAGAATACAGTATGGTTACCTGGTTTGCGATGTTATTTAGTGCCGGGATGGGGATAGGACTTGTATTCTGGGGTGTAGCAGAACCTATCAGCCACTTTTATACACCTCCTAGCGGTGAAGGTGGAAATGCCGCCTCAGCACAAGCAGCACTGCGCTACAGCTTCTTCCATTGGGGATTACACCCTTGGGGAATTTATACCCTGATTGGTCTCTCGTTAGCCTATTTTAAATTTAGAAAAGGGGCACCAGGTCTTATTAGTGCAATCTTTACTCCTCTAATTGGTGACAAAGTAAATGGACCTATAGGAAAGACAATTGATATCGTTGCCGTATTTGCAACCATCTTCGGTGTTGCTACGTCTCTTGGACTCGGTGCCGTACAAATTAGCGGCGGTCTATCTTATGTGACGAATATTGCTAACAATTTCACTACACAACTTATCATCATCGCTGTTGTAACCGTCTTATTTACTGTTTCAGCACAGACTGGACTTGATAAAGGAATAAAATATTTAAGTAATTTGAATATTATTCTTGCCATAATATTGATGCTATTCTTGCTGTTCGCATCATCTACGAATTTCATTATGGATGTTTTTGTGCAGTCTTTAGGGAACTATCTTCAATTTTTACCTAGCATGAGTTTAAAGTTAAGTCCTTTCGTTCCTAGTGAAGCCGGCTGGATTCAAGGCTGGACTGTCTTCTATTGGGCATGGTGGATTGCTTGGGCACCTTTTGTCGGTACTTTTATCGCACGTGTATCAAAAGGAAGAACAATCAGAGAATTTGTGTTAGGCGTACTGCTTGTCCCAACTCTTTTTGGCGCATTATGGTTCTCTATATTTGGAGGGGCAGCACTACATCTGGAGATTTTTGATAACATCGGACTTAATAAGATCATTGCTGATAAAGGAACTGAAACTGCATTATTCGCTATGCTTGAGCATCTTCCATTCGGTTTCATTATGTCCTTGCTTGCGATTTTCTTAATCAGTACCTTTTTCATTACGTCTGCGGATTCAGCAACCTTTGTTCTCGGTATGCAAACCCGTCATGGGAGACTAGAGCCTTCTTCTAAGATTAAGTTCGTCTGGGGTATGGTTATTGCTGCAGCGGCGGCAATATTACTGTATTCAGGAGGGCTAGAAGCATTGCAAACCGCTTCGATAATCGCAGCTTTCCCATTTGCATTTGTTTTGATCTTTATGATGATTTCTCTGCAAAAGGCACTTTCAGAAGAGAAACGAAAATCATAAAAATACAATTCTACCCGCCACATAGATCACGGTAAATAAAATCGTTATATTTACACCTGTGGTTCGTTTAGGAATAAACCTCATAGCGATTAAAAAATTAAAGTAAGAAAACATGAGTAAAAGCACGGTTTCATAAAATGAATGGTCATGGTGCGATAGATAAAGAACTAACGAATATCCGCACCATACCAAGATTTGAATAGTAATACACAGCATCACATTCATAGCATCCTCCATATAAGCTTTATATTAAATGTTATGAAGAGATTTGTATTATATGTAGAAACAAAAAACCCCTTGTACCGCTGATGAACTGTCACCCGAATAATGGACACTTATAAAAAAGTCCCTTATTCGGGTTTTTTGTGTTCTTCTGCAATAAACCCGTTATAATCAAATCAAATGAGGAGAACGGGGATTAGAAAATGAGTAAAATTAAATTTGATGAATTTCAGCGTAAACAACTGGAGAACAATCCGAATGTCAGTCATGTTTCAGAACAGAATATCAGCTATAAACCAGAGTTTAAAGAGAAAGCTGTTCAAGAGAACCTAGCTGGAAAAGGACCAATGGACATATTTCTTGAACATGGTTTCGATCTTAAAATGATTGGCCCAGAAAAACCAAAACAGTGTTTAAAGCGTTGGAGACGCTCCTATGAAAAGTTTGGTAACGAAGGGTTTTACACCGAGCGTCGAGGTAAAGGCAGCACAGGACGTCCTTCTTCGAAGGAATTAACGGCGGAAGAAAAATTAAAGAAAGCAGAAGCTCGTATTGCCTTTCTAGAAATGGAGAATGACTTCTTAAAAAAGCTCGAAGAACTAGAGAGGCAGGCGAAGAAGAACAAGCATTAACGTTATCAGAGAAATTTCAACTAATTGAAGAAACCATTAGGAGATTCCAACTTAAGAGAATGGTCTCCTACCTCTGTGGGATTGCTGGGGTTAAGCGTAAAAGCTATTACGCATGGTTAAAAGCGGAAGACAAACGTAGTAAACGCGAGCAGCGTGATGAAGAGGATTATAAGCTCATTAAACAAATATACGATAAAAGAAACAAAAGAGATGGTGGACGTGAGATCAAGATGAAGTTAGAGAATGATTATGGGGTAATCATGAATCTTAAAAAGATATTTCGTCTCACAAGAAAGTTTAACATCCAATCCATTATCAGAAGAAAGAATCCTTACAGACGCTTGGCGAAGGCTACTCAAAAACATAAGACCTGTCCAAATGTATTGAACCGAAAATTCGTTCAAGAACCAGGTGTGGTTTTACTGACAGACATTACGTATTTATACTTGGAGAATCGAACAAAAGTTTATTTGTCATGTGTTAAAGACGGTACAACACGTGAAATATTGGCCTATCATCTATCTACTTCATTAGAGATGGGAATTGTATATAAAACATTAGATAACTTAATAATGTCCTTGGACGGAAACGTCCACCCTGAAGCGCTCCTGCATTCCGATCAAGGAGTTCACTATACTCATCCTGAATATCGCAAAAGAGTGAAAGAACTGGGGTTCACTCAATCCATGTCGCGTAAAGGAAATTGTTTAGACAATGCACCAATAGAATCCTTTTTCGGCCATTTCAAAGATGAAGTAGACGCCACAACATGCAAAACGGTGGCTGAGTTAAGAGGAAAGATTGAAGATTATATGGAGTATTACAACTCTGCACGCTATCAATGGGGATTAAAAAAGATGACCCCGGAACAATTCCGAGGTCATCTACTAGCTGCTTAAAAGGTCCTTTTTATAAACTGTCTATTTTATAGGGTGCAGTTCATGATACGGTACAAGGGGTTTTTATATGGATTATTTTACGATGTGAACAGGAAGTCCGATTGCAACTTCTGCAGCTTCCATTGAAATCTCTCCGAATGTTGGATGCGCATGAATTGTCATAGCAATATCTTCTGCAGTCATTCCTGCTTCGATTGCCAATCCAAGTTCTGCGATCATATCAGAAGCATTTCCGCCAGCGATCTGAGCACCTAGAACAAGTCCATCTTCTTTACGAGTGATAAGCTTCATGAAGCCATCTGTTTCGTTCATAGATAGAGCTCGTCCATTAGCTGCAAATGGGAACTTAGAAGCTTTTACTTCATACCCTGCTTCTTTAGCTGACTTTTCATCATATCCAACTGAAGCTAGTTCTGGATCTGTGAATACAACAGCAGGAATCGCTAAGTAGTCGATTTCAGAAGCATGTCCGCTGATAACTTCAGCTGCTACTTTACCTTCATAAGAAGCTTTATGAGCAAGCGCTGGACCTTCTACAACATCACCAATCGCATAGATGCCACTTACGCTTGTTTGAGCTTTCTTGTTAATCTTGATAAGACCGCGTTCAGTCATTTCAACACCAACTTGCTCAAGACCAAGTTCTTCAGTATTTGGATGGCGTCCAACTGTTACTAGTACATAATCAGCATCAAAAGTTTTTGACTCACCTTTGATTTCAGCAGTTACTGTAACACCATCTTTTGTTTCTTCAACGCCTTTAGCCATTGCTTCAGTAAAGACTTCCACATTGCCTTTCTTCTTTAAACGCTTAGAAACTACTTGACTCATTTGCTTTTCGAAACCTGGAAGGATTTGTTTTCCACCTTCAAGGATAGTAACTTCAGTACCGAAATTTGCATAAGCCGTTCCAAGCTCCATTCCAATATATCCACCGCCGATAACGACAAGCTTCTTAGGAATTTCTTTAAGTGCTAAAGCACCAGTTGAAGAAATGACACGATCACTCCATTTAAATCCTGGTATTTCGATCGGACGTGAACCTGTTGCAATAATAGCATTTTTAAATGTGTAAGTTTGAGAATTCTTTTCGTCCATGATACGAACTGTGTTTTCATTTACGAAATAAGCTTCACCACGGATGATCTCAACTTTGTTACCTTTTAAAAGTCCTTCAACACCGCCTGTAAGCTTCTTCACGATGCCAGCTTTCCACTCTTGGACTTTGCCGAAATCAACCTTTACGTTCTCAACAGTAATCCCCATATCTTCTGAGTGATTAGCATGTTCAACACGGTGACCTGCATTGATAAGAGCTTTAGATGGAATACAACCAACGTTTAAACAAACGCCTCCCATTTCAGCCTTTTCCGCAATAGCCACTTTTTGTCCTAATTGTGCAGCGCGAATTGCCGCTACATATCCCCCAGGACCTGAACCAATGACAAGTGTGTCTAACTCAATTGGAAAATCTCCTACTACCATCGAATTACGCCTCCATTACTAATAGTTGTGGATCGTTCAACAAACGCTTAATGTGATTCAATGCATTTTGTGCAGTTGCACCATCGATCAGACGGTGGTCAAAGCTTAGAGAAAGTGCTAGTACTGGAGCGACAACAACTTCTCCATCTTTAACAACTGCTTTTTCAGCAATACGGCCGATTCCAAGGATTGCTACTTCAGGATGATTGATTACTGGAGTGAACCATTGTCCGCCAGCAGATCCGATGTTTGTAATCGTACAAGATCCGCCTTTCATTTCTTCTCCAGAAAGTTTTCCATCACGTGCTTTTGTAGCCAATTCGTTGATTTCAGAAGAGATCTTGAAGATAGACTTACGATCAGCTTCTTTTACAACTGGAACCATCAATCCGTTATCAGTATCTGCAGCGATTCCGATATTGTAATAGTGCTTGTACACGATTTCTTCGTTCGCATCATCGATTGAAGCGTTAAGCACTGGGAACTCACGAAGTGCAGATGTTAATGCTTTTACCACATATGGAAGATAAGTAAGTTTAATTCCTTTATCCATCGCTACTTGCTTGAACTTCTTACGGTGTGCAACAAGGTCAGTAACGTCCACTTCATCCATAAGTGTAACATGTGGAGCTGTATGTTTGGAGTTAACCATCGCTTTAGAGATCGCTTTTCTAATACCTTTGATCTTTTCGCGTGTTTCCATTTCTCCAGCTGGAATTGCTTTAGGAGCTTCTTTCTTACCTGCTTCTGCTTTTTGTGCATCTTTATCAGCAGCTGGTGCTTCTGCTGCAGCTTCTCCGCCGCCGCTTACAAACTTATCGATATCTTCTTTAAGTACGCGTCCGTTATCACCAGACCCTTGCACTTTACGAATATCTACTTCTTTTTCACGAGCATATTTGCGAACAGAAGGCATAGCAATTACGCGTTTCGTTTCATCAGCAGGCTCTTCTTTAGCAGTATCTTCTGACTTATCTGTTTCCGCTTCAGCTTTTTCCGTTTCATTAGCTTGATCAGCTGTTACTTCTTTTTCTTCCTTAGCTTTCGGCTGCTCTGGCTCTTCACTTCCGCCATGCGCATCTGCAGGAATTTCACCTTCTGCTTCGATTGTTAAAAGAACATCACCTACAACAGATGTCGTACCTTCATCTACTTTCAACTCTAAAACTTTTCCGTCTACAGGAGAAGGGATTTCAACAACGGCTTTGTCATTTTGTACTTCTAGCAGGATGTCATCTTCTTTAATAGTGTCCCCTGCTTTAACAAACCACTTTACAATTTCACCTTCGTGAATTCCTTCACCAATATCGGGAAGCTTAAATTCAAATGCCACGATTAACGCCTCCATTTTTCAATCTATTTTACTCGTTCATGTGAAAAGGCTGAAAGAAGAAGTCTTTAAAAACTTCCCTTTCAGCTAACATTCAATTATATTTTAGAAATTGTAGACTTTCTTTGCTTTTTCTACAATATCACGATGATCTGGAATCCAAACATCTTCAGCAGATGCATATGGGAACACTGTATCTGGTGCAGTTACACGCAGTACAGGAGCTTCCAAGTTCAAAATAGCACGATCATTAATCTCAGCTACAACAAACGCACCGATACCAGCTTGTTTTTGAGCTTCTTGAACAACAATTGCACGGCCTGTCTTTTCAACAGACGCAATAATTGTGTCAATATCAAGCGGGCTGATTGTCATAAGGTCGATAACTTCAGCAGAAATACCATCTTTCTCAAGCTCATCAGCAGCTTTTAATGAAGCATGAACCATCGCACCATAAGTAATGATAGAAACGTCTTTACCTTCACGTTTCACATCAGCTTTACCTAGTTCGATTGTGTATTCTTCTTCAGGAACCTCACCACGGAAAGAACGGTATAATTTCATGTGCTCTAAGTAAACAACAGGATCATTGTCACGGATCGCGGAAATCAATAGCCCTTTTGCGTCGTATGGTGTTGATGGAATAACTACTTTAATTCCTGGTGTTTGATACATTAATCCTTCTAAGCTATCAGCATGAAGTTCAGGTGTTTTAACTCCTCCTCCAAATGGAGAACGGATTGTAACTGGAGAGTTATAAACGCCACCAGAACGATAGCGCATACGAGCCATTTGAGCTGCAACTGAATCAAATACTTCAAATACAAATCCAAAGAATTGAATTTCCATTACTGGACGGAAACCTGTAAGCCCAAGACCTATTGCAAGTCCCCCAATTCCAGACTCTGCAAGTGGAGTATCGAAAACACGCTCTTCTCCAAACTCTTTTTGAAGACCTTCAGTCGCACGGAAAACTCCACCATTTTGACCTACGTCTTCACCGAAAACAACTACGTCTTCATTGTTTTTTAATTCATTGCGCATCGCGTCTGTAATTGCTTGAATCATAGTCATTTGAGCCATATTATTTCGACTCCTTTGCTGTATATTCTTCTAATTGCTCGCGAAGGTTGTATGGAAGCTCTTCAAACATAAAGTTGATAAGATCAGTAACCTTTTGTTTAGGAGCACCGTCAGCTTTTTTAATAGAAGCTTTAATGTCTTCCTTCGCTTCATCAACTACTTTGTTTTCTTGTTCTTCAGACCAAAGGTTCTTCTTCTCTAAAAACTTTCGGAAACGGACTAGAGGATCTTTCTTTTCCCATTCGCTATCTAGATCTTTTGTACGGTAGCGTGTAGGGTCGTCCCCTGCCATCGTATGAGGACCATAACGGTAAGTAAGAGTCTCGATCAATGTCGGACCTTCTCCTGCAATCGCACGCTCACGAGCTTGTTGTGTAGCAGCGTAAACAGCAAGTACGTCCATTCCATCTACTTGGATACCTTCAATACCAGCAGCCACTGCTTTTTGTGCAATTGTTTTTGCAGCAGATTGCTTTTCTACAGGAACTGAAATTGCAAAGCGGTTGTTCTGAACAACAAACACTGTGTTTGCTGCATAAGCACCAGCAAAGTTTAATCCTTCATAGAAGTCACCCTGAGACGCTCCGCCATCACCTGTGTAAGTAATACAAATGTTTTTCTTGCCTTTTTTCTTTAGACCTAAACCAACACCAGCAGCTTGAATGATTTGAGCTCCAATGATGATTTGTGGCATAAGAATGTTTACACCTTCAGGAATCTGTCCGCCTTGGAAGTGTCCACGAGACCATAAGAATGCTTGATATAAAGGAAAACCATGAAATACGATTTGAGGAATATCACGGTATCCTGGAAGAATCCAATCCTCTTTATCCAAAGCAAATTGGCTTCCTAGCATTGAAGCTTCTTGTCCAGCAACTGGTGCATAGAAACCTAGACGTCCTTGTCTGTTTAAAGAGATTGCACGCTGATCCCAAATTCGCGTATAAACCATACGGCGCATTAATTCTTGGAGCTGTTCATCGGACAATTCAGGCATTGCTGATTCGTTAACTACTTCTCCATCTTCAGAAAGAATCTGAAACGTTTCAAATTGATCTTGAACAGCATCAATTGTTTTCGTCATGAAAAGTCACCTCTTCCTTTCTTTTACCCTGTCAGTTTACCCTTATCTTAAAAACACACACATACATACTAGGTTGTCCAAAGTACTGCATTTTTAAGACAGAATTATATTTTTAAAAGGCCCTTAGGCGTACCTTGTGTCCTCCATTCAAGTTTTCCCTTGTGTTCAGGAGCTAAACCATCATATGGCATCCTAACTGTATTACTTAATTATGTAATTAAAGTAACACAATAAACCTTTTCACGTTACTTAGTTTACACCACCTGCCAAATGCCGTCAATCAATAGAATCTCTCTAAGTTTTACGTTATTTCCAAACCCCTTCTTCCTATTTCTGTATTCTCACATATTAAAACTGTTTCACCTCATTCAACATTCTGTATCAGTCGTTAGTTGAAACAGAACAAACCTACAGGATAAGCAATAAACATCAAAGATTTTTAATTTCTGTTCTTTTTCTATAAATTTTCTCTATGTTATGATAAGAGGAAATTACAACTAAATGAATTTTTTCAGCACGGAGGTTTTGCTTGTGTTAACGATGAAAGATATTGTTAGGGATGGAAATCCGGTTCTTAGGCAAAAAGCTAAAGAAGTACCCATTCCATTCTCAGAAGAGGATATTCAAACAGCAAACAAGCTCTTGGAGTTCGTAAAGAACAGCCAGGATCCTGAGATTGCAGCTAAGTATAATCTTAGACCCGGCATTGGTCTTGCTGCACCACAAATCGGAATATCAAAACGAATATTTGCTATGCATTTGACAGACGAGAAAGGACAACTGTACAGCTATGCGCTATTAAATCCAAAGATCGTCAGTCATTCTGTGCAAATGACTTATTTAGATGGTGGCGAAGGCTGCCTGTCTGTAGACAGAGATGTTCCAGGATTAGTTCCTCGTTATGCGAAAGTGACGGTAAAAGGGTATACACCCGATGGCTCACTGATTGAAATGAAATTAAAGGGTCTGCCTGGGATTTGTTTTCAACATGAACTCGATCACCTGGATGGCATTATGTTCTATGATCGAATCAATGAAAAACAGCCATTTGAACCCCCGGCAAATTCTGTAACATATCGATAAAAGATTGAGTGTCGTCGTAAGATTTCTAAAATAACTAAAAAAAGCTGAATTCCACCTGTATTGAACTGTATCCCGAATAATGGACACTTATAAAAAGTCCGGTATTCGGGATTTTTTGTGTTCTTAAACAAGAAAACCGTTATAATCAAACCAAACAGGGAGAACGGGGAATCCACAGTGAGTAAAATTATCTATAACGAACTTCAAAGAAAACAACTTGAAAACAATCCAAATGTAAGCCATGTTTCAGATCGTTCTATCACCTATAAACCTGAGTTTAAGGTTCAAGCTGTAAAAGAATATTTACAAGGAAAATTACCAATGAAAATTTTTATAGATCATGGTTTTGATATCGAGATGATTGGAGTCGATAAACCACATGCTTGTTTAAAACGCTGGAGGTACTCGTTTGAAGCGCATGGAGAGGATGGATTTTACACGGAGCGTCGTGGGAAAGGCAGTACAGGACGTCCTTCTTCGAAGGAACTAACCTTAGAAGAAAAATTAAAGAAAGCAGAAGCTCGAAATGCTTTCCTTGAAATGGAGATCGACTTCTTAAAAAAGCTCAAGGAACTAGAAAGGCAGGCGAAAAAGAAGTAACAACATCTGAGAAGTATCAGCTCATCAATGAAACGATCCGAAAACACAACCTAAAACGCCATGTCTCCCATCTCTGTGAAATAGCTGGTGTAAAACGGAATAGCTATTATGCCTGGGTAAAAGCAGAGCCAAAGCGCCTTGAACGAGAAACAAAAGATGAAGAGGATTATCAACTCATTAAGCAGATTCATGACAGTAAAAAAGGAAAGCTCGGCGGACGCGTGATAAAGATGCGTCTAGAAAATATCTATGATG
>NZ_JAMBOR010000030.1 GCF_023715845.1 Fictibacillus phosphorivorans
AAAGCGCCCATAATAAAAAGCCTCTGTGAAGAGGCTCATTGATGTTCATATGAAAATCCCTTAAGAATGGGACTCAATTGAATATTTCTCACAAAATTTATCTCCACTTTATTGACAGAAGTCCATAGCGGAGCAATTTTGAGCGAAAAGAAGGGGGTTTTGAGCGAAGATCGAAACTTTTGAGCGAACGTGTAACAAATATAAAAACGCGTACCGTAAAAAAAGCAGGGAATAGAATTTTACCATCTATAATTCTGTGCTTAAAGAACCATGATTATTTTCTTATTTTCATACATTGCTGGTTGGAACGAAGGTTTTTGTGATTACTTATTGAAATAAAAGATGTTTGCAGGAGATGTTGATAAAACGAGAGACATCCAATGATTAGTTATACATAATTAGTAAATTTAATTTAGTTTTGATGAAGGAGGGGTGCTGCGCTATTTTACTAGTAACTCCCATACTGATTGCACATGAAACGATACTGCGCAAAAATCGAAACCTTTCTATTTGACATCCTAGTTCATACTATCTTATTTTTATATGTAAAGTTTCTCGCGATTCATAAAATATGAGACCTGAAGAACATTCAATTAACTGATTTTCTGTTCTTTGGTCTTCTTTTGTATCGTGAATTTGAAGACTGGGATGTTTTAAAGCGTTCTCACAAGTGTAAATTATTAAGGTAAACAGACGAAAGGATGAGTGAAGGACATGTTTAATAAATTATTTGGGAAAAAAGAAGTAAAAAAAGAAGAAACGATTGTAGCTCCTTTGACCGGTAAAATCGTATCTATAGAAGAAGTACCAGACCCAACATTCTCTCAAAAAATGATGGGAGACGGAATTGCGATCGAACCAACAGAAGGTGTTGTAGTTTCACCGGTTGACGGTGAAGTTGTGCAGTTTTTCCATACGAAGCATGCGATTGGAATCCAATCAAAATCTGGCGCTGAAATTTTGATCCATGTGGGGCTTGAGACCGTAAACATGAACGGTGAAGGATTTGATGGCCACGTAAAGGTTGGAGATAAAGTAAGAGCTGGAGATAAACTGCTTTCTTTTGATCTAGATCTTATTAAAGAAAAAGCAGCTAGCACGGTTACACCGATTGTGATCACAAATGGAGATGCTGTGGAATCGTTAGACAAACGCGCGGCATCAGAAGCAACAAAAGGGGAAACATCCTTGTTGCAGATTAAAATGAAATAAAGAAAAATCAGGCTTATTTAGCCTGGTTTTTTTGTATAGTTGTTGATTTCCGCTATAGGTTGCTCGCTTTTGGCGGGGCGGGCGATGAGCCTCTGCCGCTCTGCGCCATTAGGAGTCTCACCTGTCCCACTCGTCTTTGCAGGAGTCGGCTACCTTGAGCACCAATCAACTTGCTAGGAAGGAAAAACAACCAAAAGGTCAAAGCAATAACACTATATAAATTATGAAAAACAGGGGGAGTAACTGATGAAAGAAGGTATTATTTCTTTAGGTGAAGCGGTTGTTGATTTTATCCCTACGGATGAAACGAATTCTATGTATTATAAACGTCCGGGCGGTGCTCCTGCTAATGTAGCAGTGGGTGTTGCACGCCTTGGCTCGGAGTCTGTTTTTCTAGGGAAAGTTGGGGATGATGTACTTGGTGACTTTTTGATTGATACGATGAAAAGCTACGGTGTAAATGCGTTTCATGTTTCTAAAACGGAAGAAGTCCGAACCGGCACTGTTTTTGTAACCTTATCTGAAAACGGGAAAAGATCTTTTGACTTTTACATCGATCCAAGTGCCGATCGCTTCTTGGAAGAGAAAAACATACAAGCGAGTCTGTTCAAGGATAGAAAAATTCTTCATATCGGCTCGATTTCCCTGATTGCTGAACCCTCTAAAAGCGCGACCGAAAAAGCAGTTAAACTGGCCAAGGAAAACGGCATGTGGGTTTCCTTTGATCCAAACTTAAGGCTGTCTTTATGGAAGACGCCTGCTTTGGCACGCGAGACGATTCTTTCGATGCTTCCTCATGCAGATATCGTGAAGCTATCAGAAGAAGAGCTTGAATTTATTACGGGATTAAAAAAGGTAGAGGAAGGCATTAAAATTCTACAACAGTACAATATCCCTCTGCTTTTTATTACACTGGGAGATGACGGCAGCTATGTAGTAACAGAAGAGGGCGGTGAGTACATTCCAGCGAAAGGTGTTTCCGCTGTTGACAGTACAGGCGCGGGTGATGCATACGTCTCAGCGATCTTGCACCAGTTAAATCAATATAACGGAACACTTGAGACACTTACGCTCGATGAAGCAGCAGATATGGCTGTTTTCGGAAGTGTTTCCGGTGCACTCACGGTATCAAGCAAAGGTGCGATGACCTCTCTACCTACTTTGGAACAAATTAAAGAAGAACTTGCACAATTAAAGTAACAAAAGCATAATATAGGAAAATATTTTGACTAATGTTTTCGTTTTTTGGTAATATTACTTTATTATAAAAACATGATATACAGCCGTGAAGGATGAATAGTAACTAATCTGACACTCTTTTAAGCGAGCCGGGGGCGGTGTAAGCCCGGTAAGAGACATTAGTGAAACGGCAATCCGGAGCTGTCTTTGAAAAGAGGATTCGTTTTACTTTACAGACGGATCAACTAGGGTGGAACCGCGGGAGATACAACTCTCGTCCCTGGGCATAGAGCCTTGGGACGGGAGTTTTTTGTTTGTTAAAAAGACGCACGGTCCATAAGGCATAATCCAAAGGGAGGAATTATAAATGACAAAAAACATGGAAACCATCACAAATCATGCGAAACATCGCGGTTTTGTATTTCCGGGATCTGAAATCTACGGAGGTCTTGCAAACACATGGGATTATGGTCCGCTTGGTGTTGAACTGAAGAACAACGTGAAAAAAGCATGGTGGAAAAAGTTTGTTCAAGAGTCCCCATATAACGTAGGACTTGATGCAGCCATCCTTATGAACCCTCGTACGTGGGAAGCATCCGGACATATCGGCAACTTCAACGATCCGATGATGGACTGTAAAAACTGTAAAGCGCGTCACCGTGCCGACAAGCTGATCGAAGAAGCAGCTGAGAAAGAAGGAAAAGAGATCATCGTTGACGGACTTCCGTTCGAAAAGATGGAAGAGTTAGTGAAAGACTACAACATCGCTTGTCCTGAGTGTGGAAGCCACGAATTTACAGGAATTCGTCAATTTAACTTGATGTTCAAAACGCACCAAGGTGTAACAGAATCAAGTTCAAACGAAATCTACCTGCGCCCGGAAACTGCACAAGGGATCTTCGTTAACTTTAAAAATGTTCAACGCACGATGCGTAAAAAATTGCCGTTTGGTATCGCGCAGATCGGTAAAAGTTTCCGTAACGAGATCACACCAGGTAACTTCACGTTCCGTACGCGTGAATTTGAACAAATGGAGCTTGAGTTCTTCTGTAAGCCAGGAAGCGAGATCCAGTGGTTCAACTATTGGAAAGATACAGCTGAAAACTGGCTGAAGTCTTTAGGTATGACAGAAGAGAACCTTCGTCTTCGCGACCATAATGAAGATGAGCTTTCTCACTACTCAAATGCGACAACGGACTTTGAATACAAGTTCCCGTTTGGCTGGGGCGAGCTTTGGGGTGTTGCATCCCGTACAGACTTTGACTTGAAGCGCCATATGGAATTCTCCGGCGAAGACTTCAACTACATTGATCAAGAGACGAACGAACGTTACATTCCTTACTGTATCGAGCCATCACTAGGTGCCGACCGTGTAACGCTAGCATTTTTAATCGATGCTTATGAAGATGAAGAATTAGAAGACGGCACAAGCCGAACAGTGATGCACTTACATCCTGCATTAGCGCCTTATAAAGCGGCTATCCTGCCATTGTCTAAGAAGCTGTCTGAAGAAGCGACTGAAGTATTCACTTCGCTAGCTAAACACTTCAACGTTGATTATGATGAAACAGGATCAATCGGTAAACGTTACCGCCGTCAGGATGAGATCGGTACTCCGTTCTGTATCACGTATGACTTTGATTCTAAAGAAGATGGCATGGTAACGGTCCGTGACCGTGACACGATGGAACAAACACGTGTGAAGATTGCTGATCTTAAGAGCTTTATTGAAGAAAAAGTACAGTTTTAATTTATTTGTGACATGAATAATGGAGCACACATTTGCGATTGCGATGTGTGCTCCTGTTTTTTCTCCGGCGTTTATTTTACAATAGACAGTGAGAGATAAAATTTTATGCCGATTGAGGCTTTTAATGGAGGTATACATATGAACGAAGGACGTATTCAAAAGGTCAAGGATTGGTTAAAAGAAGAAGGTCATACGCTAGCCTTCATTCATACGACAGCGAACGTTTTCTATTTGTCTGGTTTATACACGGATCCGCACGAGCGTGTTCTTGGTGTTATCGTGCTACCAGAAGGCGAGCCGTTCATGCTTTGCCCGGGAATGGAACGTTCACAGGCTAAAGGTGCAGGATGGACACATGAGATTGTAGGATACAGCGATTCTGAAGATCCTTGGGCTAAGGTGCAGGAAGCGTTGGCTAGCCGAGGCGTAACAGGGGCAGCTTCTATTGCGGTTGAAAAAGAAACACTTCCTTATGCGCGCGGAGAGAAACTCCTTGGGATGTTTGATGGTGCAAAATTAGTCGGGGCGGAAGCATTACTGAACGAGCTTCGATTGATAAAAGAGGAGAGCGAGCTTAAAACATTGCGTGAAGCGGCACGACTGGCAGACTACGGAGTGGAAGTCGGTGTTGCAACTCTTAAAGAAGGCGTTACAGAGATGGAAGTGCTCGCGAAGATTGAGTACGAACTGAAGAAAAAAGGCATCAGTCAAATGTCTTTCTCAACGATGGTGCTGTTTGGAGAAAAAGCAGGACAGCCTCACGGTAAACCAGGTTCAAGAAAACTCAAGCGTGGAGATTTTGTGTTGTTTGATTTAGGTGTAGTTCTAGATGGCTATTGCTCTGACATCACGCGCACGGTAGCGTTTGGCGAACTTGATGAGAAACGCCGTGCGATTTATGATACAGTGCTACAAGCACAGTTGAAGGCGTTGGAAGCTTCTAAGCCGGGAACACGCATCGGAGACCTTGATGTGATCGCGCGTAACCATATTACAGAGGCGGGGTATGGAGATCACTTCCCTCACCGAATCGGACATGGTCTTGGAATCGATGTTCATGAGTTTCCGTCCATGAGTGACAACAATGATGGCGTACTGCGCGAGGGTATGACGTACACGATCGAACCAGGTATCTATATTGATGATATTGGTGGCGTACGAATCGAGGATGACGTTTACGTGACTGCGGATGGGCATGAAACATTGACGAAATATCCAAAAGAACTGCAGATTATTAAATAAGCAATAGATAATATTAAGAGGGATGACTCGATCGAGTCATCTTTTTTTATAGGAAAAGGAGGTTCAGATAAGCTGCTAACCCCATAGTACCTAATTCCCGTTTTCAACATGAATACACATTTTTAATGTAAAAACTCCTGTCTTTGAACGGGAGTTTTACGTAACCTTCACCTTCACTTCTACTTGTTCATTTGAAACAGCATCCCATACCCTATGGATCTCGAATGTACCTGCTTCAAAAAACAATGGGAACCTTTCTTTAAACCAGCTTTGCATCGGCAGTTCTAACGCTTCAGGGATGGGTACCCAGACGAGTTCTCCTTCAGGCGGTTCTTCCAACAAATCTCCAGTAAACGTATTTGTCCAATAATTAAATACCATATAACGTACGTTCTCTTTGGAATTTACATACTCGTCAATACCTTTAAAAACAAGGTTTGAGACATGAAGACCCGTTTCCTCTTTAACCTCTCTTGTAGCACCATCTACCAAACCTTCAGGGAAATCAATCTTACCTCCAGGAGCGAGATAGCCTGGAAAGCCGCGATTGTCAGGACGGTTTATCAAAAGGACCCTATCTCCATCTTGAATCATACACATTGTATAAAGCCGGTGTTCAATTGCCATTCGGAAGAACTCCTCATCGATCATTTATTTAATTTTATTATGTAATAAAAAAAGAGCAGAATCTATATCTGCTCTTAAGTAATTTTTTTCAGCAACCATTTATATATCATAAACAACAATCCAAAGATCAATAAAACCACGATTAATGTCAGTGCCCGTTCACCAGGCAGGCCGTCTGCTAAGAGTACTGGACCGAGTCCGAAAAATGCTACGAGCAAAAGGGCAATTCCAAAAACAAGTCTCAGCACGATTTTCATTTTTGTCACCCCATATCTATTCTATGACAGTGGAAGCACATAAAACATCATAAGAAAATGTAAGACACTGCCGGCTAGAACAAAGAGGTGCCAGACTGCATGGTGGAAAGGAAAGCTGCGCCACACATAAAAGATACTGCCGAGCGTGTAGATGATTCCGCCTGCTACAAGGAGCTGAATGCCTTCAGGAGGCATGTTTGCGGAGATATCTTTAAGCGCAAATGTGATCAACCAGCCCATTGCGACATAACCAAGCGTGGACAATACTACAAACTTCTTTGTAAAAAAGACTTTAAAAACAACACCAAAAGCTGCAAGGCCCCAGACAATCCCGAACAATGTCCAGCCCAGTGCACCGCCGACGACGATGAGTACAATCGGTGTGTACGTCCCTGCAATAAACAAATAGATGGCTGCATGGTCCATGATCTCAAATAAATCTTTTACCCGCCCTTTAGGAAAAGCGTGTACGAGAGTGGAAGCAGTATATAGCACCAGCATCGTTCCGCCAAAAACAGCAAAACTTACAATATGAACAGCTGTTCCTTTCCATACTGCAAAAACGAGCAGGATGGAAGTGACGGCTACACTTAAGAGAACACCGATTCCATGAGTAATGGCGTTCGCTATTTCTTCACGTTTTGTAAATACATGTGTACTCATTCCGTTCACCTTCCTTTACGTTATAGTAAGTATAACAGAAATCGTTACCCTTTAACCAAATAAAGGCTTTTTAGATTGTTGGATATAGAGGGAATCGATATATTAAGAACGAAATAGAATGACAGAGCTAAAGATAGAGAGAGGGTCGGTCATGGAAGTAATACGATATGAAACAATTTCTGCTTTTTATGATGAAGTGAAAACGTTCTTGCTCGAGCAGGAGGACAGGGCGCAGATCATGTTAGGGCATTGTCTAAGAAACAAGGATAGAGTTTGGGAAAAAGAACAACCTTTCTTAGCGACTGTAAAGAAAGAAGGGAAAATCAAGCTCGCTGCCATGCTAATCCCGCCGCATGCCATATCGCTATTGGAAAAAGAAGAATCGGATGGAGTCGAAGCAGCCCCTTATCTTGTAGACTATTTAATAAAGGAAAACTACGCGGTACAAAAAGTTTATGCACCTAAAGCAGTTGGGAAAGCTTTTTCCGAGCATTGGACCGCAGCACATCAGTTAGAAGAAAAAGTGTTAATGGATGTACGCTTGTATACGCTGCAAACTGTCGTACAACCGGCGGTACGTCCAGGGAAATTACGTCTCGCAACTGAAGAAGACTTATCGTTTTTACCACAGTGGATCGTGGAGATGACAAGTGAAATCAATCAGCTCATGACACGTAAGGAAGCAGAAGAATATGCGGACGCTAGAGTGAAAGATGGGTTCCTTTTTGTTTGGGAAGTTGAAGGGAAAGCCGTATGCATGGCTTCTAAAACGAGACCTAATGTGAAAGGTATAGCTGTAAATATGGTTTATACGCCAAAAGAGTTAAGAGGAAACGGATACGCGAGTGCTTGTGTGGCTGCATTAAGTGAACACCTTTTACAAGAGGGGTATGAATTTTGCTCCCTATTTACAGATCTAGCGAATCAAACCGCAAATAAAATCTACCAAGATATTGGCTATCAGCCTGTTTGTGATTTCGTTGAATATAAATTTTACGAGAAAAGAACAGAGACACCGTCTTAATCACCGGTACTCTCTGTTTTTTCTTTTTTATTAAGATAATCATTTATGTATTTCTTGTGATTATCTAAGATACCTTTAGGAAGCTTGCTAGCTGGAAAGTAGCGAAAGTCATAAGATTCCTCTTCATCTATTAGGATAGTGCCTTTTACTTCCTTTGCTGTATAGACTGCCGTTACACAATAGAATTCATCCCCATTTGCAACTTTTAAATATTGGTCTGCTCCTGAATATACGTGCAACTGGGTCAATCCATCAATGTCGAGTCCTGTTTCTTCTTTTACTTCACGAATGGCTGTTTCTTCAAAACTCTCACCTAGTTCCATCAAACCTCCAGGAAGCCCCCAACCTCCATCTTTACGATGCTGAAGCAAAATTTCTCCCTTTTCGTTTTCAATGATGACTACAGAACCAGGTAAAATAAGCGGTGCATTACCAACATGTTTTCGAAGATCTTCAAAATAGGACATAAAACCTCCCCTCCCGGTAACCAACATTTTACAGAAATCATGATAAAATTTCACCTGAAAATGGAGACACTGTTAGAAAACATAAATGAGGAGCAGGATGGATGGAAGCTTATGCCAGACCAAGAGTGGTGGTCAGCAAATGTTTGGAGTTCGACGCTTGCCGCTACAATGGTGATGTGATCTATAATGATGTGGTAAAAAAGTTAATGGATTACGTTGATTTTGTTCCTGTATGTCCGGAAGTAGAGATCGGCCTTGGAACACCAAGAGAGACGATTAGAATCGTAAAAAAAGAAGAGAATTATTTGCTTCTTCAACCTTCAACAAAACGGGACGTCACAAAAGAAATGACCTCATTCGCGGATACCTATCTTGCGGGCATACGAGATACAGACGGATTCATTTTAAAAACGCGTTCTCCATCATGCGGAGTAAAGGAAGTCAAAGTGTATGCGTCGACCGAAAAGGGTCCTGCGATCGGACATACAAGTGGCCTTTTTGGAGGAAAGGTCGAAGCCCTCTTTTCACATCTCGCCGTAGAAGAAGAAGGGAGACTGAATAACTTTACAATCCGCGACAGATTTTATACGAAACTGTTTACTTTAGCTTCTTTTCGCAGGTTGTTGCCTTTGGGGTTAGAGGCAGTAAAAGAATTTCACAAAAAAAATTACTACTTACTCATGGCATACAGCAAGCCGACCTTAAAGGTGATGAACCGGGTACTAAAAAATGTCGATGAGAACGGTGAAGAAGAGACCGTTGAGTTGTATCAAAAAGCACTTCACAAATTGTTTAACCGTGCAGCCAGAAACGATTCGAACCGCAGGGTGGCCAGAGAAATTTTCAAAAGATTTGAATCTAAACTATCGATCAGAGAAGTGGCTTTCTTCGAAGAGCTTATGCAAAAATACGCAAACAAGAAAGAGCCGTTCTCAAGTATTACGACACTCTTAAAGTCACACGCGATCCGTTTTGAAGATAACGAGATTTTAGAGCAGACGTTTTTTGCCCCATATCCTGAAATCCTGCTAGAGATCTCGGATTCAGGTAAAGGAAGAGATTATTAAAAGGAAACTGTATAATGCAGGAATGGATATATACGAAAGAATCGTACTTAAAGCAACACCAGCCGCTGCAAACGAAGCATCTTCTCCATAGCTTTGAGCATACATGGAAATCGTCGGAGCAGAGGGCATACCCGCTACTAAAAAGGCGACCGCAAATAGCTCGAACGGTAATGAAAATCGTAAGAACGGCAGGAGTAACAGCGGGAATAGAATTAATTTATAAAAGGATGCCAACCAAAGCGTTTTGTCTTTTATAAACAGCTTTAAATCTGTAAGGGACATGCTGCCTAATAAGGACCCGATCAACAGCATGGAGAGCGGTACGGTAGGTTTACCAGTCAGCTCTAACGTATTGGACACAACTTGTGGCAGAGTTCCGGGCAAAATCATTAATAATAACCCGGTTAGCGTAGCAATAACTCCCGAATTCAAAAAGACTTTCTTCCATTGAAAACTTTCGGCGCTCCTTGCGAAAAGGTAGATGGCATAGGTCCAGATATATAATAAATAGATAAAATTAAAGAGAGTTCCATAGAATACGCCTTCTTTTCCAAATAATAAAAAACATACCGCGATACCAAGGAAGCCTTGGTTTCCAAAGATCATAATGCCTTCTAAGGCATTTTTCTTTTGCGCATCTGGCTTTACTTTTTTCACGGTAAAAGAGGATATTGTGGATGAGACAATGAGAACAAATGCTGACATGAAAGAAAGCCAGCCAAACTGAATAACATTTTCGACGGAAAAAGAAACATCCATTCCAAAGAGAATAAGTGCAGGCAGTGTAACGTTTAATATAACGGCCGTTAAAATTCTTTCTGTACCGTCCGGCAATATGTCTTTTTTTCGAAGCATGTAACCGATGAGCGCAATGCTGTACAATAGTGTTAGTTCCTGTGTGAATTGAGCAAACTGGTTCATTTTGCATCTTTCCTCCCCATATAAAAAGATATGGGCATAGGGTGGATTAGGTGAACACAGATGACGCAAAAGGGGGATGAAGTTCTTCATGTTTATCGCAAAAGGAGAAACATTATTTAGACAAGGGGAAGAAGGTCCTCTATATAAACTAGATCAAGGATTATTAAAAATCGTCAGAGTGCATGAGGATGGAAGTCAGTTGTTATTGAATCTCATCGTTCCAGGCGAGGTGATTCCGCATCATTCACTAACCAGTCATAAAGAATACAACGGTTCCGCGATTGCGCTTTTACCTTCAGAGGTTACAAGGATAGATCCAGTAGAGTGGTATAGATCTTTAGAGGAAGATCCTAAAGTCTATAAAGAAGTAGCGCACCTTTTAGAAACAAAATTAAGGATGATGCAGCAAAGGATCAATCAGATGTCTACGTTAACGCCTGAAGGAAAGATCGTAAAGCTGCAAAAGTGGTTTGCGAGTTATTTTCCGGAAGTAGCAGTTGAGAAGGTATTAACTCAAGAGGAAATCGGGCAATTTGTTGGATTAAGAAGAGAAACGGTGAACCGGGTGTTAAAAAAACTTAAGTAAATGTAAAAGAATTTACATACATGTGAACGCAAGAAATTCACTTCTTTAACAAAAGATACAAGTATAACAGTTAAGGAGTGATAGAAATGAAAAGAATCTTACCGGCAGCGTTAGCGTTTGCTCTACTATCCAGTGGATCTGTAACGGTTTTTGCACAGCAGGCGGATAATGTTTCAGTCGTAAAAGAGAAAAGGCAACACCATTTTAGGCACATGAAAAACTTTGAAGCAGAGGTGCACAAGGCAAATGAGCTGAAGATCAAGCGTCTTGAAATCAAAAAAGAGATCGTTCAAAAGAAAGATCAGCTGTTCAGTCTTCACATTAAAGCGGCTGAGAGTGGAACTGAAAAAACAAGAAGCGAGAAAAAAGTAATCTGGCAGAATATGAAGCAGATTCATAAGGATCTGAGAACATTAAGAAAAGAGGCACACCAAACAAAAAGAGCTATGCATGAAGCGATGCGAGCCGATGACGAAAGACTTGCGAAAGAAAAAATGTCACAGTGGATAAATATCAACGAAAAGATCAATCAAAAGCTTAGTGAAAAATCTCAGAAATTAGATGAGATGATAAAGCAATATAATTAAAGAAAAAAGTGTTGAAGCGTGTTTCATAACGCCTCAACACTTTTCTTTTTTGTTATAAGGGGATAAAATAACCAGACATTAAACGCTTGGTTTTTGAGCTTCTTCTGGGTGTTTGAAGCTTCTTGCTATATAAATAAAAGGTGTAGATGCTGCTGATACAACAAATTTAATCACATACGTTGTGAAGAAGATTTGAATCCATACGTCCCATGAAAAGACACCGGCAAAGGCAATTATACAAAAGATGAATGTATCAATAAGCTGACTCACCATCGTACTGCCGTTATTACGAATCCAAAGCTGATCTGGACGAGAAAATTTCTCTCTTAATTTAGCAAATAGCTTTACATCAAGATATTGGCTGACCAGATAAGCGGTTAAGCTTCCAAGTGCTAAACGCGGAAGTAAGCCAAAAATCGCTTCAAGGTGGGGCTGGGCAATATCACTTTCATGCGGTTCAAACACAAGAACGAGCTGCATGATGATGGTTGTCATCACAAGTGTGAAGAATCCAAACCACACTGCTTTTCTAGCTTCTTTTTCACCGTATTTTTCGTTAATCAAATCTGTTGCTAGATAGATCGTCCCGTAAATCACATTACCGAGTGTCATAACAAGACCAAACATCTCGATTGTTTTTACGACTTGCAAGTTCGCTAGGATGGTTGCAGCAGCGATCCAAGCGAATAGACCCATTTTCCCAAACCATTTATAGCACAGTAAGAAGAGCACAAAATTAACGAGTGCAAAACCTACACCAAAATAAAAATTAAACATAGAATTCCTCCTAGTTTTGTTAACGCGGGAGTTTTCGAACCGCGAATGCATAATTGACAACAGTTTACCATTATAAGTCAGTTTATATTAATAATCAATTGCTAGTTTGTTCCTGGAGGAGTTTTATTAAGCGCTGTTACTTTCTGAATATCTTTCTTTTTTTTTTATGCAAGTGAATTGGAGCGTAAGGTGCGAGATCCTCGAAAATGAAGAACACATTTTCTTCGTGCGATGTTTCGCTGACGAAGCTTTCCTTGTCCTATGGGACGAGCGGTCAGGTGGAGACTCCTAAAGGCGCAAAGCGGCAGGAGGCTTACCGCACGCCCCATGGAAAGCGAGCACCTGGAGCGGAAATGAACCTCTCACAAGTTCTACAAAGTAAAGATCATTTATCCAAAAATTCGACAAAAATTTCCCAAGAAATAATAGGGCAACATTGCTTTATTAGAAATATAGAGGATTAAGTGGAAAACAATCAAATTAATAAAGAGTACACAAGTAAGATATTGAGCTGAGGGGGATTAGAAATGGTTAGCATAGTAGATATTGTTCAATCACAAGTCATTTCCTCGATTAAAAATGAAAAGGATATAAAAAAAGCAATTGATTCAACAGCAAATATTACTTTTATCTTAACAGGAGACATTATTACAACAAAAGAATACATAGACCAATTAAAAGATGCCGGAAAAATAACATTCGTACATATGGATTTTATTGAGGGACTTGCCAATACAAGAAGTGCTATAACCTATATAGCTAAGGCTTGGAAACCACATGGTATCATTACGACCAAAAGCAATCTTATCAAATATGCAAAAGAAGAAGGGCTAATGACGATACAGCGTATCTTTCTCATAGATCGAAACGCCATAAAAAAAGGCATCGAAATTGCCCATAACTGTAAACCAGATGCTATTGAAGTATTACCAGGTTTGATGCCGACTGTTATTGACGAGTTAACGAATATAACAACCCTGCCCATCATTGCAGGAGGATTAATAAGCAGCAAAGAGGAAATCTTAAATGGACTTAAGGCGGGCGCTCTCGCTGTATCGTCTGGCGATCCAAACTTGTGGAATCTAGAATTATAGGTAAGAAATCCTGTTTTTTATAAATAGACTGAAAATTATAAATATTATATTGTGTTTTTAAATCTATTCCTATAAAATTATAACCAAATCCTTACATACGAAATAGTCCTCAGGTAGAGAAGCGGAGAACCCTGTGACATTATTGGTATTGCTTTCTAGCAATACTTTTAATCGTCATGGGTTTTTTTGTTTCTAAAAGTTCAACTCCATAAAGTGTAAGAACTTAAAATCGAAGGAGGAAATGAAATGAGATTGAAAAAATGGATGATGTATATCGTTGCCTCTTTAATGGTTTTCGGGTGTGTGTTTTCATTCGCGCCAGTAAAGAAGTCTATTGCCTCTGAAACGGGTCCGACCTTGTTAATCACAGAGTTAATACCGAATACGGATAATTATGCGGGGAAGGATGCTTTTGAGTATTTAGAAATCTATAATAATAGCGATGAAGAGGTAAATTTAGAAGGATACCGTATTCAATCAGAAAAAATGAACAAAGAGATTGATGGTTCTCTTATTATTAAACCTTGGTCCACTTACCTGTTTTGGACAAGGACCTCTGATGTTAAGCCGATTACATTAGAAGCCTTTAATCACAACTATTTTGCGTCCTACAAAGATAAGTATGTTGGGGAAGGTGATTTAAGACTTTTAGATGATGTCCCTGGATTAGTTAATTCAGGAACACCTACAGTTAAGATTATTGACGCACAAGGGACTGAGGTGGTTAGAGCTATTTATACAGCGGATGACGTCATCTTGAACAAAACAATCACATTTGGTTACCCTGAGGACGGAAGTTTGACTATGAAAAAGTTGAATGGTCCGCAAACCCCAACACCGGGCTGGGTTGTTCCTGGTCAACCAAGGCCAGTGTTAGATGAGGATCCACCTATGGTTCCAACTCCTATTACCTCACAAGCCGGGGCAGGTGAAATATCTCTATCCTGGGACTTGAACCCGGAGGCTGATATTTATCGTTATCATATTTATAAGAATGGGGTTTTTGAATACTCTGTTGATCCATCAAATAATAGGTTTACACTTTCTTATCTATTAGGAAACAAGGAGTATAGTCTTCAAATAGCTGCAGAAGATACTTCTGGAAATGTCTCTGAGAAGTCAGAACCTGTTATAGCCAGACCGTCTCATCAATTGATTACACAGGAAGAACGGTCGCCACATATCAAAGATCCTAAGTATCAAGGGCTCTGGGATATAAGTGAAGATGGACCGGTCATTCCCGGTTTGGTTCAGGATTTAGTGCCTCAGGGAATCACGTATTATAAGAAAAAAGATTGGCTCATGACTGTCAATTATTTAGATGATGGGCGGCCGGGAACTTTAACAGTAACCAATGCAACAAGCGAAAAATTAATAAAATCGGTCTTATTGTATAACACGGATAGTACACCTTACACGGGCCATGCAGGAGGAATTACAGTCAGTAGGGACCATATATGGATTGCTTCTGAACAATTTCTATATGTGTTGAAGATCAGTGATCTCGTAAACGCTGAGAACAATGGTGAAATTCGGTTCATCAAACAGATACCTTTGCCAGTGGAAGCTGCTTATAATGTATACGATGAAGGAATCCTTTGGGTCGGAGAGTTTTATGAAGCGAGTGCATACCCTACAGACCCATCGCACCACATCATGAACCGAGATGGCGAAATGCACTATGCCTGGATGGCGGGATATGACCTTGAACGAAATAATGATATGTTATCGAAAGGTCATTGGAATGGAGACCCTTCTCGAACAGCGACTCCGGATTATGTTTTATCGACTACAGGTAAGGTACAGGGAGCAATTGTTCAAAAGAAGGGTATAGCACTAAGTACGTCTTATGGCAGAGGGAATGATAGTGTACTATATCGTTATGAACATCCGTTAAAAGAAGATCCCCATACTTCTGTTATGGTGAATGGAAAAGAGGTTCCATTGTGGTTCCTGGATGGTGCAACGGCTAAACCTCGAGCCAGTATAGAAGCCATTCCGATGCCTGAGGGAATTGTAGCGGTAAAAAAAGAACTTTATGTCCTTTTTGAATCGGGAGCTAATAAGTACAGGTATACAACAACTTTTCCGATGGAGAGAATGCTGAAAATTGATTTAAAGAAATTAATGAAAGATGACAAAGATATTGAATAGAACGAAAGAGGCTGACCAACGTCAGCCTTCTTTCGTGAATAAAAGCATAAGGTCTTTGATTCATCCAATCGTATTTTTTTCTCCTATTTTATATACAGAGGGGCTAGAACTCAAAAAGTTATGAGTTCAAGCCCCTTTTATCTTTATAGTACTTTGTTATATAAAAGACTTTTTACGGAAGAGAAGACATAATCCGGCTGCCATTCAGATGAAGGCACTTCATTCGCTTGTGTGACTCCTGTGAGTACAAGTGCTGTTTTCATACCCGCTTCTATTCCCATTCGAATATCGGTTTCAAGCCGGTCTCCAATCATAATGCATTCATCCGGTTCAAGGTTAAGAATGTTCAACGCAGCTTTAATGGTTAAAGTAGACGGTTTTCCAATGTGTATATCAACCTTTTTTCCTGTAACACTTTCTATAGCACCAATCATTCCCGCGCAATCAGGGACTTCTCCATTTTCAATCGGACATGTGCGGTCAGGATTGGTAGCAATGGTTAAAGCCCCTTTTTTTATCGCTTGATAAGCAAAGTTCAAATGATCATAATGGAAATTCCGATCCCATGAGATAATTACAATGTCGGTCTCTTCAGGGGTAGCAGCCAGTGGAAAAGGCTCACGTCCGATTTCATCTTTGATAATCTGTTCACCAATAATATAAAGCTTTGCTCCAGGATGATTCTCTTTTAAATAGTTTATTAAGGTTACAGTAGGGTTCAAGATATTGTCTATGGTCACTTTTATATGAAAACCCTGTAATTTTTCCACGTATTTCTGTCTCGTTTCAATCGTTTTGTTTGTGAGGAACAAAATCTGTTTTCCTTCTTTTTGAAGATTTTTAATCACGTTGTCCGCCTCTTTAACTAATTGATTTCCGAGATAAATCGTTCCATCCAAGTCAAAGATATACCCTCTAATTTCCTTCATCTCTGCCTCCGTTATAATAAAATAATCCCTTGAGCCTGACGAAATAACCAATTTTAACGAATTGGATGGTTTCAATGCCCAAGGGATTCTCCTGTTCTCTATCCTTGTTTCCTATTTAGTTAGTTAGATAGAAATGCTCATCATTTCCTCTGCTTTTTGTACTTTATATTCCAGCTTTAATCGGGATAGTTCCTCATCATAAGGCTGGTGATCACTTAAATGCACCAATACTACTTTATCGATTTTTTCTAAATCATAAGATTCCGCAATTTCAGTTAGGCTCGTATGGTTCGCTTCTACTTTAATCGCAGATGTTGCTTCATGAATTAATAAATGAATATGCGGATAGGTTTGGATATGTGAGTTTACTTGACTGTCACTCGAATAAACAATCGTTTTATTGCCCTCTGTTACTTCTAATCCAATGGTCGGTACGGAGTGGATGGCAGGAAATGCCGAAATCCTTACATCACGAGTCTTTAGCAATTCTTCAGGAAACCCTCCGTCGAACGTTTTGATAAGAAGCGGAAATGTAATCCCCCATTCATAGACTTCCATCGTATTCAACCACTGATTCAGCTTGGATATATTCACGTCATGACAATAAATCGTTAGTGGCTTCTTTCTGTTTTCCAGCCACATTCCCCATAATAAAGAAGGGAGTCCATATAGATGATCAATATGAAAATGGGTGAAGATCACGGAGTCCAGATCTTCTAATGCTACATTGATTTGTTTCAGTTTCCTGCATGGATTACCACTCACATCCATTAATACATGATAATCATTAGTAGAAATACAGATTGAAGTATTATCCCGGTCTCTACCTGGATAGGCACTTCCCGTTCCTAGAAAGTGGATCTCCATTTTCACACCGCCTTATTTAATTCCAGAATGCATGAAGCTGGATACAAATTGTTTTTGAAATATAAAGAATGCAAGTAATAAAGGAAAAATAACCAATATGGTACCTGCCGTTACCATACCCCACTGAGCTCCTGTTTCGTAGGATTGGGCAAACAACGCTAAACCTACAGTCAATGGGCGGTTTTCATCTGAATTTGTGATAATTAACGGCCACATAAAGTTACTCCAATGGTGGCTTACAGAGACAAGTGCAAATGCTATATATGTGGGTTTGGCAGAAGGAACATAAACATGCCATAACGTTTGCCACCATTTGCATCCATCTATTCTCGAGGCTTGGTCTAGATCAAACGGGACCTGTTTAAAGGTTTGTCTTAATAAGAAGACCCCGAATGCTGAAGCCCAATAAGGGAGCATGACAGCTAATTTTGTATCGACCAATCCCAATTGACTCATAATCTGATAGTTTGGAAATAGCAAGATTTCAGGTTGAATCATCAATTGAAGTAAAAATAAGATAAATAAGACGTTCTTACCTTTGAAATTTAATCGGGCAAAAGCATAGGCTCCGAGTGTTATCGTAAATAATTGAACAATTAAAATACCAAAAACGATTACAAAAGTATTGAAGTAATATGTAAGGAAGGGAGCCGCATTCCAGGCATCTATATAATTTTGAAAGGTTGGATTGGAAACCCAGAGCGGAAAGGAACCGCCTATAACTTCTTTACTTGTAGAAAAGGAGGTGATGAATACCCATAACAAAGGAATGAAAAATACAATCCCTAGAAAAATGATGATGGTGAAGTTAATCTTTTTATACAAAGAAACTCCCTCCTTTCTTAGTAATGAATTTTTTTATCTAAAAATAGATAATTGAATGCCGTTATGCTTAATAGAACAACAATTAATACTACGGTTAGTACAGCTGCCTTACCGAGATCCCAGTTGGTAAATGCAGCCTCATAAATATGATAGAGTAATAAATTACTGGTGTTATCAGGACCACCCTTTGTCATGATGTATAGATGGTCGACATTTTTAAAGGCATTTGTGATGGCTACAATCATTACGAAAAGTGTTGTAGGCATAAGCAAAGGGAAGGTAATGTGGCGAAAGATTTGAAAAGGCTTTGCTCCTTCCATAATGGCAGCTTCGTAAACATCCTTCGGCAAATTTTGCAACCCGGCTAAATAAAAAATCATAAAGAAACCAGTATCTTTCCAAATGATCATAATAATCATAGCGATCATAACTGTACTTTGATTGCCTAACCAGTTCGGACCGTTTTCACCAAAAGTCTGCAGAAATTTAGCCAGCAGTCCATATTGTGGGGTATAGATGAACAGCCATATATTTGCTACTGCAATAAGAGGAATCACGGTTGGATAGAAAAAGGATGTCCGAAGCAACGCGCTTCCTCTCATTTTTTTGTTTAGCCATACGGCCAAATACATCGCTAAAAATAGACTTGTAGGAACCGTTCCGATAATAAAAATAATGTTGTTCATCATCACTTTTCTAAAAATTTCATCTGTGAAGACTTCTTTGTATTGATCCACCCCCGAGAATCGAAGTCTGGTCATAGGACCGCTATAAAAACTTAGATAAATAGATTTAAGAGTGGGATAAAACGTAAATAACGATAGGAAGATAAAGGACGGCAGCAAAAGTAAATAGGCAAATATATTTTGCTTCAAGCTAAAACTTAGCTTTCTCTTAGACGCTTTTTGTGTGTTATCCATTTGGTATAAGACAACCTCCTATCTTTGTAAAAAGGGAAGCTCAAATTACAAGATTATTAACCTGAGCTTCCCGGCAATGGTTCTCTCTTATTCTTTAAATGGTGCTAAAACCTTCTCGGCATCTTTCTGCGCTTTATCCAAACTCTTATCTACATGGCTTTTACCAGTCAATATCGACTGAATGGCATCATTGAAGATTTTTTGAATTTCTCCGTTTTGATAGGTAGCTAACTCACTATCTGCATATTCTAATTGTTCACGGGCAATGACTGCCTGTGGGAATTCTTCTACATATTTTTTTAATGCGTCCGTCTCGTAAGCCGATTTTCTTGTAGCAACATAACCGGTGTCGATGGACCATTGTGCCACTCGTTCAGGCTCTGTTAAAAATTTCATGAATTTAATAGCGGCTTCCTTGTTTTCTTTCGGAATGCCTTTAAACATATAAATATTTCCGCCGCCGGTAGGAGAGCCATATTGATTATTGGCAGGGAGGTAAGCTACACCAAAATCAAAATCTGCATTCGATTTTACGTTGGTTAAGTTTCCGGTCGTGTGGTACATCATTGCTGTTCTGCCGCTTAAGAAGTCGGACGGTACCGTTGCCCATTCAATCGTTCCTTCTGGCATAACCTTGTGCTTTTTACTTAAATCCACATAAAATTGCATAGCTTCTTTCGTATGCGGAGCGTTAAAGTATATCTCTTTTCCATCCTCAGACATGATGTTATCTTTCGTCTGCAGTGCTAATGCTTGTAGCATCCAATATTGATAACCTGTGCTCGGAATCTCAAGACCCCACTGATCTTTCCCGCCATTCAGCGTTAGCTTTTTACTGTAGTCGACTAATTCGTCCCAAGTTTTTGGTGGAGCATCTGGATTAAGTCCGGCTTTCTTAAATGCATCTTTGTTATAGTAGAGAACAATTGTACTTCTTTGGAATGGAAGGCTGTAGACTTTATCACCTATTTGAGAATTTGCCATAAACGCATCATAAAAATCAGTGAAGTATTTTTCATCAAACAAAGGAGTCATTTCTTCAATGACATCATTCTCTAGGAGCGTGAAGAGATCAATGGAGAATAATACCGCTAATTCAGGAGGATTACCGCCTTGAACGGCAGCCATAACTTGAGTCATTGTTTCAGAATAGCTTCCTCCGTATCTAGCGTTAACTTTTATATCGGGATTTTCTTTTTCAAAATCTGCGACCAAATCATCCACAATCTTAGCGACATCACCACCGACTGCAACGGGAAAATAGAAGTCGATTTCTGTAACTTCATCTTTTGACCCGCTGTTGCTGCTGCAAGCTGCAAGAAAAACAAGTAATACAGTAAAAAGTGCTAAAACTTTTAACTTCATAGATACTCCTCCTTTGCTTTTTTAGGGACAAAATAAATCCCCATGAACAATAAAACATACTACAAAAAATGTAATACATTTTATTGATCACAGGGTTCTCCTCATCTCTACCCCAAGACCATAAATGTCCTGTTAAGTTGTCTGATTATTTATAATAATAAATTAATTACTTTTGGATGGCAATCATTTTTTGGTTTCTCTTCCAAAATATATGTGGAAAAAGAGGATTGAATGATTATCCAAATTAAAAAACCCGTCAATGGGATGACCCATTGATCGGGTAGAAAATAGGCTATTCAAAATGAACATTAAAGGAAAGGGGTTCTGCAATTTTCTTCTTATCTTTATTAAGGACTTCACTAGATTTAATGATTACTGTTTTTACATCTTCAGGTTTTGTTTCGTTTAATATAAAACCTAGACTTCCGACTTTTACTTCTCCAGGCTTAATTTTGCCATTAAGCTTTTCTAAATAGAAATCGTTTTCCCACGTAACTTTCTCACCTTGGTCTGTCTTTATCTCAGAAACTGGCGCGAAGTGAACGGGTTTTTTTCCATTATTTTTGACTCGCACATTTACTCGTATGTAAGGAAATTCTTCCTTATCTGTGTATCCGTGAAAAAAGTCGATTAAATCTACGGAAGGTCTGTATTGCATGACTTTGACCTCTGAAACGGTTAGGGAGATGAGATCTGCCTTTTGCTCTTCATCTATTTTTTTATACTTCTTTAAAGTAACCATTCCATCAGGATCTTCAACAGATTCATTTACCTTGGTCAGCTTTGTATCATCGGAAGCTTGAGGGCTATCTTTAAATTTCAGCTCATCTGAATTGTTTTGTTCTGTGCTTTTTTGCTTTGTTTTTTCAGCACGATCTGTCGAACAACCCGTAATGATTGCTGCAGTTAAAACGAGTAAAGTCCATTTTTTGATAGACACGAAAAACACCTCCCAATAGATAAGCATCCCGCTGTTAGACGACGGGATGCTTTTTTATTTAATAGAATACCCAATAAAAAGTAGAATTATTTTTTGTTAAGTTTATCTCTTTCTATTAAGGATAGCAAAGATTTCATTTGCTGTATCTGTATTGTCGATTTTCCCAGCAAACTTCTCCATTCCAGGTCCATATGCATACACATTCACATCTTCACCCGTATGTGCGGAAGTCGTCCAGCCTGTTCCAGTACGAAGATCAAAGATTTTTTCAATCGCATTATCAATCTCTGTCACACTTCCGCCATTTTCCTTCGCTTCTTGGACGGATTGTATTTCTTCTGTAGTTAGGTCCAGGTCAATATATTTCTTTAATGTTTCCTCAACTGGTGCTCCCTCGGCGATCTTTTTGGCCATGTAATCTGGTGTTTTCTTTGCTGCTTTAATTTCAGCTGGGTCCCATTTATAAACACCATCGCGTCCCATCGTCATACCGCCTGTAGAGTGGTCCGCCGTTGCGATTACAAGCGTATGTTTATCTTTTTTGGCAAACTCAATGGCAGCTTGAAAGGCTTCTTCTAAGTCTTGCATCTCACTCATGGCACCTACGATATCATTGTCATGTGCGGCCCAGTCGACTTGGCTTCCTTCTACCATTAAGAAAAAGCCTTTTTTGTTATTATCTAATCGGTCTAAGGCTGAGTTGGTCATTTGTTTTAGTGTTGGCTGCTCTTTTGGACGATCGATTCGTTTATTTAATTCTTTAGGGGCAAAGAGACCTAAGACTTGTTCGTTATCATCTTTTAACATTTGATCTGTTGTGGTTACATAAGAATAGCCGTCATTTTTAAACTCTTCGGTTAGGTCACGGTCTTCACGAATGAAGTAGCTTGTCCCACCACCTAATAAAACATCTACTTTATGTTCGCCATCAAGTAAATCATCATAATAATCATCGGCAATTTGGTTATAGTTTTCGCGTGATTCATCGTGTGCTCCAAACGAGGCAGGGGTCGCATGGTTGATTTGAGATGTTGCTACTAGTCCAGTAGATTTTCCGATTTCTTTCGCTTGTTCTAAGACCGTTTTGACTTCTTCTTTTTCCATGTCAACCGAGATTGCTCCGTTATATGTCTTGATTCCTGCCGCCATCGAAGTAGCAGCCGCTGCTGAGTCTGTTATACTTTCTTTTTCATCCCATGAGTATGTAGATTGCATCCCAACTAAATGTTTATCAAACTGAGTTTCTTCCATCATGGGTGTGTTTGGATTATCTTTTAAGGCACGATATCCTGTTGTAAATGAATTACCCATCCCATCACCGATTAAAAAAATCACATTACGTATCTCATCCTTCTTAGGATGATCTCTGTCTGCTGAAGCATTTGTAACTACTAAACTACTAACCACGAGTGTTGATGCTGCCGCAATCGCCATTACTTTTTTGGGAATATGCATAATTAACCTCCTGTAATATTTAGTATGTTCAGGTTAAATTATATTGGAATACTATTAAATGTTTATTAGCGTACTGTTAAATTTTGATTAAAATGAAAAAACCTCCCGGAATGAGAGGTTTTTTAAGATAAGAAATTAGACAGTTTGAACGGCTTTTTCTAAAGCTGTTTCAGGAGCAACATAATCGTAGCCAAGATCAGCTGCTACTGCTTCGTATGTTATATATCCGCCAGCTGTGTTAAGACCACCTTTTAGAGATGGGTTATCAGCGATCGCTTGTTGTGCACCTTTGTTAGCGATTTGAAGCGCATAAGGTACAGTTACGTTTGTAAGTGCGATCGTAGAAGTACGAGGCACTGCACCAGGCATGTTTGCTACTGCATAGTGAACAACGCCATGTTTGTCATAAGTTGGGTCGTCGTGTGTTGTGATGCGGTCAACCGTTTCAAAGATACCGCCTTGGTCGATCGCTACGTCAACAACTACAGAGCCTGGAGTCATTGATTGGATCATTTCTTCTGTTACAAGCTTAGGCGCTTTCGCTCCAGGGATGAGTACAGCTCCGATCACTAGATCAGACTCCGCAACAGCTTGAGCGATGTTTAATGGGTTAGACATTAAAGTTTGGATGCTGTTTCCGAAAATATCATCCAATTGACGAAGACGGTCTGGGCTAAGGTCGATGATCGTAACGTCAGCTCCAAGTCCGATAGCTACTTTCGCTGCGTTTGTTCCTACAACACCGCCACCGATGATTGTAACTTTACCGCGGCGTACCCCAGGAACACCTGCAAGAAGAATACCTTTTCCGCCTTTTGGCTTCTCAAGGAATTGTGCACCGATCTGTGCAGACATACGTCCAGCAACTTCACTCATTGGTGTTAATAATGGAAGAGTGCGGTTGAATTCTACTGTTTCATAAGCGATTGCTGTTACGCCGCTTTCCGTTAAAGCTTTTGCTAATGCTGGCTCAGCTGCCAAGTGAAGGTATGTGAACAGAATTAGATCGGAACGGAAGTACTTGTATTCAGAAGCTAGAGGTTCTTTAACCTTCATTACCATTTCTGCAGCCCATACATCTTTCACATCATCTAAGATCTGCGCGCCTGCTGCTGCATAATCTTCGTTCGTAAATCCGCTTCCAACACCTGCGTTGTTTTCAACGAATACTGTATGACCAGCCGCTGATAGTGTCATAACACCTGAAGGCGTAATCGCTACGCGGTTTTCGTTATTTTTAATTTCTGCCGGAACTCCAATAATCATTTGTGAAACCTCCTATATAAGTAACTCAATGAGTGCGTTTTCATTCGTGATTTTAGTATAAAAGGAGGGAGTTCGCTTTTCATTGTTAAGAAACTAGAAAATCAAAAAAAGCATTTGTGATAATTCACAAACGCACTTTATAAAAAGTAATTTTATAGAAGATTTACTTTGAATTTCAGTACTTTACTTCTGTGAAAGGGGATTGGAGTGGAAGGTACGAGACTCCTGAGGGATGAGTGGGACAGGTGAGACCGTTTAATGACGCGTAGCGGCAAACAGGCTCACCGCACACCCTTAGGAAAGCGAGTATCCTGGAACGGAGATCACCACTTTCAAAGCAACGAAGTAAAAACCTTCTAAAACAACCGATTTATCTTGAAATCTAAATAGAGCATGATCTTTTGATGAGGACTTTTGAGGTCGATGTTTGTGATTTCACCGATGCGCTTTAATCGATAGAGCAATGTATTCATATGGATATGAAGTGCCTCTGAGGCTTTATTTAAGTTCTCATCTAAGGTTAAATAGGTCTCTAATGTGCGATAAAGCTCAGTTTTATGAAGTCGGTCATATTCCTGTAAACTCTTCAGCATTTCATTTTGATACCCTTGTCTTTGTTGTTTCTCATAAATGGTATCTAAAAATTGGTAAATCCCAAGTTCGTGGTAACCGGTTAAAGAAAGGGTTTCACCACCCAATTTTTCTTGAACCGCTAACACACTGGATGCTTCTTTATAACTTTTCTCGACTTGTGTGAATGAAGTTACTAAGCTTCCGTAGGCAGCTTTTATTTCTGAGACAGAAAATCGTTCCTTCATATGTGTAAAAAAAGTCTCTACAAAGGACTTGGCCAAATCAAGCGGCTGTTCTTTTCCGACAGGGGAGGCGAGCAGCAACATCTGGTTCGAGTCCGCAGCAGATAGAAGGACATTGATCTTTTGATTAACCGCCGCTAAATATAAGATATCTTTTTCCAGGGCAGGTGTGATTTCTTTCTGCAGCTGTAAGATAAAAACGACAGCAGGGAGAACAGGCAATATATTCAGCTCATGTAGTTTTTCTAAAATGCGTTTTTCTTGAGGAAGGTTGCCGGTCAGCATCTTCCAAAAAAGTTCCTGACGGTTTTCTTCCTTCTTTTTCGTTCCGATTTGCATTTGAAGAAGCTGGCTTTTTGCGGAAGCAGCAGCTAGCTTTAAGAGGCGCAAATCATCAGGGTTTAACTTTTTCTCCACTTCCAGCACCCAAATATATCCGAGGACCTCGCTGTTTTTCCTGATGGATACAGCAACTCGATCTCCTAACCCAACTTTCTGAATGGAACTAACCCGAACAGGATCATCACTTTCCTGCAATCGAGGTATGACGCCATCTTTCCATAAACTGTTCACCACTTTTTCAGGAACGCGGCGACCGATAATCGTTGCTACGCGTGCCGGGTCTGTACTGTCTTCATGCGTACTGTATGCGAGAAGACGGTGGTTCTGGTCTTCGATGGTAACTGGGCATGACAAAACATCACTGATTTTATCAGCTAAATTTTCGAGGCTTCCGAATGTTCCTTTAAAAGGATCTGTTTGATACTCTTTCATCTGTTCTCCCGCCTTTAACTCTTCTGCCTTTATTCTAACGAAAAAGTGCTGGATATTACAGGAGAAAGGGAGCAGTTTGTAGAAATTGGTAGGAAGTAAAAGATAGGAGGCATACACATGAAATTTAGTGAGTTTACATATGAGAGACCAAATGTAGAAGAACTGAAAAAAGATTTTGAAGAAGCAGTGCAGATATTTCGTAACGCGTCATCAGCAGATGAACAGAATGAAGCGATGAAAAAGGTCGTTTCACTGCGCAACAGCTTTGAATCAAAAGCAAGGCTCGCGAAAATTCGTCATACGATCAATACAGAAGACGCATTTTATAAAGAAGAACAAGCATTCATGGATGAGAATCTTCCTGTTTATCAGGGGATGGTCACGGCCTTTCATGAGGCACTTGTGCAGTCTCCTTTTAAAGTTCAGTTGGAAAAGAAGTGGGGAAGCCAGCTGTTCCGTTTGGCTGAATTAAAAGTGAAAACCTATTCGGAAGAGGTTCTTGAAGATTTAAAGCTTGAGAATAAATTAAGTTCTGAATATGTGAAAGTGATGGCTTCTGCGAAAATTAAATTTGATGGAAAAGAACTCACCCTTGCTCAGCTATCACCATACAACCAGTCTTCCGATCGAGAAACACGAAAAGCGGCGAGCTTGGCAGGAAACGCATTCTTGAAAGCAAACGAAGAAAAATTCGATTCCATTTATGATGAACTCGTAAAATTACGAACAAGGATCGCCCATAAATTAGGTTATAAGAATTTCACAGAGCTTGCCTATGATCGAATGGGAAGAACGGATTATAATGCGGCTGATGTGAAAGTGTTTCGTGAACAAGTGAAAGACATAATTGTTCCCCTCAGTACGAAATTAAAAGCGAAGCAACAAAAGCGTATAGGGTTAGATGAACTGAAGTTCTATGATGAGCCATTCAGCTTTACAACAGGGAATCCTAAACCACAAGGTGATGCCGGTTGGATTATAGATAAGGCAAAGCTCGTGTTTGGAGGTCTGTCTCAAGAAACGGGAGCATTCTTCAACTACATGGTCGAAGATGAGCTGATGGATCTGGAAAGTAAAACAGGTAAAGCTCCTGGGGGTTATTGTACGTATCTTCAGGATTATCAAGCTCCATTCATCTTTACGAACTTCAATGGTTCAGATAATGATGTGCGCGTGCTGCTGCACGAGATCGGACATGCCTTCCAGATGTACACGAGTCGTGGATACGAAGTACCTGAGTATCAATTCCCGACCCTGGAAGCTTGTGAGATCCATTCAATGAGTATGGAATTTTTAACATATCCATGGATGGAAGAGCTGTTCGGTAAAGACACGGAAAAGTATTTATATTCCCATTTAACAGGGGCGGTTGAATTCATTCCATATGGGGTAGCCGTGGATGAGTTCCAGCACTTTGTGTATGACCACCCAGAAGCCACACCAAAAGAGCGCCGCGCGAAATGGAGAGAGCTTGAGAAAACATACTTGCCTCATCGTGATTATGATGGCGTGGAATATCTCGAAAAAGGCGGATTCTGGCATAGACAGGGGCATATCTTCCGCTCACCATTCTATTATATTGACTACACGCTGGCTCAAATTTGTGCGCTTCAGTTTTGGAAGCGATCAGTCAAGAACCGCGAACGTGCTTGGGACGACTATTTCGCTCTTTGTCAAAAAGGAGGAAGCCTACCGTTCACAAAACTCGTGGAAGAAGCAGGGTTGATCTCGCCATTTGAAAAAGGCTGTGTATCATCAGTGGTGGGAGAAGTAGAGAAGTTCCTTGCCACAATCGATGAAGAGCAGTTTGCGAAAGCTTAATCATTTGTTTAAGAAACCGGCCGGTGCCGGTTTTTTCTTTTTTTATGAAAAGATGACTGGGAGAGGGGAGAAAAAGCAGAAAAAGTTTCAGTTCCATGTCCAATATTTGAATAATTATTGACACTTATTTCGAGGAGGCACTTTTTAGGGGTTATTAAGTTTGGAATTAGGGTGCAGAATGGTAAAATGAAGTTGGAAATCGGAAAGATAGGAACCACTTTATTTTGGTTTGAAAAGGAGTAATACATGATGGCTGAAACAAAACAGCGTAATTATACCCCGCTAATCATTGGTTTATCAATTGCGATCAACGTACTGGTTGCCGTTCTATTCTTCTTACCCGAGTATGAAGGTGAGATCGCGTTTGATGTAACGTTGTTGCCGCGGTTGAATGCAATCTTTAACAGCTTTACATTCGTTTTTTTACTGGCTGCTCTTTATTTCATTAAGCAGAAAAACATAACTCTTCATAAACGGTTCATCTTTGCAGCGTTTACGAGCACCACTTTTTTCTTGCTCTCTTATGTGACGTATCACTATTTAACGGAATCCACCTCTTATGGCGGAGAGGGACCGCTTAAGTACATTTATCTCTTTATTCTGCTCACGCATATTCTGCTTGCCATCGTGATAGTGCCGCTAGCTTTAATCACGGTTACACGCGGGTTAAACATGCAAGTGGAGAAACACCGCAAGATCGCTCGCTGGACGATGCCGTTATGGTTGTATGTAAGTTTAACAGGCGTAATCGTCTACTTGATGATATCCCCTTATTATGCGTAAGATATCGGCTAATATCTTTTAAAAGATAGGAAAAGTCAGGAGAATGATTTCGTTCTCCTGACTTTTTCTTTTTGGAGTATATCGTTTTGAATCAATAAGCGATACCCACACGATATTTAGAGAAACGGGGCTCTTTTATAAGAGAAAAAGTGAAATGGGCTGTATCGCCAGTAGAAATGCTCTTACCGTCCTCAGGTAAAAAGTCTTTTTCTACGCGATATGTCCCTGTAGTGTCTCCATCAGGTAAATAAGTGGGGCACACGATCGTCCAGTCTAGGTTGCTTTCTTTTAGATGTAAATACGCTTTGTGATGGTCTTCAGCTGCTCTCGTTAATTTACGCTTAGATTCAGAAGATTGATAGCGCAGCAATTCAGGTTCTGTACGACTTTGCAAGATACCAGCCGTACCGACCGATATGATACGCGATATGCGTTCTTTTTTCATGGCGTCTATAATAAGGGGCATGCTTTCAGAAAGAACGTTTTCACCGTCCGTGGATAGAGCACTGACCACCATATCGCTACCCGATATGGCTTCTTCTATATCATCTTTATTTAAAACATTACCATGTGTAAATGTAACCTTCTCCACTAGGTGTGAAGGAAGTTTCTCAGGATTACGTAGGAGAATATGCACGTTTACTCCATCTTGTATGGATCGTTCTGCAATCTTTTGTCCAACTCTTCCTGTAGCGCCTAAAAGTAATAGTTTCATAAAAAAAGACCTCCTGCGATTCGCTGTTTTTATCATAACATTTAAGTATCCTTTTAAAAAAATCTAACTAAGTGTAAGTTTTACTAAGCAAAATAAAAGATTTTTATTTTCCACTCATGCTAAGATAAAAAATATTGTTTTGAAAAGGTGGTGAACACAATGGCTGCTGAGGAAGCGCGTTTTGGCTCAATCCAAGAAAATCGAATCATCCCTTTATGGAGTTTGACGGTGTGGTTGGTTGTTATGAATACAACCATGTTCAATGTTGCACTGCCGAGTGTTATTTCACAGTTTGATCTAAGTCCGACGGCGGGTTCTTGGATCGTATCAGGTTATTCCATTGTGTTTGCCTTGTCGACGATTACATTCAGTCGCTTATCTGATTTTATACCGATCGGCAAGTTGTTAATGACGGGGCTCGTGATCTTAAGTATCGCTTCGATCATTGGCTATTTTGCTAATAGCTTTATTTTTGTACTGGTGAGCCGCTTGGTACAGGCGACGGGGGCAGGAGCGGTCCCGGGACTCGGGATGGTGCTTGCGACAAGGTATATACCGATCTCCAGACGTGGGCGTGCCATGTCTTTTATTTCGTCAGCTGCATCCCTTGGCTTTGGATTAGGACCGGTGATTGGTGGTGGCCTCACACAGCTATTTGGATGGAACTTTTTATTTCTCGTAACAGGACTCGTTTTGCTGCTTCTTCCTATTTTTAAAATCTATCTGCCTGTTGAACAAAAGCGGGACGGTTCGTTTGATTTTATAGGGGCTTTGTTAACGGGTGGAGTCGTAACCACTTTATTACTCTATCTTTCTACTTTCGCTTTTTTGCAGCTTGGATTAAGTATCTTGTTTTTAGTCTTGCTTGTCATTTGTTCAAGGAAAAAAGCGGAGCCTTTTATTCGGATCAATCTGTTTAAGAACAGCAGGTATGTATCACTTTTACTTGTAGGGTTGATCGCGTTCATGACCCATTTTGCTTTCTTGTTTGTAATGCCGGTGATGCTTGCTAATCTATTTCATAAGGAACCGGCTGTAATAGGATTAGTCATTTTTCCTGGAGCTATGTTATCCGCGCTTGCCGCCATTTTTGTAGGACGCTGGATCGACCGCTTTGGCAATCTGCCCGTCATGAGAGCGGGTCTTCTGTCGCTGCTGGTATCAGCACTATTATTCTCTCTGCTTGGAACAAAAGCATTTTACATGCCAGCGATCTTCTATATGTTTACCAGTTTAGGATTCTCTAGTCTTACTTCTAGTCTGGCAAATGAGAATTCTAGAATCTTACATAAAGATGAAGTGGGTTCTGGCATGGGGATGCTCCAATTGGTGCAGTTCTTCGGTGGAGCGCTTGGTGTAGCGGTTGCGGGCCTCTTGATTGAAGGGCAACGTGCATTTTCATTAGACGTCGTATACCGCAATGTGTTCATATTCTATACGATTCTAGTTTGTGTGGCGATTGCCATCTATCATTTTAAATTAAAGAAAAAAGTGTAAGTTCCTTTATGAAAAAGAAGAGCTTACACTTTTTTTGTTAGTTCAACATTTTGAAATCATACGAATGAATGGATTTACCTTTAATCGATTTCAAGATATCGTCTAGGCCGTTTATTTTAATCGTCTCGACTTGTTCTCCGGTAACCAATGAATATTTTTCAATCCTATATTTTTCTTTTGTATCTTCGTCATAGCGTAACACATAAACATGATCGTTATTAAAGTAGATTTCCTCATTATGCCGGACGCCATCTTGAGGAGCATTTTTTAAGGTGAACGGTTTATCTACTTTTTTTGTTTGTGTATCGAACGTGATGATTTCCCCGAGACCATTCAAATAATAGAGGATCCCGTTATTGAGATAGGCAGAATTTTTTACGTTATAAGGTATGGAAGCTGTAGGATGCTTCTCGTCTGAATAAGAATCTAACTGGATTTTTTCTTGTTTCCGTGTTTTTTTGTGAACGCTAAACAAAACAGTATGTTCACTCGTGTTATTTACAAATTCACTTAAAATAAAATAATAGTAGTCTTGATCACTTAAGATTGGAGAACGAACCGAGTATTCTGAGTTTGTCTTATTGTCTAATGTAACAAGATCTTTTACATGGACGTCACTTTCTTTGAACATAACGTTTTTTAACGAGTACAGATTCTTTTCTATATCTTGAGCCAAAATCAGGACTTCGTTATCTGTGATACCAGAGGCTAAAATATAATGAGGGATGTTAGCTGTCTGAAACCCGCTGTTGTTTCCGTACCATACATTTGAATCATACCCTCCGTTTTTGTTTACGCCGGTATTAAAAATTGTAACGTGCAGATCTTTAGCCTTTAAGTAACCGGACCGTTCCCCTGTATATTGAGACTTCTTCATATTGAACTCTTTATAGTGGTTACCTATCAATCTAACTGAGTTTTTATCCGTAAGCATAACTTCGCGATCATGAACGGAAAGATTTCCTAACTCAAGGCTTTTCATTTGATAAGCATCTGCTTCCCCTTTGTTATTGAGAAAAACAGCAAGGCTTATTCCTTTGTCGTCCATATCTTGATCTGCAGTCGTCGAAAAATACATAACGGCTTTTTTATCTTCTAGAAAATTTGAATGTTGAATATCCTCTTTTTCTAGCGAATACGACGCATCAATACTTTGATTCATAAAGAGATTATACACAAGTACGCCTATTAAAAGAATAAGGGCTAAAGAAAGAATCATTTTTTTCATCATGATCTCCTCTTCATATAAAGAAGGCAATAAGTTCGCTGAAATCCGCCCTTATTGCCTTCTCGTCATTAAATATTCCGGATCAGCCTAGTATCTGGTGCATCTCGGACATCTCGTGGGTATACACCAAGACCCCCGTCTACATCCAAATCAAGGTTGCCGTGTAATACATAAGCCGACCATATTAGTTTCGAACAGTTCTTATCACCAATATGGGAAGTTTTTCGATTCGTGACAAAGTTGTAAGAATAATCATCAATGCCAACACGGCTATATGCCCAGTTTGCAGCATTTTCGCGGTTCGCCGAACTCGTTGTGACCGATTTAACTTGGGCATCTCCCTGATCTACTTTTCGTAAAGTCGTTGAGATGGTTCTAACTCCCGTGTCAGGAACAGATTCGACAATCGTGCTGCTGGTATAGTACATACCAACATGTCCATGATTGAGATACGCAGTTTGAGAAGCGGTGTAAAAGAAGTCTCCTTTAGAACTGTTTCCAACCGGAACAGTTCCTCCCTTGCCACCCATCGTTCCCACTTTTTCTGCTTCTTTTGAAGCTTTCATCTGATCCTGTTTTAGCTCTTTAACGATTTGCTTGAGGACGGCTTCCTCTGTATCACCGGTGTTCTTTGCAATAGACCGTACACTCGATAATAAATCTTCCTTCTTTAAATCTGGCTGCATCTGCAAAATCTCGTCTGTATAAGACGAGCTATGACTCTGAGCAAAAGCGCTTGGTGCCGAAAAAGCTACGAGACAGAATGCCAAAACAGTAGTGACTACATGTTTTTTCATATTCTAATCCTCCTGCCATAATGGGCCCCCTTTGTCGACAACTAGAATTTACCATTTATATACAGTTAAGTAAATATGAATCGATATAAACAGTAAGGATGACATATCGAAATCATGAAAATTAATCCAAATGAACTGTCCCAAAGAATGAGTGGTATGGGAAAAACAGGTCAAAAGAAGCTGAGAAATAATAGTAAAAATGAAGGTTAGTCTTTTGCCTTGGAGAGCTGTTTTATAAAATGACCATAAAAACATGGATGAAATAGAGCAAACACCCTAAGGCAAAAAGAGAAAAACTGAGTGGGAAATAAATTGTTTGGGGTCAGACCCCCCAGCATAAATAGTTGTAGAACTTTGTCAGAACTTGCCGATAAGTATGTTGGAAAGATAAATAGGCTAATCATTAAGCATGTTATACAGGATTGTGAAAGAAACGAGGAAAGATCTGTGGAAAAAAATAAAGAACTTATCGATTCATTAATCAAATTTCAGATACTATTAAATACGCACCCAGACACTGTTGATTCCATTCCGGTTTTCACAAATTACATACGCTCCTTTTTGCGCATCAAACCAATGGGCAGAACACTGCCTACCATTGAAATCATGACTTTATTAAAGAACGAAAAGCCGAGAATGTTTTATTTATTAAAGAGGCATTCGTCAGACGATATCATGATGATGTTAACGAATTTAAGCATGGATTATAACCAAGCACAAAACAAGATTAAACGAATCTTACAAGGTGAAGTCATCGCATAGGAGTGATGATTTTTTCATTTCGTGTACTTTCGTTATAATGAGACAAAAGGAGTGAGAGAATTGAAGACAATCGGATTTATTGGAACAGGGGTTATGGGGAAAAGCATGGCAGGACATCTGATGAAAGCAGGGCATCCCGTCCATGTGTATACACGAACGAAAGAAAAGGCGAGTGAACTCCTAGATCATGGGGCGATATGGGCCGATTCACCAAAGGATATTGCCCAAGATTGTGACGTGATCATCACGATGGTCGGTTATCCTAAGGATGTCGAAGAGGTATATTTAGGTACAGACGGTCTTATCGAACACGCAAAAGAAGGTTCTTATTTGATTGACATGACAACTTCAAGTCCTCAGCTCGCTCAAAAAATTGCAAACACTGCAACTGAAAAAAATCTTACAACATTGGATGCACCCGTTTCAGGCGGTGATGTAGGAGCAAGAGAAGCTAAATTATCGATCATGGTCGGTGGGGACGAAACAGCATTCAACGAGCTTCTTCCTATCTTCTCAAAAATGGGAACGAACATTGTCTATCAAGGTAAAGCAGGGTCTGGCCAGCATACAAAAATGTGTAATCAAATAGCGATCGCCGCTGGAATGATCGGTGTTTGTGAAGCGATCTTATATGCTGAAAAAGCAGGACTAAACCCGGAAACGGTGCTGAAAAGTATTGAATCAGGGGCAGCGGGAAGCTGGAGTTTAAGTAATTATGCGCCAAGAATGTTAAAGGGTGACTTTGCACCAGGGTTTTATGTGAAGCATTTTATTAAAGACATGACGATTGCCCTCAACTCTGCTGAAGAAATGGGATTGATGACGCCAGGTTTAGCATTAGCTAAAAAATTATATGAAGAACTGGCAGAAATGGGAGAAGAAAATAGCGGGACGCATGCGTTGTATAAACGCTTAGCCCATCAAATTTAATCAGGTTTTGATTTTAACATCTTATAATTTATTTCAGGATAAATAAAAAAGCGGGGGATACGTCCTCCGCTTTTTTATGCAAATCAGTTTCAAGCCAGTTTTTTAGTACACATACGTCCCGACAATAAACAACTGGAACAATACAGTGATTCCGATAAAATAAGAAATTTCGGCGAAAAGACCCCATTCCTTATTTTTAACAGCCTGCATCACATACAGTGCAATGATGGAAACGATAATAGGAACAACAAGCGAGCTGCCATCAAAGGTTAAATACTTTGGTGCTAGTGTATAAAAGCGATTATTGAACAATGATTGAATCACATAGAGCTGTGTTAGAACAAAAAGCGAAATCGCTACCCATTTAGACTGACTTAGTCAATTGAGACAATAATAAAACACCTGTTAGGCTGCCATACTTCCAAATTCGATTGGAGTGTGGTAGCCTAATTTTTCTTGAATTCGCTCTTCATTATAATACTTTATGTATTG
>NZ_JAMBOR010000031.1 GCF_023715845.1 Fictibacillus phosphorivorans
GACATATTCTCGGTACTCTAAAGACTTTCTTTTCATGTGGACACGTCCCCTAAATTAGTTTTGTTTAAGTATAAAGAATTCTCACAAGGATGTCTCCACTTTTAAGACTAATTTAAGTTTCGCTCAAAATCCTCGAGTTACGCTCAGAATCTCCGAGTTACGCTCAAAATTCCTTATCTTCGCTCAGAATGAGCCTCTTTTCGCGCAAACTGGACTTCTGTCAATAAAAAGGACTGCCCGACCTAGTTAATGGGCTTCCTATTAGCTTTGAGATTCTTACAAAGTCAGCACCTAATCTGGTTTTGATTCACCAAAGCGTCCTTTTTTTCTTTTTTATATAAAAAAAGGGCTGAACTCAAAAGGTTTTGAGTCAGCCCCTTAACTTTTATTAAGCAAACACGCCTCTAACCATGTTTGTTTGTGCACGGTCAGGTCCAACTGAGAAGATGGATAGCGGAATACCTGTTACTTGTGAGATACGTTCTACATAATGGCGTGCATTTTCTGGAAGTTCTCCAAGATCTTTTACGCCTGTGATGTCTTCAGTCCAGCCTGGCATTTCTTCATATACCGGCTCACATTCAGCTAGCACTTTAAGGCTTGCTGGGAATTCATAAGTAAGTTCACCTTTGTATTTGTAAGCTACACAGATTTTCAATGTTTCAATTCCTGTTAGAACATCGATTGAATTTAGAGAAAGATCTGTAATTCCTGATACACGACGAGCATGACGTACGACAACAGCATCAAACCAGCCCACACGGCGTGGACGTCCAGTTGTTGTGCCGTACTCACGACCGACTTCACGGATTTGGTCGCCGACCTCATCATGAAGTTCAGTAGGGAACGGTCCGTCACCTACACGGGTTGTGTAAGCTTTTGAAACACCTACTACATGATTGATCTTAGATGGACCAACACCAGAACCGATCGTTACTCCACCTGCGATCGGGTTAGAAGATGTTACGAAAGGATATGTTCCTTGGTCGATATCAAGCATGACCCCTTGAGCACCTTCAAATAGTACACGACGGCCATCATCTAAAGCATCATTTAATACAACAGATGTATCAACAACATACTTTTTGATCTGCTGACCGTACTCGTAGTACTCGTCTAAGATTTCTTCTTTTGTAAAGCCTTCTGATTCATAAATGCGCTCAAATAGGCGATTCTTTTCAGCCAAGTTGCGCTCAAGCTTCTCTTCAAACACTTCGCGGTCTAAAAGGTCAGCTATACGGATACCGATACGCGCTGCTTTATCCATGTATGCAGGGCCGATACCTTTTTTCGTTGTACCGATCTTGTTAGCACCCTTGCTTTCTTCTTCTAAAATATCTTGACGAAGATGGTAAGGAAGAATAACATGTGCACGGTTTGAGATACGAAGGTTATCAGTGCTTACCCCGTGGCCGTGAAGATAAGCAAGCTCTTCAAGAACTGCTTTCGGATCCACAACCATTCCGTTTCCGATTACACAGATTTTATCCTTATAAAAGATTCCAGATGGAATTAAGTGAAGCTTATATTTTGTTCCTTCAAAAACAATTGTATGACCAGCGTTGTTTCCGCCTTGATATCTTGCTACTACTTCTGCTTTTTCTGAGAGATAATCGGTAATCTTACCTTTTCCTTCATCTCCCCATTGTGTTCCCACTACTACTACTGATGACATGGTTGCACCTCCATCAAATTAACGACCGGCGATATAATCACCTAATCTTGAAAACCATGCTTAGTTTAGCAATAACTTTCACGAAAGTCAACGAAAAACACGAACATTAAATCATAAATTAAAATATTTGTTCGTAAAAATTTTACAATCCCATAGTCAAAAGATTAAAAACTCTATCGTATCCTGTAGTATTCACCTTGTTTAGGAGGTATGATTCTTTGTTTATTGAAAAATTAATGGTTGCCTATATGGATAACGCAGCTAACCATATATATTATTTAGATAAAAATGAACAAGTAATCCTTCTCGATGCCATCGAACCAGGAGGATTGCCTAATCTCGAGTTTTTAGATGCTGATGAACCAGACCGATTTATTGAGATTCCAAAAGTGATGAACGTTGAGTCGTTCAGCTGGATGGTCGAATTTGAAAGTCAAAATCAACACACTGAATTGTTGCATGCTCTGAATGAGAACAATCCGTTTGAAAGATTTAATGAAACGATCGAACAACTGAACTTAACGGAAAAATGGCAAGCCTTTCAAAAAGAAAAAGTGAAAAGCCGCATCGAAAGCTGGCTTTCCGAAAAACAGATTAAAGAATTAGAAAAGCAGCTGGACTAATACCCAGCTGCTTTCTCTATGCGCCAGGCGGAATGGCACTCTCATCATGCCGCCTATCTAGATTTACGAACTTATTATATTCCTTTACGAAGGCGAGTTCTACCGTTCCAGTAGGACCATTACGCTGCTTCGCAATAATGATTTCAATAATGTTCTTGCTCTCAGACTCTTTATCATAATAATCATCACGATACAGGAAGGCTACGATATCGGCATCCTGCTCGATGGAACCTGATTCACGAATATCGGACATCATTGGGCGCTTATCCTGACGGGATTCAACACCACGTGATAGCTGAGACAAGGCAATAACAGGCACTTCCAGCTCACGTGCAAGTGCTTTTAGGGAACGAGAGATCTCAGAGACTTCCTGCTGCCGGTTCTCACCAGATTTCCCGCTTCCCAAAATAAGCTGCAAGTAATCGATAAGAATCATCCCTAAGCCTTTTTCTTGCTTAAGCCGACGGCATTTTGCCCGGATATCATTGATTCTGATCCCCGGTGTATCATCGATATAGATACCAGCCGCTGAAAGACTTCCCATCGCCATCGTAAGCTTCTGCCAGTCCTCCGGTAAAAGTGCACCTGTACGAAGACGCTGTGCATCGATATTCCCTTCCGCACAGAGCATACGCATAACAAGCTGTTCAGCACCCATCTCCAGACTGAAGATCGCAACATTTTCCTCTGTTTTTGTCGCAACGTTTTGAGCGATGTTCAAAGCAAAAGCGGTCTTACCAACAGATGGACGTGCCGCTACGATAATCAAGTCGTTCCTCTGGAAACCAGCAGTCATCCGGTCCAGATCATTAAATCCTGTCGGAATTCCAGTGATATCCCCTTTACGGTTATGGAGAGCTTCAATATTGTCATAAGCATGTACCAAAACATCTTTGATCTGAGTAAACGCGCTTGTATTCTTACGGTTAGCAACCTCTAGAATAGACTTCTCAGCTTCATTCAAGATCGCTTCTACTTCTTCTTCACGCGCATAACTGTTTGCTGTGATGTCAGTTGCAGTTCGGATCAATCGGCGCAGCAATGACTTCTCTTCTACAATTTTGCTGTAATATTCAATGTTTGCCGCGGTTGGTGCACTGTCGGCAAGTTCAGTCAAAAAAGACAAACCGCCAACTTCATCAAGCTGATTAAGATCAGATAGCTCAGAAGTTACCGTAATAAGGTCAACGGGCTCTCCTTTTGTATTTAAGTCTAGCATGACACGATATATTCTTTGATGGGTAGCTCGGTAAAAATCTTCTGGCAGCAAAATTTCCGAAGCAGTAATCAATGCTTCAGGCTCCAGGAAGATCGCACCAAGTACCGCCTGTTCCGCTTCAATATTCTGCGGCGGTATACGATCGGCAAATAAATCACTCATTCTATTTTCCTCCTCTCCACTTTATTACGAATCATCTATAATAGATTGTTACTTTCAGGTTTTGTTTTCTCACTTCATCGACAGTTGATTGGAGTGCAAGGTGCGAGACTCCTAACGGCGCATTGCGCAGAGGAGGCTCACCGCACGCCCCCCGGAAAGCGAGCATCTTGGAACGGGAATCGACGCTTTCAATGGCGACAAAGTACAAACAGCCCCTATATAAACACCGAAAAAAACCGGGAAAACCCGGCTTTTTTATTCTTCCGTTACGTGTACTTTTACTGTTCCTGTTACTTTCGAATGAATCTTGATCGGTACATTCGTATAACCTAGTGATTTGATCGGTTCAGCAAGTTCGATCTTACGCTTGTCGATCTTGATTCCTTGTTCTTTTAGTCCGTCCGCAATCTGTTTGCTTGTAACAGAACCAAATACTCGGCCGCCTTCACCTGTTTTTGTTTTAATTGTGACGGTCATCTCAGCAAGTTTTGCTTTTAGTGCTTCCGCTTCTTCCAGCTGTGCTTGCTGTTTTTTCTCTTCACTCTTCTTCATTCCTTGTAGTGCGGCCATCGCACCAGGAGTTGCTTCAGAAGCTAAGTTTTTTGGAAAAAGAAAGTTACGTGCATACCCTTCAGATACGTTCTTTACTTCCCCTTTTTTACCTTTTCCTTTTACATCTTGAAGAAAAATTACTTTCATTCCTCTTCTCCCCCTTCAATATACTCATCTATGATCTGCTTTAATTGTCTTTCAGCTTCATCAATCGTGCTGTTTTCGATCTGGCAGGCGGCATTTGTCAGATGACCTCCGCCTTCTAATTGTTCCATGATCATCTGCACGTTGATATCCCCAAGTGAGCGTGCACTGATGCTTACCTTACCATCAATGCGGTTTGAAATAACAAAGGACGCTTGAATACCGTTCATGGATAATAAAATATCGGCAGCCTGCGCGATAACCACCTGATTATAAGCATCCTCAGGTGTACTTTTTGCGATAACAATGCCCTTTTTATAAATTTCTGCGCTCTCGATCAGTTTCGACCGTCTTGTGTACGTCACTAAATCTTCTTTTAAAAACTTTTGTACCAGAATGGTGTCGGCACCGTGCGCCCTTAAATAAGAAGCAGCATCAAACGTACGAGAACCGGTTCTAAGCGTAAAACTCTTCGTATCTACTATGATTCCTGCAAGAAGAGCTGTCGCCTCTAACATACGCATTTTCAGCCTCTTAGGCTGATATTCTAAAAGCTCTGTTACAAGCTCTGCTGTAGAGGAAGCATATGGCTCCATGTAAACAAGTACAGGATCTTTAATAAACTCTTCACCACGTCTGTGATGGTCGATCACTACTACATGATCGAGCTTAGATAATAGTTTCTCTTCAATAACCATGGATGGTTTATGTGTATCGACGACAACAAGTAGGGTATTACGTGTAGCGATCTCCATGGCTTCTTCAGGTGTAATAAAGAACTTCCACACGGATTCCGTTTCTTTGATCTCATCCATCAGGCGCTGAACGCCAATATCGATATCTGATTGATCCAGAACCACATAACCGTCTTTTCCGTTGACCTGCGCTACTTTTAATATACCGATCGCTGACCCGATCGAGTCCATATCCGGGTTCTTATGACCCATGATCATCACTTTATCGCTATCAGCTACAAGTTCACTCAGAGCATGTGAGATAACCCTTGCGCGTACACGAGTGCGTTTTTCTACTGGATTCGTTTTACCCCCGTAGAATCGTACTTTTCCGTTCGTCTGCTTAATCGCAACCTGGTCTCCTCCACGTCCTAGTGCAAGATCAAGACTGGATTGCGCAAGTTGGCCGAGTTCAGGCAGCGAAGAAGTTCCAGCTGCAACCCCGATACTCAATGTGAGAGATACATTCTGCTTGGCTGTTGATTCTCTGACTTCATCTAAAACACTGAACTTATTCTTTTCTAATTCATTTAATATGCGCTGGTTAAAAACCGCTAAAAAACGCTCAGAAGACGTTCGTTTAAGGAAAATGCCATTGGCGTTCGCCCAAGCATTTAACACAGACGTTACTTTGGAGTTGATCGTTGAACGGAATTGATCATCAAGCCCTTGTGTAACTTCATCATAGTTATCTAGATAGATAATTGCCATAACCGTTTGTTCTTCATCATATAAACGCTCAAGATCAAGCTGCTCGGTTACGTCAAAAAAGTACAGAAGCCGGTCTTCCTTCTTAAAATTCACTTGGAATTTATGCGTATTGATCTTGATAACTTCTTCCTTGGCATCACTTTTCAAATAAGGAATAAGTTCTTCTGAAACATGGTTTAGAGAATGCCCGATAAAGGATTCCTCTTCAATGAGTGCTCCCATATAGGGATTCGCCCACTCAATCTTGAAATCCTCATCATACAAAATAATCCCGATCGGCATTTCCATTAATGCTTCTTCGCCCACTTTCTTTAAGCGATGCGAAAGCGTAGAAATATAGTCACCCAGCTCCTCCTGAAAAACGGCTTCAGCTCTCATGGCATAATAAAATAAGCCGCCTAATACCACAAAGCCTGCCATTCCAATCATCCATTGAAAATATGTGATGATGCTGACCAGCACAACAGAAGTAACAAACAAGGCGATGACGGGATAACCATGCCACCGTTTTAACAAAAACTTTGGCATATTTTCAGCTCCTACTGTTTTGGTTTCAACCGTTTTTTAATCATAAAACCTAAATCAATTATACCTAAGAATTTCACGACTTCCAGAGGAATTGGCAGGAAAGAATTCAGCAAAAATAATAGTATAATCAACAATATGATTCTTTTCCTCTTCCAATTCTTTATCCAGGCATAATAAAAAATAACTGTAAAACCTTGTATGATTAGTACAAATGATAATATCATATATAAATTTACAGTTACAATATATAAAGCACTACCTTTATCAGGCGTACTGAATGTTAAAATAATCGCTATAATATAATACCACAAAAATGATTTCGGCAAGTTCCACTCCCGGAATGGAGGAAAAGAAGGAACATCGTACCGGAGTCTTTTCATCAGCATTCTTGCTGCAAAATGTGTTAAAAAGGCAAGAATGACGGACCCGCCTATAATATAAGTAGGCAGCATCATCGGAATCAATTCTGCTTGTTCTTTAAACCTTTCAATTTGAGAAAGATCTTGCCCGCTCGATTTATAAAACTCTTCTGCGGTCCCTATGGCTGTTAGAAACTGATTCTCTAGCTCTTTAACAAAATTAATACCCATTACCAATTGCGCGATCACAATTGTACCCAGCATGTTTACGAGATTCGCTAAACTGGCACCCAGTATAACCGCAAAAGCAGATTTCTTTCGTCTATAAAGTTCCCCCATCACAATTCCAGTCAAACCAGAAAACAGGGTCATAATGATGCCGCTAAGCCCACCAAACGCGAGAGATATTCCAAACGTTACGGCCCAAAGAAGCAATCCTGCTTTCAGGTCGTGTCTGTACAGATAAATAATAAACGGAAGCGGCAGGATAAAAAAAGAGAAAATGCTAATAACCGGTATGTACATACTCATTAAAAAAAGAAGAGTGTATATGCCTGCAAGGACAGCACCCTCAACCAACATTTTAGTATTGCGCATGATTCACCTCATAATCATTCTTCATATGCTTTAATTGTAGTAACATAACCGTAGTAATTCAACTTTAACGATAATTCTAGCATAGACGTACTTCATTAGATGTAAACAAAAAGTGACAGTCACTTGTTTATAAAACAAAAAAGCGCAGCAAGGATAATCCTTACTGCGCTTTTCATTGATCTTATTCAGATACATATGGTAACAAAGCCATGTAACGCGCGCGTTTGATCGCACGAGTTAGTTGACGTTGATATTTAGCAGATGTACCAGTTACACGACGAGGAAGAATCTTACCGCGCTCAGATACGAAACGCTTTAGAAGATCAGTGTCCTTGTAGTCGATGTAAGTGATTTTGTTTACAGTGAAGAAACAAACCTTACGACGCTTTTGGCGTCCACCACGACGTCCAGCCATAGATGGTCCCCTCCTTTAATTTTTTTTATTTTTATATATACCGTTTCATCATTTACGTTAGTTGTTTAGAATGGCAGATCGTCATCAGAAATGTCAATCGGCGTGCCATCATTAGCAAACGGGTCATCATTGAAGTTATTACGTTTCGGGTTCTGCTGCTGTTGCTGCTGTCCGCCAAATCCGTTGTCACTTCCATAGCTGCGGTTCTGATTTTGTTGTTGCCCAAATCCGCGGTCATTTGATGGTCCACCAAAGTTGCTGCCGCCTTGAAATTGCTGGCCGCCTGCGTTAGCGTTTTTAGGTTCAAGGAATTGAACACTTTCTGCCATTACTTCAGTAACATAGACTCTTTGACCCTGCTGGTTATCGTAAGAACGTGTTTGAATACGTCCATCCACTCCGGCAAGCGAACCTTTTTTCAGGTAGTTTGCCACGTTTTCAGCTGGTTTTCGCCAAACGACACAGTTAATAAAATCTGCTTCTCGCTCACCTTGCTGATTCGAAAAAGGTCGATTGACTGCAAGTGTGAAATTAGCTACTGCCACACCGTTTGGAGTGTACTTTAATTCTGGGTCCTTCGTTAAACGTCCCACCAGTACTACACGATTTAGCATTCAGAACCACTCCTTAAAGGATTAATTTCTTTCGTCTACGATTGTCATAAAACGAATAACATCTTCGTTGATCTTCATAAGACGGTCAAATTCATTAATCGCTTCGTTTGGAGCTACAACATCTAAAAGTGTGTAGTATCCATCGCGGAAGTCATTGATTTCGTAAGCTAAACGCTTCTTACCCATTTCCTTCTCGTTTGTGATCTCCGCACCGTTCTCAGTTAGGATGCTTTTCGCACGCTCTTTTGTTGCTTTAAGAGCTTCCTCTTCGACATTCGGACGGACGATGTACATGATTTCGTACTTTTTCATTCCGTTCACCTCCTTTTGGTCTAAGCGGCCCAAAACATTCATTTCGGGCAAGGAGAAAATCATCAAAAACAATATTCGTTGACAATTAACTCACAATAAAGAATTATATCAAAACCTACTGTATAAAACAAGCTTACTTTAAAATTAAGCCTAAAAAAGAGAAAAAGCGATCGCTTTTTCTCCGTTTTTCATCATATTGAGGATGTTATCTTTTTTTAGTTGCTTTAAACTTCATTGAATAGTTGATTGGAGCGGAAGGCGCGAGGCTCCTCGAAAATGAAAAACACATTTTCTTCGTGCGATGCATCGCTTTCGAAGCTTTTCCCAAGGGGAGCACCTGCAGCGTAAATCAACCTCTCACAACGAATGATTAAACATTAAATCGGAAATGAACAACGTCTCCATCTTTCATTTCGTATTCTTTACCCTCTAGACGAACTTTTCCTTTTTCTTTCGCAACAGCCATACTTCCTGCAGCCATTAGGTCATCATACGCCACAACCTCTGCGCGGATAAACCCTCTTTCAAAGTCAGTATGGATGATACCCGCACATGCTGGAGCTTTCATCCCTTTACGGAACGTCCATGCACGGACTTCTTGTACACCTGCTGTGAAGTAAGTAGCTAGACCTAATAGAGAATAAGAAGCACGAATCAGCTTATCAAGACCTGCTTCTTCAATACCGAGCTCGTTTAGGAATGCCATCTTTTCATCCCCATCAAGTTCTGCAATCTCTTCTTCTATTTTTGCACAAATTACGATAACTTCCGCATTCTCACGAGCCGCATACTCTTTTACCGCTTCAACGTGTTCGTTTGTTCCTTCAAGAAGCTCTTCTTCACTAACATTTGCAACATAAAGGATCGGCTTCATCGTCAATAAGTGCATCGCATGAACAATCTTTTTCTCTTCAGGTGTTAAGTCAACACTTCTTGCAGGAAGCTCTTGCATAAGTGCCTCTTTAATTTTAGAAAGGACAGCAAATTCAGCTACCGCTTCTTTATCCTTTGATTTTGCCAGCTTCTCGACACGTGCAATACGCTTATCGATAGACTCTAAATCAGCAAAGATCAACTCCAGGTTGATGACTTCGATATCATCGATCGGATTTACTTTTCCGTGAACGTGTGTGATGTTCTCATCATCAAAACAACGAACCACTTGTAAAATAGCATCCGTTTGGCGGATATGAGATAAGAACTTATTACCAAGCCCTTCTCCTTTACTTGCCCCTTTTACGATTCCTGCGATATCTGTAAATTCAAAAGTGGTAGGAACCACTTTTTTCGGCTGTACAAGCTCCGTTAGTTTGTGTAGTCTATGGTCCGGTACTTCGACGATCCCTACGTTAGGATCGATCGTACAGAACGGATAGTTGGCAGATTCAGCACCTGCTTGTGTAATAGCATTAAACAATGTTGATTTACCAACGTTCGGTAAACCAACGATTCCAGTTGTAAGAGCCACTGTTATTTCACTCCTCTGTTTTATATGAAGCTCGGAAAGCCGAGACTTTTGAGTTAAAAAAATATCCTTCCCAATTATAGGTTTTATCCATTTAAAAAACAAGAAGAACCGGGGGTCTGGTCTCCCCGGTTCATTATCTGCATAATTACTCACGTATAAAAAGGATTCTCTACCAAAAGAGAATTTTCAATTGGAACGTTACTCACCTGGTGATGCTAAAATTTTCTTTATTTTTTTCGTAAATTCGGACCTAGGGAGCATAACACCGTGCTGACACCCCATACATTTAATCCGGATATCTGCTCCCATGCGAATAACTTTCCAGCGATTCGTTCCACATGGATGCTGTTTCTTCATTTCGACTTCATCATGAAGGTGAAATTCTTTTTGCTGCATGATCAGCCCTCCATCTTGTTCTTATTTTCTTTGGATTTTGTATTTTTTGTATAGGTAACCATTTTCGGGTATGGAATTTCGAGACCTGCTTTTTCAAGTTCATGCTTTAAAATCCTTCTAAGTTCTCTTGCTATTTTAAAATGAGTCATCGGAAGAACTTCTGCTGTTACACGAATGACCACTTCAGTGGCACCCAGCATTTGGACACCAAGCACCTCGGGCTCTTTTACCATTTCAGGATATTCCGGCTTTAATCGTTTCACAACATCTTCAATGATTTTTTGTGCATGATCGATATCTTCTTCATAAGCAATGGTTACATCCACTACAGCGATGCTGTTATGAACAGAAAAGTTTGTTACTTCTGTGATAGACGAATTCGGCAGGATATGTAATTCTCCTGTCCAGTTTTTAATTTTTGTTGTTCGAAGACCAATCTCTTCAACCGTTCCTTCAAAATTAGCGATACGAACTGTATCTCCTACAGAAAACTGATTCTCAAAAATAATGAAGAAACCAGTGATGATATCTTTCACAAGACTTTGTGCACCAAAACCGATCGCGAGCCCTAAAACACCAGCTCCAGCGAGTATACCTCTAACATCCATAAATTCACTTAAGATGGCTATGATCGCAATAAAATAAATCACATATGTAGCTACGTTATTTAAAAGCTTGTATAACGTGTTTTCTCTTCTTTCACTTAGCCGTAGAGGTGATTTTAATCTCACCTTAAAAATATTTGCAATAACCGCTTGGATCACATATTTGAAGATAACGGCAATGATAATGATTGCTGTAATTTTCAGCCCCACAGCACCAATTCCAGCCCACCAATCTTTGTCCGAAAACAACGTAACGGCTTCTTCCGCCTTTTTAGGTATTTCTGTACCTGCCAATGAAGTCTCACCCTCTCATTGATTATGAAATTATTTAATCAGCTTTCACATAAGATTACCATGACATTCATAGAAAACCAGTATAAAAATTTATTCGGTTAAGAGCCCGGCTTAAACGGGTATAGACCTAAACAAAAGTCTGTGATTATTCTATTCTACCATGTATAGGAAAAGGAATTCTTCCGTATACTAAGTAGTACCATAATAAAGGAGAGGATGTCATGTTCCTCAAACGGAAGCTAGGTCTTGGGAAACCCTTTCAATATAAATTGCACCATGAAGAAAAGGAAGCCACATTACGAATTACAGAACAAATTCTACCTATGCTTCCGGAATCAAGCCGCAAGCCAATCGTTGTCGTTTGCATTGGTACAGATCGTTCGACCGGCGACGCACTTGGTCCTCTAGTGGGCACGAAACTATCAAATAAAGATACTTTTCCCTTTCACGTATATGGAACCCTTGATGACCCCGTTCATGCAGTGAATTTAGAAGAAAAACTTAAGATGATTGAATCTGAGCATCCAGGCGCATTCATAATCGGAATCGATGCTTGCCTCGGCAAGTTAAATCATGTTGGAATGATATCCATCAATGAAGGTCCAGTCAAACCAGGAGCAGGAGTAAACAAACAACTACCGCCTGTCGGGGACATGCATATTACAGGAATAGTAAACGTAAGTGGTTTTATGGAGTATTTTGTTTTGCAAAATACTCGACTCAGCATCGTCATGAAGATGGCTGATCTTATAGCAGACTCTCTTCATATGGCTTGTTTAAGAAAAAAAATTCAACAAAAGAACATCATGCATCAAACAGAGCCCCGCTCACAAGAAATTTATAAAATTCAATAAAACAAAGCCGCTTATATCTCAGATACAAGCGGCTTTTCTTATAAAAGTCCTTGTGAAAAGGCAAGGATGTTATCCCATTTTTCAACAACAAAAACAAGAATCCCTGCGATTAAAAGTCCCGGAAGCAAATTCGCCACTCGAATCTTTGTCACTCCGAGTAAGTTAAGACCTATGGCAACAATCATGATTCCGCCTGTTCCTGTAATTTCTACAATAAGTGCATCCATTAGCCCTTGAGGGACAAACCGGTCGATCTGTGTAGCTAATAAGGCAATCGCCCCCTGATATAAGACGACCGGAACCGCTGAGAACATCACACCAATTCCAAGTGCAGAAGTAAATAGAATAGCACAAAACCCATCGATCAAAGCCTTTGTGTACAACACATCATGTTCTTGTCTTAAGCCACTGTCTAAAGCTCCTACAATAGACATCGCACCGACTACGAAAACGAGTGTAGCAGTAACAAATCCTGTTGCTACAGATCCTTTATCTTGTTTGCCTACTTTTGTCTCAAGCCACTTTCCTAATGAATTTAATTTTTCTTCAAGATTCCACCATTCCCCTAAAGCTCCTCCAACAGCTAGACTTGCGATAACGATCAGAAACTGTTCGCTCTTAAGCCCCATGCCTATGCCGAGTATCGTGACTGCTAGTGCCATTGCCTGAAGAATGGTGTCTTTTATACGATCGGGTATCGCTGTCCAAAACAGACCTAAAAAGCTGCCAGAAATGATTGCAATCCCGTTAACAAGCGTACCTAAAAGTGACATTCTGTTTATCTCCTATCCAACTAGACCATTGATGATATCTTATAAAGCCTATTCAAAATGTTTACGTCATCTTTTTATAGTGTAAAAAAGAAACCACCGTATCGATGGTTTCATGCTATTTTTCTAATAAATCTAAAATTCGTTCTAAATCATCTTGAGAAAAGAACTCTATTTCAATCTTCCCTTTGCGCTTTGACTTTTTGATCGATACGCTCGTCCCAAAACGATCTCGCAAATAGGATTCTTTCTCTTTGAAAAACACGTTCTTTTCCACTGTTTTCTTCTTTGTTCCACGTGAAACATTCATATTGATGTCCTGAATAAGTTTCTCAAGCTGTCTTACATTCAAACCATCTTCTTTAATTCGTTGAACGACCTGTTCCATTTTGGATTTTTTCTTTAACCCAAGTAACGCACGGCCGTGCCCCATCGTAATCATACCATTGGATAAAAGCTCTAAAACGGGTTTTGGCAGCTGAAGAAGACGGATGTGGTTTGCGATATGCGGACGGCTTTTACCTACTCTAGAAGCCAGTTCTTCCTGCGTAAGTTTAAGATGGTCCATTAACTTCTGATAAGCTTGAGCTTCTTCCACAGGATTTAAATCTTCTCGTTGAAGATTCTCAATAAGCGCTACTTCCATCATCTTTTCTTCTGAGTAATCTTTTATGATAACTGGAACTGTCTTAAGGCCCGCTGCTGATGCAGCTCGAAACCTTCGCTCTCCAAGGATGATCTCATAGCCCTTTATGCTTTTTCTAACTAGGATCGGCTGCAATATTCCATGTTCCTGAACAGAATCTTTCAGCTCATCAATCGCTTTTTGATCGAAAACTTTTCGGGGCTGATACGGATTCGGTCTTAGTTCTTTTACACTGACTTCTCGGACTTCTTCTTCTTTGGCTTGCAGTAAATCTTGAAGTCCCTTACCTAACCCTCTCGCCAATGCCAATCACTTCCTTTGCAAAATCTAAATAAACATCTGCACCCCGGGATTTCGGATCATAAATGATAATCGGTTTTCCATGACTTGGCGCTTCTGAAAGTCTAACATTTCTCGGTATGATCGTTTCATACACTTTATCTTGAAAATACTTTTTGACTTCTTCGATGACTTGAATTCCTAAATTCGTTCGAGCATCCAGCATTGTAAGTAATACACCGTCAATCATCAAATCAGTATTTAAATGCTTTTGCACCAGCCGAACGGTGTTTAACAGCTGACTAAGCCCTTCAAGTGCGTAATACTCACATTGGACCGGTATGATGACAGAATCCGATGCTGTTAAAGAGTTGATCGTAAGCAGGCCTAGGGATGGAGGGCAATCGATAATAATAAAATCATAATCAGCGCTTACTTGATCAAGTGCTCGTTTTAATCGCACTTCCCTTGAAATCGTCGGAACAAGTTCAATCTCCGCTCCAGCCAGTTGAATGGTAGAAGGCAGAATATGTAGTCCCTCACAGATGGTTTCAGCAATAACCTGTTTAACTTCTACATCCTCAACTAAAACATTATATATACATTGGTCGATATCGCCTTTGTCTACTCCTACCCCGCTTGTTGCGTTACCTTGAGGATCTATATCTACGAGCAATACCTTTTTCCCGAAATATGCTAAGCATGCACCAAGGTTGACTGACGTAGTCGTTTTCCCGACTCCGCCTTTCTGATTGGCTACTGCAATGACCTTCGCCATGTTGTCACCTACCTCACTTTATGAACAATCAATTATCTATTATTCTATCATGAAGATTTTAAAATAACTTCTTGAAATGGTGAAAATTAAAGTTTTTTTGGTGATTCTTTAAGTGTGAGCTCCGCTGCTCTTGGAAGTCGTTGATTTCCGTTTCGGATGCTCGCCGCTAGTCGAAGAAGTTTACTTAAAGAAATAAAAACAAAATATCAATATTGCGCCATTATTTCTGAGGAAATCATTAAAAAACCACCAGCTTTTGAATGGCTGATGGCTTAACCTTTAATTTTTAGGAATTCGAATGGTGAACTGATAGAATTCTTCGTGCTCTTCTTCCTCTGTATCAATAGATAGCCCGCTTTGAACGACCATATCGACTGACTGCCTTACCGTATTGATCGCAAGGCGCATATCCTTGCTGTATGACTTGCGGCGCGCTTGAGGCTTTTTCTCAGCTGTTTCAGACTCTATCATTCTCTTTACTCGATCTTCCGTCTGCTTCACATTTAATTGCTTTTCTAGGATCTCGCCTAAGACCAACTCCATTTTCTCAGGTGCCTTTAAGACGATTAATGCTCTTGCATGACGTTCTGTAATCTTCTTTTGCAGAAGAGCATCTTGAATGGATTGAGGGAGCTTTAGTAATCGAAGTTTATTTGCAATCGTTGACTGGCCTTTGCCTAGCTTTTGCGCCAGTCCCTCTTGGGTAAGTCCGTGTAATTCAAGCAGCTTGGCGTAGGCCATCGCTTCTTCAATCGCTGTTAATTCTTCTCGCTGCAGGTTTTCAATAAGCGCTACAGATGCTGTTTGAGAATCGTCCATTTCCTTAACGATAGCGGGAATGTTCTCCCAGCCAAGTTTTTGAACGGCTCTCCATCTGCGTTCTCCCGCAATCAATTCGTATTGATTATCTCCAATTACGCGAACAACAATAGGCTGAATAATACCGTGAGCTTCGATGGTTTGTGATAATTCTTCAATTCGTTCATCTATAAAAACCGTTCTTGGCTGAAACCGGTTTGGAATAATCTGTTGAACCGGAATTTGAAGTACTTCTTCGTTGTCGTTTTTTTCAGCTGGTTCTGGATCTAATGTCTGCTGGTTCTTTTCGCCGATGCCGAATAAACGTGAAAAAGGATGCTTCATGCGAATACACCACCTTTTGTAATCTGCCTGATAATCTATTTCTTCCCGCTAGTCCTAAAATCCTGCAAGTCTGTAAAAATCTTTCTTTTATGTATCATCCCGTGTTTCACGTGAAACACAGGCTATTTTGTTATTGTATGGGAGACTTGTTCGGAGTTCCAGGTTTACGCGGGAACTTTTTAGGCGTCTCTTTCACTTTTTCGATAATGACTATATTTCTTTCACTTTCTTCGATCGGAAGCAAGAAAGAATGAACATCTTCAATCTTTCCTCCTAAAAGTTTTACCGCTTTTTCGCCTTCTTTTACTTCTTCTGGAAGGTTTGCGCCTTTCATCCCTAAGAAATGTCCGCCTTTTTTCACAAGCGGCAGGCATAACTCGGATAATACAGAGAGTCGGGCAACGGCTCTTGCCATAACAAGATCAAACTGCTGCCTGAATTCTGGTTTGTGGGCAAATGTTTCTGCCCGATCATGGTACATGGAAACATTCTCTAATCCAAGTTCTTTAACCACATGCTCCAAGAAACCAATTCTTTTATTCAAAGAATCAACAACGGTTAACTTGATTTCAGGAAAACAGATTTTAAGCGGTATAGCAGGAAAACCTGCACCTGCTCCAACATCACACACCGTAATGTCTTGTTTAAAATTAAAATAAAAAGCCGCCGTAACAGAATCATAAAAATGTTTTAGATACACTTCTTCTTTTTCTGTTATCCCTGTTAAATTCATTTTTTCGTTCCATTCAACCAGCAAATGAAAGTATTTTTCGAATTGTGACAGCTGCTTTTCTGTTAACTCAATTCCCTTTTCCTTAAGGGAAGTTTGAAACATCTCGATATTCATTCTTGTTGCGTCCCCCTTTTTTGAAGACCCTGCGTGGACCAGAAAGCGGATGGATGTGTAAGGAGCTTCCTTCTATTGAAATCAGCGCGCTGAAGTGAAGACCTTACACGGATAACCAACCCTCTTTAACGTGCAAGCTTAGCTAGTTTACCTTGTTCTAGATAGATCAGCAGGATGGAAATGTCCGCTGGGTTTACACCAGATACACGTGACGCTTGCCCTACAGAAAGCGGACGTACTTCGTGCAGCTTTTGCTTCGCTTCTGTAGCGAGTCCGTTAATCGCCATATAATCTAGGTCGACAGGGAGCTTCTTGTTTTCCATCTTGCGCATCTTTTCTACCTGTGCAAGCTGTTTATCAATATAACCCGCATATTTCACTTGAATTTCAACCTGCTCTGTAACCGATTCGCTTAAAGGCATTTCAGCAGGTGCTAATTTTTGAATAACAGGATAAGTAATTTCAGGGCGTTTGAGCAGATTTGCAGCTGACATTGGTTCTTTAGGTGCTGAAGATTGTGCTTCTGCAAGAACTTCTTGAACTTCTGCTGACGGTTTAATGGAAACATGTTCTAAACGCTCAATTTCTTTTGCGATCTGTGCTTTTTTCTCCTCAAAGCGTTCGTATCGTTCTTGTGGTATCAGTCCGATTTCATAACCTTTTTTCGTTAATCGAAGATCAGCGTTATCGTGTCTCAATAATAGACGGTATTCAGCTCTTGATGTTAAAAGCCTGTATGGTTCATTCGTCCCTTTTGTGATCAGATCATCGATCAACACGCCGATATAAGCTTCGGAACGATCAAGGATAAGCGGTTCTTCCCCTTTAACCTTTAACGCAGCATTAATACCTGCCATCAGTCCTTGGCCAGCTGCTTCTTCATAACCGCTCGTACCGTTCAACTGACCTGCAGTGAATAAGCCGCTTACTTTTTTTGTTTCTAAAGATGGCCATAATTGAGTTGGAACAATGGCATCATATTCAATCGCGTAGCCTGCACGCATTAATTCAGCTTTTTCAAGACCAGGAATAGTAGCAAGAATCTTCTTCTGTACATCCTCAGGGAGACTTGTCGATAACCCCTGTACATACACTTCCTCTGTGTTCTTTCCTTCAGGTTCTAAGAAAATCTGATGGCGCGGTTTATCATTAAAACGTACGATCTTATCTTCAATAGAAGGACAGTAACGCGGACCGGTCCCTTCGATCATTCCAGAATACATCGGTGAACGATGAAGGTTCCCGTTGATCAGTTTATGCGTTTCATCCCCGGTATAAGTCAGCCAGCAAGGAAGCTGATCTGTAATATACTCCGTCGTTTCGTACGAAAAAGCTCGGGGAACATCGTCACCAGGCTGTATTTCCGTTTTCGAATAATCAATCGTTTTGCTGTTCACACGCGGCGGTGTCCCGGTCTTAAAGCGCACCATATCAAATCCTAGTTCCTGTAAGTGATACGATAAATTAATGGACGGAGCCATATTATTCGGACCGCTTTCATAAGCAAGTTCACCGATAATAATTTTCCCTCTTAAATAAGTACCCGTTGTTAATACAACCGCTTTTGCTTCGTATTCTGCACCCGTCTTTGTAATTACACCTTTACATACACCGTCTTCGATCATAAGCCGTTCAACCATCGCTTGACGCAATGTAAGGTTTTCTGTATTCTCCATTGTTTTCTTCATTTCATGCTGATACAAATATTTATCTGCTTGCGCACGCAGTGCGCGCACCGCAGGACCTTTCCCAGTGTTCAGCATCCGCATTTGAATATGCGTCTTATCAATGTTCCGTGCCATTTCGCCGCCAAGTGCATCCACTTCACGTACGACAATCCCCTTTGCTGGTCCGCCGACAGACGGATTACAGGGCATATAGGCGACGGCATCTAAATTTAACGTTAAACAAAGTGTCTTTGCACCCATACGGGCTGAGGCTAGAGCGGCTTCCACACCCGCATGACCAGCACCAACAACAATAACGTCAAATATGTCTGCTTTATAACCCATGTGTCCTTACCTCCTTGTTCATTATTTTCCTAAGCAAAATTGAGAGAAGAGCTGATCGATCAAGCTTTCTGAAACAGTGTCTCCGATAATCTCACCAAGAATCTCCCATGCTCTCGTAATATCGATCTGAACCATATCAATTGGAAGACCAGCTTCAATACCGCCAAGTGCTTCATCAATGTGGTGGATGGCCTGCTGCAACAATGCAATGTGTCTTGAGTTTGATACGTAAGTAAGATCCTGTGCTTCGATTCCGCCTGCAAAGAATAGGTTAGCAATTGCTTGTTCTAGTTGATCTATTCCCTCTTCTTTCACTAAAGATGTAGCAATTACAGGTGAGCCTTCCGCTAAACCATGAACTTGATCTATGTTTAACTTTGTTTCTAAATCTGTTTTGTTGATGATTACAATCTTGTCCAATCCTTTGGCTGCACGAAATAGATTCTCATCCTCTTGGGAAAACGGCTCATTCCCATTTAAAACGAGCAGAATTAAATCTGCTTCTTTTAACACTTTTCGTGACTTTTCAACACCGATTTTCTCAACAATATCCTCTGTTTCTCGGATACCTGCTGTATCGACAAGCCTTAAAGGCACTCCTCTAACATTAACGTACTCTTCAATAACATCCCTGGTAGTTCCGGCTACATCTGTAACAATGGCTTTGTTCTCATGAACTAAAGCGTTCATTAACGAAGACTTACCTACATTCGGACGTCCGATAATAGCCGTTGATAATCCCTCGCGTAGAATCTTCCCTTGCTGAGCAGTCTGTAAGATGGACTCTACCTCTTTTTTTACCGATAAAAGATTATGATTTAATAATGAATGCGTCATTTCTTCAGCATCGTATTCTGGATAATCGATATTTACCTCGACATGTGCGATGGTTTCCAAAAGTGTCTGTCTCAGTCTGCTGACTAATGAGGAGAGACGCCCTTCCATCTGATTAAGCGCAACGTTCATGGCACGATCAGTTTTCGCTCTGATTAAATCCATAACTGCTTCTGCTTGAGACAAGTCGATTCGCCCGTTTAAAAATGCACGCTTCGTAAATTCTCCTGGTTCAGCTAGACGGGCTCCTTGCTGCAGAATGAGCTGAAGAACACGGTTAACAGAAACGAGTCCGCCGTGACAGTTGATCTCTACAACATCTTCACGTGTAAACGTTCGCGGAGCTCTCATAACGCTAACCATGACTTCCTCTACAGCTTGATCCGTTTTGGGATCAATCAGTTTTCCGTAATGAATCGTGTGTGTGTCAACTTCTTCAAGTTGCTTAGAACCTTTATACACGCGGTCAGCGATCGATACGGCGTCGGGTCCGCTCAGACGCACGATGGCAATCGCCCCTTCACCCATCGGTGTAGAAATCGCCGTAATTGTATCGTATTCCATTTGTTTCACCTCAACTTCCCTTATAAATACGCTCTATCTATTTATCAATTAGTATGACCTTAAATGACAGCTGTGATAATTGTTACGTAAAAATGGACATAAATATCCACAATAAAAAATAGTTTACCGTATTATGAGCCCGCAGTAAATAAAAAGCCCCAGAGGAATACCCTCTGAAGCTTCTTATTTCTTAACTGTATTCTTGGGACGGATAACCACTTTACGAAATGGTTCTACCCCTTCTGAAGTGGTTTCAACATCTCTGTTTTCTTTGAGTGCCAAGTGAATAACTTTACGTTCATTAGCAGGCATCGGATCAAGCGCAAAGCTCTTTTTAGTGATGAACACCTTTTGAGCGGAATGCTCAGCAAGACGTTCCAACGATTCCTGCCTTCTGGTACGATAATTTTCAGCATCTAGAACAATTTTCACATGCTTCGACTCTGGATCTGAGTTTGCAACCATATTTGTTAAAAGCTGAAGCGCATTAAGCGTCTGTCCGCGTTTCCCAATTAAAATCGCAATTTTTTCTCCGGATAAATCAAGCACAAGATGATCATTTTCCTGTCGCTGAGAAATGGTAACGGGTACACCCATCTTGGATGTCACATCCTGAAGGTATTCGATTGCGGTTTTAACAGGGTCAGCTTTTACTGTTACTTCAACAACTGCTGGCTTCCCGCCGAGTCCAAAAAAGCCTTTTTTGGAATCTTCAAGAATGTTCACTTCTACTTGATCTTTTGAAGTCTGAAGTTGTTCTAGTGCTGCTTCTACTGCTTCTTCAACCGTTTTCCCTGTTACCTGTACCTTTTTCACTTTTTAGCTCCCCCATCAACTTGGTTTTCTTTCTTTTTCATTGGGGCCGTTATGAAATATGTTTGTGCAATCATGAAGATGTTACCGATCACCCAATATAAAGATAATGCAGCTGGGAAATTAATCGCAAATACAACGATCATGACAGGCATGATGTATAAGAGCATCTTCATTTGCGGATTTGGATTGTCCATTCCGCCCATCATGATTTTTTGCTGCAAGAATGTTGTAAGACCTGCAACTACCGGCAAAATATAATATGGATCCGGATTACCTAGATCAAACCAAAGGAAATTGTGGTTTGCAATTTCTTCTGTACGCATGATTGCATGATAGAACCCTAAAAGGATAGGCATCTGAATAAGTAATGGCAGACAACCTGCGAGCGGATTTACACCATGCTGCTGGAAAAGTGCCATTGTTTCTTGTTGTAATTTTTGCTGTGTATTAGCATCTTTTGATTTGTACTTTTCACGCAGTTTTTGAATTTCAGGTTGAATATCCTGCATGGCTTTAGAACTCTTGGTTTGCTTGATCATTAATGGAAGCAAAGCCGTTCTAATCAATAAAGTAACAATAATGATAGCTAGTCCATAATTTTGACCAGTCAGATCTGCAAAATATGTGATCAGCCATGATAATGGATAAACAAAATACGTGTCCCAAATTCCCGTGCTGTCTTTTGTGATCGGATCATTCATCGATCCACATCCTGATAGGACAGCCATGAGTGCGAAAAGGGCAATCATTAAACCTATTTTCTTGCGCACACTCTTATCCTCCTTAAAAATCATAAATCTCATCTCAATTATTTATTGTCTCTTTTTTCAGGCACGAGGTCAACGCCTCCCGGATGGAAAGGATGGCACTTGAGAATTCTAATAACTGTGAGCCATAGTCCCTTTAATGCACCGTGCTGTCTGAAAGCTTCTATACCATAATGCGAACAGGTTGGATAAAAGCGGCAAGAAGGCGGAGTCATCGGCGAGATCCACCGCTGGTAAAAACGAATAATCCCTATAAGTAAGGATTTCACTTCTTACACCCTCTTTTTTAAAACATTCGCTCGGTTTAATACGTGAAGCAGACTTTTTTCGATTTCATGAAAATCCATATTGGCTGTCGGTATTCTCGCAATAACGACATAATCTCTGCCTGGCAGTAATTGTTCGCTGTATTTATGAAAAACCTCTTTAACCGAGCGTTTGATGCGATTTCGCGTAACAGCTTTTCCAACTTTTTTACTGACAGACAGACCAATACGGAAAACCTCTTGATCCTCTTTTTTTAAACTGTATATAACAAATTGGCGATTAGCCGTTGATTTTCCTTTTTTGAAGACTTCTTGAAATTCCTCATTTTTTTTGATGCGCTGTTCTTTCTTCATTCCATTTAACACTCCATCAATTTAGGCAATCTCATTCCATTGTCCTGCAGTCTCTTCCAGTATCGGTTTAATTTCGTTTTGTAAAACATGGTTTAGACAAAAACTGAGTGATTCTGAACGAAAAAACATTCAATAACGGAGTGAGCGGATCGTCTATAAAAGTAAAAAAAGACCACTGATGTCAGTGGCCTATGCGGATAACACTTTTCTTCCCTTTTGACGACGGCGAGCTAGGACTTTACGTCCGTTCTTTGTAGCCATACGTGCACGGAAACCATGTACCTTCTTACGCTTACGGTTGTTTGGTTGAAATGTTGGTTTCATGTATATTACACCTCCCTGAGGATATCTCTTATAAAAGACAGTCTAATAAAGTATAATGAGTGACCCCTTCATTTGTCAAGATGGATTTTGTTTTCGTTTATTTCCTCCCTTTTTGCTGTTAATAAAAGTGGTTCCATTCCCTTCCACCTGAAATGCTTCTTCTACCTTATACCTGTTTTAGACGTAAACCGTTAAAGTTTCTCCTGAACTTAAAAAGTTAACGTTTATTATTCTACAGCGTTCTACAAAAAAACTTATAACCTGCCTGTGGACATCTTTTTCGACACGTTTTTCATTATCCACACCAATTATCGACACCTTTTACACAAAATCTTGTGTTGTGGACAACTTCTTTACACAAGGTATGGGCGTTGTGGATAAGTAACAATAATCCGTTGCCAAGCTTGCTTTTTTTTGATATGCTTGTTGTGTTTTAACTCGTTAATAACTTCTCAGCTATACAAAGTTATGCACATCCTGTGGATAAAGTTGTGGACAGTTTAAATCCGCTGTTTAAAAGGTTGTCCACAAACACTGTATGGCTGTTTGTAATCCTATTATCTACTATATTAATTATCATTCACATTTCTTGTGGACTTTTATTTTTATGCATAGGCATTCACTACTTGTACAAACCTTAAACAACAGGGTGGACGACTGTTTAAATAGGATTGAATTAAAGAGATAAGGGGGGTAAATTGGTTGGAAAACATTAATGACTTATGGTCCAAAGCACTTGCGGCTATAGAAACAAAAGTCAGTAAGCCTAGCTTTGAAACCTGGTTAAAGTCAACTACAGCTCATGCATTGCAAAATGATACGCTTGTGATCACAGCGCCTAATGAATTTGCACGAGATTGGCTGGAATCCAGGTATGCTGGCATTATTTCAGAGACCTTATTGGACGTCACAGGCGCAGCATTAGATGTAAAATTCATCATTCCACAAAATCAGTCAGATTTAGACCTGGACTTGGAGCTGGCGATGAAAAAGGCACCTAAAACGCCAAAAGAGCCTCATGAAGAAGTGTCTCAAAGTATGCTAAACCCTAAATATACGTTTGATCGGTTTGTTATCGGTTCTGGAAACCGTTTTGCGCATGCTGCGTCATTAGCTGTAGCAGAAGCACCGGCAAAAGCCTACAACCCGCTATTTATTTATGGTGGAGTAGGATTAGGTAAAACGCATCTAATGCATGCGATCGGACATTATGTACTGGAACATAATCCAGGGGCAAAAGTGGTTTATCTGTCATCAGAAAAATTTACAAATGAATTCATAAATTCCATTCGTGATAATAAAACTGTCGAATTTCGCAATAAGTTCCGAAGTGTGGACGTGCTTTTAATAGATGATATTCAATTCCTTGCGGGAAAAGAACAAACGCAAGAGGAATTTTTCCATACATTCAATGCACTGCATGAAGAAAGCAAACAGATTGTCATCTCAAGTGATAGACCTCCAAAGGAGATCCCTACACTAGAGGACAGACTCCGTTCACGTTTTGAATGGGGATTAATCACAGATATTACTCCGCCAGATTTGGAGACAAGAATCGCGATCTTGCGAAAAAAGGCGAAAGCTGAAGGCCTTGATATACCGAATGAAGTGATGCTTTATATCGCAAACCAAATAGATACAAACATCCGTGAACTTGAAGGTGCACTTATACGAGTTGTTGCTTATTCTTCTTTAATTAATCAAGACATGAACGCAGATCTCGCTGCAGAAGCACTGCGAGATATTATACCGTCAGCAAAACCAAGAACGCTAACCATTCATCATATACAAGAAGTAGTCGGCAAGCATTTTAATGTTAAGCTCGAAGATTTCACAGCGAAAAAGAGAACAAAATCTGTTGCCTTTCCAAGACAGATCGCCATGTATCTCTCACGTGAATTGACTGATAACTCCCTTCCTAAAATAGGGGAAGAGTTTGGGGGCCGTGATCATACAACGGTTCTTCATGCACATGAAAAGATTTCAACACTGCTTATTACAGATCAAGTGCTGCAAAAGAAAATACAAGAAATTCATGATCAGTTAAAATCAATCTAAATCGCAACCTTGAATACTGTGAATAACTACTGTTGCTTTATACACAGTCTGTCCACATGTGGATAGGCTGTTCTATCTTTGTTTCAAAGGGTTATCCACACATTCACAGCGCCTATTACTATTACTACTATTTTTTTAAAAGATTTTAATTAATATCAGGGGGGTAAAACAATGCAAGTAAAGATTCAATTAAACCAATTGATTGAAGCCGTTCAAGATGTCATGAAAGCTGTCTCCTCACGAACAACGATTCCGATTCTAACAGGGATCAAAATGGAAGTGACGTATGAAGGTGTGCACTTAACAGGTAGTGATTCTGATATTTCCATTGAAAGACTGATTCCGACTGAAGAAGGAGATCTCGTACATATTGAAGTTAAGCAAGAAGGAAGTGTTGTGCTTCCTGCTAGATACTTCTCTGAAATCGTTAAAAAACTCCCGAATGACACTGTAGAAATCGAAGTTGGAGAACGCTTTGAAACAACGCTTCGTTCCGGAGCTTCTGAATTTAGCCTACTTGGCCTTGATCCAGAAGAATATCCGCGTTTACCGCAGATTGAAGAGAATCTTGTTTTTGAAATCCAAAGTGATCTGCTTAAAACAATGATTCGTCAAACTGTCTTTGCGGTGTCCACCTCAGAAACACGCCCTATCTTAACCGGTGTAAACTGGACATTGGGTGATGGGGTGCTAAACTGTATTGCAACAGATAGCCACAGATTGGCAGAACGTAAGATGCCGATTGATTCCCAAGCGGAAGAGTTATCTTTTAGCAACGTCGTAATTCCCGGGAAGAGCTTAAACGAACTTTCAAAAATTCTTGATGAATCAGAAGAAAAAGTACAAATCGTTGTAACGAACAACCAGATTTTGTTTAAGGCTAAGAACATTCTGTTGTTCTCACGCTTATTGGATGGAAACTATCCTGACACTTCCAAACTGATTCCCTCTGAAAGTAAAACAACGTTTGTTTTAAAGACGAAGGAGTTTTTGCAGGCGATCGACCGAGCTTCGTTATTAGCGAGAGAAGGAAGAAACAATGTTGTTAAGCTGGCAACACTTGATAACAAAACGATTGAACTGTCATCGAACTCACCTGAGATCGGGAAGGTTTTTGAACATATGATCGCTGAAGAGATCGAAGGAGAAGAACTAAAAATCTCTTTTAACGCAAAATACGTGATGGAGGCACTTAAAGTGATGGACTGCTCTGAAATTAGCGTTCTATTCACAGGTGCTATGAGGCCATTCCTTATCCAGCCTGTTTCAGATGACACGATCCGTCAGTTGATCCTGCCGGTAAGAACTTACTAAAATACAAAGCTGCCGGAAGACCGGCGGCTTTCTTTTCATTTCTAAGAGAATCGTTTTTTGGAGAAACTAGAAAGAAGAATCATAATTTTTTCAATCAACAACTTATAAAAAGCAATATTGATTACTTAAAGCAGGAGGTTTTCTTAGTGGAAAACGTAAAGATCAATACAGAATTCATCACACTTCAACAGCTGCTGAAAACAACCGATGTCATCCAGTCGGGCGGCATGGTAAAATGGTATTTAGCAGAACATGAAGTTCTTGTGAACGGAGAACATGAAACACGCCGAGGGAAGAAACTATATGCGGGTGATGTCGTGTCCATTCCAGATGTAGGAGAGTTCAAGGTAACAACGGAATAGGGGGAATCCCTTTGCATATTGAAGAGCTTTATCTGAGGAACTACCGCAACTATAAAGACCAGACGTTAAGCTTTGAAAATAAGGTCAATGTTTTCCTTGGCGAAAACGCACAGGGCAAAACGAATGTGATGGAATCCATCTATGTTTTGGCCATGGCGAGGTCTTATCGGACATCAAAAGATAAAGAGTTAATAACTTGGGACGAAGAGTATGCTAAAATAGAGGGTAGTATCAAAAAGAAAAACAGTTCTTTTGATCTGAGCCTGGTTATTTCACAAAAAGGAAAAAAAGCGAAAATCAGCCGCATTGAACAGCGACGTCTAACAGATTATGTTGGGCATTTTAATGTGGTCATGTTTGCACCTGAGGATTTAAATCTTGTAAAAGGCAGTCCACAGGTGCGTCGTCGTTTTATTGACATGGAAATCGGGCAAGTAAACGCAGTTTATTTGAACGATCTATCGGTGTACCAAAAGATCCTTTCTCAACGAAATTCTCTATTAAGAGAGATGTATCGCAACAGGAGCACCGAAAATATGACAATGCTCGAGATCTTAACCGAACAGCTTATAGATAAAGCGGCAAGGATTACATTGAAGCGTATGAAGTACATGGATAAGCTGCAAGGATGGGCAGAACCGATCCATCATGGCATATCAAGAGGGCTCGAAAGATTAAAAATTCACTACAAACCTGCCGTAGAGGTATGCGAAGAGCCGGATTTGTCGAAAATGATAGAAGCGTTTCATTCGAAATTTGATAAAATAAAAGAAAAAGAGATTGAACGGGGTACGTCATTATTTGGACCCCATCGAGATGACCTGCTGTTCTCGGTAAATGGGAAAGATGTACAAACATTTGGTTCTCAAGGGCAGCAGCGTACAACTGCGCTTTCACTGAAGCTTGCTGAAATCGATCTGATTCATTCAGAAGTTGGAGAATATCCAGTTCTTTTGCTGGATGATGTACTCTCCGAATTAGACGACTTCAGGCAATCTCATCTGTTAAATACCATCCAAGGGAAAGTTCAAACCTTTGTTACTACAACCAGTGTGGAAGGAATTCATCATGAAACATTGGAGAAGGCCGCAACCTATCAAGTTCATTCAGGCTCTATAGAACGTTTGAAGTGAGGTGAGGGATTTGCTTTTACATTTAGGTGATGAGGAAGTTATTCATTCAAAAGATGTACTGGCTATATTAGATATTAATGCATTAAAGACTTCTGAGCTTGCGAAGGAATTTCTGAAAAAGCATGAAAAGAATCAAACATTGACCGACCTGAGCGGCAATGCTCCAAAATCTGTGATTATTACAGAGAAATTGATTTATTTGTCTCCCCTTTCTGCCTCAACGTTAAAAAAGAGAGCCTCTGATCGCCTCGAACTTGAAAATGGCTGGAATATAAAATAAAGGTTTTATAAAAAAAGCGTTTTTAAACCGGAATGAAGGTGAACCAATTGACGACTGAACAAAAATTAGAGCATCAACAAAATTATGATGAAAGCAATATCCAGGTACTCGAAGGACTCGAAGCGGTGCGTAAACGTCCTGGTATGTATATTGGGGCAACCAATGTACGCGGTCTGCACCATCTTGTATGGGAAATCGTCGACAACTCAATCGATGAAGCGTTAGCTGGATACTGTGATACGATCCGCATTACGATTGAAAAGGATAACAGCATCACGGTTGAAGATAATGGACGCGGTATTCCTGTAGGCATGCATGAAAAAATGGGACGACCTGCGGTGGAAGTTATCATGACTGTGCTTCATGCCGGCGGTAAATTCGGCGGCGGAGGATATAAAGTTTCAGGCGGTCTTCATGGTGTTGGTGCATCCGTAGTTAACGCGTTGTCCACCTTGCTTGAAGTTACGGTATCTCGTGACGGAAAAGTCCATTATCAATCTTACGAGCGCGGTGTTCCTAATGCTGACTTGAAGGTGATCGGTGAAACGGATAAAACGGGCACACGCACACACTTTAAGCCTGACCCAGAAATTTTTACTGAATCATTAGAATATGATTTCCCAACTCTATCAAATCGTATTCGCGAACTTGCTTACTTGAACCGCGGACTCAAAATTATTGCAGAAGATAAACGAGGGGAAGAACCAGTAGTAAAGGAATACCATTATGAGGGCGGAATTAAGTCATACGTTGAACATATTAACCGTACGCGTGAAGTCCTTCATGAAGAGCCCATTTTTGTTGAAGGTGAAAAAGAGGGGATCTCCGTCGAAATCGCGTTCCAATACAATGACAGCTTTGCAAGCAATATCTATTCTTTCGCAAACAACATCAATACGCATGAAGGCGGCACGCATGAATCTGGATTTAAAACAGCCTTAACGCGTGTTATTAACGATTATGGTCGGAAGAATAACCTTTTTAAAGACAATGATACGAACCTTACAGGGGAAGATGTGCGTGAAGGTTTAACGGCGATCATCTCGATCAAACACCCTGATCCACAGTTTGAAGGACAGACGAAAACGAAACTTGGAAATTCTGAAGCGAGACAGATTACCGAATCCATATTCTCTGAGACCTTCTCAGCTTTCTTGCTTGAGAATCCGGTAGTGGCGAAGGCGATCGTTGAAAAAGGAATGATGGCGCTGCGTGCACGTGTCGCTGCTAAAAAAGCACGTGAACTTACACGTCGTAAGAGTGCGTTAGAAGTTTCTTCATTACCGGGGAAATTAGCTGACTGTTCTTCTAAAGATGCAAGCATCTCTGAATTGTACGTGGTAGAGGGTGACTCTGCCGGTGGATCGGCAAAACAAGGACGTGACCGTCATTTCCAAGCGATCTTGCCTCTTCGCGGAAAAATTATAAACGTTGAAAAAGCAAGACTCGACAAAATTCTTTCAAATAACGAAGTTCGTGCGATCATTACGGCTTTAGGCACGGGGATCGGCGACGAGTTTGATATTACAAAAGCTCGTTATCATAAGGTCATCATCATGACGGATGCCGATGTCGATGGTGCACACATTCGTACACTGCTACTGACATTCTTTTTCCGTTATATGCGACCGATCATTGAGCATGGCTACATCTACATCGCTCAGCCGCCGCTTTATAAAGTGCAGCAAGGAAAACGAATCGAGTATGCTTACAACGATAAAGAACTTGAAAAGTTATTGGATGAACTTCCGCAAGTTCCAAAGCCGCAGCTCCAGCGCTATAAGGGTCTTGGTGAGATGAATCCTACCCAGCTGTGGGAGACGACAATGGACCCAGAAACACGTACATTGCTTCAAGTTGAAATGAAAGATGCGATGGCTGCTGACGAAACGTTTGAGATCTTAATGGGAGATAAAGTTGAACCTCGCCGTGATTTCATTCAAGAAAACGCACAGTACGTTAAGAATTTAGATATTTAATTATGTTTTAGTATCTGTAAAAGATGCTGAAGCTGAACATAAATAAAATGCTGAAGCTGGACAAGGTCCAGTTTCGGTTCGTTTACAAGCCAAATTTGTGGCTTTAAAAACCTGTTTTTCTAGAGGTTATGGAGGTAAAACGAATGTCTGAAATGGAACGTTCCCGGGTTAAAGAAATAAATATTAGTACGGAAATGAAAACGTCTTTCATGGACTATGCCATGAGCGTTATCGTCAGCCGTGCACTGCCAGATGTACGTGACGGATTGAAGCCTGTTCACCGGCGTATCCTTTATGCCATGAACGATCTTGGTATGACGTCAGATAAGGCTTATAAAAAGTCTGCGCGTATCGTTGGTGAAGTAATCGGTAAGTATCATCCTCACGGCGACTCTGCTGTATACGACACGATGGTTCGTATGGCACAGGATTTTAACTTCCGCCACATGCTGATCGATGGCCACGGTAACTTCGGTTCTGTCGATGGTGATGCCGCAGCCGCGATGCGTTATACAGAGGCGCGAATGTCTAAGATTGCCATGGAGATGGTGCGCGACATCAACAAGGATACGATCGGTTACAAAGACAACTATGATGGTTCTGAACAAGAGCCGGTTGTATTACCAGCACGTTTCCCTAACTTACTCGTCAATGGTGCAGCCGGAATCGCGGTTGGTATGGCAACAAACATCCCGCCTCACCACCTTGGTGAGGTCATTGATGGGATCTTAGCATTAAGTGAAAATCCGGATATCACGATTCCAGAATTAATGGAGATCATACCTGGTCCAGATTTCCCTACTGCCGGTGAAATCTTAGGTCGGGAAGGAATCCGCAAAGCATACCAAAACGGAAGAGGATCCATTATCATCCGTGCAAAAGCTGAAATTGAGGAAATGGCTAGCGGTAAACAAGCGATTATCGTAACGGAGCTTCCATACCAAGTAAACAAAGCTCGTCTCATTGAAAAAATTGCTGAACTCGTTCGTGATAAAAAGATCGAAGGAATTACTGACCTGCGTGATGAGTCAGACCGAAATGGTATGCGAATCGTGATGGAAATCCGCCGTGATGCAAATGCCAACGTTATTTTAAATAATTTATATAAACAAACTGCTCTTCAGACAAGCTTTGGTATTAACATGCTTGCCCTCGTTGATGGGCATCCAAAGGTACTTAACATTAAAGAATGTCTTTACCATTACTTAAAGCATCAGCAAGTGATCATCCGTCGTCGTACGGAATTTGATCTTAAAAAAGCGGAAGCAAGAGCTCATATTTTAGAGGGTCTGCGTATTGCGCTTGATCACCTGGATGAAGTCATCGCCTTGATCCGCGGTTCAAGAACGACTGATATTGCTCGTGAAGGGTTAATGGAGAAGTTTGAGCTAAGCTATGAGCAATCTCAAGCAATCCTAGACATGCGCTTGCAGCGTTTAACAGGATTAGAGCGTGATAAGATCGAGAACGAATATAGTGAATTGGTTGCTTTGATCGCTGAGTTAAAAGCGATTTTAGCAGATGAAGAAAAAATTCTCGAAATTATCCGTACGGAACTTACTGAGATTAAAGAAAAATACGATAACCCGAGACGTACTGTTATTTCTGTCGGATTCAATAGCATTGAGGACGAAGATTTAATTCCGCGTTCTAATATCGTCATTACGTTGACGAATAAGGGCTATATTAAGCGACTTCCGATCTCGACTTACCGTTCGCAGCGACGCGGGGGTAAAGGAATTCAGGGAATGGGAACGAGTGAAGATGATTTCGTTGAACAGTTGTTTACAACAAATACGCATAACTATATTCTCTTCTTTACGAATAAAGGGAAGGCTTACCGCTTAAAAGGTTACGAGATTCCTGAGTACGGAAGAACGGCTAAAGGAATTCCGATCATCAATCTCTTACAGATCGAACAAGGTGAAACGATTTCAGCCGTGATCCCTGTAGAGGATATGGAAAGTGATGAAGTTTACCTAAACTTTATGACGAAACAAGGGATTACGAAGCGTTCCGCATTATCTGCTTACAGTAACATCCGCAAAGGCGGTCTGTTTGCTATTAATCTTCGAGACGAAGATGAACTGATGGGTGTACGATTAACTGACGGTACGAAAGACATTATCGTCGGTACTAAACAAGGAATGTCGATTCGTTATCAGGAAACAGACGTAAGATCGATGGGCCGAACAGCTACAGGGGTAAAAGCTGTAACTTTAGGAGAAGATGATGAAGTTGTCGGTATGGAAGTATTGGATGAGTCACAAGACATCCTTATCGTTACAACAAATGGTTACGGCAAGCGGACACCAATGAGTGAATACCGTCTGCAGTCACGTGGTGGTAAAGGGATCAAAACCGTTAACATCACGGATAAGAATGGTCCTGTCGTCAGCTTGAAGACTGTGACTGACGAAGATGACTTGATGATTATCACAGCAAAAGGAATCATCATCAGAATGAACATCTCCGGTATTTCAACAATGGGACGAAATACACAAGGTGTAAGATTAATGACCATGAGCGAAAACAATCATGTAGCTACGGTTGCGGTTGTAGAACGAGAAGAAGAAACAGATGATGAAATCGTAGATGAAAATGGTGAATCCACTTCAATTGAAGAGCAAGAATCGCTAACTACTGAAAATACTCCTGATCAAAACGAAGAAGAAAACGAATAATTTCTTTAAAGAGGAAAATGTGTATACATTTTCCTCTTTTTTACATGTACAATAAAACTATGAATTTTCCGATTAAAGGAGTATATGGTGATGAAAGTTAAAACGAGTCTGGCGAAGGTCGGCCAGATAGTAAATCAAGATGTTTTCTCGATGACCAATCAGCCGATCGTCAATAAAAACACGGTATTGAATACAGAACACCTAAGCGTACTAACTCGTTTTCATATAGAAGAGATAGATGTTCTTCCCAGTTCAGGGTTCAGCACAAACAGCATAATGGAAAATGAATCAACCGTTGCAACAAAAGAAGAAACATTTCTGCAGATTAATAAAGAAGAGAACCTTTCATTTCCTACTCTGTATCTGCAGACGGTCAAGCGCTATAAACAATTGTTCACGAATTGGCAGTCAGGAAGCCCGTTAGATATGCTGGAAGTTCGCCAAGCTGTTCTAAAAGTGCTCGAAGAAGGTTCGAATTTTCCTCGAGATATTTTATTGTTGCATCACTATGCGACAAGCACGGATTATATTAATCACCATGCTATTTCTGTAGGAATCTTAAGTACATTTTTAGCAAAGAAGCTTCATTATTCAAATGGTGACTGCATGCAGATTGGACTTGCTGGCGTATTATCGGATTGCGGAATGGCCAAAGTTCAGCCGACCCTTCTGAAAAAAAGCGGCGCGCTGTCTCCTGCAGAGTTCGATGAGGTAAAGCAGCACACCATACACGGATATAACATGTTAAAGAAAATCCCTTCTATAAAAGAAGGTGTTTTACTCGGTGTTCTTCAACACCATGAACGAGAAGATGGTTCTGGCTACCCGTTAAAAGTTCAAGGAAGCAAACTGCATCCATTCAGTAAAATCCTTGCTGTAGCAGATGTATACCTTGCGATGACAGCTGAACGTCCGTATCGCAGCAAACAATCTCCATTTAAAGTACTCGAAATGATAATGAAGGACCAATTCGGTAAGTTTGATCATCAAGTTATCCGTGCACTGTTTTCAGGACTATCAACCTTCTCGACAGGGAGCCGTGTTAAACTAAGCAATCAGGAAGTTGGAGAAATCGTCTTTATAGAAGAAAGCCAACCCACACGGCCGATAGTCAAATTAGATTCAAATGGAGAATTCATCGCTTTAAAAACAAGGAACGATTTATATATAGAAGAGCTTTTATCTTAGGATAGAAGTTTTTTTATATTTTGTCTTGTAACCTGGTTACATCCATGGTAGACTAATCAAGCTGTTTTAAAAACAGCACTGCAGCACTTTAAGTCGATAACGAATTAATCCGAAAAAGTTTTAAAATGTTATTGACTCTGACTGATTAACGTGTTATATTATTGAAGTCGCCAAAACGAGTGACAAGCTTAAACAAACAAGTTCTTTGAAAACTGAACAAAAGCAAAGGTAAGGAATTATGAATGAATTCCGTCAGTAAGAAATTAGAGCAAGTCAAACACTTTTATGGAGAGTTTGATCCTGGCTCAGGATGAACGCTG
>NZ_JAMBOR010000032.1 GCF_023715845.1 Fictibacillus phosphorivorans
TTTTACTCACTGTGGATTCCCCGTTCTCCCTGTTTGGTTTGATTATAACGGTTTTCTTGTTTAAGAACACAAAAAATCCCGAATACCGGACTTTTTATAAGTGTCCATTATTCGGGATACAGTTCACGGTTTTATTTTTTTCTCTTTTTAAATGGCCGTTCCATGAGACGGAACAACAGGGCAAAGAACTTAAAGATAAATAAGCCTGTCATTGCACCTAGTCCGTTTAGAAGGATGTCATCGATATCAAAGATTCTTTTTGCATACTCGTATTGCAGCACTTCAATAATAAAGCTCGTACCAAAACCGATTACGAACATAAGCCGCCATGAATTAAATACACGGAAAATTAAAGGCAGCAAAAGACCAAGTGGTAAAAACAAAATAATATTGCCGAAGATATTCTTAAAAATTAAATAGTAATCTCCACTTCTCCACATGAGACGTATACTATCGAACAAAACAAGGTTCGCTGATTTTCCATATACGTATTCATTAAATGAGAAAAGCGTGGCTTTAATAAGGATAGCTAAGTACACCAAAAAGAAAAGTACACCTATCACACTAAAAAAAATTCTAACTTTTTTCATATTGCCTTTCTCCTGCCTTTATTTCAATAATTCCCATAAGTGCCTTTTTTAGTTTAACACGCTAAGGTCTTAAGGAGATACAGGTAAAAGACACAAAATCTCTCCGCAAGATTTAACTTCTAGAAAAAAGACTTTTTCTAGTCATTTTAAAAGCTATAAACAACAGAATAACAATTGCGATAATCGCTGCGATGGGGAGCATATATTCTTCTGCCTTTGCGCCGACATCTTTCCACTGTGGACCAAACTGCTTACCAAGATAAACATAAAAAGCTGTGATCGGAAACATCGCGATAAATGTGTAGATCGAAAATACCCATACGTTCATTTTCGCCATGCCGCACGGAATAGATATCGTAGTTCTTACACCAGGAAGAAAACGTCCGAAAAACGCGACTCCGGCTCCATACTTATCAAAGAAACGATCAGCCGCATCAATTTCTTTATCTTTAATAAATACATACTTTCCGTACTTGATTAGAAAAGGTCTTCCACCATATCTGCCAAGAGCATATAGCGTCAACGGACCGAATGTGCCTCCTATTGTTCCCGCAAAAACAGCCAGCCAGTAGTTCATATCCCCTTCATAAACCCAAAACCCTGCGAGCGGTAGAACCAGCTCAGCGGGAACAAATTCAAACGTTAATGCAACAATAAGTCCAAAATAAGAAAATTGCTTTAAAAATTCAATAAATGAGAGTATAAGTTCTTCCATCTTATCTCCCTCCCTTTCTGTTCAGAAGCACAACGAGAAACATTATAACACAATCTTAAAAACGTCTTAAAGACTTCGCCCTAAAGCAAAAAAAGCCGCCCGTAGGCCGGGCAGCTTTACATAACTGGTGTATTAATGGAAGTTATTCTTTTTGTTAGCACTGCTGCTTGTCTTGTTTTTCTTTTCGTTTTTGTTGTCTTTGCTATGGTTTGTGTTTTGTTTGTTGCTTTTTCCCATATAGCAAACCTCCTTCACCAAGGTACTACTAGTTTTTCCGATCATTCAGCCTTTAACAAGCCCCTTTTCTTGGCAAAATCGACCTTATATTTATGGAACGTTGCATTAAGCACACCGCCAGAAAGGAGTACGATTCCGGTTAAATAAAACCACAGCATGAGTACAATAATTGCACCAATACTTCCGTACGTCTGCGAATAATTTCCAAAGTGATCCACATAAAAAGCAAAACCGAGTGAAACAATCTGCCAAAAGAATGTAGCTACGAGTGAACCATACCAGATTTCACTATATTTTAGCTTTTTACAAGGGGCCAGATAATAAAGAATGGAAACCACTGTTGCGATGAGAAAGAAACTGATCAGCCAGCGAAGGACAGACCATATCATCAAAAATTCTTCACTTAAACCTAAATAAGAAAAAGCCGCATTGCCCAGCATCTTGCCGAACACCGGAAAAACCAAAGCTACAATAAAGGCAAACACTACACCAAACGTTAAGAAGATCGACAATAGCCTTGTTTTGATAAAGCCCCTGCATTCTTCAACGCCATAAGCTTCGTTCAATGTTTTAATAACAGCATTGATAGCATTTGATGCTGACCAGATGGTTGCTAAGATTCCTATAGAAAGCAATCCCCCACTTCTCCCCTCAAGCACTGCCAACAAATTCTTTCTTACAGAATCCATTGCCTCAGCCGGTACAAAATGTTCGAGGAGATTTAGTGCCTCGGCAGGTTCTATAAAGAAAGCACCTAACGTTAATAAGAAAATTAAAAATGGAAATAAGGATAATAAAAAATAATAAGCTAGCTGTGCTGCCAGTCCTGTGACATCTCCTCTTTTAAAGCCATGCATGAATTCGATTCCGAAAGCTTTTGCCTTCATGTTTTTAAGAATATGCAATAAAGTCAATGGCCCTCTCACCCCTAGTTGTATAATTGCCTTTATCATTCCCTTTCCTTAACATTCCTTAACACGATAAAAACTTTTTTCGACAGAAGTTTATATTTTTTTATAATGGGTAACTTAAGAATAATTCCATATTTCAACCACACAAAAAAAAGGAGGAATTTTAAATGAGTTTATTATGGGCACTTATAATTGGAGGAATCATCGGATGGTTAGCAGGACTATTAACAGGGCGTGACGTACCGGGTGGTATCATCGGTAACATTATCGCTGGTTTCGTTGGTGCTTGGTTAGGTGGCTTAATCTTAGGTGATTGGGGTCCAACTGTTGCTGGTTTCGCAATTATTCCAGCTATCATCGGTGCTATCATTGTTGTACTTATTGTAAGCTGGATTATGCGCAGCATGCGTAGCCGTGCTTAATTAAGAAACACAAAGAACATACCATCAAACAAATAAGGCTGGCTCAAAAGATCTCGTATCTTTTGGGCCAGCTTTTTTCAGGACATAAGGATATTTTGAGGCATAGTTACAAATATTATGTTTGAAAATGAGAAGGAGGAAACGAAAAATGGACGCACATCGCGCACAAGAAATTTCAGAATCAGCGAACATGTCAACAGTCACATATAACGGGAAAAACGTATATATCGAACATGTCGATCAACAAAACGGAACCGCAACCATCCATCCACTCGATGACCCAAACAACAAACAAAGCGTTTCAGTATCCAGCCTAGAAGAAGAATAAAAATCAGAAACCACCACATCCCCTGTGGTGGTTTTCTGATTTATTTTTATTTATATATATTTTTACAAAAGGATGTTGGTTATATATGTTTTTCTTCCATTGCAGTTAATTGAAGCGAAAAGACGAGACTCCTGCAGGATGAGTGGGACAGGTGAGACCACTTAGGTCGCAAAGCGAAAAGGGGGCTCACCGCACACCCTGCGGAAAGCGAGTTCTGTAGCGGAAATTAACCTTCTTCCAATATGCAACAAAGCACATCAATCACTAAATCCCTTTTTAAAAACGTTTTTTAAAAACAAAGCTCGGTCTCTCATAATGCATCTTTTCTTCATAAAAACGATGAGCATCTTTTCTGTTCACATTCGAACTCAGCGTTACACAATTGCAATTGTTTTGAACGGCAAATGATTCTAAAAAGGTAAGCAGTTCTTCCCCATATCCCTTAGACCGCTCTTCTGCATCCGTGATCAGATCATACAGATAAACATGTTTCCCATCATACAAGTTTGTGAGTATGGCGAAACCTGCTAGTGCAACAATCTTTTCATTATGATAATTAGCCAAAAGCGTATAACCTTCTTGTTGCATTTGGAGAAACAGTTCATAAAACAAGTCTTCGGAAAGGTGCGTCCGTAGCTGGCTCATCACAGGAAATGCTTCACGTACTTCATACTCTGATGACAATTGTCTGATTTCACCCATGGTTACTCCTCCTAGTTAAAGGGATTCTCTATGTTTAATTTCAACTAGCAATCGTTCACATCCAGCTTTTACGAGGTCATACACTTCCTCAAAGTTACCGGTAAAATAAGGATCTGGTACATCTTCAAACTCGTTCTCCGGCACAAAATCCAGAAGTCTTGCGATCATGCCTGTTTCCGTTTGCCCAGCCATCTTATGCATGTTTCCGATGTTCTCGGCATCCATTCCGATAATATAATCGTATTGTGTCAGGTCGTTCGTTTTAATCTGACGCGCTTTTTGACCTTCGAATGAGATTTGATTCTTCGTTAAAATCGTTCTTGTGCCTTCATGCGGTGGTTCACCAACATGCCAATTGCCTGTTCCTGCAGAATCTACTGAGATTTTCTCTTCTAGCCCTTCTTTTTTAACGAGATCTCTAAATAAAGCTTCTGCCATTGGTGAACGGCATATATTACCTAAACAAACAAAGAGTACTTTAATCATGAATCATACCCCTTTCTTCTTCCTTTTAAATTATACCATCTCTCACCCATTTCAAAAGGAATTCTACAGCAAAAAGAAAACCGGGCTTTTCTTCAGCCTGGTTTTCTTCTCGGCACATTAAGCGAGATATGCTTCTCGGACTTGTTCATTTGTTATTAATTCTTGACCCTGTCCAGCCATCACGATCTCTCCCGTTTGAATCACATACCCTCGATGTGCCACTTGAAGAGCCTGATAAGCATTCTGTTCGACCAAAAGAATCGTCATACCTTCTTTATTTAATTCGCTGATGATCTCAAAGATTTGTTCAACAATAACCGGTGCTAAGCCCATGGACGGTTCATCCAATAACAATAAGCGAGGCTTTGACATTAACGCACGACCGATCGCAAGCATCTGCTGCTCACCGCCGCTCATGGTTCCACCTTTTTGACTCAAACGTTCCTGAAGACGTGGAAAGTATTGAAACACTTTTTCCATTCTTTCTTTAATGACCTTTTTATCTTTAACAACAAAAGCACCCATCTCTAGATTTTCTTTAACCGTTAATCTGGGAAATATTCTTCTTCCTTCAGGGACATGGGCAATCCCCGTTTGTGCGGTTAAATGTGCCGGTTGCTTTGAAATGTCTTTTCCTTCATAGATAACCGAGCCTGTTTTTGGCATCACCTGTCCGCTGATTGTTTTTAATGTAGTCGATTTTCCTGCGCCATTCGAACCGATTAATGTAACAATCTCTCCTTTTTCAACAGAGATGCTGATCCCTTTTAGCGCATGAATACCACCGTAAAATGTGTTCACATCATTTAACTGCAAAATACTCATCGTTCTCCCCCTTACGCTGGCGTTACGGCACTTTTTCCAAGATAAGCTTCAATAACTTTTACATTATTTCGAATTTCCGCAGGTTTTCCTTCAGCAATTTTTACACCATGATCCAAGACAAAAATTTGTTCTGAAATTTCCATTACGAGTTTCATGTCATGTTCGATCAATACGATCGTCACATCTAAATCTTCTCTCATACGATGGATAAATTCCGTTAACTCGCGCGTTTCTCTTGGGTTCATCCCTGCTGCCGGTTCATCGAGCAGTAGAAGCTTCGGTTTTGTTGCAAGTGCACGAGCAATCTCCAACCTTCGCTGCGCACCGTAAGAAAGATTTTTAGCATCTTCATTCAAGTGTTTCGCCAGACCTACATATTCAAGCCAATGATACGCTTCTTCCTGGGCACGCTTTTCTTCCTCACGCACCGTTTTTGTCTGAAAAAGCGTTCCGACTAAGCCTGCTTTTAATTGTTTATGCAGACCCGTCATAACATTCTCTAAAACGGTAACATTTGAGAATAATCGTATATTCTGAAACGTTCGTGCAATACCTTGTCTTGCAATATCATGCGGTTTTTTTCCGATTAAGGAAGTTGATCCAAGCTGGACATTCCCATTATCAGGCTGATAAACACCTGTGATCAGGTTAAAAAAAGTCGTTTTCCCCGCTCCGTTCGGACCAATAACGGCTGTGATCGATCCTTTCTCAACGGTGATATCCACTGAATTAACTGCAACGAGACCGCCAAATTGTTTCGTTAAATTACTCACTGTTAATATAGACATATGCGCCCGCCCCCTTATGCTTGAAACCCTTTATCAGGTTCAACCGTAATTTGTTCTTTTCTGTGCTTTTTGGAACCTTCTTTTAAAGATTCCTCATCGAACACAGGGTTTTTCGCAGGAATTAATCCTTGTGGGCGATAGATGGCAAATATGATTAAGATAGCTCCAAAAATAAATCGCTGCATTTTTGCTGGAGCAAGAGCCTCTGGAAAGCTGATTACTCCGTCTAAACTTAACTGGTTCAAGTAATTCGTAACTTCCGTTAGAACTTGCAGATTTAAGATCGTGATTACAGCAGCCCCTAAAATAACGCCAGGCACACTTCCCATCCCGCCTAAGATAACCATTACAAGTATCGTAATAGATTCCAATAAGGTAAAACTTGTAGGATCGACGAACGTCTGCTTAGCCGCAAAGACAACCCCCATCATTCCAGAGAAAGAGGCACCGATCGCAAATGCCAACAACTTTGTTCTTACAAGATGGATCCCCATCGATTGGGCAGCAATCTCATTTTCTCTTACCGCTTTCCATGAACGGCCGATCTTTGAATATTCAAATCTTCTTACAGCTAGAATGACAAAAAGCAAGATTCCAAGAACAATAAAGTAAAACTGATTCGGATAAACGAACTGATAGCCGAAAATCTCTGGCGGCTTAACAGAAGCAAGCCCCATCGCACCATTCGTGATATTAACAGGCTTATCAAGGTTATTAAAAACAATCCTGATGATCTCCCCAAAGCCGAGTGTTACGATAGCAAGATAATCTCCTTTTACACGAAGAACTGGTATTCCGAGAAGCACGCCGAAAAGGGCTGCAACAAAACAACCGATCAGAATGAAAATCCAGAAACTCTCTCCAGATAACGGAAAGTTTCCGAAAGGCATAAAATTAGCTGCCTGACCTGTCGCAAAGATTCCATACGTGTAAGCCCCAATCGCAAAGAACGCTACGAACCCAAGGTCCAAGAGTCCGGCTAAACCGACAACAATGTTCAAACCTAGTGCCATCGCAACATAGATTCCTACTACTGTAGCCACTTCCATATATGACTGATATCCTGGCCCTGTACTTGAAACGAAGGGGATGACACCAATCAATACCACACCTGCGATTACCCATTTTAATCGGTCAGGTAGTTCTGTGTAGTATAAGATGAGCAAAGAAAATAACATAAGAAGAAATGCTGTTACAGATGCCTGAGCTAAATATAAGCTCAGTGAAGTTACTAACACATAAAGCACGAGCAATATGATTTGAGCCAGCTTGTTGCCTTTAAGTTTATTTGTCAGCTTATGCATGTACCTTCACCTACACTTTCTCAGTAACTGCTTTTCCAAACAGTCCTTCTGGTTTGAAAATTAAAACAATGATCAAGATCGCGAACGCAAATACATCTTTATATTCGGCTCCAAAGAAACCGCCAGTCAAAAGCTGAAGGTTGGCGGCTGCGAACATTTCAAGAAGTCCCAGCATAATACCCCCTGCCATTGCTCCGCGGATATTTCCGATTCCGCCTAATACAGCAGCTGTAAAAGCTTTTAATCCAAGAATAAAACCAATGTAAGGATCGATCGTTCCATATTGAACGGCAAACAGCACACCCGTTGCTCCTCCAAGAGCTGATCCGATAAAGAACGTTAGCGAGATGACTTTGTTTACGTTGATCGACATGAGTGATGCTGTTTCACGATCTTGTGCAACAGCTCTCATCGCCATCCCCCATTTCGTTTTATTAACGAAAAAGTCTAAGGCAACCATCATTATCACAACAGAGATGATTAGAATGAGCGTAGAAGTCTTAAAGAATGCGTCACTAAATGACGAAGATATGCTAGAAAATTTAATAGCAAACTGCTCATTAAACATGGAAGGACCCGTTAAAATGTAGTTTCCTCTCTTGTATTCCGTAATAAAACGAACCAAATCTTGAAGCAAAAACGAGACACCGATTGCAGAGATCAGTGTGATAAGTTTAGGTGAGTTCCGGAGTGGCCGATAAGCCATCCGTTCAATCCCTACACCCATGAATCCTGTAAGAATGGAAGTAATCACCAACACGAGAATTAAAGCCAGAACAGCAGGCATAGCGGCCAGCCAGCCCATTCCTGTCATCAATATAAGCATCGCTACACCAATAAATGCACCAGTCATGAAAATTTCACCATGAGCAAAGTTAATAAGTTCTAATATTCCATAAACCATCGTATATCCAAGCGCGATAACCGCATAAATTGCACCAAGTGCTATACCATCAATAAGAACTTGAGGCAAACTTTGTAAAATTTCAGCTAACATAAATATTCCTCTCTTTCACAACTAGGGAGTTTATAAAAAAGAGAGGGATATGGCCGTTAGGGTCACTCCCTCTCATGTAAACGATCGTTTACTTACTGATTTCGCCTTCTTGAACTCCAGGATATTTAGCTTCACTGAATTTATAGATATATACTTTAGCGAACTTGTTATCACCTTTGTCATCGAATCCAACTTTTGTTACTACACCTTGGAAATCTTGAATTTTACGGATTTCTTCTGCCACTTTCTCACGGGCTGGAAGATCTCCATCACTGCCTTCGATTGCCGCTTCAAGGCCTTTTAATAGAACACTCATAGAATCGTAGCCATATGCAGAATAGGATTCTACGTTCTTGTTAAACTTCTCTTTATATTTTGAGGAGAATGCTTTACCGTCTTCTGATTTACTCGGATCAGCAGCAACAGATGTATAGTATACGTTTTTCACAGAATCCCCTGCGATTTCAACAAGAGTTGACGAGTCCATTCCATCTCCACCCATGAAAGGAATCTGAATCCCTTTGTCACGTGCTTGACGAATCAGCTGTCCAGCTTCTGTATAAAGTCCGCCAAAGAATACTAAATCAGGTTTCTTTGACAATACTTGTGTAAGTACACCATTGAAGTCTTTCTCTCCAACAGTAATCCCTTCATATCCAAGAATTTCAGCCCCTGCATCTTCAGCCGCCTTTTTGAACGCGTCAGCAAGACCTGTTCCGTAAGCTGTTTTATCTTGAATAACGAAAATCCTCTTAGCTCCTAATTGATTCATTGCGAATTCAGCACCTGCAGGACCTTGGAAGTCGTCACGTGCAACGATACGGTTTACCGTTTTAAGTCCGCGATCTGTTACCTCCGTAGCTGTGTTGGCCGGAGAAACCATCGGAACTTTGTACTTTTCATAAACTTCCGATGACGGGATAGAAACACCTGAGTTTAAGTGACCTACTACCCCAAGGATCGATTTATCTGACCCAATGAGCTGAGCATTCGCTACACCCTTCTTAGGGTCAGCTTGATCATCATATGGCTGAAGCTGAAGCTTGTACCCTAAGTCTTCAAACTTCTTTTTGTTTTCTTCAAGAGCCAGCTGGGCACCAAGTTTAATAGATTCTCCAAGTGTGGCACTTCCGCCTGATAATGGAGTCTGTGTTGCAATTTTGATAACCTTTCCACTGCCTCCACCACTTCCGCTAGTTTCTGATCCCCCTGAAGCATTACAGCCTGCTAAAAGTCCTAAAGACAGAGCAGATGCTGCTAATACTTTTAACCCTTTTTTAATCCCCACCTAAAAATCCCCCTTATTAAGAATATTTTGATAATTATAACTATTTAAAAAAAATAGTACATTAAACTGCGGAAGGAGACAACTAAAATTTTGAAAATTTAGATGTTTTATTTTAATTTTAAAAGTTTTCCCTAATATTCAACAAAATTCCTTACGTTTTTTAAACTAGCCCTTTAGTAGGATAAATTAGGGGAATAAAAAAACCCGCTGATCCTATTCAGCGGATTCATTTATTAGGTGTGATTTGGTAGTATTTTTACGTGATATTTTCTATTCCTTGGTCCATCGAATTCACAAAAATAGACACCTTGCCATGTTCCAAGTAACAATTCCCCGTTCTGGATGAACACAACCTGTGAAGAACCGACTGTACTGGCTTTTAAATGAGAAGATGAATTACCCTCCGCATGCCGGTACTTTGGATGTTCCCACGGATATACTTCATCAAGTCTCATCAACATGTCCTTAACTACATCAGGATCTGCGTTTTCATTGATCGTAATACCTGCAGTTGTATGCGGACAATACACATACATGACACCATCCTTTACATGCTGCTCCTCTAGATAAGCTTTCAATGAACTTGTAATCTCGTACATTTCGTCACGCTGGTGTGTTTGAATCGTAAATGTTTGAGCCACTTTCTATCCCTCCTCTACTCTTCTTAATTTGATGATTCCCTATCCAAAACCTTTTTATATAAGAAATTGATTAGAACAAAAACGCTGATAAAAATAATAAATCCTCAAAAGGCACATTCCTTTTGAGGATGATTGTTATCTATTCTATTATTTTCTGTGTACTCTCGTACGGTCACCCGCAAGCTTTTTCCATCGCGCTTTTTCTGCAAGAGCCAACTTTTGATCTTCTTTTCTTGCAAAATAAGCGAGTTCACGCTGAAGCTTTAAGTAACTTCTATACCGCTCTTCATCCAATTCACCGGACTCGATTGCAATTTTTACACCGCATCCAGGTTCATTATTATGTGCACAGTCACGGAATCGGCATCTTTCTGCGAATCCTTTAATATCCTGAAAGCTCTGACTTAAACTGTTGTCCCCTTCCCAAAGCTGCAGCTCACGCATTCCTGGTGTATCAATCAGTATTCCGCCGCTTTCAAGAACGAGCAATTCACGATGTGTCGTCGTATGCTTTCCTTTTCCATCATCTTCACGAATATCGTTCGTCTTCAATACATCCTGGCCAAAAAGCTGGTTGGCTAGTGTTGACTTTCCAACCCCAGAAGATCCTAAAAGTGCGACGGTTTCTCCTTCTTTAATAAAGGAGGATAACGCTTCAAGACCTGTTCCTTTTTCCGCACTGACTGGGAAAGTCGGTACGCCAAAAGCTACCGTTTCCACTTCATCTATATATTTTTGTATATCTTCGCAAAGATCTGCCTTACTTAGAACGATAACTGGTGCTGCACCGCTTTCCCACGCCATCAATAGATAGCGTTCCAACCTGCGCAGATTAAAATCCTGATTTAAAGCATTAACTAAAAATACAGTGTCTACGTTAGTCGCTACAATTTGTTCCTCTGTCGTCAAACCTGCAGCTTTCCTTGAAAACTTGCTCTTTCGAGGCAAGATTCCATGAATATAAGCTTTCCCTTCCTGTGGAACTGCAGAAAGAACTACCCAGTCACCTACTGCCGGATAATCATGTCTTCCTGTAGCGTTATATCGGATTTTTCCTGTAATCTCACCTAACAGTTCTCCATGTTCAGTCAAAACGCTATAAAGTCCTTTATGTTCAACGCTGATTCTGCCAGGAACTAGTGATTGATTCTCATATGTTTTAAAAGCTTCTTCAAATGTTTGGTTCCAACCTAAAGATTTTAAATTCAATGTGATACCCTCCGAATAAAAGTTGTCTATTATTTTTAAATAAAAAAGAACCGCAGTATACGGTCCTTTAAAGAAAGAGAGGTGCAAATAACCTCTTTTTCATATAAAAAACCATGAACTGATTGCACAGCCCATGGTTAAAATGACAAATTTAATCGCAGAAAGGTTCACATCAAATGAATAATTATCTGCTTTCCTTCATTGTCCCAATAGGCTGTACAAGAAACAATACACTCTCTGAAGTCAATCCTTTAAGTTGTCTCATCATACATCCCTCCTTGGGTTTTGTTACATTTATTTTCTTCTCCACTATACCAGTATATGCATAATTTGTAAATAGATGCATTCGGATTATTATTTTATGGTTGAACGATCATGGTAGCCTTTAATAATTCGATTGATCATCTCTTCATCCATTTGAAGTGGTTCTTTATTGAATGATTGAAGCAGCTGTTGCGTGTTGGAATCTTCAAACACTATGTTTCGATTCAAATAGTTTTTATATACATCCACAACATTGTTCAACAGCTTTTCTTCCTCACTTAGATAGGGTTCATAATCATATGGTGCAAGCTTAAATAGTTCCAGGTCAGCCTTTTCTCGCATGATTTGAAATACATCTGCACTTAACGGAGGTTGGCTGTTCGTGATGTGATAAATGTTGTTTTCTCTGCCCATTTTTAGCACATCTGATAGTACATCTGCCACATAATCGACTGGCACTAGATTTTGTGTGCTTCCTTCCTCACACAACAGATGAAACACACGGTCTCCCATCCCTTTACGCTGAAATCTCTTCTTGAAAACTTCCAGACTTCTCATCAACCCATAAAGAGTAAACTTCGAATCGGCTTCACCTGTTTTCGAATCTCCGATAATAATGGCAGGCCTTAAGATGGTAACATTGAAAAATTTCTTAAAATCCATGCAGAGGTGTTCAGCTTTACACTTGCTCTCCTCATAAGGATTGTTGAAAGAACGGTCTAGCGAATGAAGCTTTTCTTCTGCGTATTCATCTTTTCCTAATGTATAAGCCGTACTCACATAATAAAAATGCGATACACCCATCTTTTCAGCTGCTTCTAAAGCATATTTCGTACCTGTATAATTTATTTGAAACAGCTCGTCTTTAAGATCTAGATCAAACTTAACAAGTGCCGCCATATGATAGAAAACATCAATCTTATTTACAAGCTCCTTCAGCGTCTCTTTATCCATACTAAGATCAGGGACAGTAATATCACCTTTAATAATATGAATGTCACCTGTATGATCAGCTGTTTTTTGAAGAAGCTGTTCTGCTTTTTTTATATTACGCGCAAGTACATATAAGGTATGGCCTTCCCGCGACAAATTTTGAATTAAGCGTCCACCTAAAAATCCGGTAGCTCCGGTAAGAAATATATTCATCAAGCCGGTTCCTTCCTATTCCTATATCAGCATATTTTCTCTTCTATAGTAACACATCATCATAAAGATGGCGCCGTATTCATAGGGTTTGTACAACGCTTAACAAAAAATAAAGCCACTTCATGCAGCTTTACTTTTTGTCATGTTGCTTAATGGCTTTTGTTCCTTGTCCTGCTTATTTTTCTTTTTTACAGTCTTCACAAGCTTTGAATACTTCCTCATATTGCAGTTTTTCGTTAGCATCAAACTTATGGTTGCTGTACTGAATAATCCCATCTTGGTCAATTACAAAACAGGAACGAATAGCGGTGCCATTCTCTTCGTTCAACACGCCAAAATCTTTTGTCACTTTCTTATGCCAATCAGCTAAAAGCGGATAAGGAAGTGTACCAAGGCTAGCGGCGAAAACATTATGGGAATAAATATGATCCACACTGATTGCAAGGACTTCTGTATTCGCATCTTTAAAACGTTGATAATCCTCTTTCCAAGAGGTGATTTCCTTTATTCAACCAGGGGTGAAGTCCAGCGGATAGAATGCTACAAGGACATTTTTCTTGCCTCTGAAATCCGCCAAAGAAACATCTTTATGCAGCGTGGACGGCAATGTGAAAGCTGGTGCTCGATCGCCGGTCTTTAACAACTAACCCACCTCCTTAGTACTCAAGAATATAGTTCCCTGTTCCTTTAAAAGAAAACGTTGGAATATATAGTTATCTTTTATGAGAGCAATTAGTTTTTTTAATACAAAACAAAAAAGCCAGAGGAAACTCCCCTGGCTCTAAAAGGTTTTATTTTTTGTTTACTATTGTTTCTTCAGTTGCTGGTACTTCAACAACTTCAGGAGAATTTTCTTCTACTGCATCTTCAACTGCTAATATTGCTGCATTGATTGCTGCATAAAGTTTCGCATTTTCACTCGCGTGCTCTGCTGCCATGGAACGAATCTTATTTAAAAGAGCCGTAACTTCTTTAGGTGATTCTACTTCAGTCGTTGTTTCTTCTGTTGTTTGAGGTTCTTCTGTTGCTTCTTCGGAATTTATTTCTTTAACAACTGGAGCTTCTTCAGTCACTTCTTCCGTAACAGTCTCCTCTGTCACTGGTTTTTCAGTTACTTCTTCTTCCCCATCTACAGCATGCACTGCTGCATTTGGCGCAGCATGAAGCTTCGCGTTTTCACTCGAACGCTCATTAGCATTAGAGTGGATTTTGTTTTGTAGAGATTTGTTTTCTTTCACTTCTTCAGATTCTTCTTCTTCAGAATCCTCATCTTCTTTCCATGCATCATCGTCAGCAATTACATCTGTACGTTCTTCTTTTTTAACAGGATTATCTTCATTTTCCTCTTGGATCTCTTTAGATTCTGAGTCCTCTTTGTCTTCTTTTACAGCTTCATCATCAGAATTTTCATCGGTTTCTTCTTCATTGCGATTTGAATCTGTACTCTTAATTTCATCTGTATTACCTTCATCACTTCTTGATTCAGGAATCTCAATTTCAATTACTTCCGTTTTTTCTTCCTCAACTGGGATTGTAACCTCAGTTGGTTCCTTTATTACAGGCTCAGTTACAACTGGCTCTTCTTTTTCAGCAGGAACTGAGTGAACAGCTGAGTTAGGAGCAGCATGCTTTTTTGCCGTTTCACTTGCATGCTCTGCCCCTTGAGAGTGACTCTTATCTTTCAAAGGCTTTTCGATTTTAACAGGTTTTGTTTTATTTCCAGGATTGACCGGTTTTTGAGCTTGTACGGGTCTTTGAACTTTCCCATTAAATTTAGAAGGTTTTTCATACTTCTCATCTTTGGCCTGTACTTGTCCGTTAGAAACTTTTGAACTTTGAACCTTAATCGCTTGTTCAGATTTGTTACCAGCCGCTTCAGCTGCTCCTGTTCCTATCACTACCGCAAGAGTTAATGTTCCAGCAAACACGAAAGATTTTACAAATGTACGGTTGACTTTTTTCATTATTATTCGCTCCTTAATTTTCAAATGGTTGATTAAAAACAATCCAACATCTACATGAAAAATTAAAGAGCTTTTTCTGGTGGCATTGATGGCGGTGCGTTCACCCATTGACTTCTCAAGAGGTCCATTCTGCTAAAATACACAGAAACTTTTTCACTATCAGCAAAGATCAGTGGCAGGACTAAATGGGCCTTAACATTAGCTAATGCCGTACCCCCATTTCCAGCGTCCTTGGTGGACGATGATGAATGAGAAGAGTTTTGTCCTGCAGTTACTGGTGTCGCCTTAGAATCCGGTTGTTGTGGAAATCCTTTAGAAGGTAACTTAACTGGAAGTCTTGATACAGCTTTTAAAGGCTGCACTTCGATTTTCTTTTTTGATACAACCTGTTCCTTCTTTTGCTTTTCCCTTACTCCTTTTTCAGGCAGTACTGATTGCTTAATCGTTGTTTCTGTATGTACGTTCTTTGATGTTTCAGCCCTTTTCTTCTCAGGCTGATTTATAGACACATTCTTTTTGAGTTGTCCTGGTGGAACTGAGTTTTTTAGTCCGTTTGAGTTTTTTGCTTGCTGAGAAGACTTTTTTCCTGTATCAGCAGTATTCTTTTTACTTGCTTCATACCTTTTTTCCGAACCATTAGACCCTGTTGTAAACCCTTTCATTCTTTTCGATACATTACTGGAAGCATTGGGATTTAACACATTCCCCTCCAGAGCTTCTGGTTTTGAAGAATTCGTTTTACTGTTTCCTTGTTTAAGGTATGAAAGGTTCTGCGTTTTTATTTCAGCTGAAGAATTAGATTTCTCGTCATTATTCTTCTCGGCAAAAACTTCATTAGGAATAAAAAGGATGGCACCTGCGATCAAACCTTGCAATATGATGCTTGGAATTCGCACAATTTCACCTCCTTTCTTTCAACTATATATTACATCCATTTTATGAGATATTTGTCGGTCTATGTCTAAAATAGTCTTTAATTCCTAATTATTCATGATTATATAATTAATTATGATGGCCTAGTGTCTTAAATTGGAGACAAGTAAATACGTTAAAAATGAAACTTCACAATAAAAAAATCGTATAGTTATTTGTGAAAAAAGTAAGGGAGGTAGTTTTATGAGAAGTGCTAATCCTGCTTTAAAGAGTACAACCTTTAATAAATTCGGGGCAACAACTGTTGGTAAACAGATGACATTATCAGGTACAGTTTATAAAACATTGATTTTATTGATTATTTTGATGGCTTCTTCCATTTATACGTGGCATCAGTATAACTTAGGGGAATCTGTAGGTCCTTTAATTATGATTGGTGTGATCGGTGGGCTCATTTCAGCTTTAATCATTGCTTTCGTTCCTAGAACAGCACCGCTTTTGGCACCTATTTATGCAGGTTTAGAAGGATTGGCAGTAGGCGGTATATCGGCAAGCTTCGAATCGCAGTTTAACGGAATCACCATGCAGGCTGCCACATTAACCTTTGGGACGCTGTTTGCTCTACTGCTTGCTTATATGCTTCGAATCATTAAAGTTACACACAATTTTAGATTGATTGTTTTTTCGGCAACCGTCGGCATCATGCTGGTCTATCTAACAAGTTTTATATTAGGCTTTTTCGGCATCAGCATCCCCTACCTTCATAGTTCTGGACCGGTGGGTATTGGGATCAGTCTATTTATTGTAGTCATAGCCGCACTTAATTTGGTTCTTGATTTTGACTTTATCGAATATGGAGCGCGCCAGCGAGTTCCCAAATACATGGAATGGTACGGCGCATTCGGTTTGATGGTAACCTTAGTTTGGTTATACTTCGAAATCCTTCATCTATTGGCAAAAATAAGACGAAACTAATAAAGAGAAGCCCGCGGGCTTCTCTTCTCTTATGAAAGGATCATTATCCACCTGTTAATCGTCCACCATCCCATGCAGATGTTAAGAACAAACAAACCATTCCTCATAAGTTTATTCTTATTCGTTATAAGCTGAACCGTGTATAAAATCCCCCATAAAAGAAGGATTAAAATTGACCAGAACACACCGCTTACTTCCCCTTGCATAAAAGCACCATAGCTCACTATTATGGTATAGGGCATTAAGAGGATAGCCGTCAAAAAATAAATCCCATGGATGATGTGTCTATTCAATGGACTCGTAAGCGGAGCTGATTTAACGGCTAAACGATAAAGCAGAGCTATTCCTAATCCTGTTCCAAGAAAAAATAAAACTTGGAAGATTTCATAAAAAAATAACGGTAGAATTTGAAGAGCCTCAAACCAAAGAATTCTGCTATAAAACAGGAGCCCCAGCATAACAGTGACTCCCGTTATCGAAAATATAGGTTTGATTCCTTTCCAAACTGCGGTACCCAGCAAGAGTAGCCCAACGATAAAGAACAAAAAACCTAGCATTTTGTTTGCGAATAGTAACAGAAAACTATATAAACAAAGAAGAACGGCAAACGCAATATGAATCATATAATCATATTTCGTAAGCTCAGCTTGTTTGAATGTATTGCTTATTGAACTCATGCTGCACCTGCCAATTCAAGTCGTGTTTATCTATTTATCGACATGTCTCTATCATTACTTAAATTATTCCTTAGGTACTTTAACAACACCCCGAATGTGCCACATGTTAATAAGCTCGATTCTTTTATGGTATTGTTTAGCCTTAAGTTTTCCCTTTTTGTACCTATTTTTTAAAAGTTGTAAGTAATCCTCAATCTTAAGATGATAATCATTCATGCTTAATACCCACCCTCGCCATTTTTCTCATTGTCATATTCCCGAAAATAGTCGATTTGTAACATGAAATAAACTCTTTTTTATAAAAAATGCTGCATTTGATTGTTGACTAGGCTTCTTTGACTAGTTATCAGCGAGATTCCTTTCGACTAACTACCTGTCAATTCTCCTGCAAAGGGTATGATAGAGGGTGGAAATAGCAACGAATACTCAACAACCGTCCGAGAATTATTCTCCTAATTTTTTAATTTGTGATAAAAGATCGTTGTAAACGGCGATGTCATCCAAGAGGCCGCTTTGTTCAAGCAGGTCAGTACTTAATTTCCCTTCTTTTATTGCAGTTGAATATTGATCGACGGCATCCTTAAGCTGGTTATTATGTTCAAGCACTTGATTGTGAATATCTTCAAACAAAGAAGGTGGTGTTAAATCACTAAACTCACTAATGTCTGCTTTTAAATCTCCCAAAAGGTTTTCAAGTTCTTCTCTAGCTCGCGGGTCGTTTACTGCTTTTTCTGCAACTGCAGAGACTTCTTTTGAAAATTGTTGTACTTCATTAATATACTCAGTAGCTTCAGGCACATAGTTGAGACCATTCGACACTTCATTCACTGCCGAACAACCTGTTAATACCATGATGAAGAAAGCTGCCATTATAGTCTTTTTCATTTTGGTCTACTCCTTTTTCCTCATCTTTTAAATGGACTCAAATTAAAAAAAGGCCCTTTTAAGAGCGTCTTATCGTGCTGCTTATATCATACGATTCGTGCTCAATTAAGTTTCATGTCTTTTTTAATGAGAAACTGCTTTTTCTTTCTGACTTTCTGGACAAAATAAAAAAGCCAACAACCGTTCAAATAACGAGGTCAAAAAAGGAAGGATGAACAATATGAGTAATAAAGATAAAGTGAATGAAGGAAAAGACGAACTATACTTGGACATCGATCGAATGATTAACGAAGGTATGGCTGGGGGTACGGTAGCCGACACAGAAGATCTTCGTCAGATCGGATACGATACGGATATCACCTCTCAAGAAGAACCACCTACAATAGGTGGTAAAAGAAAAGAAAGAGATAAATAAAGAAACAAAGGATGACCTTAATAGGCCATCCTTTTGTTATTTTCAACTAAATTGAGCTTTCAAAAGTCTGATTTCTTTTAAAACCTCTTGATACCTGTGTTCCAGTTTGATTTTCTCTTCTTCATTTAAGCTTAACGAAAGCCTCCCGATTAGATCGGTCATTTCAAGTTCCAGTTTCAGCAAACGATCTTTGTGATCATGTGTTGATGACACTGATTTTTTATCCTTCTTACTTTCAAGATATTCCCGATAGCTCCCCTCAAACCAATAAGCTTTTGGAGGCTGAAGATCCAAAACATGTGTGGCTGCCTTTTCCATTAATCTTCTATCATGAGTAGCAATGATAAAAGTTCCTGGATAAGCGATTAAGACTTCTTCTAAGGCCTCTCTCGTAAACAAATCCAGATAATTCGTAGGCTCATCAAGTAATAATAAATTATAGTCGTTTAAGAAAAGCTTCGCTAAAGCGGTCTTCATTTTCTCCCCGCCGCTTAGTACTTCTACTTTTTTGAATACATCTTCACGTTTGAATAACAACCTGGCTAATATCGTCCTTACCCATGTCTCATCATATAAGCTGTTTTCCATGACATTTTCTAAAATACTCTTTGACTCATCAAGGATCTTTAGATGCTGGTGAAAGTAGCCGACCTTAAGCTGCTGCGATTTCTCGATCTGTTCATTTCCTCTATATATGGTTTCTAATAGCGTCGATTTTCCTGTACCGTTTTTACCTGTTAAAACGATTTTCATCCCTGGCTTTACTGTAAAAGACAGATTCTTAAACAACTGCCGCTCGCCAAACTCCACGGATAGGTGTTTTACGGCCAGCGCTTGTTTGGCATGGATAACCGAAAACTGCTGAATATCGAAAGCAATCTTAGGCTGCTCTTTTGGTTTTTCTTTCTTATCTAGCATTTCGATTCTTTTTTCGATCACCTTAGAGGCCCTCTCCAATGACCTTCTAGCATTTTTGGCCTTCATTTTCCCCAATTTCGCTTCACTATATGACATACGAGCAGGCTTATCCTTTATGTTCTTCGCTTTTGATACCTTTTCTTTTGCGGCATTCTCCAGCCTCGATTTTTCATTCATATACTGCTCATATTCAAACTGCTGCCTCTCTTGTTTTTGTTTTTTCTGATGAAGGTAATCTGTATAGTTTCCTGGATACATCGAAAACGATTGGTGATCAAGCTCAAGGATTTTTGTACACACCTTATCTAAGAACGTTCTGTCATGGGATACGAGCAATACAGCACCTTTATAATGATTAAGAACTTTAGCCAGCTGATCCATCCCGTCAACATCTAAATGGCTTGTCGGCTCATCTAAAATCAGAATGTCGGGCTGCTGCTCAAGAGCTGCTGCTATCTGAGTACGTGTTTTTTCACCGCCGCTCATGGTTTCATAATTTTTCCCTCTCAAGTTCCACTGACCTTCGCTTCTTGCAGTAATCGTTTGTGCACCTTCTTCAAACTGGCTGACAACAGCGAAACTGCCATAATGCTGAATAACTCCAGAATCGGCTTCTTCCACCAAAGAGAGCAGTTTTAAGAATGTTGATTTCCCTGAACCGTTCAACCCTACTAATCCGATACGATCATGGTTAAAGAGCTGAAAAGGCTCTGTTTGTTTTAAAATTAAATTTCCGTTATATGACTTTTCAATTCCCGTAGCTTCTAATAAAAGCATAAAAAAACCTCCTAGTTTTACTAGAGAGGTCTGCCCACGCCGAATATCGCCATACAGAACCGCTTTAAGAAACGGTTTTTTGGCAACAAAAAACAGGCATGCAGTTAAGTCCTAAAAATGGGCAGAAAAATCCTATCTAGCGTTCTACTTTAATCATTCAAGTAATTGGCTAAAAAATAAGATTAATTGCTCATTGGACGTCAATACCTGTTCCTTCCGTTATTTTCCTATATTGTAAGCGAAAACATAAACAAACGTCAAGCTTCATTTTACTCTTGTACCCAATGCAGATTTACTTTTCTTTGATTAGCCCCAGGTCTTGTATCCTTCAACATTCGTATAAAAAGCAGACCTTTTCGGTAGTGTGCTTGAACAGGATCCTGATGAACCCGTTCAGGGAGTGTAATCTCCCGCTTAAATTCACCGAGTTGAAATTCTTCGGTGTTTAAACGATAGGAATCAAGAGGAATCGATAACTTTCCTTGTATGGTCAATTTGAATGGATCGACTAGAACTTCTACATCATCTGTTCGGTTTAAACCTGGTAAAGCAAGTACACAACAGATTTCCTGAGCTGTTTCGTATATGTTGCAGAGTGGATTTTCGTTCCTTATCTCAGAACTTGGTGCCGGATTCGGTGCAAAAAACTGATCACCAAAGTATTCTTCCGCCATCCTTTTCCAGTCCATCATTTGTTTCCAAGTGTCCATTCACATTCACCTCTTATGAAGGCGGTCCTAAAGGAACTCTTGGAAGATCAGGATCAATAATTTCAGGAGCCGGACCTTTATGACCGCCTGTGTTAAATAATTGCGAGATCGGCTGTATAACGCCAGCACTGCCAATCTGGAGAACTGAGGAATTTTGAATGCCCTCCACTTTTAATTGCTGAATAACAATCGTCTGACTGACAAACAGATTCATGATTCCTCCTCCTCCCCATTTTCTGGATAAGGATTTGTAAGAAAGTTACGTATATGTTTTACACGGGATTGCAGCGTCATCTCATTAACAGATCCTATATGAAGCAGAGATGAACTTGAAATACCTAGAATATCAATTCTCCCTACTCGAATAAAAGGGCAAGCGTTAAACGTACGTTTAATCTGAACGTTTGGACAAACAGGAACAACGACAGGTTCCGAAAAAATTTCATACTTGTTCAGTGGGACATCAAATGTTCCATAATCTGTACGCTCTCGCTGAATCGCAAGAGCAGCGGAAAAACACTGAACCTTCTCTGTATCTCCAGTATGGAGAATAGAAGCTGATTGCACCGAATTTACAAGTACTCCATCAACCGCAGATGTTCTATACATATTTTTTCACCCCTATAGCGGAACAAGCGATGTTCCTAACACAAGCGACTCAGGCGGCGTATCAAAAGCTGACCCGAGATTGATGCAGTCAACATCACCTACTAAAACAACCGAGGACAAACCCACCCCGATAATGTGGATCTCACCCACGCACAACTCATGGTTGGTCACGTGAAAGTTCACTTCCTCCACCTCCGTCTTTCTTTGATTCTTTTAAATGAACAATGAATGTCTCGATTCCGCGATAGATATCCTCTTTTGTTTTTTGAAGGATCTCTTTGCGGCCTTTCTCATCTTTAGGTTCATACTTGGTAAGATAATGCTTGATCCTTCCTGGAACTTGACGCTGAACATCTTCAAGAATAAAGACACGGTATGAATCATCTAGCGGAACATTTATTTTATTTTCAAGAGTTTGCAAATATAGAGGAGCTTCCTTAACAAAGAATTCATCCATCTCTTTTACCATTTCACGGTAGTTAGGATTTTCTATCACACTCCGCTCCATCTTCCAAGGCATTTGTACAGTATTCTGACCGATATTAAATTGCTCGATTAAATCTTTACTCTCAGCAGAATGGCCTAAACCAATATGGAGAGTTCCCTCAAGTTTTTCTACTTTTAATTGCTCAAACTTGTATTCTACCGTTTTAGGTTCTTCAGCAAATGTATCAACTTGCTGTTTAAGCTTTTTTACTTGTTGTTCCAAAGCTTTAATTTTGTTATTTTGGTCCTCGACCATCTGTTTTATCTTACTTAAATAATAGTTGCTCTCCTCGTTCATTTAATCATCAGCTCCTTAGTAAGATGTATGCCTTCTTACTAAGGAATTTGCATGTCGTCTAAAAATTTGTAGCGTTGTTGCTGTCATTAACATCCGGGTCTTGTGTATAGGTTACGTTGTAGCCATTGTGCACACGAAGATTATCACCTGTATTAAATGAACCAGCACCTGCATACGTTTTTGCGTAACTAACCGGGCAGATCGTCTGGACATCACCCACATGAAATACAGAACCACCAGAAACAGCGTTTACTGAAATCTTTCCTACCATGGCCGGCATAACGTTCAGTCCTTTGTAAGGTTCTCTACATATGCTATGCGTACGCCCATCTTCCTGTGAAAAAAACATCGCCATTCACCCTTAGGCTCTTACCTACATAAGCTATCTCAAAGGGACGACGTCACAATCGTAAACCTTTTTAAAAGGAGGGGGTGTTAAAGTGCCCTGTTTGATTGTTGCACCTATCAACATCAATGCAGCAGAAGGGGTTGTGAACTTCGGGGATACGCTAGTGATCAACCCTAAAACTACAGGGAAAGGGTACAGTGGCTCTGGCGGCGGAAATACAGGGAACTTTATACAAACAATCTCTGTTGTCAGTGCTACAAATACGTTGGATCCTGATGTTTTTGATTCAAATAATGCCGGAAATGCGTAGGAGGAAAATTGCGGATGTTTGGAAAAAGTCCTTTAAATCCTTTCACGAATAACCGATCTATGGATGACTGGCTAAAATCGTTTGAACAGTTCGTCAACAAAGGATTGACTCAGTTTGAGCGTTACGCTGATCAGATATCATTTGAAGTCGAAACCGAAGAGACTGATCAAGATTATAAGATCTATGCCAACCTTAAAGCTTATAATCCTGAAGATATTCAAATTGAAGTTCTTAATCAGGGGCTTCAAATAAAAGCGCAAAGAGAAGAAATTCGATCAATGAAAAATAAGCGTACTGGACATTTTCAGGAAAGAAAGAACGTGAAGCGAACAGAACGATTTGTACAATTGCCTTTTATGTTTAGAAACGAGGATATTAAAGCTCAGTACAGTAACGGCATCTTAATGATTACTGTAAATAGGGGAAATGCAGATACAGCTAACCCTACTGTTCCGATTGAGGTTACAAATGAAAATAACGAGAATAATGAAGATCAATTTGAAGAATAAAACAAAATGGCCCCTCTTTCATTAAAGAGGGACCTTTTTGTTTATCTTATCTACCTAATGTTGGAGCCAGCCAAACTTCACCTGTACCTTCAAATACATGTAGATATCCTTCCCCGCTCGTAGCTGATCCACCGATGGAAGAAGAGGCACGCTTAACCGAAAAGTCGATCTCTCCTTTTCTAAGAAGAGCAAACGTACCGTCTACTTGAAGTTTTTCATTATCCAATTTTACTTTCATAATTTGGTTTAGCGGTACAGGACTCTGCAGGACACAGAACCCCGAACCTTTTAACTTCGTTTGAAAGAGCCCATCGTCACCTTTTATAGAAGAGGTGAGCTTTTGTCTCGAAACACCAAGCTGCACAGTTGGTTCCGCGGCATAGAACATGCCTTTATCTGCAATGACTTCCTCTTCATTCAGGTTCATTAAAAGATAGTGTCCATAGGAAGGCTCTAAATAGATTTCACCTGTTCCTTCATAGAGTGGTTTAAACAAAGACTCGTCGGTAAGAATATTTGAAGCCATTTTTTTCATAAAACCGCCAACCCCGCCAGTATTGCTTTTCAGCTGCAGGTCTCCCTTCATAAACTGAAGAGCACCAGCTTCTGCCTGAACAGCGCCTTGGCGAAGGGTGATCCGGACTTGTTTCAGCTTAACCCCTGTTTCTTTTGCATAATAAGATGAACTGGATCCAGCACTCGTAACAGGAAGCTCTTTATACTCAAGAACCTCAAACGTGGCACGACGTCCTTCTTGTTTTTCAATTACTGTAAATAGCGAATCATTCATAGTATGCGTACCTCCTCTTATCTAGAATACCAAACCATCACTTAACCTAGTCAAAGCATGATATAATTCACATAAAAAAGAGAGGCGTGATTTTTGTGCAAAATAAGATCATTCTAGTTACTACAGATTCATTTGGTACCGGTAACGACCCAGCACTAGGCGAAAATGTGATGGAAACCTATTTTACCGTTCTAAAACAGCAGGCCGATCTCCCGGCGGCTATCTTTTTCATGAATCGAGGCGTTTACTGTCTGACGGAACAGTCCTTGTGCTCTCTTCATCTAAAAGAAATAGAAGAGAAGGGTGTAAAAGTATTTGGGTGTAAAACGTGCGTCGATCACTACAACGTCGAAAATGAACTAGCAGCTGGAGAAATCTCAGGAATGGCACATTTCGTAGAGCTTTCAGCGCAATACGAAGTCATCACGATCGCTTAATACATATTTTGAATGTAATAAAAGTAGAGGCTGGCTCAAAAGGGTAAAACCGTAGAGTTCCAGCTTCTTTTTTATTTCATACAAGAGAAAAAAGGACGTTCTGATGAATCAAAACGATTAGGTATTAACTCTAGACAAAAATGGTGACCTATTAAGCTGTTTTTAGTGCTAAGTAAGACTTGAATCGGCACGTTTGCGCGAAAGTCGACTCATACTGCGCGAAACTTTAGGATACTGCACGAAAAGTAGGTAATCGTGCGCGAACGTGTAACAGAATAAAAGAACACGTACCGTGAAAAAAAGAAGGCAAACATTGGTCAGCCACCCAATTAAAAAAAAATGAGGGGCGGACCCAAAAGGACATGTAACTTGACCTTTGGAGTACGCCCCTTTATTTATAATCTTTCCTCAAGTTTCAATTCATCTTCGTTTCTCTTCAAAAATTCTTTTCTCATGTGATGTAGGTTCTTCTCTAATCACAGTTTCACGTTGGACGGGGTCTTTTCTGACCGAGAAGAGTCGCTTAAGCAGCATGCCCACCACTCCATAGACGATAATCGCTATGATGGTCGATAGTTCCACAACAAAACCATTCGCCAATTCGATATTCGGAAACAAAGCTTTGAAAGGCAGCAATAATGGCTCACTTAATCCGTAAATCAGCTGAGCAAAGGCAGCTCCTTCATTAGCGTTGAACAATTGAAAAATGAAACGTAAAACTAATATTAATTGAATAATGCCTACAATAAATGAAATGATCGTAGCAGGTACGGAACGTCTCATAACAATTCCCTCATTTCAGTGGATTTGCTTTTAACATACCCGTAATTTCTACATATTAATCATTACTTTTACGCTTGAACGACTGATCATATTCTTCTAGCCAGCGTAATGTAAAATCTACTAATTCCACTTGAGGGATCAGACGACATTCTGCTAATCCTGCTTTTCCTCTTTTTACGGTATGGCCAGCCTCTTCATAGGAATGGCCAATTTCCTCAAAAAGTTCTTCACGATAAGAAACTTGAATAAAAGATTTCCAAACGCGTTCTCCATTCAAATAAAAAGGTCCTGCGTTTTCTTCCGTTTTAGGATTCGGAACACGATGTTCTGCCAGATGCATCGTCGTATTAGAATCATAACCTACGCCGATTAATAGAACGTGACCCCTTAGTTCGTACATCTTCCCAAGCGGTGAATGATCTCCTAAAGCAAAATCAAGCGTGTGACCGTTTATGATGTTTTCTTTATTTTTCCCCCACGCGGCAAATGATTCGGTAGGGTGATTGCTCCTTATCACCCCAGGAAACGTACGAAACGCTTCCACGATCGCGCCCATGTAAAAGGTAGGTGTAATTTCAGGATCAAAGGCAGGCATTTCTTTTCGGATAACCGGCCACCATTCTTCAGGCACAGGTGGATTCTCCCAGCCGGCCGGATCTGAATAATGAGCGGTATGTGTGGGCATCACAAGCGTTCCTTCTTCAGTAATCACATCCATTAAAGCCTGTACCACCGCAACCGGTCCCCCTACTACCCATCCAAGTGATTTTAGTGAGGAATGCACGACGATAGTCATACCTTTTTTCAAACCTAGTTTTCGAAAGTCCTCCGCTAAAGAAGACCTTGTTTTTGGGAAATCTGTTTTTAATTCCATTTTGTTCACTCTTTCTGAAGGTTTTTTCTGAAGGTTTGTAAGTTTTATATTCAATGATGGGTCTGAAAGTGGTTGATTTCCGTTTCAAGTTGTCGCTTTCCACGGGGCGGGCAGTGAGTCTCCTCGCGTTTAGCGCGTCTCATCTGTCCCTCTTCATTGAAGTAACTTGCTCCAGCGTCTACATGGAAATGCTACCGATGTGAGGTTCCTCGCCGCATGCCTTACCAGGAGCTTCTCATGTAGCAAGCACCTTTCTCTACAATCTACTAGACCATGAATTCTCTTAAATACATTTAAAATTAGAATGGGTTTCTCTACTTAAATTATAACGTTAAATTGGATAAACTTGGAGTGATTATTAATGATTGTTTTTGATTGATTATGAATGATTTTGGTTGAAATTTGTAAGGGTTTACGTTACACTTTGGTCATTGAACGAAGATTCTAGGAGGTTACCAGATGTTGACTCCTGAAAGACACCATAAAATTATTGAACTATTAGGTAAAAAGCAAATCGTTACGATACAAGAATTAGTAGAAGCAACCGCTTCCTCCGAATCGACCATACGTAGAGATTTAAGTGAGCTTCAAAAGGAAAAAAAACTTAAACGCGTGCATGGCGGTGCTTCTCTTCTCCACCAGAAGAGTGAAGAGTTAAGCGTAGTTGAAAAGTCAGCACGGAATTTTTCAGAAAAAGAGAAAATCGCAAAACTAGCTGCAACGATTGTGAAGGACGGCGACTGTATCTTCATTGATGCTGGAACAACAACCCACCTCATGATTCCTCATTTGAAAGATAAAGACATAACCGTTGTCACAAATGGGATCTCTCATCTAGAGATGTTGACAGAACATCAAATGACTACGTATTTAGTCGGTGGTCTCGTTAAACCTAAGACAAAAGCACTTGTTGGGAGCGGCGCACTCAACTCGTTAAGCTCATACCGTTTCGATAAATGTTTTTTAGGAACAAACGGAATCCATCTTGAGGCAGGGTTTACTACACCTGACCCAGAGGAAGCATCTGTAAAACGACTTGCTCTGTCTCTTTCTCAAGAAACATTCATTCTTGCAGATCACAGCAAGTTTAACGATGCATCGTTCTCGAAAGTTGCTGATTTACATGAAGCTGTCATTCTCACAGATGAATTGAATAAAGAACTTGCTAATGACTTTGAAGATAAAACAGAAATAAGGGTTGTGAAATCATGATATATACTTGCACACTCAATCCATCCATTGATTATGTTGCAAAAGTTAAAGACTTTAAAGAAGGCGAATTAAACCGTACCGAATCTGCGGAAATGTATCCCGGCGGAAAAGGAATTAATGTTTCAAGAGTACTGAAACACCTTGGGATTGAAAGTACTGCTCTAGGATATACAGGTGGATTTACGGGAGAATTCATTAAAGAATTTCTCACAAATGAAACGATCAGCCACGATTTTATAACGGTCTCTGATCTTACAAGAATCAATGTGAAACTTAAATCTGAAGCTGAAACTGAAATCAATGGACTTGGACCAAATATCTCTGCTTCCGATCAGGAAGAACTGCTTGAAAAGATAAACAGAATGAATGAAGGTGACTTTCTCGTTTTAGCGGGGAGTATCCCTCCGTCCATCTCAGAAGATTTTTACGGTGAGATTGCAAAGGAATGCCTTAAAAAAGGTGTAAAAAACGTTATAGATACTGCAGGAACTTCGCTTATTAAGACTTTTGAACATAAACCTTTCTTAATAAAACCGAACCATCACGAACTCGGTGATCTCTTTCAAACCAAAATTGAAAGTGTGGAGGACGCTGTTTTTTATGGTAAGAAGCTTCTCAATGAGGGCGTAGAAAATGTCATCGTCTCTATGGCAGGCGAAGGAGCGATTTTCCTGAATAAACAGCACACTCTCCTTGCTAATGTACCAGCTGGAACTGTGAAAAACTCTGTTGGTGCGGGAGATTCTGTAGTAGCAGGCTTTCTATCCCAAATTACTCAGAATAGCGATATTCAAACCGCATTTAAGTATGGAGTCGCTGCAGGAAGTGCTACTGCATTTTCAGAGGATCTCTGTACAAAAGACTTCGTTGAAAAATTAGTAAAAGAAATCTCGATTCAAGAGATGTAAAGCTTTACCTTAGGGGAGGTAGTTTTAATGAAAATTACAGATTTACTTACGAAAGATACCATGATCTTAAACCTAAAAGCATCTTCAAAAGAGTCAGTGATCGACGAACTGATCGGACAGTTGGATGCTGCAGGAAAGTTAAATAATAAAGAAGACTATAAGAAAGCGATTCTAGCACGTGAAAACCAGAGTACGACAGGTATTGGTGAAGGTATCGCCATTCCACACGCTAAAACAAATGCCGTCAGCCAACCTACTATTGCATTCGGACGTTCTCATGACGGTATTGATTATGAATCATTGGATGGCCAGAACGCTCACTTATTCTTCATGATTGCCGCTTATGAAGGCGCAAATAATGATCACTTAGCTACTCTTTCAAGACTATCAAGCTTTTTGATGGATACGGACTTTAGAAAGAAACTCGAAACTGCATCTACAAAAGAAGAAATTCTGCAGGCTATTGACACAAAAGAAAAAGAAAAGGAAACAGAGAATGATTCTCCTGTTTCAGCATCACAACAAAAAATCTTAGCGGTTACAGCCTGCCCGACAGGTATCGCACATACGTACATGGCAGCTGATGCCCTTAAGGCAAAAGCTAAAGAAATGGACGTAAATTTAAAAGTTGAAACAAATGGATCCAGTGGAATCAAGAATGGTTTAACAAAAAAAGATATTAAGGAAGCCGATGCGATTATCGTAGCTGCGGACAAGCAAGTTGAAATGGAACGTTTTAACGGAAAGCATGTGATACAGGTTCCCGTCGCTCAAGGGATCAGAAAACCAAAAGAGCTTATACAGCAAGCGCTTGATCAGGATGCACCTATTTATAAGCACGTAGGAACACCTCAACCGGATGTAGAGAAGAACACATCAAAAAGCGGAAGATCCGGATTTTACAAACATTTAATGAGCGGTGTATCTAACATGCTGCCTTTTGTTGTAGGTGGCGGTATCTTGATTGCCATCTCATTCATTTTTGGTATAAATGCATTTGATCCTAAAGATCCTTCATATCACCCGATTGCCGAAGCGTTGCATACGATCGGTGGCGGAAATGCTTTTGCATTAATGATCCCTGTACTTGCCGGATTCATTGCGATGAGTATTGCGGATCGACCTGGTTTTGCTCCTGGTATGGTTGGCGGGTTCATGGCCGCAACAGGCGGAGCTGGTTTTTTAGGCGGATTGATCGCTGGTTTCTTAGCTGGTTATCTAGTCGTTGGAATAAAGAAAGTGTTTCGTACATTACCCAATTCTTTAGAAGGTATTAAACCGGTACTTCTATATCCGTTATTCGGTATTCTGCTCACGGGTCTTATCATGATGTTCATCGTAATCGAACCTGTTAAAGCACTGAACGACGTTCTTACAGTTTGGCTAAAAGGAATGGGCACTGGAAACCTCGTATTACTTGGGTTGATCCTTGGCGGAATGATGGCCATTGATATGGGCGGTCCGATCAATAAAGCGGCCTTTACTTTTGGAATCGCGATGATTGATGCTGGCAACTTCGCACCTCATGCGGCGATTATGGCAGGTGGAATGGTACCCCCACTAGGACTTGCGTTATCAACAACATTATTCAAAAAGAAATACACGCAAGCGGAAAGAGAAGCTGGTAAAACAAACTACATTATGGGTGCTTCTTTCATTACCGAAGGAGCTATTCCTTTTGCAGCTGCTGATCCTGGACGGGTCATACCTGCAGCGATTGCAGGTTCAGCTGTTGCTGGGGCACTTTCTATGATGTTTGGCATCGGTTTGCCTGCCCCTCATGGCGGAGCGTTTGTTATTCCAATCGTCAACGGAAACCCTCTGCTTTATGTAGTAGCGATTGCCATCGGCGCAATTGTAACCGCATTGATCGCTGGCTTATTGAAGAAAGAAATAAAAGAATAAAGGTTATAAAGAGGGCTGACCAACGTCAGCCTTCTTTTTTTGAACTCATTTGACGTTTTTACGGTACGTGTTCTTTTATCTGTTACACGTTCGCGCAAGATTGGACTTCTGTCAATAAAGTGGAGATAAATTTTGTGAGAAATATTCAATTGAGTCCCATTCTTAAGGGATTTTCATATGAACATCAATGAGCCTCTTCACAGAGGCTTTTTATTATGGGCGCTTT
>NZ_JAMBOR010000033.1 GCF_023715845.1 Fictibacillus phosphorivorans
TAAAGCGCCCATAATAAAAAGCCTCTGTGAAGAGGCTCATTGATGTTCATATGAAAATCCCTTAAGAATGGGACTCAATTGAATATTTCTCACAAAATTTATCTCCACTTTATTGACAGAAGTCCATTTTCGCTCAGAATCCTCTTGCTACGCTCAAAACACCCCTGTTTCGCTCAAACAGCCTTTCACCTACAAAAAACCATTAGAGTTCGCCCAGAAAAAAAAGAAAAGCCAGCGTCAAAAAGCACTTTTTCTGCCTTCAACGCCACCTTTTCATATAAACAGCATATTATTTACGATAAATATGAACAAATGGTTCTTCCTGAGTTGTATCGTCTTTTACGATTAATGCCTCTGGCTGGTCAACGGCCGACCCGATATACACTTCGATCGGAACATTCGGCAGTTCGTTTAAGGCCGATGTGGCGACGAACTGTGTAAAGGAGATGATCTCTGCTTTTCCTCGGAACTGTACAGGAATTTCGATGGTCATTCGCTCTAGGTTCCCTTCTTTATAGAACCCTCTCCCGATGACACCAATAAAATTCGGGAAGTACTCCTGAACTTTGGTTTTGAACGTTGTAAATTTCTCATAATCGCTTCGGACTTTTTTAGAAGCAGTACTTGATGGGAACAAAATATATTCCTCATCGATATCTTCCCAAGAACTGACCGAGTTACTTCCTTTTTTCACAACTCCTGCTGAAAAGAAGTTTCCTGGTGTTACCGCATCACGCTCTTCTTCTTGATAAAGCGCTATGACGATAGGCACATCTTTAAGTTTAGAATCCTGCCGCAAACGGCTCGCCACTTCCCCTGCTATCTTTTGTGCTTCCTTCTTAACTTTTTCTCGATCTAGATTCACTTCACCTGGATAGATCAAGCTATCTTTTTTCACATCAAAGTAATATGTTGAGTTAAAAGACAAACCGACTACTACCCCGCCTAGTTTTACTTTGCCGTCTCCACTTTGGACAAGATAGTTATGCTCGAGAACATAAGAAAGGTATTTCGGGCTGTTCGTGTTGGCCTCTTGCATTTTTTTCACATAATCCGGATCACTTTCAGAGACTTCAACCCCCAGTTTTGGGTTTAAACCAGTCTGAACCAAATTACTTTTACTTTTTCCTGGCTTTTCATCTTCTCTTCTCAGCCAGTTGGTCACAGTAGGTTCGTTTAAGAACTGCCCTTCCTGGAAAAAGTATTTATCGGTATTAAATGTATCTTGAGCTACGCGCATCAAGCCCATTTCGAACTCATTAATATCTAGACGATTATCAACACCATAACGGATTACACCGCGTGCTCCGCCTGGTTCAAACGGAAAAATACTTCTGTAGTACTTTTCCCCAGTATTGATCTCCCCAGTAATAATCGCTTTTTCTTCTTTCTTACCCTTTTCCTGTACAACCTTTTCTTCTTTTTCCAGCTCATCGTCTCCCAGACAGCCAGTTAAAACAAGTAAAAGGCTTAAGAAAAGGAGTCCAACCCGTTTAATCATTACGGACACTCCTCTGATAGATGGTTAGCTCTCGCCAATCTTTATTTGTTCAGCTCATCAACCAATTGCTGCTCATCCCAGATAGCGATGCCAAGCTGCTTCGCTTTATCAAGCTTAGAACCTGCATCTTCTCCCGCGATCAGCATATCTGTATTTTTACTTACGCTTCCGGTCACTTTTGCTCCTAAGCGCTCTAATTTTTCTTTTGCTTCGTTACGAGTTAGAATGGACAGCTTGCCGGTCAGAACAACGGTTTTTCCTGCAAACGGTGTGTCCAGGTCCTCTACTTTAACAAGTTTAGGTCCTTTATACGTCATGTTCACACCAAGTCGCTGCAGTTCTTCCATCAGCTCTTTTACTTCAGGCTTCGAGAAGTATAGTTCAATAGAATCGGCCATCTTTTCCCCGATCTCTTCGACTTCTAAAAGTTGTTCTTTTGTTGCAGCCATTAAGGTCTCCATCGTTTCAAAACGCTGTGCGATCGTCTTTGCCGCTTTTGCTCCTACATGACGGATCCCCAGTCCGAAAAGAAGACGTTCTAGTGAGTTTTCTTTTGATTTCTCGATTGCTGCAAGCAAGTTATCTACAGATTTTTCACCCATGCGTTCTAATTCTAACAGTTTATCACGTTCAAGCTTATATAAATCTGCAACATTATCAATCAGTTTTTCTTTAAAAAGCTGAGCGACTACTTTTTCCCCTAGCCCGTCAATATTCATCGCATTCCTGGAAACAAAATGAATAAAGCCTTCACGGATCTGTGCAGGACATTGCGGATTTAGACAGCGGAGTGCTACTTCACCGTCCAAACGCTCGAGTTTGCTCTCACATTCCGGGCATTCTGTCGGCATGTTAAAGTCCGTCTCGTCACCCGTTCTTCGGTCTGTTATAACGTTAACGACTTCCGGGATAATGTCTCCCGCTTTTTTCACAACCACATAATCGCCGATCTTAATGTCCTTTTCGCGAATCAAGTCTTCATTATGTAATGAAGCGCGTTTGACTGTTGTTCCCGCTACTAAAACAGGCTGCAGCAGTGCTGTTGGCGTGACTACACCTGTACGGCCGACGTTCAGTTCGATTCCTTCAAGCTTTGTAACGACTTCCTCAGCTGGAAACTTGTACGCGATCGCCCAGCGTGGATTTTTCGCAGTAAATCCTAACTCTTCTTGCTGATACAAAGAGTTAACTTTTATTACAATGCCGTCAATCTCATATGGCAGATCCGGACGCTTCTCCTGCCAGGTGTTCACAAACTCGATCACTTCATCAATGTTACCGCATTTCTTCCACTCCGGATTCGTTTTAAAACCTAAATGACTCAAATACGTTAAGCTCTCATCGTGCGAATCGACCGAATGACCTTCAAGCTTACCAATCCCATATACGAAGATATCCAGATTTCGGCTTGCTGCGATCTTCGGATCAAGCTGACGCAAGGAACCTGCTGCAGCATTTCTAGGGTTTGCAAAAAGCTCTTGTCCTTCCTCTTCCCGGTGAGCATTCAGCTTTTGGAAGGATTTCTTCGGCATGAACGCTTCTCCGCGCACTTCGAGCATAACAGGATCTTTTAGCTTAAATGGAAGGGAACGAACGGTTTTTAAATTGTTGGTGATATCCTCACCGACCGTGCCATCGCCACGTGTCGCACCACGAAAGAATCTCCCGTCCTCATAAAGTAGGGAAACCGCGAGACCATCTATTTTGAGCTCGGCTACATATGTAACGTTATCACCGACACCGGCACGTACACGACGGTCAAAGTCCCGAAGATCTTGATCGTTGAATGCATTTCCAAGGCTAAGCATCGGGACCTCGTGCTCCACTTTTTTAAAAAAATCCAAAACAGCACCGCCTACACGTGATGTAGGCGAATGCTCGTCATAGAGTTCTGGATGGTTATTCTCGAGTTCGATCAGTTCTTTCATAAGCTGATCATATTCAGAATCAGGTACAGACGGCTTGTCCAGTACATGATATTCGTAATTGTATTTTTCTAAAAGCTCCCGGAGCTCCAGGATCCGGTCCTTTGCTGTATCTTCGTTCAACCCGCTCCACTCCTTCTTTTCTTACTCTTTTTCGATTGGGGCAAATTTAGCGAGCAGTCTTTTCACACCAACAGGCTGTGGGAATGCGATGTCCAGTTCCAGTGAATCTCCTTCACCGCGCATGCTTACGACTGTACCCGTTTCCCATTTACGGTGTTTGACTCTGTCGCCAACTCTCCAATCTAGTTTTTCCCCGCCAGAAGATTGATAGACAGGGGATACGGTTTTCTTTTTCGGAGTCATGAATGAAGGAGTCGATCCACCACCCGAACGAGCCGAAGCACCCCAAGGAACCGATGGCTTTTCTTTTACCTCTGACTCGATAAGTTCAGCAGGAATTTCTGCGATAAAGCGTGATTCTGGATTCGTATTTGTACGGCCATAGAGCGTACGCATTCTCGCATTTGTTAAGAAAAGCTCTTCTTCCGCACGTGTAATCCCTACATATGCCAGACGGCGCTCTTCCTCCATCTCGTTCTCTTCAAAAAGCGCTCGGCTATGTGGGAATACACCCTCTTCAAGCCCCATCAAGAACACCATAGGGAACTCAAGACCTTTTGCTGAGTGAAGCGTCATTAGAACAACAGCTTCCTTCGGCTTATCTTCTTGCGCAGCATCTTCATCCAGCTTATCGATATCCGCTACAAGCGCAAGGTCAGTAAGGAAGGCGATCAGAGACTTATCATCCTGCTTTTTTTCAAAGTCCTGTGTAACAGAAATAAATTCATCGATGTTCTCTAAACGGCTTTGTGCTTCGATCGTCTTCTCAGCTTTTAAAGCTTCCCGATAACCGGTTTTGCTTAACACTTCTTCTGTTAGTTCTGTCACAGAAAGGAATTCTTGCTGGCGTGTCCAGTTCGTAATAAAGTCTGTAAACTCTTTTAAACTGTTTGTTGCGCGGGTGCTGAGTCCGATTTGTTCGACCTCTAAGAGCGCTTGATACATCGATAGATCGTTATCCGCTGCATATCGTGCCACTTTATCTAAGGATGAAGCACCGATTCCTCGTTTTGGAACATTCACGATACGAGTGAGCGAAATATCGTCGTCCGGATTGGAGATCAGACGGAGGTATGCAAGGATATCCTTGATCTCTTTTCTGTCATAGAACTTCGTGCCGCCGACGATGTTGTAAGGAATGTTAGACTTCATCAAAACTTCCTCGATTACACGTGACTGCGCATTGGTTCTGTAGAGTATCGCAATATCGTTATAAGAACGCTTTCCGGACGAAACCGCTTCACGAATCTTTCCTGCTACGTAATAACTCTCGCCCTGCTCATCGTCACCTTGATAGTAAGTAATGCTGGCTCCATCGTCATTATCTGTCCAAAGGTTCTTCGGCTTACGGTTCATATTGTTTTCGATTACTTTGTTTGCTGCCTGAAGAATCTTTTTAGTAGAACGATAATTTTGTTCGAGCAAGATTACTTTTGCATCGTTGTAATCTTTTTCAAAAGAAAGGATGTTTGCAATATCCGCTCCGCGCCAGCCATAGATCGACTGATCCGAATCCCCGACAACACATAGGTTTCTAAAACGGTCCGCAAGCATGTTTACAAGCATGTATTGCGCACGGTTCGTATCCTGATACTCATCCACGTGGATGTATTGGAACTTGCGTTGATAAAATTCAAGAACTTCTGGAACTTTCGCAAACAATTGGATCGTCGTCATAATGAGATCGTCAAAATCAAGCGCTTGGTTCTTCCTTAAGCGCTTTTCATAATTCTCATATACTTCTTGAACGACTCCTTCAAAATGACCATTTGCCACCTTTGCAAAGTCGGATGCTGTCTTCAGTTCATTTTTTAAAGAAGAGATGGAACTTAAGAGACCACGCGGCTCGTATTTCTTCGGATCATAGTTCAAGTCTTTCAGGATCGCTTTTATAACTGACAATTGATCTGTCGAATCTAAAATCGTAAAGTTACGGTTAATTCCTATACGATCGATGTCACGTCGTAAAATACGTACGCACATGGAGTGGAAGGTAGAGATCCAGATCTCTTCCGCTACAGGACCCGTGATCTTCGCTACCCTTTCCTTCATTTCTCGTGCTGCTTTATTCGTAAATGTGATCGCGAGGATGTTCCATGGCGCCACTTCTTTTTCCATCATTAAATAAGCGATACGGTGTGTCAGCACACGCGTCTTACCGCTTCCCGCTCCAGCCATTAAGAGCAAAGGTCCTTCAGTATGTTTTACCGCTGCTTTTTGCTCAGGGTTAAGCCCCGTTAACAGCTTTTCAATCATTTGATGCATACTCATTATTCATTCACCGCCCGAACATATATTCTCATTTTATTTTCGCTCAACCTGCCGTTTTTAGCAAGTTTTATCCTTAACCGCTTTTACGGTTTCAATGGCAGCTTTTAGGTCCACATATACGATGTTTCCGACCACAACCGTATCAGCAAACTGTGCCATCTCCCCTGCCTGGGCAGCAGATGTGATTCCGCCCCCGTAATAAAAGACGGTGTCCTCAAGTACACCTTTTACCTGTTTCACAATCTCCACATCACCATACGCACCACTGTATTCCAAATAAAAAATAGGCAGCTTAAACATTTTTTCCGCCATACGGGCATATGCTACAACATCATCTGCCGATAGATCTGCGTTAGCATGAGAACGTTTAGCCGCCGTGCATTCAGGATTTAAGATGCAATACCCTTCTGTAAGGATCTCATCCCAGTTCATGATATCGCCGTACTCTTTAAGTGCTTCATGATGCAATCCAGTTATAAAGTTTGCGTCCTTTGCATTGAGAACAGTCGGTATATAGTAAAAATCAAATCCTGGTGTAAGGGATTCAATATTAGAAACTTCAAGTACACATGGAACCGCAAATCTGCGGATGCGTGACATAAGATCCAATGTGTTATCAAGCGTAACCCCTTCAGATCCTCCGACGATGACAGCATCTGTGCCACTCTCGCAAATCAGCTCAAGATCGCTGTCGCTGATCTCTTTATCTGGGTCAAGCTTAAACACATGCTTCCATTCTCTATAATTAAACATGGTGTTCTTCCTTTCGTGAATAAAGGCTGTTTTCTAAAAAATGCTTCAGGTACATTGAATTCTTTATTGCTAGATTGATTGAAGTGTAAGATGCGAGACTCCAGCGGGATCAGCGGGACAGATCAGACCACAGCAGGCTGATAAGGCCTGGGGCTCACCGCACGCCCCGTGGAAAGCGAGCATCTGAAACGGAAATTAACCACTTCTAAAGGCAAAGTTTTACGAAAACAGCATTAATAAATCAACCCGTGCCCTGTGTTTTTCCAGGCCGTTTTCTGTACTTCTGCATTATATCAAAAATAAAGTTCTCACTCTATGATTCATCATGTGGAAAGATTGTGAAGTTCATACTTCAATTTGGGGAGGGTTCTATGTGCTCATGTGGCAAGTTGACGAGGAAATCATGTTGAAACAAGCAGACTTGAAAGAATCTGATTCTATTTTTATGTTGCTCGAGCATTCCCGCGAGCATCTTGGACCTTGGATCAGCTGGGTAGACTATACACAGTCAAACGGAGAGATGAAGCAGTTCATCAAAACGATTAATAAAAAAATGAAAGAACAAACGGATGTGGTTCTGTTTATTTGGTACCGTGGTCAAGCTGCTGGATCGGTCGCTTTGTATGATATCAAGTGGCATAATCAGTCTGGCATGCTGGGATACTGGGTGGGTGCGGGATTTGAAGGACATGGAATTGCACAGCGGGCTGTACGAGGGATGCTTATGTATGCATTTTATACACTAATGCTGAACCGGGTTGAACTCCGTGCTGCAGTTAAAAATGAAAAGAGCGTCAAGCTCGCCCACCGGCTCGGCTTTCAGGCAGAAGGCATCGTCCGGCAAGCAGAATGGAACCGTGGAGAATGCCGAGACCAGGTACAGATGAGTTTGTTGAAGAGTGAGTTTAAGTGAATATAATAAAAAAAGCATTGACCGAACTTCTTAGGTTAATGCTTTTTATTGTTTACTTATTCTTTTTTTCTTCTTGTAGTTCATTCTTATCATCATCTTGATCTAATTCATCGTTCTGTTCTGAAGGTTCTTCGCTTGGATCCCGTACTTGCCCGTCCTGCCTTAGAGAAAGAACTGCCGGAATCCCGCGTTACATGTATTTATTCCTTGCTTAAATTAAATAATCCCACGAAAAGTGTTGAAAATCCCACGTTATAATCAAAATAACCACGAGTCGACACCCCACGACAAAACACGACACCTTGATTACCAAAATAAAAAAACCTGCCGCAGCAGGTTTCTCCTCATACATATACTACTTTGCTTCTTCCTCTGCATGAACGCGATCAAGCACCATAGCGTAGGCATCGTTACCGAAGTTCAGACAGCGCTTCACACGCGAGATCGTCGCTGTGCTTGCACCTGTTTCGTTCTCGATCTTATGATAGGTCTTGCCTTCACGAAGCATGCGTGCCACTTCAAGTCTTTGTGCAAGTGACTGAATCTCGTTCATCGTACAAAGATCGTCAAAGAAACGGTAGCATTCTTCCATATCCTTAAGCGAAAGAACAGATTCAAAAAGTTGATCTAGCGCTTTTCCACGTAGTTTATCAATTTGCATGAAACATGCACTCCTTTTTTCTATTGCATCTTAACTGAACTCTCCATACCACTCGGCACGATGTTGATCCAGGTTTTGCCCGGCAGGAATGCTCCTCCGTCCGGAACGATTCTGCCATTGTCGTTTTTCCACGAGATTCTTTGAGCCACACCATTTTGAATCAAGATCGCATCTCCGCCTGAGGTTAGATTGATTTCACGTCTGCCGGCATCATCGATAACCCGGTGAGCTGCTTCTACGATAAATACATTGCTCACTGTGATTGGAGTTTCAGTTTCCCTATCTATAGTCGGTTCATTGTTGCTGTTTCTAGCGTACGTTTTCTCTTCCTCGGAGTACGTAAATCCTACTGTTTCTCCGCGGCCATAATCAACCAATACCTGTTTGGCTGGTTCGCCTTCCAAATTCACCGTACTCTTTTTTGTCAGGAACGGAAGCATATCCAGCTCATCTTTTCGATCTGCCCCAACCTTATCCATCCCTTTTAAAAGATTTTCAGAGGTTATATAGGAGTTATGAGGAGCTTTTCTGAAACTAGCTCGTTTGAAAAGACTGCCATCATAGTCCATGCCGTTCAAATGTTCAATCGTGCCGCTGTAAAGCATCTGTTTCGCTTCAGGACTGTATCCGTGTGCAACGTAAAAGGCATTGTAGCCTTGAGCAAGTTCAATATAATAGTCTCTCGCACTGCGGACAGGCCCGACAGTTTCTGGTATCTCGCTTTGGAAGATAGCCAGAAAACGAGTAAGTTCTCCCTCAGCTAATACTTCGTACACAATATCAGCTTTATGAAGTCCGGATTGTGGTCTTGCTTTCCAATGGTTATTCACCATGACGGCTACTGCCCGATGATCCACCTCGTCGTTTGTTCCAATCCCAGTGAGGGGAAAGAATGAAGAGAAAGTCTCTTTTTTCTTATCTTTCTTCTTATCGGAAGCTTCTGTTTTATCCAACTTGCCGTCCTCTATCACCTTATCTTTTGTGTCCTTGCAGGCAGACAGCGAAAAAACAAGGATGATAGACATGAAAATCATGTACCACTTTTTCATTGGGCTCACAACCTTTGTATCATTATTTTGCCCAATCCTTTTCTATATTAACGCATAATCGAAGGAAAGAGTAACCCTTTCTTTTTAACATCGTAAATGCCTCTTTGCGTAATCCGGATATATGGCAAATGTGTTGAAGAAAAGAACAATAGAGAATAGATCGGATCTTCATACTGATAGCCCCGGTCTCTTAAAGCACGCGTAAGAGCTTTTTCTTCCGCTATTAGTTCTTCTACAGCAAGATTCGACATTCCTCCCGCCAACGGAAGATTAATCTCAGCTACCACTTTGCCTTTCTCCGTAAGAACGATACCTCCGCCTATTTCCTTTAATCGTTCAAATGCTAACAACATATCTTTTTTGCTTTTACCGATTATGAGAAGGTCTCCTGTATTGGAATAGGAACTTGCAAACCCGTGCAGACTTTTTGCAAATCCCTTTACGATCGTATTCGTCCGCCACTTTCCATCTTTATCAATGAGCATAAGGAAGCACTCGTCTGATTCTTCGTTAATCTCTTCAGAAAAAGGATTGATCGATACATTATATGGTCGAGTGATGACACTATTGTACATTTCTATGCCAACTAGGCCTGAAAACGTAAAATCTTCATCATTTAAGTTCCAATCTATATTTCTACGCTGAATGCCATGCTCTTCCCAATCAAATGCAAAATCAGCATCCACGCTCGTATCCACGCCATCGCGCTTCATCCACTTCCCTTTTGCTAGAACAGAAACCGGCAGTGGATTTCGTACATCGTCCAAAATATTTAAATGCGCCACACGCCCTGGAGCTACCATTCCAAATAGGTGGTCCATTCCATAATAGCGTGCCACATTATACGAGACCATCATGTAAGCATCCACTGGATCGATGCCAGCCTCAAGAGCGATCTCAAGCATCTTATCCGTTACGCCTTCCTCATAAAAAGCAGGTGTTGATCCATCAGTTGTAAAGAAGATTCGTTCAAAGTTCGTAATGCCTTCTTCCTTCATCTGCCGCAACAACTTCGGAAGATCTGGTCGGATTGACGAATAACGAAGTGACACTTGAAGCCCTGCATTGAGCCGGTCCATGACCTCTGTTCCAGTCATCGCTTCATGATCACAATCGACACCGAGCAGCGTCATCGCGGTTAACGTTTTCTGTGATGCTCCCGGCAGATGTCCTTCGATCTTTTTGCCAGCTTTCTTCGTCTTCAGCATCCAATGCAACAGTGTATCGTCACCATGAAGAACGCGCGGCCAGCTGGTCAATTCTCCACCTTGCAAAACATATGGGCTTTCAAGCAATCTTTTAATAGACGTTTCAGAAAAATAGTTCTCCTCTTCCTCTAGTTCTGTTTGAGCATCATAACGGCACCACCAAAAGAAATGAGCAGGCATTTCGTTCACGTTTTCCATAAAAGAAAGCGCTTTCGAAATATTCATTTCAAAAAGAAGCATGAAGTTATCGGCTAAAAATACAGAGGTCCCACGCTGTAATGCATATCGGGAGAGCGTCTGGGGATTATAAAGTTGAAAAGGATGACAATGCGGTTCAATATATCCAGGCACGACAAAACGGCCATCAAGATCCGTATATTCGGTACCTGTATCGTTGGCTGGCAGCTTTTCGCCAACATAAATGATACGGTCTTCTAAAATCCAAATATTTGCCTTTGTCCATTTTTTAAGGGCTGTATTCAGGTAAGTAGCATTTTTCAAGACAAGAGACGGTGCCATTTCACCTTGAATGACGGCCACTTGTTTGCGCATTTGTGACTTTTTCCAAAACGCGATGTGTTGGTTCATGTTGGGTTCACCTGTCTTCTCTTTAAATTTCGTTTTTTCAAGAATACCATAATCACCAAGTAAATTGGTAAAAATCGAAAGGAGTATCTCTATGAAACAAAATATTGGATTAGTAAACAGCATGATCCGTATCATAGCTGGCCTGACACTACTCTCTGTTTATACGGCGAAACTAACAAGAAAGCCTTACAAAGAGTCCTATATCCTTATGATTTTGATGGCCGCCATGAAAGTAGCAGAAGGCATCGTACGATATTGTCCGATGACTGACCTTCTTCATAAAAGCAAAGAAATGAACGATATGGATTTAGGCACAATCGCTAAGGAAGGTTCACCGTTTAATCCTTCTTAAACGTTAGGGGGCATAGGATGCCGACACACTCTATATTAAAGGGCAATCGGGCCTTATTGAGTCTTTTGATCATCGTATTTATTACACATCTCGGATCCTATCTAGTGCTGCCTGTTCTGCCGATTTTATTAAAAGCAGAAACGGGGCTTAGAGCAGCACAGATCGGATTTACCCTCGCAGTGATTTCTGTGTTCATGCAGATAGGAAGTGTGGTGGGCGGGGTTCTGGCTGACCGTACAGGAAGACGTTTTATTATTGCGATAGGAGCATTGATCAGGGCTGCAGGTTTGATCGGTTTTGCGTTTTTTACCTCGTACATTCTTATCTTGTTAACAGCAGCGGTTAGCGGTTTAGGACTTGGCTTGAATGCACCTTCAACTAAAGCGTTCATCTCTTCACTCGTAAAAGAGGACATGAGGTCTACCGCATTTTCGCTTCGAGGTATCTTTGCGAATATCGGGATGGCTCTTGCAGGCTTAACAGTGTTTGCTTTGTTTACGGATAACGCCAGACTTATTTTCATAACGGCTGCCGTGATCTATGTAAGTGCCAGTATCATCAGTTGGTTCTTCCTGCCTGCTGGATGTGGTGAGGAACATTGCAAAAAAGTCCAATGGACCGAATATAAAAAAGCTCTTACTAACATTCCTTTTCTCGTGTTTGTCGTAGCCACAATCTTTGTTTGGGCACTCTATGTTCAGTTCGCACTCATCTTACCGCTGCGTGCTGAGAGCGTCTTAAACAACGGGAAAGATATAAGCATCATATGGACGATCAACAGCATTACCGTCATTCTGACACAGACGTTGATCACAAAAAATATTATCCGGAACATTCATCCCTTTACATCTATCGGACTTGGTACAGTTTTAATCGGCTTATCACTAGGCAGTTTATTTTTCGCAAACACTTTATTTTTCTTCGTGTTTACAGGATTGATCTTTATTGCAGGGGAGATGCTGCTCATGCCTACGCTTGATACTTCTGTATCCCAGCTTGCGGCAGCCCGTTTTCTAGGCATGTTCTTTGGACTTGCCAGTGTTTTCACAGGGGTCGGTGAAGCGATCGGAAACTTTTTGGGAGGGAGACTTTTCGAGCTTTCACGTGGCGGTGAAAATGCCGTTCCTTATATCATTTACGTCATTGCAGGGGTCGCAGTATTTCTTGGCATGCAATTTTTAAGAAGATGGGGGCCGCTTACTATTATCGAGCCTCCAAAACCTGCAGATACAGCTTCACCCATCACCGATTCTGCAACATCTCATCCCAATCCAATAAAAGAAAGCTGACTCACCAAAGATGGTCAGTCAGCTCGACTAAAAAGGAGAATGCCTCTCATGAACTATGAATATTTAATGGATACTGCTTTTCTATACATTCTGCTGATTGGCGGAATCATCGCCATCACTTACGTGTTTATCAGGAAGAAACGTGTGAAATAGCTTTATATCCGATATCTTTGCGATAAAATGAACCTTCGCAAGTAATCTTTTTCATTTCTTCGTAAACGTTTCGCTGCGCCTCTTCAAGCGTTTTACCCTTTGATGCAGCTAAAAGCACTCTGCCGCCATCCGTCAGTAATGTATCTCCTGACGTTTTCGTACCTGCATGAAACACATTTGTGTCCCTAGCGATTTCGTCAAGACCTGTAATTGGCATTGATTCAGAGGATGAAACGGGGTAGCCTTCTGATGCAAGAACCACACCGAGTACAGCTTCTTCAGACCATGTGAGTTCCGACTTTCTGCCATCTAACAAGGAGATGAGTAATTCCCCAAGATCGTTTTCTAGCCTCGGTAAAATCACTTGCGTTTCCGGATCGCCAAACCGCGCATTGAACTCAATCACTTTTGGTCCTTCTTTTGTGAGAATGAGGCCCGCATAAAGGATACCTGTAAAAGGTGTACCTTCCTTTTCCATTGCCATAACCGTCGGTAATACAATGTTCTGAATCGCATTTTGAACCGCTGCATCTGGAATCTGAGGAACCGGAGAATAGGCGCCCATGCCGCCTGTGTTCGGACCTTGATCTCCATCATAGGCACGCTTATGATCTTGCGCGATCTCCATCGGAAGTACAATCTCGTCATGTACGAACGACATCAACGAAAACTCTTCACCTTCTAGGAATTCCTCTACAACAACTTTTTCGCTCGCTGCACCAAATCGTTTATCTACCATCAGTTCGTACAAACCCTCTTCAGCTTCCTCGAGCGTCATTGCAACAATAACCCCTTTACCTGCTGCAAGACCGTCCGCTTTTAATACGATAGGTGCGCCTTGTTCTCTTACATAGGAGAGTGCCTGATCGTAATTGGTGAACGTTTCGGAAGATGCAGTAGGGATTCCATACTTTTGCATAAGATTTTTCGCAAAAGACTTGCTTCCTTCAATCTGTGCTGCCGCTTTTGACGGTCCGAAGATTCTAAGTCCTGCTTCTTCAAACTGATCCACGATTCCGTTTAAAAGAGGTACTTCTGGTCCAACAAACGTCAGATCGATCTCTTTTGATTTTGCAAAAGCTACTAGTTCATGAATCTCGCTTTCCTTAATGGCTACATTTTCAGCGATTTTTTCAGTACCGGGATTACCTGGCGCGGCGTACACGCGTGACACACTAGGGCTGTTGGCAAACTTCCAAACAAGCGCATGCTCGCGTCCGCCTTTTCCGATGACAAGAACGTTCATTGGCGGTTCCTCCTTTTTATAATTGGATAGTGCATATGGAATTTTACATGTTGTTGTATAGTGCCGTGTTACGTACGTGTTCTTTTATTTATTACACGTTCGCGCAGTATTCTTGAGTACCGCGCAAAATCCGCATCTCTATCTAAAATACAGCTAAAATATCACATATATTTTAGTGTTTGAAGTGTCTTACACCTGTAAACACCATCGTTATACCGTGTTCGTCTGCTTTTTTGATTGAATCTTCGTCTTTAATGGATCCGCCTGGCTGAATAATCGCCGTTACGCCAGCGCGTGCTGCTGCTTCAACCGTATCATCCATCGGGAAGAACGCATCTGAACCAAGTGCTGCACCTTGTGAACGTTCGCCGGCTTGTTCAATCGCGATCTTCGCTGCACCGACACGATTCATCTGTCCTGCACCAACGCCAACTGTCATTTCGTCCTTCGCAAGTAAAATCGCGTTTGATTTCACGTGTTTTACTACCTTCCAAGCGAGCTTGAGATCTTTCCATTCTTGCTCGGTCGGCTGGCGTTTTGTAGGAATCGTCACGTTTGCATCATCTAACCCATAAACGTCTTCCTCTTGAACGAGCATCCCGCCGGAAACACTCGTGATTTTCTTCGCAATTTTATTTTCGTCTATAAAATCAAGCTTCAATAGACGAATGTTCTTTTTCTTCGTTAGTATCTCTAACGCTTCCTCTGTAAAAGAAGGAGCAATAATAATCTCTAAAAAGATTTCAGCCATTTTCTCTGCTGTTATAGCATCTACTTCTTTATTTGAAGCAATGATTCCACCAAAAATGGAAACCGGATCTGCTTCAAAAGCACGTGTATACGCTTCTAGAACAGTTGAGCCTGTACCGACTCCACAAGGATTCATATGTTTCACAGCCACAACTGCCGGGTCAACAAACTCTTTCACGATCGAAAGTGCTGCATCGGCATCGTTGATGTTGTTGTAAGAAAGTTCTTTTCCGTGAAGTTGTTCAGCGTTTGTTAATGAAAGTGATCCTGCTAGCGGTTTTGCATAGAACGCCGCTTTTTGGTGAGGATTTTCACCATAGCGAAGATCTTGCTTCTTCTCATACGTGACCGTAAATGATTCAGGGTGCTCCTCTTCTACAGCTGCTGTTAAGTATTCCGCGATCAACGCATCATACGCTGCTGTATGACGGAACGTTTTCGCTGCAAGTCTGCGGCGCGTCTCTTCGCTCACTGAACCTGCATTCTCTAGTTCACCCGCAACTGTGTCATAATCTTTCGGATCAACGATAACCGTAACATATGCATGATTTTTTGCTGCAGAACGAAGCATGCTCGGTCCGCCGATATCAATGTTCTCAATCGCATCTGAAAACGTAGTGTCTTCTTTTGCAATCGTTTCTTTAAACGGATAGAGGTTCACGACAACAAGATCGATCGGTGCGATCTCATGTTCTTGCATCGCTTGTTTGTGTGTTTCGTTGTCACGTACAGCTAAAAGCCCACCGTGAATTTTCGGATGCAACGTTTTAACACGGCCATCCATGATCTCAGGAAAACCTGTCACTTCGGAGATTCCGATAACCGGAATTCCTGCTTCTTCTAATGCTTTTTTTGTTCCGCCAGTCGAGATGATCTCGACACCACGGCTCGCTAACTTTTCTGCAAAAGGAAGTAAGCCTTCTTTGTTAGATACGGATACGAGTGCTCGTTTAATCGTCATTGTACAATGCCTCCTACGGTGTCTTTTTGTAATAGTTTGTTTATAACGGCCGGGTACAATTGATGTTCAGCTTTCTGAATACGCTCTTGCAGCGTTTCTCTTGTATCTCCAGGCAATACCGGAATCTTCACTTGTTCAATGATCGGTCCTGTGTCCATTCCGCTGTCTACATAATGTACAGTAACGCCTGTCTCTGCAACATTCGCTTCTAATGCCTGACCGACTGCATCCTTGCCTGGGAATGCTGGCAGGAACGAAGGATGAATATTAACGATACTTCCTTCATACGCATCGAGCAGCACGTTACCAATGAGGCGCATATAGCCTGCAAGTACAATAAACTCAACGCCATGTTCCTCAAGTTCTTTTACAATCTCTTTTTCAAATTGCTCTTTAGAGGCAAACGTCTTTGGCACAAAAGTAAAAACCGGAATATTAAACTTACGGGCTCTTTCGATGACTTTTGCTCCAGGCTTGTCACAAACTAGAAGCTGAATGTCAGCTTTTAGCGTTCCATCTTTCACAGCTTCTGCAATTGCTTGAAAGTTGCTTCCGCTTCCTGATGCAAAAACAGCTACTTTTTTCATTCGATTGACCCTCCGCCAAAGATCACGCCTTCCCCTTTTCTAACACGTCCGATGATATAAGGCTTTTCTCCGGTTTCTTCTAAAAGCCGGATGACTGGCAGCATGTTCTCTTCTGAAACAGAAAGAACCATCCCGATACCCATATTAAACGTCGTAAACATCTCTTTCCGTGTAAGGTTACCTTTTTCTTCGATCAGATCAAAAATTGGTGGAACAGGCCAAGAGCCATAATCAACCTCTGCAGCAAGTCCTTCAGGCAGCATGCGCGGAATATTTTCGTTAAAGCCACCGCCTGTAATATGAGCCACTCCGTTTACATCGAATTTATTATAGACTTCTAATAACGGCTTTACATAGATTCTTGTAGGTGTCAGAAGCTCTTCACCAAGCGGTTTAGACAACCCAGCATAGGTTTCCTTTACATCTAACCCAGCATCCTCTAACAAAACCTTTCGTACAAGCGAAAAGCCGTTCGAGTGCAATCCGTTTGAAGCAAGACCGATCAAGATATCGTTCTCTCCGATTTGTGAGCCGTTGATCAGCTTCGATTTCTCAGCGATCCCCACGGTAAAACCTGCAAGGTCATACTCTTCACTGCTGTACATGCCTGGCATCTCAGCTGTCTCTCCCCCGATAAGCGCACAGCCAGCTTGTTCACAGCCATCCGCGATGCCTTTTACGATCTGCTCTACTTTTTCAGGGTGAAGTGTGCCGCAAGCAATATAGTCCAGGAAATAAAGCGGCTCTGCTCCTTGCGCGACGATATCGTTCACACACATGGCAACGGCATCTACACCAATCGTGTCATGTTTATCTACTGCAAAAGCGAGCATCAATTTTGTTCCTACTCCGTCTGTTCCGGAAACAAGGACTGGTTCCGTATGTGAAAAACCTGAAAGATCAAACATTGCACCAAACCCGCCAAGTCCCGCTAGTACTTCTGGACGTTTTGTTCGCAATGAATGTTTCTTGATCCGGTCAACCGCTTCATAACCTGCTTCGATATTTACTCCCGCTTGCTTATATGCTTCTGCCATCGACTTCTCCCCCTTTAAACAAGCTCTTTTTCATATGGTAAAACTGTATCTGGATAAATTTCTGTTGGATAACGGCCAGTAAAACATGCTAGACACTGCCCGCAGTTCGGTTCAGCGTTAGAGCGTCCAATCCCGTCCATCAATCCTTCAACAGAAATAAAAGATAAAGAATCAGCTCCGATAATTTCACGGATCTCATCAGCTGAATGTTTAGAGGCGATGAGTTCTGCACGTTCCGATGTATCGATTCCGTAATAGCACGGATGAGCGATAGGTGGTGCTGTAATTCTCACATGCACCTCTGTTGCGCCCGCGGCACGCAGCATCTTTACGATACGGCGGCTCGTCGTACCTCGCACGATCGAGTCATCCACCATCACGACACGTTTGCCTTCAACAATCCCGCGAACAGGTGATAGCTTCATCTTTACTCCAAGTTCACGCAGTTCTTGTGAAGGCTGGATGAAAGTTCTGCCTACATAACGGTTCTTAATCAAGCCGATCTCATAAGGGATACCTGATGCCTCCGCATAACCGATTGCTGCTGAGATGCTTGAATCTGGAACACCTGTTACAACATCTGCTTCAACCGGTGCTTCCTCAAACATCTTCTTCCCAAGACTTTTTCGTGCAGCATGAACGTTGATTCCTTCAATATTGCTGTCAGGTCTTGAAAAATAAATATATTCCATCGAACACATAGAGCGCTGTACGGAAGTTGAAAAACGGTCTACTGTTAAACCTTCTTCGTTGATGATCAATAGTTCGCCAGGCTGCACGTCACGTACGTATGTTGCGCCGATTACATCAAATGCACACGTTTCTGAAGCTACCACATAAGCATCGCCAAGCATGCCAAGAGACAAAGGACGCAAGCCGTTCGGATCTAACGCTACCATCATCTCGTTCTCTGTCATGACTAAAAACGCATACGCCCCTTTTAACATCGTAAGAGCGTTCTGTACTTTTTCTTTTAGCGTAAAATAACCGCTTCGTTTGATAAGATGCGCTAAAACCTCAGTATCTGATGTTGTCTGAAAGATGCTTCCTTGAGATTCAAGCTGATGTTTCAATGCATTGGCATTTACAAGGTTTCCGTTATGCGCTAATGCGAGTGAACTCGTTTGTGAGCGAAACAAGAGCGGCTGAACATTAGCAAGCTCGTTTCCTCCAGCTGTTGAGTACCGGACATGGCCAATCGCACCATGTCCAACCAAACCTTCTAACTCACCTTTACTAAAAACGTCATTTACAAGACCGCTCCCTTTATGTGTGCGGAGGCGTTCTCCATCCGTTACAACAATTCCAGCACCTTCTTGCCCGCGATGCTGTAGGCTATGAAGGCCATAATATGTTAACTGCGCGGCATCCGGGTGACCCCAGATACCAAATACGCCACATTCTTCGTTTAAACCTTTGATGTCAGCAAGCATGGAATTGCTCCTTTCCAGGCGTCTTGCAGTTCCTGGAGCGTACAGGATAATAACTCTTCACCCTGCTCGTTATCAATCGCAAGACCGCTCTCAGAACGTACAAACCCTATGATTTTTGCATCTTTCACAAGTTGTTGGAACTCATCTTGATTTTCAGGTTTTACCGTTACTAAGAAGCGAGATTGAGATTCACCGAAAAGACTTCCGGTCGGCTCATCTGTTAGTGTTACGCTCGCCCCAACTTTTCCGTCCATCACGGATTCAGCCAGTGCTACTGAAAGTCCGCCTTCTGCTACATCGTGCGCTGAAGCGATAAGCCCTTTTTGAATCGCGGCTAAAAGGTCACATTGTCTGCTTTCTTCCACTTCTAGATCGATGTGAGGCGCTTTGCCGAAAATGCGTCCTTCTTTCATCTTCTGGAGTTCACTTCCGCCAAACTCAGGCTTGCTTTCTCCGATCAGGTAGATGATGTCTCCTGCCTCTTTAAAGGTTTGCGTTACAATATGCTCTGTATCTTCAATCAAACCGACCATTCCGATAACAGGCGTCGGATAGATCGCTACACCGTTCGTTTCGTTATAAAGAGAGACGTTTCCTCCGATTACAGGAGTCTCAAGTTTCGTACATGCCGCGCTCATACCGTCAGCCGATTTTTCAAGCTGCCAGAAGATCTCAGGCTTCTCTGGATTACCAAAGTTTAAGCAGTCCGTTACTGCCAATGGCTTCGCCCCTGAACATACAAGGTTACGAGCCGCTTCAGCTACAGCGATCTTCCCGCCAACTTCCGGATCCAAGTACAAGTAGCGTGAATTACAATCCGTTGTCATCGCAAGTGCCTTTTTTGTTCCTCTGATTCTCACGACTGCCGCATCAGACCCCGGCGCTACAACTGTATTTGTGCGCACCATATAATCATATTGGTTATAAACCCACTCTTTGCTCGCGATCGTCGGTTGCTCAAGTAACGATAGCAACGTAGATTTGAAGCTAGTAACCTGTGGAATATAATCCTCTTGCCCTTGAAATTCCCCATAATAGACCGGCTCTTTTGAAGGTTTTTGGTAAACCGGTGCATCTTCAGCAAGGGCGTCTACTGGTACATCTGCTACGACCTCACCTTGATGTGTAAGACGCAACACTTTTTCTTCAATAACTTTTCCTACTGTTACACAGTCGAGATCCCACTTTTCAAAAATCTTTTCTACTTCATGCTCGCGGCCTTTTTCTACAACTAAAAGCATGCGTTCTTGGGATTCAGAAAGCATCATCTCGTAAGCAGTCATACCTGTTTCACGCTGCGGAATCAGGTCAAGGTTCATCTCGATTCCCATTCCTGCTTTACTTGCCATCTCAGCTGAAGAACTCGTTAAGCCAGCCGCACCCATATCTTGAATACCAACGAGTGCATCACAGTTGTGGATCAATTCCAAACATGCTTCCATCACAAGCTTTTCCATGAACGGATCTCCAACTTGAACCGCTGGGCGCTTCTCGTCGGATGCTTCAGATAATTCTTCCGATGCGAATGTCGCACCGTGGATACCGTCGCGTCCCGTTTTTGCTCCAACGTACATGACAGAGTTGCCAGCACCTTTTGCCTGACCTTTTTTAATGTCCTTGTGATCGATTAAACCGACACACATGGCGTTAACAAGCGGGTTACCTTCGTATGACGGATCAAACTGAACTTCTCCGCCCACTGTTGGAATACCGATACAGTTTCCGTAGCCTGCGATCCCGGCTACAACCTGTTCAAACAAATATTTCACACGAGAAGAATCCAATTCACCAAAACGCAGGGAGTTCAGCATAGCGATCGGACGTGCACCCATGGAGAATACGTCACGGATAATTCCGCCAACCCCAGTTGCCGCTCCTTGATACGGTTCAATCGCCGATGGATGGTTATGTGATTCAATCTTGAACACAACCGCCTGACCATCACCGATATCGACGATCCCAGCACCTTCACCAGGTCCTTGCAGCACACGCTCTCCTTTTGTCGGGAACCTTGAAAGCACAGGTTTTGAATTTTTGTAAGAACAATGTTCACTCCACATAACAGAGAACAATCCAGTTTCCGTCCAATTTGGAAGTCTTCCAATAATCTTTTCTACTAATTCAAACTCTGAATCACTTAAGCCCATTTCACGGTATAATTTTTGTTCTTTAATTTGAGAACTTGTTGGTTCATGTTGCAGCGACATAGCGTTCCCTCCAGCTCTTCACGATTGATTGAAATAACTTCAGTCCGTCTTTGCTTCCTAACAGCTCATCAACAGCGCGTTCCGGGTGCGGCATCATCCCAAGTACATTGCCCTCCTGATTCGTAATTCCGGCAATATCCTCAACAGATCCGTTCGGATTCTTCGCATAGGTAAAAACAATCTGATCGTTTTCTTTTAACAACTTGAGCGTCTCTTCATCGCAATAGTAGTTGCCTTCTCCATGTGCGACTGGAACAGAGATCACTTCACCTTTTTCATATTGAGAGGTAAAAAGAGTCTGGTCGTTCATAACCACAAGCTCTTCCGGCTGGCAGATGAATTTCAGCGATTCATTACGGCGCATCGCTCCAGGAAGTAAACCTGTTTCAAGCAAAATTTGAAATCCGTTGCAAACACCAAGAACTGGCTTGCCTTCTTTTGCTGCCCTAACCACTTCACTCATCACATTTGAAAATTGAGCAATGGCACCAGAGCGTAAATAGTCTCCATAAGAGAAACCGCCTGGTAGTAAAATACCGTCAAATCCACTTAAGTCTGATGCATCATGCCATACGTACTCAACATCACTTCCGAGCTCGTCTTTTACAGCATGATACATATCTGTGTCACAGTTCGATCCTGGGAATACGATTACTGCAAACTTCACTGTGCAACAACCTCCTCCACCTCGTACCGATAGTCCTCAATAACCGGATTGGATAATAATTTAGAACACATGCTAACGATTTTTTCATCTAGGTCGTAGTCGCCCTTTTGAAGTGTCAGCTCCAAATATTTGCCGATACGCACGTCTTCAACTTCCGACTGTCCCATTTTATGAAGTGAATGCATAACTGCCTTTCCTTGCGGGTCCAATACACTTTCTCTTAGCGTCACATAAACTTTTACTTTGTACATGATAGGCCTCCTAGACGTTTTAAAATAGTTTCATAAGCATCTGTTAAACTTCCAAGTTCACGGCGGAACACATCTTTATCAAATTTCTCATTTGTTTCTGCATCCCATAAGCGGCAAGTATCTGGAGAGATCTCGTCAGCAAGGAGCAGTTGTCCATCTTGATCGATTCCGAACTCAAGCTTGAAATCTACAAGCTTCACTTTTCGCTGTACAAAATACGAAGTCAGGACCTCATTTACTTGAAGGGCTTGTTTAGAGATGAATGATAGCTGTTCTTTTGTAGCCAGATTAAGAATATCGATATGCTCTTCTGTAATCAGCGGATCACCAAGGTCATCATTTTTGAAATAAAACTCGACAATCGTTCTTGGGAGGATCTGTCCTTCTGGAATCCCCGTGCGCTTTGATAGTGAACCTGCTGCGATATTGCGCACGACTACTTCTAAGGGAATGATGGCCACCTTCTTTACGAGTTGTTCTGTTTCTGACACTCGCATCACAAAGTGAGATTCAATGCCTTTTTCTTTTAGCAGCTCGAACAGAATGGATGAAATCTCGTTGTTTAGTCTGCCTTTCCCTTCGATCTCAGCTTTTTTCTCACCGTTAAAAGCTGTTGCTGAATCCTTGTAGCTCACCCATACGATGTTTTCTTCTGTTGTTGCGTAGATTCTCTTGGCTTTTCCTTCATACAACTGCTCTAGCTTCTCCATTCTAACCCCTCCATTACGGGAAGATTCCCAATATTCAATCTTTTAAAAAAGGCAAAGAGAAAGAGAGCTCAATAGATCACTCTCTTTTTAGTTGAAGTCCTGCAATAAGCTTGTTTAATCTTCGTAGTTGAAAGAGGTTGATTTCCGTTGCAGGTACTCGCTTTCCGGGGGGCGTGCGGTGAGCCTCCTCGCGCTTTGCGCGTTAGGAGTCTCACCTGTCCCGCTTGTCCCCCAGGAGTCTCGTACCTTCCACTCCAACCAACTTTTCAATAATGTTCAAACATTAACCATTTAAAAAAGCAATTCTTCTTTTATTTAAAACCTTTAAAGTCCTAGTCTGTCGAAGATCGTGTCTACGTGTGACAGATGGTAACTGTAATCAAAGCATTCTGAGATTTCTTCAGGTGTTAATTTTTCTGTGATTTTCGGTTCAGCTTCTACTAGTGTTCTGAACTGTACGCCTTCTTCCCATGCTTGCATCGCTTTTGGCTGTACAGTGTCATACGCTTCTTCACGTGCCATGCCTTTGTCGATGAGTTTCAATAGAACGCGCTGTGAGTAGATCAACCCGTATGTGCGTTCCATGTTGCGCTTCATGTTCTCTGGGAACACCGTTAAGTTTTTGATGATGTTGCCAAAACGGTTCAGCATATAGTTCAATGCGATCGTCGCATCCGGCAGGATGACACGTTCAGCAGATGAATGCGAGATATCGCGCTCATGCCACAGTGACACGTTCTCGTAAGCTGTCATCATGTACCCACGGATCACACGAGCGAGCCCTGTCATGTTTTCAGAACCGATCGGATTACGTTTATGCGGCATGGCAGAAGAACCTTTTTGACCTTTCGCAAAGAATTCCTCCACTTCACGCGTTTCACTCTTTTGAAGTCCGCGAACTTCAGTTGCAAACTTCTCGATGCTTGTTGCGATTAAAGCGAGTGTTGACATGTAGTGTGCGTGACGGTCGCGTTGCAAGGTTTGTGTAGAGATCGGTGAAGCTTCTAATCCAAGCTTTTCACATACATATTTCTCAACGAAAGGATCGATGTTGGCATATGTTCCAACAGCCCCAGAGATCTTACCGAAACGAACTGTATCAGCCGCTTGCTTAAAGCGTTCCACATTACGCTTCATTTCTTCGTACCATAGGGCAAGCTTTAAACCGAACGTTGTCGGCTCAGCGTGCACACCGTGTGTACGTCCCATCATCACTGTGTACTTATGCTCTTTCGCTTTCTCTCCTAAAATTTCAACAAATCGATCAAGGTCTTTCGCTAAGATGTCGTTTGCTTGTTTTAAAAGATAAGAAAGTGCTGTATCTACAACGTCTGTTGAAGTTAGGCCGTAATGCACCCATTTACGCTCTTCGCCAAGAGTTTCAGAAACCGCTCTTGTAAACGCCACAACATCATGACGTGTCTCTGCTTCGATTTCTAAGATTCGGTTAATATCAAAGGAAGCATTTTCACGAAGCTTTTTTACATCCTCTTTAGGGATTTCTCCAAGTTCCGCCCACGCTTCACATGCTAGGATCTCAACTTCCAGCCATGCTTGGTATTTGTTTTCATCCGTCCAAATAGCTCCCATCTCTGGGCGAGTATACCGTTCAATCATTTTTGTACCTCCGTCTTCTTTCTCTCAAAAAATACGCTAGACACTTTATCAGCTTTTTCAAGCGCATCTTCGATTGTATCGCCTAAGACTGTTATGTGTCCCATTTTACGTTTCGCTTTTGCTTCTTTCTTTCCATACAGGTGAAGTTTCGCTTCTCCTAATTTTCCTATCTCATGTAACACAGTCTCATGATGTTCACCTAAGATGTTGATCATCACGGCTGGTTTTATTAAGTCTGTATTGCCAAGCGGCCAGTTGCACACCGCGCGTACATGCTGATCAAACTGTGACGTCTCACATGCCTCGATCGTGTAATGACCCGAGTTATGCGGACGTGGCGCAAGTTCGTTCACATAGATACTTCCGCCTTTTGTGACGAACATCTCTACGGCAAGCGTACCAACCAGCTCCAGTTCCGTTGCGATCGACCCCGCTAATGTCTCCGCTTGTTCCGCAGTTCGCTTCGAAATACGTGCAGGTGCGATCGTTTGATGCAGAATGTTGTCTTTATGAATATTCTCTGCTATCGGGAACGATTTAACCTCACCACTCACACTTCTTGTTAAAATTACCGAGATCTCTTTTTCAAATTCCAGCCAAGCCTCTAAAACACAATCTGAATCTTTATTTAAAAGTCCAGCGGCTATTTCTAGATCGCTTTCCTGTCTAATAACGAATTGCCCTTTACCGTCATAACCGCCCCGACACGTCTTTAGGACAGAAGGAAATCCGAGTTGGGTAATAGCTTCTCTTAAGGAATCTAGAGCTGATACCGGTCTGAAAGGTGCGACCGGTACGCCAGCTTTGACTAACGTCTCTTTTTCTCTTAAGCGGTGCTGAGTGACAGCAAGAAGTCGGCTTCCCTGCGGCAGGTAGGCATGTTCCTCCAGCCAGCCCGCACTTTCTGCATCTATGTTTTCAAATTCGTATGTGACAACATCACTTAGATGGCCAAGCTTCTGGATACCTTCACGATCTTCGTAACCAGCTATAATCTGCTGATCGGCCACTTGTCCGCAAGGCGAGTCTTCACCCGGTTCTAAAACGATGACGCGTAGACCCATTTCTCTGGCGCTCAGTGCCATCATGCGTCCGAGCTGTCCCCCGCCTAAAATTCCGATTGTCTGCTGTGGTCTGATTGTTTTATACAAGCTGCTCACTACTTTCAATCGCCATCTCTTCGGCATTAGCCCGGCGTTTTTTAAGTCGCTGTCTTACTCCTTCATCATGAACGGCTACCATCTGCGCAGCTAGAAGTCCTGCGTTCGCAGCCCCAGCTTTTCCGATTGCAACCGTTGCGACCGGTACGCCTTTAGGCATCTGAACGATGGATAAAAGGGAGTCAAGACCATTAAGCGCTTTAGACTGAACCGGCACCCCGATAACAGGAAGGATGGTCTTTGCTGCAACCATACCCGGTAAGTGCGCGGCACCGCCAGCTCCTGCAATGATTACTTCAAGTCCTCTTTGTTCAGCTTCTTCTGCATATTGAAACATAAGATCTGGTGTACGGTGTGCTGAAACAACACGCTTTTCATAAGCAACTTCCAGCTCTTCTAAAATATCGCAAGCTTCTTTCATTGTCTCCCAATCTGAAACACTTCCCATGATCACGCCTACTTTAGCCATGGCAGCCTCCTTATTATCAGAAAAAATAAAAAAGTCCAATTGGTATGCTTCTCCCTAAAATGAGAGAAAGCAGCCAACTGGACATACGTATCCATTAAAATAACAACAGAAAGATGCTTTCCCTCATAGTCTGATGAAATATACGGTCATCAGGTAGAGACTTACGGGCCATATCCCCGAAATTATATGAGGGCTTTATTCTTCTGGTTTCATTGTAGCAATGGTCGTTTTCGTTTGTCAACAAAAATCGAACATTAAGTTATATAGTATACTTAATGTTCGTGTTTTAGGGTTAATCTATCCGTTTTCCTTCAAATATAATTCGCTGTTCTTTCACTTCCGGCTCCATTCTGCCATTACGTTTCACTTCATGGAACACAGGCTCTTCCATTCTTCTGACAGGTGTATAACCTTCCTTTGCCATTCGATCCAAGCAATCGGAAATAGATTCTCCTGATTCAACAGCAAACTTCTTTTTAGATGGTCTCTTCTCCATCTGTTACCTCCTGATACCCTTGACCCAAAATCCACCATGGAATGCTTTAGGCTCATGTGAAATAATAAAGGCTTTTGGATCTAAATCTTTAACGGTATTATACAAGTTCAATTCTGATTTTCGAGATGTTAAGATCTCCATCATTAAACGCTGCCCTTCACGGCCTTCTGCCAACCAGTTCGTAACACCATATCCCTTGTTACGAAGAGCATTCGGCAGTCCTCCTACGAGATCCGTTGTAATTACGTTAACAGTAGTATATCCAAGTGCAAGCTTTTCCTCAATCTTCATTCCAACTAATACACCTAATCCATAACCAACTGCATACGCAATCAAGTTCTGGATTTCATTTAAGTTATCAAGAACCAATCCCAGACCAACAACATATATAATAACCTCAAAAGTACTTATAAAAGCAGCCAGATACCGCTGCCCTTTAAGCGTGAGAATCATCCGTATTGTAAAGAACGAGACATATACAATATTTATTAATAAAATAATACAGACCATCATAATCGCATTATCTAACAAGGCGCCAACCTCCTAAGATGAAAAAAATACTTTGTTAAGAATAACACTTTTTGGACAAGTTGGAAATGATAGAATGTTTCCTTTTTCTTCATTTAACACCCTTACCAAAACATGACGCTTATACTTATGAGATTTAAACAAACTCTAATGAAGTATCAAATGAAAATGGAAGGGTGTTAAATACATGTATTTTTACAGAGAAGATTTGATCAACTTGATACAACCCGACAAGCCCGATCCAGATGCTGCTAAAGTATTACAAGAAGCACTTGGCGGTCAATTCGGAGAAATGCGGACAATGATGCAGTTTTCTTTCCAAAGCGCCAATTTCCGAGGGAAAGATAAAAAGTATAGAGATCTAATACGAGGTATCTTTTTAGAGGAACTCAGCCACGTGGAATTGGTTCAAAGCACCATCAACCAATTGTTAAACGGTTCAGGCGAAGGCGGTGCAGGAAATACGGCCCCTGATGGAGCTCCTTTAGACGAACCTGTTCAATCAGGAAATCCACACCACTACATCATGGGTGCACAAGCCTCACTCCCAGTAGATGCTGGCGGCAACCCGTGGAATGGATCATGGGTTTATTGTCATGGAAACTTGGTGGCTGACCTTTTAAATAACGTCATGCTTGAATCAACGGGTGTATTACAAAAGTCTAGAATTTATGAAATGAGTTCAAATAAAACATTAAGGGAAACCATCGCGTTCTTAATCGTTCGTGATAATGCGCATCAGAATGCTTTTGCAAAAGCACTTGAAACACTTGGTGTAGATTGGGGTAAAATTTTCCCGATCCCTAACTATGATTTGAACAAATATCCTGAATGTAAAAAGTATGTAGATTTGGGCTTCCATAATGCCCAGTTTAACTTCAGACTGGATGAAACAAGAATCGGCGAGATCTTCCAAGGCGAATCACCTAGCAGAAACAGTGGAAACCTGCAGGTTATCCCTCCTCCAGACGGTTATCCAGTTCCGACTATGCCTGAGATGCCAAACGAACATGCTCCGGGAATCCAGGATTTAAATAAATAAGTAATGTTGAGAGAGCTGATCCAATTTTGGAGGTTCAATTACGTTTGGGTCACTTCTTTTAATTAAAATAGTTTTCTGAAAGGATGGCTGACCCCGTCAGCCTTCTTTTTTTGGTAGAAGGGAGTCTCTGGAGAATTTACGGTACGTGTTCTTTTAATCTGTTACACGTTCGCGCAAGATGACCCTCATTTCGCTCAGAATCTTCGAGTACCGCTCAGAATCGACGAGCTACTGGACTTCTGTCAATAAAGTGGAGATAAATTTTGTGAGAAATATTCAATTGAGTCCCATTCTTAAGGGATTTTCATATGAACATCAATGAGCCTCTTCACAGAGGCTTTTTATTATGGGCGCTTTAT
>NZ_JAMBOR010000034.1 GCF_023715845.1 Fictibacillus phosphorivorans
AAGCTTCGCGACATATTCTCGGTACTCTAAAGACTTTCTTTTCATGTGGACACGTCCCCTAAATTAGTTTTGTTTAAGTATAAAGAATTCTCACAAGGATGTCTCCACTTTTAAGACTAATTTAAAGGCTACTCAAAAAAACCTACTTCCCCACTCACATCACATCACTACAACCGTTTCATGGTAAAATCAAGCTAACGAAAGGAGCGGTCAACATGATTTTAGGTGCAATTGAAGCAGGCGGTACAAAATTTGTCTGCGGAATCGGCAATGAACACGGAGAAATCATTGAAAAGATCAGTTTTCCAACGACAACGCCGGAAGAAACACTAAAACTCGTAATAGATTATTTCAAGGACAAGCAGATCGAAGCGCTAGGCGTGGGTTCATTCGGACCGATCGATCTGAACCAAGAAAGCTCCACATACGGATTTATCACAAGCACACCGAAAAAGCACTGGAAGAACGTGAACTTGCTCGGTGAACTCAAAAAAGAGATCGATGTGCCGATGGCGTTCGACACGGACGTGAACGCAGCGGCGCTCGGCGAAATGGAATGGGGCGCGGCAAAAGGACTCGACAGCTGTGTCTACATGACAGTCGGAACGGGAATCGGAGTCGGAGCGGTTGCGGAAGGGAAGCTCATTCACGGAATGCTCCACCCCGAGATGGGCCACATTCTCGTAAAACGACATAAAGACGACACGTATAAAGGGAACTGTCCGTTTCACGGCGATTGCCTGGAAGGACTGGCCGCAGGTCCAGCGATTGAAAACCGCTGGGGTCAAAAGGGTGTTGTGCTCTCAGCAAACCCGGAAGTATGGGAACTCGAAGCTTATTATCTCGCCCAAGCACTCGTGAATTACATCCTCGTCCTCTCGCCGAAAAAACTCATCCTCGGTGGTGGAGTGATGCAGCAAAAACAACTGTTTCCGATCATTATCGAAAACGTAGTGAATCTCTTGAACGGCTACATCCAGCACGAGAATCTACTCGTAAATATCGACGCTTATATCGTTCCGCCTGAACTGGGGGATAACGCAGGGTTGTGCGGTGCACTGGCGCTCGCGAAAAGATTGTAGATTAAGTAAGCTGACTCGATCATGAGTCGGCTTTTTTGTTAAACACCACTTTATACCCATGAATCTTTAGTTGTGATCTTTTTGAGTTAACACTATAATGATACATAATTTATTGAATAATCAAAAATTATAAAAACAAGGAGATGTTTACGCTTGTTTTCGAAACGTTTCACCCATCTGTTTTGAAGCGAATGTGTTGATGGTGCAAAAGCGGATTTATGAAGCAAGAAAGAACTTCAAAAAATGATCTAGCGCAAAAAAGGAGTAGATATGACCAATTTGATAAAAGTAACAGGCTTTGGTGATGAGATTTCACCAGACCTCACAGAACAGCTCAATGTATTGGAAGCGGAAGGAATGAAACACATTGAACTTCGAAGTGTATGGGGCAAAAATGTGGTCGAGCTAACGGAACAGGACATTAAAACTATCAAAAAAGAACTCGACACGAAAGGGTTTCAGGTATCGGCCATTGGGTCACCGATCGGAAAAATCAGCATCCTGGATGATTTCTCTCACCAGCTGAACGACCTTGATAAAGTCATCAAGCTTGCTGAGATTTTTGACACCGCTTACATCCGGGTTTTTTCGTTTTTTATTCCGAAAAAGGAAGATCACTTCACATACAGGGAGGAAGTGATCAACCGAACGAAGGCGATGGTGAAAAAAGCAGAAGAAAATGATGTGATCCTGCTTCATGAAAATGAAAAAGGCATTTATGGAGACAGTCCTGAATGCTGTTTGGATCTCCTAACAGCGATTTCTTCTCCAAACTTCAGAGCCGTATTTGATATGGCGAACTTCGTCCAATGCGGCGTGAAACCCTATACAGAGGCATACCCTCTACTCCAGCCGTACATCGAATATGTGCATATAAAGGATGCACGTTTTTTAGACGGAAAAGTACTTCTTCCAGGACAGGGGGATGGGGAAATGGAAGCCGTTTTAACTCAATTAAAAGAAGACGGCTATCAAGGGTTCTTATCGATCGAACATCATTTAGCTGCAGAAGATGAATTTTCAGGGTACAGCCAAAAACAACTTTTCCAACAAGCATCAAGAGCCTTAAACCGCTTATTAACAAACATCCATCAAAATAAGGAGGTTTCATCATGACAACGGAATTTCGATTCGGCATTATCGGATGCGGGGTAATCAGCCATACGCATGCACAAGAAATCAACAACATTAAAGGGGCCAAGCTCGTTGCTGTAGCGGACGTGGTGGAAGATTGCGCAAAAAGTGTTGGCCAAACGTACCAAGTGGATTGGTATTCGGACTATCTGGATCTTCTAAAACGGGATGATATCGATATCGTAAACATCTTGACACCAAGTGGCCTAAGGGGAGACATTGCGATCGATGCTGCCCGTCATGGAAAGCATGTAATCGCTGAAAAACCGATTGATGTCACGTACGAGAAAGCAACAGCCATGATCGATGCATGCAGGGAAGCTGGAGTGAAGCTCGCCGTTATCTCACAGCATCGTTTTGACCATTCCACGGTAAAAGTAAAACGCGTAATAGAAGACGGTCAATTTGGTCATATGGTGCTTGGAGAATGCGCAGTGAATTGGTACAGAACGCAGAGTTATTATGATAGCGGGGCATGGCGCGGTACATGGGCGATGGACGGAGGCGGTGCGTTGATGAACCAGTCCATTCATACGATCGACCTGCTTCAATATTTAGTCGGTTCAGTCGAAAGCGTTTTTGCCCATACAGCGACACTCGCTCATGATCGAATAGAGGTGGAAGACGTTGCGGTGGTAACCGTTAAATTCAAGAGCGGTGCACTCGGAACGATCGTCGGCACAACAAGCGCGTATCCTGGCCTCTCTTCAAGACTTGAGATCTTTGGCACAAACGGATCTGCCGTTATCGAGCATGACAAACTTACGCATTTATTTTTAAAATCAACGGAACAGGACGGCCAATCCGTCAACTTAGCAGCAGAGGATCTTGATAAACCGGACCCGACAACGGTCTTTGGCTATGCGCATCGTCTGCAGATCGAGGACATGATGAACGCCATCCGAGAAGGAAGAGAGCCCTTAGTCAACGGGGAGGAAGGATTGAAGCCACTCGAAATCATTCTAGCGATCTATGAATCTGCCAAGACCGGTAAAGAAATCACACTGCCATTTAAAAAAGTGGAAAGCACACATTAAAGGAAGAGGAGAGGATTTTAAAATGATAGAAAAGTTTGGGGTACAGCTGTATACACTGCGTCATGAAATGGAACAGGATCTTTTTCAAGTTTTAACGGATCTAAAAAAAATGGGGTGGAGCAGCGTCCAGATTTCAGCTCTCTCTGATAAATATGACCCAAAAGAAGTGGCACAAAAGTTAAAAGAGCTGAATTTAAAAGCGGCCGGCATGCATGTTCCGTTAAATCGACTGGAATATGATATGGAGAACGTGTTAAGAGAAGCCCATCTTTATGAGACGAGAGATATCGTTTGTCCCTATTTGTCTGAAGAGTTAAGGACAGTTGATAGCTATCAGCATGTTAAACAGTTATTGAATTCAATTGTAGATAATCATCCTGATATCCGTGTCAGCTACCATAATCATGATTTTGAATTTCAGACGATGATCAACGGTCAAACAGCGATCGAGTACCTGTTAGACCCAGCGGAATCCAATAAAATATTAGCGGAGATTGATATTTATTGGGTAAAAAAGGCCGGAAGAGATCCACTGCAGTTTATCGATTCTTACAAAAATCGCATGCCCATCATTCATTTAAAAGACATGACGAACGATGAAGAAGAGACGTACGCTGCACTCGGGACAGGGAGTATCGACGTCAAGCCGATCATCGAATGGGGTGAAAAGTCGGGGATCGAGTGGTATGTGGTGGAACAAGATGAATGTCCGGGAGATCCATTCGATAGTTTACAAATCAGTTACAACTATATTCAGAGGTTGCTAGGTTCCTAAACGAATGGTACTATCATATTAATTTAATAAATTTAATGAATTAATTAATTATTACAGATTTCATAGGAGGTGCAAAAATATGAGCTTACGAATCGGAATTGTGGGGACGGGAAGAACGATCGGTGTGGCAAGTGATCATCTTCACGGTATCCAAGCGAATCCTGAATGGATCCTCTCAGCGGTTTACGATATCGTTCCGAAAAACGCACAGCATTGGATCCAGCAGCACAATCTTTCTTCCTCTTTGATCTGTTCCAGCCTAGAGGAATTATTAGACAAGGTAGATGCGGTGGTGATCTGTACCGATAACTTATCGCACGGAACGATCGCAAGAGAAGCCTTCAAGAAGAAACTTCCCGTTTTATGTGAGAAGCCTCTTTCCATCGATTATTACGAATCACAACAATTGGCCAAAGAGGCAGCGGAAGCAGGCGTCGTCAACTACATGGGCATGCAGTATCGCTATCATCCATACGCTCAGCTGATCAAAGAGATCCTCTCATCAGGTGAACTTGGAGACATCTTTTCATATCGTCATAAGCTTGGGGGCGGAAGGATCGGAAACCCGAACGTTGGTCTGGAATGGCGGATGAAAAAAGAATCGTCTGGAGCCGGAGCAGTCGCGGATTTTGGGATTCATCAAGTGGATCTCATCCATTTTTTCCTGCATGAAACGTGTGGGGAGATTAAGAGCGTACAGGCTGAACTTGCAACATTTATCCAAGCGCGCCAGGCAGAAGGTTCTTCAACAGCTCCAGTTACAAACGATGATCTAGCTGTGGTGATCGCCCGTTTAGAAAACGGAGCGATGATAACGCTGAACAACTCTCGGTTGCTGCCACAAGATGGCGATGGTTTGGAGATCGTGGGGACGAAAGCGGCTATTTCTATGGATCAGCACGGGCAGCTCTTCTTGAGAAAAAAGAATGCTGATGGTTCCTGGTCTGGTGAACGAGAACCTCTTGAGATCGAGGAGCGGCATAAGTTCCCGGGACTTGCCCGTGGTAAACAGTATAAAGAGTTCTATGAGGCGATAAAGTACAATCAGCCGCATGAATTATCGTTCGCTTATGCCGCAAAAGCTGCAAAAGTGATCGATGCAGCCGTTTTATCGAGCCAAGAAGGAAGGCGAGTCTCGATTTCAGAGATAGAATAATAGATTTTTTATGGACTTTGAGCGAAAAAAAGAGATTTTGAGCGAAACGAAGGGTGTTTTGAGCGTAGCGAGAAGATTCTGAGCGTTACTCGCCGTTTTTGAGCGAAACTCAAGAATTCTGAGCGAACGTGTAACAAATATAAAAACACGTACCGTAAAAAAACGGGATGGTCGCTGAATTAACCGCTCCCCATACCCCTCACCAAAACAAACAAGGAGGATTTCAACATGCAACAAACCCAAACACATCAAGCCACTGTAAACCTAGCACCACTATTCAACCCCGAAGAAGGAAAGACGGTCATCTCGCCACTCGGTAACGAGACAGGCTTTTGGGCAGGAGCGCCGACCGTTTTATTCGATGAAAAAGATGAGACGTTTTATTTGTATTACCGCCTTCGCAACCCGCGTGGACTTGGAGAAAACGAGCGAGGCTTTGAAGTGCGCATCGCGAGCAGCAAAGATGGTGAAAACTTCACAGACGTTTGGAGTGTTCATAAGCGCGAACTTGATTCCAGCTCGATCGAACGCTCTGCCCTCGTAAAAGTAAATGATGATCTGTACCGCCTTTATATCAGTTATGTCGATCCTGCGGATAACCGCTGGCGCATCGATGTCGTCGAAGCAAAGACACCTTCATCGTTCCAAGTCGAAAACCGCAAAAAGGTATTAACGGCAAGGGACCTTCCTCAATCAGAAGGGGTTAAAGATCCTTATATTGTGAAACATGAAGACAAGTATTACATGTATTTTGTGTACGCTAAAGGACTCAAGACTGCGGCATCAGAAGAGATGCACCAAACCGGTGATGTTCATAATACAGGACTTGCGGTTGCACCAACAGGGCTTGCGATCAGTGAAGATGGCATCGATTTTAAGTGGGTGGATACGGTCATTCCAGTAAGTGACGCAGGATGGGATCAGTATCAATCGCGCCTCACGACGATCATCCCAACACAGCACGGTTACACGGTCCTGTGGGATGGAAGTGTCGGTGTTGAACAGAATTATGAAGAAAAAGTAGCACAGGCCGTTACGTTTGACCTCCGTACATTTGCCAAACTAAACGTAGAGGGTCCAGTGCTCGAAACCGCAACGGGCAAGGCCGTCAGGTACGTGGACGCGATCGTTCATGAAGGTGCTGTATGGTACTATTATGAATATACAAGAGAAGACGGTGCGCATGAGCTGCGTCTATGTAAAGTAAAAATCTAGCACGAAATAAGGAGTCAGGAAGATATGTCATTCATCGGCCAAAATACGTTACGAACCAAACAATTAAATCGCTCACTCGTCCTGCAGTCGATCCTCAGGCTGGAGAAGCCGACTCGTCAGGAGATCGCTGCTTTTACAAAGCTGACACCAGCTACGATCACGAACATTATCACTGAATTGATCGCTGAGAAACTCGTTGTCGAGACGGGCAGTATGGAAGGCGGAGAAAAGCGGGCAGGGCGCAAAACCATTGCTCTTGATTTAAATGAAGAGTCGAAGCGTATAGCCGGTGTCCATATCCGAAGTGATCGCGTTGAATTTGGAATCATGACATTGAAGGGAAAAGTGCTGCAGTTTCATTCTTTTCCGCTTCCTGAACAAATGGATCAAAATGATTTTTTATCCCTATTAATAAAAGAACTCGAACAATTCCTCGCAACATCCAGCAATCCTGTATCCTGCATCGGAATCGGGTCAGTGGGACTTGTTGATTTTGAGCAGGGACGAATCTTAGAAGCAGAACATATGGGGTGGGAAGATGTCGAACTCGCATCGGCCGTTTCTTCCCGCTTCCATCTTCCAGTTTACGTGGACCATCATGTACGCGGGATGGCCCTTGCCGAAAAGCTTTTCGGGTCATGTAAAAACGAATCAGACTTTCTTGTCGTCTACCTCGGCCAAGGAATCGGTTCAGGCATGTATTTGAAGGACCAGTTATATCGAAGTGATCTTACAGGTGCCGGTGAGTTGGGTCACATGATCTACCAGCCAGAAGGAAACCCTTGCTGGTGCGGAAGCCGAGGCTGCTTGGAGAGATATGCTTCTGAGGCTGCGCTTATAAAGAAGTATCAACTAAATTCGATCGATGATTTTATTACAGGGTGTAAACGTAACGATGAAAAGATGCTCCAAGGGGCAAAAGATGCGGGGAAAAAGATCGCAACCGTGCTCACTTCCTTTATTAATATGCTTCATGTAAACAAAATTATGGTCGGCGGCAGACTTGCGGATTCCGAACTGCCCTTGATCACGGCGCTCAAAAAACAGATCCGCGAGTTATCTTTTCTCGATAAAAAAAGACACGTCGAGATCGAAGCTTCTTCGATGGGAGAACAGGTCGGTGTGATTGGGGCTGCGAGCCTAGCGTTACTTTATGCCGTATTCAATGCGAATCTAAACGAAAATAGGTGAGGATATGAAGCTTGGTTTTTTAACGAATTCATTGGTTCATCATGGTATGGACAACATCGAAGAACTGGTAAACTGGTCCGTCCAGCATGACTTTCAAGCTTTGGAAGTTGGACCGAATGTACCTTTTCACTCCTTAGAAAAAGTAGTTTCCGAAAGAAAGATAGAAGTTTCTGCATTAACGTATTGCAGAAACTTTTTAAGTGAAGATGAGGAACTCGCAGCCATCCATAAAAAAGAGCTCTTTAACCGGGTAAGGATGGCGGGGGAACTGGGTATTCCAGTCGTTGTCACATCTACCGGTATATCAGCAAACGCAAAAGGCGATCACTATGATGGCTATGACGCGATCCGCTCAAAGCCGGAATACAGTCTAGAGAAGGTCGTTTCACTGTTTCATGATTATTTAGAACTTGCAGAAAAGGTGAACGTGAAGATCGCCTTTGAAAACTGTCCACTCATGGGGAACATCGCGATCTCACCAGATCTATGGGAGAAGTTATTTGAAAGACTGGACTCACCAAATGTCGGTCTCGCATACGATCCTTCTCATCTGATCTGGCAGTTCATCGATCCTTACCTTCCGATTAAAGAATTTGGCCACAAAATTTTTCATGTTCATGCAAAAGATACAGAGATCAACCATGAACAATTAAAGAGAGCAGGGATTCTGTCAGATTTTAGCTGGTGGAGATACCGATTGCCAGGTTTAGGTGACCTTAACTGGACGAAGTTCATCTCGGAACTGACTGAAGCGGGTTACAGCGGAGCCATAAGTGTAGAACATGAAGATCCGGTTTGGGGCGGAGATTTAGAGAAGACGAAACAAGGGCTCATCATCTCAAAAGAGTACTTAGCAAGTATTCCTGGTTTTGATACGACTCAACCAATCATACAGATGAGCAAAAAATAGACAAATTCTCTAAAAATATTTCAAAATATTCAAAAAGTACTATTGTAAACGGTTTCAACTTCAATTATAATTATTTCATTGAAACGTTTCAATAATATGTAAGCCCTATATTTTTTTAGGTGTCGGTGAAACGTTTCGAAAACCTGTTCCCGATTTTTTTTACTAAAAAATTGAAACGTTTCAACCAGTGAGGAGGGTGGTAGTTGGTCACATTAAAAGATGTTGCGAAGCGGGCAGGCGTTAGCGTTTCAACAGCATCTTATTCCATCAATGGAAGCTCCTTAATCACAAAAGAAACAAAACAGAAGGTTCTTCTTGCCGCTAAAGAGATCGGCTATCGGACGAACGGTCCTGCAAAAAACCTCAAAGAGAAAAAAACGAATATCATCGGTCTGTTCCTTAGTGGATTCACCGGTCCGTTCTTCACGGATATGATGGAAGGCATTCAAGATGTGGTCATCCAAAACGGCTATGAACTGATGGTCTATGCATCAGATGACAATCATCGGCTGCTAGTGGAGCGTTATGTAGATGGCGCGATTATCCTGAACCACCATATGGAAGATTCGTTTTTAAAAGCGATTGCTGATGAAAAGTTGCCTTGCGTCGTCTTGGACAGGGAGATCAAGACGCCTTTTATCAACCACGTCCTTCTTCCAAATGAACAAGGATCGGCGATGGCGGTACGCTACCTTCTTGAAAAAGGCCACAATCGAATTGGTTACATGGCAGGTTCCCGTGAATCCTATGATGGTGAGATGCGCTTGAAAGGATTCAAAACGGAGATGAAAAAGTACAACCGTTCATTCTCCCGAAAAGATCTGCTGCGAGCGGATTTTACGGAATCCAGCGGCTATCTAGCGATGTCCCAGTACATAGAGAAACGTACACAGGACGTTCCCACAGCCTTTATTTGTGCAAACGATGAAATGGCCATGGGAGCAATCAGAGCAATTAAAGAGAAAAATCTTAAAATACCCGATGACATTGCCATTGTCGGATTTGATGATATTTACGTATCCAAACATTTTAGTCCTTCGATCACGACGATAAAAGTTCCGAGAAAAGAGTGGGGAACCATTGCCGCACAGTCATTGTTTAAGATGATGGATTCAACGTATGATGCGGAAACGATGGAAGCTGTATCGGTCGAGTTAATGAGCCGTACTTCGGGGTGAGGTGAAACATGATTCAGATTAAAAACGAAAAAGTAATCGTAGACGGAAAAGAAATCATGCTTTTTGGTGGAGAACTCCACTATTTCCGTGTACCAAGAGATGAATGGAGAACCCGTATCCTTCAAGTGAAAGAAGCGGGCGCAAACATGGTCAGTACCTATGTTCCTTGGATTTTCCACGAATATGAAGAGGGTTCGATCGATCTAACAGGGGAAACACGTCCTGAGAGGGATCTAAAAACATTTCTTCAGCTGGTAAAAGAAGAAGGGATGTATTGCCTCGTTCGCCCTGGCCCTTACGTGATGGCAGAGATCGTGGACCACGGGGTTCCGACCTGGTTCATCGATCACTATCCGGAAGCGGTCGCGAAAACAAATGACGGAAAACAGCATCCTACACGCGTTGTCAGCTACAGTCATCCGGTCTTTTTAGAAAAAGTAGAGATCTGGTATGAAAAAGTATGCGCCGTCATCAGACCGTTTCTTGTAACGAACGGTGGATCGGTCATTCTTTTTCAGCTTGATAACGAAGTCGGGATGTTTCATTGGGTAACCAATCAGCCTGACTATAACGAATCTACCTTAACAGAGTTCACAGAGCATCTTAAACATAAATACACACAGGAAGAATTTCAACAAACATTCTGCGTTCCTTACAGCGAGCTAAAAAGCTTCGCGGAATCAAAGAGTAAAAAGCCAGAGCCTATCTTTGCTCATGCGCTCCGGAATGAGTTCGGGTTGTTCCTTCGTGAACATTATCGACGCTTTATCGAGTATTTGAAGCGATCGGCTGAAGATAAAGGAATCGATGTACCGTTTGTGGTGAACATCCATGGTTTTCATACGATCGATCTCACCAAACGAGGCACGATGTACCCGATCGGCATTTCGCAGCTCCTAGAAACAGCGAAGATCGATAACGTCCTCATGGCGGGCGATTATTATATCGGCAATATCGAGTACGACAACTATACGGATATTGTGCTCGCAAATGCGTTTACGAAAGCCGTTCAGTGGAAGGAACAGCCGCTGTTCTCGGCAGAATTTCAAGGCGGAAGCATTCATGACAAACCAAGGCTTCAGCCAGCAACGTTCGATCTCACAACCCGCCTTTGTATCGCTGATGGGATGAACGGCGTGAACTATTATATGTTCGCCGCGGGTGAAAACTATGAAAATATCGGTCTCTTTGGTAAACGCCATGACTGGCAGGCGCCTCTTACAAAAGACGGTAAGAAGAGTCCGCATTACTATACGATCCAGCATATCGGGAAGATGCTTCAAGTCTTCGAAGGTTCGTTGATCGAAACGAAGCCGGAAGTGGATACACATTTTGGCTTTTATCCGGATTATTACATGACGGAGTTCCACGATGAACATACGAAGGACATGACCGATCAGATCCAGCATAAGCGAGACGCTTATCTGTATAACGGGATCGCCAAAGCGCTGAGGGTGAACAATATCGTCTATGACGCTGTCAATCTATTAGATGATGATGAGCTGGATCCTCGTAAACTTCCAACGCTCTGGATGTTCTCTACCGAATGGATGGATGAGAACATTCAGCAAAAGCTCGTGAATTACATGGAAAACGGCGGAAAGCTGATCTTGTTCCCGACCGTACCTGTAAAAACGATGAAGAACGTACCATGTACAATCTTAAAAGATTATATCGGCGTCGCGGTAAAAGGGCATAAACATCACGGCTTCGTCCAGATCGATGAGACGGAAAATGTGATCACGAATCAGCTGGAGATCTATGAAACGGAAAGTGGAGCATTTGCCTGGACAGAAGATGAGAAAGAAGTCGTTGCTTTCGAAAAGAAACTTGGAAAAGGAACGCTCATCATGTTCGGAATCGGAATGGATCATAGCTTCAACTATCAGAACGACCTGATCGTCCAGTTGGCTGAGCGGGCTGGTATCAAGAGCCGCTTCCAGTTAGATGAAGAACTCGATCTCACCGTTCGAACAAGTCCAGACCATGGAAGCTATCTGTTTATCCAAAACTTTGATGAATACAAAAAGAAAACGACTCTTCATTACAAAGGAAAGCCGCTTTTTGATGGGAAGGAATTAACCGTTCCGCAAAGAGCCGGCCTCATGCTCCCAATCGATGTTCCGCTTCGAGATGATTTATCCATCACGTATGGAACAGGGGAGATCTATCATCTGAAGCAGGAGCAAAACAAGCTTGAACTCTTCATCAAGATCGAACAAAACGAGGAAGAATTCGTTTTCCATTCTTCTGACTGGATACCGTCAGAAAATGAAGCGATCACTGTGCAAAAACTGACGGAGCATCAATTTAAAGTGCTGATTCGTTCCCATAACGAAACAGAACGCATTCTTTTTAATCCTGTGGCAGTACAAGCTTCACCACTATAAATCTATTTAAATTAGGAGGGGTTTTTCATGAAAAAAGTTTTCGCGCTTATCGCCATCTTGTCGCTTCTGTTCTCAATGGCTGCCTGCAGCTCAGATGAAAAGGCGAGCACCGGTGAGAAAAAAGAAAATGTGACTATTTCTTATGCAAGTTGGTCACTTGGTACAGAAAAGGAACAAAACCTTGAGCGTCTTATGATCAAGGCATTCGAAAAGAAATATCCGAACATCAAGGTCAAGATCGATGAGTCGATCAGTCCGACTGACTGGAACGGCACATTAGCAGCTGCAGCAAGTGCCGGCAAGATGCCAGACGTTTTTGCTCTACCTCAGATTCCAGCTTCATTATCAAATGACTGGCTGCTGGATATCACGAAAATGGCGGAAAAAGATAAAGACTTTGCCAACATTCCAGAAGCTGTACGTGATTCTGCAACATACAACGGAAAAGTTTACGCGGTTCCATTTGCTCAGCATTTCTTAGGCTATATCGTAAACAAAGACTTGTTTAACGAAGCAAACCTGGATTACCCAGAGTTTGGTTTTACCGTTGAAGAATACACAAAAGCAATCAAAGACGTAACAAACATCTCTAAAGGGATTGCAGGAACAAACCATGCATTCTCTGTAGCAGACTGGTATCCGGCTGCTGTTAACCCGGACATGGGCTGGTACACATTGGCTGACGGACAATATGCATTAGACAGCAAAGAATTCATTGCAGGAGCAAATCTTGCAAAAGAAATCACGACGAACAACTATGCCTATGAGTCTCTTCCTGATGAGTTAAAAGCGAACTTTAAAGGTGAAAACGCTGAAGAAGTTTGGATGAACGGACAAGTTGCCGTGAAATGGGACGGAACTTGGGGAATCCCGGCTCTTGTTGAAAAAGGACAGTTTGAATTTGACTATATCGGACTTCCAGGTGGAAGAACGGGTGTAACGAACGACTTTGTTGGAATCTCTAAAACAAGTAAACATCCAGAAGAAGCTTTCCTTTTCTCAAAATGGATGTCATTCGGTAAAGAAGGCTTCATGAAGCGTATGGATATCGCTGAAAAGGAAGGAAAAGCGTTGAACACACTTCCTATTAACGCAGACCCGGAAATTTTAGATGAATACTTTGCGATCAACGAAGTACCTGGAATCAAGCTGGCTTATGACAACTTAGATAATGCGGTTGTAGAGCCTGTTAAAACGGTGCCAGGTTATGTAGACGCTCGTTGGGAAGCACCAACTGGTGTGAAAGTGGGAGAAGAAGCAAATGCAAAAGTAGCCATGATCTTGGATAACGTGATCAAAGGCGAGTTAAAGATTGAAGATTACGCAAAACAGCTTGATCAACTAGCAGACCAAAAAAGCAAAGAAGCACAAGAGGCTTTAAAAGATAAATAGGAAGCCGGGATTTTAAGGGGAGGTTGATAGTATGAAGTTTAAAAGATTTCTTTTGGTAGGTTTGATGCTGTGCTTCATCTTTCCACAACATATAGTAAATGCTGAAACGAACAGTAATGATAAACCTGCCGAACAAGTCGTGGAGGAAAACTATCATACCGTCCTTGAAAACTGGAAGAAAGAAGGGAAGAAGGACGCTTCAGAGTTTGAAGCGTCCGTATCTCCTTCAAACTTTCAAACAGCAGAACAATCAAACTTGCTGCCGGTTGAGAAAAGCAAAGGATACAACGATCGTGTTTTCTATTGGCATAACCAAGCATCCGTTTCATACGAGGTTGATGTAAAAGAAGCGGGGCTTTATGAACTATCTTTTGATTATTACCCGCTGAGCAATGAGGTTGTTCCAATAGAGGGCGCTATTCAAGTGAACGGTAAATATCCATTCTACGAGAGCAGAAGAATAGTATTCCCGGCTGACTGGAAGAATGCCAAACAAACCTTCCAGAAAGACCGTTTTGGTAATGACATGATTCCAAAGCAAAAACGAATTGAGGAATGGAGCAGGATTACTGCAGAGGATGCGAGCCAGCTGCAAGCTGAACCGTTAAAATACGAACTGAAAAAAGGAAAGAATACGATCACGCTATCGAACTTATCGGGAGAAATGTTTCTCGGGAAGGCGTATGTCAAATCACCAAAAAAACTGCCAACTTATAAAGACTATCTCAAGGAACACAAAGATCAGAAACTCGTTGATGACGCACTGATCATACGAGAAGCAGAAAAGGATTATAAAAAGAACAGCTCGTACATACGACCGTTCGCGGCAAATGATACATCTGCAGTTCCGAGCAGTCCAAAGAAGCTTCTTCTGAACACACTTGGCGGCGATTCTTGGAAAGAATCGGGACAAACCGTTAACTGGAAAGTAAACGTAAAGAAAGATGGCTTTTACAAGCTGACGTTTAAAGTCCTGCAGAACAAAGAAACGACGGGTCCGGTCTTTCGAAAACTTTTAATCGATGGTGAGATGCCTTTTGCTGAAGCGGCGCCCTTCACCTTTGATTTTAATAAAAGCTGGTCCAACGTCACACTGTCAGACAAAAAAGGGAAAGCTTATTTATTTTATCTGACCAAGGGTGAGCATGATATCGGATTAGAAGCAGATGCTTCACCGGTTGAGCCTGTTCTTCATACGACGAACAACATCATGAGAGAGATGGAAGAACTGACGCTTGAGATCAGGAAGCTGACAGGAAACCAGACAGATACGGCCCGTGGATGGAAGATCAGTGAATATATACCGGGTATCGATAAAAAGCTTGCCGGCTGGGCGGATGAACTGGAAAGTGAACTCAAACACCTACGCACATTAGATAACACAGATGAAGATTCAAAAGACATGATCTCCTTAAAGATGGCCATTCAAAAGCTAAGGAAATTAAGTAAGGAGCCAGACGAGATCCCGGCAAGGCTCACAGAGCTTTCAGAAGGTTCATCTTCAGCCGCACAGCTGTTGGGGAACATGCTTGTGACACTGCCGAAACAACCGTTGACGATCGACCGTTTTTACGTACACGGTGATGAAAAAGAAGTACCAAATGCAGAAGCAGGCTTTTGGGAGAAGTTGTTCGATTCGATCCAGCGTTTCTTCTTATCCTTCTTCTCAGAAAACTATTCTGCGAGTGAAGCAGATGAGGATACGTTAGAGGTTTGGGTGAACAGACCTCGTCAGTACGTCGAGTTATTGCAAAACTTATCCGATCAAACGTTTACGCCGGAGTCCGGGATCAAAGTCAAGTTCTCGATCATGCCGGAAGAACAAAAGCTAATCTTAGCGAATGCTTCCAACAAGCAGCCGGATCTTGCGCTTGGCATCAGTTCATGGCTGCCGTACGAACTTTCCATCCGTGGTGCTGCGGTTGACCTGCATCAGTTTGACGATTTCGAGACGTTCAGTAAACAGTTCTCACCAGGCGCATTTCTGCCGCTCATGATCGGTGATTCCGTCTATGCGATGCCGGAAACACAAGATTTCTTTGTTCAATTTTACAGAAAAGATATTCTGCAGGCACTCGGTCTGCCGGTTCCGGATACATGGGAAGACGTAAAGGGGATCTTGCCGGAACTCCAGCGTTACGGGATGAACTATTATACCCACATCGCAGGTGCTACAGGGTTCAAGCCGTTCCAGGCTACGGCTCCTTTCGTTTATCAGTTTGATGGTGATCTCTATGGCAAAAATGGCATGAAGACCGCGATCGGAACGGAAGAATCGTTAAAAGGGATCAAGTTTATGGCGGAGTTGAACACGGTCTACAGCTTGCCATTGCAGGTTCCGAACTTTTATAACCATTTCCGTTATTCAACGCTTCCGATCGGGACAGCAAACTTTACCACATATACGCAGCTGACGGCAGCTGCTCCTGAGATCGCAGGATGGTGGGATATCTCTCCTCATCCAGGTGTGAAAAAGGAAGATGGTACAGTCGAACGCTGGGCGACGGGTTCTGGACAGTCCGCGATGATCTTTAAAGGAACAAAGAGCAAGGAAGATTCTTGGGAGCTCCTAAAATGGTGGTTATCGACAGATACCCAGACAGAGTTCGCGACAAATTTGCAGATGCTTTACGGACCAGAGTACATGTGGAACACGTCCAACCTGGAAGCCTTTAAGAACCTTCCATGGCCGGAAGAGCATAAGGAAACCATTCTAAAACAATGGGAGTATCTATACGAAGTACCAAAGAATCCAGGTTCCTACATGATCGAGCGTGAGCTTTCAAACATCTGGAACCGAATCGTATTCGATGGGGTCAACCCAAGGTCTGCAGTCGATGATTCCGTCGTTGCGATCGACAGAGAGATCAAGAGAAAGATGGAAGAGTTCGGATATGTGGAAGATGGCAAGATGGTCAAACCGTATCCGATTCCTACGATCGAACAAGTGAAAAGTTGGGCAGGGGATGAGAATGAAGACAAAAACAATTAAACGAGATCGCTCACATTGGATGTTCCTAGCTCCTTACATTGTCCTGTTTACAACCTTCATCATCATACCTGTTGGAGCAGCAATCGCATTATCATTCACATATTTTAATGCGATCGAAACGCCGACCTTTATCGGGTTGAGCAACTATGTCGGTCTCCTCACACAAGATGAAGTGTTCATGCAGAAAGTCTTGCCGAACACGTTAACGTTCGCCCTGATCGTCGGACCAGGCGGGTATATCTTATCGTTCATACTCGCTTGGTTACTCGCGCAGGTTCCAAAAAAGATGCGGACAGTCCTGGCGCTCATCATCTACTCGCCGTCGATGACAGCGGGTGTGGCGATGGCAGTCGTTTGGACGATCATCTTCAGTGGAGATGAAACAGGTTATTTAAACAGCTTGCTTCTCACGATGGGTGTATTGCTCGAGCCGATCCAATGGCTGCAATCCCCTGAATACCTGATGAAGATCATGATCTTTGTAACACTCTGGGGCAGTATGGGTGTAGGATTCCTCGCCATGCTCTCAGGTGTTCTTAACATCAATACCGAGATCTATGAAGCAGGTTACATTGATGGGATCTCAAACCGTTTTCAAGAGATCATCTACATCACGATTCCTTCCATGAAGCCTCAGATGCTTTTCGGGGCTGTCATGGCAGTAGTTGGAACCTTTCAGGCTGGGGCGATCGGTGTTGCCTTGTCGGGAGCGAACCCGACTCCGCAATATGCCGGTCAGCTGATGGTCAACCACTTGGAGGACTATGGTTTTATCCGCTACGAAATGGGATATGCAGCAGCCGTTTCCGTTGTACTTCTCATTGTTGTATATGTGTTCTCGAAAGTAGCCTGGAGGCTGTTTGGAGAAAAGGACTAGACGTTAGGGAGTGATAAACATGTCGGCCTTTCAAGGGACAAAGATGAACCCGTCAAAGTTTCATAAAAGCCAATTGAAGTTCCTTGCTTTTCTGATTCCGTTAGCTATCTTTATGGCTTTGCCGATCGTCTATATATTCTTTCATGCATTTAAACCAATCGATGAATTGTTCGCTTATCCGCCGCGTTTTTTTGTAGATAAGCCAACATTTCAGAACTTTATAGACCTTTTTTCAAAGACGAACGATACGGGAGTACCGATGTCTCGTTTCTTGTTCAACAGTGTTGTGGTCACGCTCATCGTTGTCGTTCTTACCGTTATCATCAGTACGATGGCAGGCTACGCGTTATCTAAGAAAAATTTTAAGATGAAAAAAGCGATCTTTGAGATCAACACGCTTGCCCTCATGTTCGTCCCGGCAGCTGTAGCCATCCCGCGTTACCTTTTGATCGACGAACTGGGACTGATCAACAACTTCCTGGTGCACATCCTGCCGCTCCTCGCCATGCCGATCGGGTTGTTTCTGGTCAAGCAGTTCATCGATCAGATACCCGATGAGCTGCTCGAGGCGGCAAGGCTTGACGGAGCATCTGATTTTCAGATCTTCGTACGGATCATCGTTCCGCTCGTGAAACCGGCAATCGCAACGATCGCGATCCTCTCCTTCCAGCTCGTATGGAACAGCATCGAGAGCTCGTCACTCTATGTGAACGATGAAGGACTGAAGACGTTCTCTTTTTACATGTCGACCTTAACGTCAACGGTTGACGGAAATAATGTGGCAGGACAAGGACTCGCAGCAGCTGCTTCCTTGATCATGTTCATACCGAATCTCATTATCTTTATTATTCTGCAGAGCCAGGTGATGAATACGATGGCTCATTCAGGAATCAAGTAAGAAAGTAGGAGGGGGGAGAAATGAAGCGTATATTACAATTTGCAGCTCTATTGGTATTCTTGCTCGTTCCGCTTCAGTCGATCGCTTCTGCTTCTGTCCCTTATAAGACAGAGACATTATCGGCAGATGAACAGATGATCGAAACACAGACCGCCTATATGCCGGTTGGCACACTTCTGCCGGATGCGGGGATCACGAATCCTGAAGATATCTTTTCTGATCAAAAAGGAAACCTGTATGTAGCTGATTCAGGTACGAGGACCATTATTGTTGCTGACAAGAACGGCAACAAGATCCAGGAGATCGGAAAAGGCATCCTAAAATCACCGACGGGCGTCTATGTGGACGATAAAGAAAAGATCTATGTGGCAGATTATGAAGAAGAGAAGATTTTTCGCTTTCATAAAGACGGAAAAGTAGAAAAGGAAGTTGGGAAACCTGATTCTCCGCTTTTCGGAAAAAAATCTGCTTTTAAACCGCAAAAAGTAGCCGTGGACAAACGCGGCAACATCTATGTGATCAGTGAAGGATCGACGAACGGGATGATCCAGCTGAGCAATGAAGGTTCATTCCTTGGCTATTACGGGGTGAACAGCACAGAGGCTTCCTTCAGCAACTTCGTGCAGAAGCTTCTGACCTCTGAGAGCAAAAAAGCAAGAATGTTCATGAAAACACCGCCGGCACCTGACAATATCGCACTCGATGACCAAGGGCTCGTCTATTCCGTAACAGAAGGAACGACGAACGAGGTGATCAAAAAGCTGAACGTTGCAGGGAAGAACATGCTCATTGAAGATATCTCAGAAGAAAAGTCACTGCAGGATATTACCGTTGATACAGAAGGAAACATGTTCGTTGTTTCCAGTGCAGGCGAAATCTATGAATATGACAGCTTTGGAAATCTATTATTCGTTTTTGGCGGGAAAGACGATGGCACGAACCGTCTCGGATTATTCAAACAGCCGACAGGCATCGCGATCGATCCAGAAGGCAGGCTGTATGTAACCGATAAAGAACGCGGCTTGATCCAAATCTTTGAATCTACCGCCTTCTCCGATCAAGTACATAAAGGGATCGCGCTCTTTAAAGAGGGGCGTTATGTACAGAGCCAGAAATACTGGGAATCGGTTCTGGAGATGAACTCCTCGTTCGGTTTGGCGCATTCAGCCATGGGGTCTGCTTACTACAAGCAGCAAGACTATGATAAGGCTCTAGAAGAATACAAGTTTGCTAACGATGTGTTCGGCTATTCCGATTCGTTCTGGGAAGTCCGCCATGCATGGATGCAGGAGAATCTAGAGATGGTTCTACTGATCCTTCTCGCACTGATCGTTCTATTTTATGTCGTAAAGGCCGTCGATAAGCGAAAAGGCATACTCGATCAACCGCGTAGAGGTTTACGCGCCTTTAAGCAACAGAAACTGATCTCGGAACTGCTCTTTTTGTTCAAGTTCTTCAGACATCCGATCGACAGCTTCTACTATTTGAAACGTAAGAAATACGCATCGGTCCTATCAGCAACGATCCTTTATATCATTCTGATCGCGGAATACATTTACGGCCGGTTCTATACCGGGTTCATCTACAACACGGTCGGCACAGAAGCGACACTGCTCGGTGAACTTCTGCTCCTCGTCGTTCCACTCAGTCTTTTTATTATCGTGAACTATCTCGTCAGTACGATCAATGACGGGGAAGGACGATTCAAGGACATCTATATCGGAACGATCTATGCACTCGCGCCGTTTCTCGTATTCAGTATCCCGATCACGCTTCTATCCAATGTTCTTACGTATAATGAAGCGTTTGTGTATGTGTTCTCGATCCGCATCATCTATGCGTGGTGCCTGATCATCCTGTTCATCATGATCAAAGAGATTCACAACTATACGTTCTCAGACACATTACGAAACATCTTCGTTACGCTGTTCGGCATGGTGATCATGCTTCTGGTCGTGTTCATCGTATTCGTACTGATCGACCAAGTGTACGATTTCGTTTATTCCATCATAAAGGAGGCTGTTTTACGTGTATAAAAAAATCATGCTTGCACTCGTTCTATTGCTCGTACCGATCACGGTCCTTGCAGCACAAGATGATAAGAAACGTACCGATCAGCCTCCAGAAGTGGAGAAAACTAGCCAAAATGTCATGAAATACACGTCTTCTTTGTTCACGAAGCCTGAGAAGAAAGAGGCAAAGGCTGTTCAGCAGGAAAACTCGTTCAAAGGCTTTGAAAAGGCAGCCGAGAACGAGAACCTTGTTTTATACGTGAATGAAGAAAACTTGGCCATTAAGGTACAGAACAAAAAGACCAAATACGTCTGGAATTCAGGACTCGACAAGCCCGATCAATACCGTCTAAACAAAACATGGGAACAGATGGCCCAGTCTGCGATCACTGTCGATTACATGGACCGTCGTGGAAAAGTAAGAACGGAAAGTATCACAACGAACGATTCCCGTCCAAGAGTAAAGGTAACGGACAAAGGTTTTACCGCTTCTCTTTACTTGAACCAATCGAAGCTCGATTTTGAAGTGAAGGTGGAGCTCGACGGAAGCGATGTTGTCGTTTCAATTCCGGAAGAAAAGATCAGAGAAAGCAAGTATACGAAGCTGATCTCAATGCGGGTCTATCCGTTCTTAGGGGCGGTGAACGAAAACGACATCAACGGCTACATGTTCATTCCGGATGGCTCGGGTGCGCTGATCCGCTATGAAAAGAGCAGCAACAAAGCAGATGCTCCTTTCACTGGTGCCATCTATGGTACGGACGAAGCGTTCAAGAAAACCGAAACGAAGAAAGATACAAAAGTGACACCGGCTGAAGAGATTAAGATGCCTGTATTCGGTGCGGTTCATGGGGTGAAGCAGAACGCCTTTTTAGCAGTCGTTGAAGAAGGATACACACACGGCGACATCCTCGCTTATCCAGCTGGCGTCTCAACAGACTTTAACTGGATCGCTTCTGAGTTTCATTTTAGAAAAGAATATTATCAACCGACGAGTAAGAACATGAAGGGCTTAACCCTTTATCAAAAATCAAAGAACCCGTTCGGCGTCAAGTTGAGATATAAGTTCCTTCAAGAAGAAGAAGCGGACTATGTCGGGATGGCGAAGGCTTATCAGGACCATCTGAAAGATACGAAACAGTTGAAGAAAAAGAAAGACCAGACTGGAGTAAGACTTGAGTTTCTTGGAGGAGAAGGAAAAGAAGGTCTCTTATGGGACTCCGTTCTTCCGATGACAAAGATCACGAGTATTCCTAAAATGACCGACGAACTGAAAAAAGAAGTCGATCACATGTTTGTTGTTTATAAAGGGTGGTCAAAAGGCGGACTGACCGGTACACTACCGAACAAGTTTCCGTTTGAAAACAACCTTGGTGATAAAGACGAAGTAAAAGAAACGATCAAAGCGCTTCAAAAAGATAACATTCAAACTTACTTTCAAACAGATTATACAAAAGCCTATGATGGCGCTTCAGGCTATTCGGGCAGTAAAGATGTAGCGAAGAAAATCAGTTCCGAGACGATCTCAAACAGGGAGAACAAGAAAACCGTCTATTATTTATCACCCGAAAAAGCCTTACAACAAGGGTCTGATGAGAGTAAGGAGTATAAGGACCTTGGCGTTTCAAACATCGCTGTCGATACAACAGGCTACACGTTGTTTTCCGATTTCAGCACGAAAAAATCGTCCGAACGTTCACAGACAATCAAGACATATCAAGAACTGTTCCGAACGTTGAAAAAGCAAGTGGGGAACGTCGCGTTATATGAGCCGAGCACGTATTTATGGAGCGAGACTGACCGGTACTTGGATATTCCGATGAATTCATCCAACTACGTGTTCGAGACTGACACAGTACCGTTCATGCAGATCGTTCTAAAAGGATACATGCCGTATTACGCACCTTACTCTAACTTCAATTCAGACACGAAAGACCAGATGCTGCGCATGATTGAGTATGGCGCATACCCTTCGTTCCTGTTAACAGAAGAACCATCTCATCTATTGGCTAAAACAGCATCGAAAGATATCTATACCTCTGAGTATTCAATCTGGAAAGACAAGATCATCGATCAATACAAGATGGTAGAAAAAAGTCTCGGACAAGTCGAAGGGGAAGAGATCGTAAGCAGAAATGTTCCACAAACTGGCATTGTCGAAGTAACGTATTCAAATGGAAAAGTGATCATCGTGAACTATACGAATGAGCCGTACGAAAAGAACGGAGTAACGGTTGATGCGAAAGGATTTTCGGTAACGGAAGGAGGAGAAGCGGATGAAAAAGCTGGCGAATAAAAGAAACCTAACAGGCTTACTCTTTGTCTCACCTTGGATCGTTGGCTTTCTTGTCTTTACCGCTTTTCCTCTTCTGTACTCATTGTTCTTGAGCTTTCAGCAAGTCAAGATCACGACAGATGGGATCAAGACGAAGTTTGTAAAGTTCGGAAACTATGAATATGCCTTTACGGTGGATGGAACGTTCTTAGACCGAGTCATGACGTACCTCCAAGAAATGGTGATCTCGGTTCCCATCATCATCGTCTTTTCTTTGATCATCGCGCTTCTGTTGAACCAAAAGGTAAAGTTCCGCGGTGTGTTCCGTACGATCTTCTTTTTGCCCGTTATCATCGCCAGCGGACCAGTAATTAAGGAACTGATCGATCAAGGGATCACAACGATTCCTTCTATTGAACAATACGCGATCTACCAGACGCTGAACGATAACCCGGAAGGTTTCTTTAACGGGATTCTGCTCTATCTGATCAAAAACTTGATCGTCATCCTTTGGTACTCAGGTGTTCAGATTTTAATCTTTCTTGCCGCACTGCAGAAGATGGACAAGCAGATCTTTGAAGCGGCGAAGATCGACGGGGCTAGCAACTGGGAGTTCTTTTGGAAGATCACACTGCCTAGCCTTGTGCCGATGATCGTCGTGAACCTGATCTATACGATCGTCACGTATTCCGTCTTTTCGCTGAATCCGATCATCGAACATATACAGAAGAACATGTTTAAAGTAGATACAGGCTATGGTTATGCATCAGCCCTGTCTTGGATCTACTTCCTCATCATCGCAGCAGCACTGGCCATTTCGGTCGGGTTGATGACGATCAAACGAAAGAAAAGCTACACCTAAAGAGAGGATGTGATCAACGTGCAAACCAAAACACAGCAAGTAAACAAATATTATTTTAAAACGAGACGAATGTTTTTGGGCATGCAAGGGACGGACGGCCTTCTTTTTAAACTTTTGATCTACGGACTCTTGATCGGGATCGGATTCGTTTATCTCTATCCGCTTCTCTATATGGGTGTATACAGCTTTAAGAGTTTAGATGACTTGTTAAATCCGCTTGTGAACTGGATTCCAACACAGCTTTATACCGGAAACTATGAACAAGCGAATAAAGTTATGGATTTCTTCTCTACCTTGATGGAGACCCTTTACGTCACGGTGCTGCCTGCTTTGGCTCAAACGGCGGTTGCCGCAGTAGTCGGCTACGGGCTTGCACGCTTTGATTTTAAAGGGAAAAATGTCATTTTTGTTCTCGTTCTTGCGACATTTATCATACCGCCGCAAGTAACGCTCATCCCAAGATATATCTTCTTTAATGAGTTGAATATCTTAGGAAGTCTTTCGGCGTTCTTATTGCCGGCAACCTTCGGACAAGGATTGAACAGCGCGATCTTCATCTTGATCTTTTATCAGTTTTTCCGTGCCGTTCCGAAAGCTCTTGAAGAAGCGGCACAGCTGGATGGGGCAGGGCATTTCCGGATCTTTTTTACGATCGCCCTTCCGATGGCGCTTCCAGCGATCATCATCTCGTTCTTGTTCTCGTTCGTGTGGTATTGGAACGAAACGTATCTGGCCGCGATCTATTTTGGAGACGCGTTGACGACGTTACCGCTTCAGTTGCAAAAGTTCGTCGCGACGTATCAGAAGATGTTCCCGGCTGAGATGGGTGTGAGCGGAGGCAACCAACTGAACGAAGGCATCAAGATGGCAGGTACGGTGCTTTCCATCCTGCCACTATTGATCGTCTATATCATCACACAACGCTGGTTCGTTGAAGGTGTGGACCGTTCGGGGATTACTGGGGAGTAATTTTTGAAATGTAGCGTTTTTGCAGGCAAAAACGTTCGACTTTTATTAAAAAGAATAGTGGGTGGCAGAATTCTGCTCCGAGCTGCTTCCTTAATGTAGGGATGACAGCCGGAATCGCGGTGTTCTGCCTCCCTTGTTTTTGTGTTAGGAAGTAGTCTTGAGCGAAAAATGAGTTTTTTGAGCGAAACTAGGTGTGTTTTGAGCGTAGCATAGAGATTTTGAGCGAAACTCGGTATTTTTGAGCGGTACTTAAATTAGTCTTAAAAGTGGAGACATCCTTGTGAGAATTCTTTATACTTAAACAAAACTAATTTAGGGGACGTGTCCACATGAAAAGAAAGTCTTTAGAGTACCGAGAATATGTCGCGAAGCT
>NZ_JAMBOR010000035.1 GCF_023715845.1 Fictibacillus phosphorivorans
ATATTCATTTTTATAATTATGAAAGATATCAAAAACGACTAAACGGCCTCAGCCCTATAGAATATAGAGTTGAAGCCGCTTAGAGTGTTTTATTATTTCAGCTGTCTACTTGACGGGGTTCAGTTCACTTTAGGTGTCAGCTTTTTTTATGGAGAAAAAAATGGGAGGGTTCCTTGAACATATGTATAATAAAGCTATTAACGGATAAGGGAGAGATGATCAATGAACGTAGCTCTACTCAGTAAATGGCATGTACACGCAAACGATTATGCACGTGAAGCGAACGAAAATGAATCCATCTCCATCAAAATGGTCTGGGATGAAGATCCAAAACGGGGAGCAGAATGGGCCCATGAATTACAGGTCCCATTTGAACCGAATCTTGAACAGGTCTTATCGAACCCGGAAATCGACGGAGTGATTGTTACAACGACCACCAACCGTCATAAGGACGTCATCATCGCTGCCGCTAACCACGGAAAACATATCTTTACAGAAAAAGTGCTGGCTTTCACAGTAGAAGAATGCGAAGAAATTTACCGAGCTGTCGAAGAGAATCAAGTACACTTAATGGTCAATCTTCCAAGACTGACAGAAAGTTTTTATTTATACGCGCAAGAAACCTTGGATAAAGGCTTGCTTGGAGACATTACATACATCAGATGCCGGGTTGCGCATAATGGATCGGTTCCATCCGCAGAACATCCAAAGGGCTGGCTGCCGGAACATTTTTATCATAAAGAAGAGTGCGGAGGCGGTGCGCTAATCGACCTCGGTGCTCATCCAATCTACTTAACCAACCGTTTAGGCGGAAAAGTTAAAGCGGTTACCGGGAAGCTGAACGAGTTCTATCAGCTTGGTGTAGATGACAATGCCGTTGTGATGGTCGAGTATGAGTCAGGTGCGATGGGGATGATCGAAACCGGTTTTCTATCTTTCGGAAGCCCGCAGCAGCTGGAGCTCTATGGCACAGAAGGAACACTCATGATTGAAGGCGAGAATGTACGGATTAAAAGCAAGCACCTAAACGCCGGTGAGTGGATAACGCCAGAAAAACTGCCAGAACCCATTCATTCTGCGATGGAACAATGGAGAGAAGCGATCCAAAAAGGGAAAAAGCCTTCCATCACAAAAGAAGATGTACTAAACTTAACAGCGATCAACCAAGCTGCAGCGGCATCAAACAAAGAAGGACGGCGAATACTGCTGTCTCAGCTAGGAATTGAGCAGAACGTGTAAATTTATGAAAAAGGGCTTGGAAAAGCTCTTTTTTCTTTTGCTTAATTAACATAGAGGTTTATGAAGGTGAGAGGTTTCGACCGAACAAGATAGGGGAAAAAGTCGAATGGAAGGAGTCTGTCTGAATATAGCGAACTGAATATGTGTTGAACAAGGTTGTTAAATTCGCAGGCGTTTATGAAAAAAGGAGGAACATCGAAATGGAATCTAAGTTTGTATATGTCACATATATTGGCGCATCACCCGAACAAGTATGGGAGGCGTTGACTGAAGGGGACATCACCGAAAAATACTTCTTTGGCACTAGAATCGAATCGAACTGGGAAGAGGGTTCAAGTGTGACCTATTCACGTAACGGAGAGGTAACAGATGAGGGCAGTGTTTTAAACTATGATCCCTCGCACGAACTCTCATTTACGTGGACAAATAAAAGTGATGATACACCCCGTGAGAGCCCAACCGTAGTTACCTTTAAACTGCAGCATATGGATTCAACCGTTAAGCTGACCCTAATCCATGACAACCTCGTAAAGTCAGATATTGTTGAAAAAGAAGGAACATTCGAAGGCTTCAACAACGGATGGCCGGCAATCTTGAGTAACATGAAAACCTATCTTGAAACAGGGAAGACACTGCCGGCTTTGAGTTAGTGTGGAGGTAAAGTTAAGGGTGTTTGTAGAAAGCTGTTTGTCGACTGATGTCGACTCGTGGTTATTTTAAATTTTACGTGGGATTTCACACGACTTTCGTGGGATAAATAGTGTTTTTCGTGGTATTTTCAAATTTAAGCAAGGAATTCATTTCTGAGGCTTCAGATTGTCCACCCCCCACACCCAATGGTCCACTATGTTTATCCCAAATTAACGCATTATAAAAAGTTAACGGCCATCTCTATGATTCATAGAGTTCTGGCCGTTTTTTATAAAATCTCAACCGTATTTAGGGTAATCCTTCATGAACCCCATTTCTCATACAGCTCTTTAATCTCTTCGCCATGGGTCACCCCATATTCGGATGGGGTTTCCAGCACAAAAGGAACATCTTTCATCACTTCAGAAAGTATGAGTTTTGAAAATTGTTCCTCTGCAATATGACCGTTATGGAAGATGTTCGCATGACGGTCTTTTCCTTCACCGGAAGCATACCTTGAGTTATTGAGATGGACAGCCGTCAAATGTTCAAAGTAGCCTAACTCCGTACCTTTCTCCTCGAAATCATTCCAGTTGTCTCCATTCCACAAACCGCTTGCAAACGCATGGCATGTATCCAAACAAAAACCGATTTTTTCAGGACGCTCACATAAATTCCGAATTTGGACGAGTTCTTCAAATGTCGTACCCATCGAACCTGGTCGTCCCGCATTATTCTCTAATAAAATTTTACATTCCCCGTCCCAATCCATAAGGACGGTATTCAACATATGGATCATCAGTTGATAACTGGCAAGGGCGTCTTCACCAGGAATCGGACTCCCGAAATGCACAACAACACCGAGAGACCCGCAAGCATCCGCAATATCTAAATCATTCTGTAAAGACTGAATCGTGATCTCTTTTTTGTCGGGAGAGGGAGTGAGGCTTGTTGGGTAGGGAGTATGTGCGATCGATACTAGATCGTTTTCCTTACAAAACGATCGACAGCTCGCTGCATCTCCTTTATTAAAATCTTTTACAGACAAACTGCGGGGATTCTTAGGAAAGTACTGATAAGCGCGGGCACCTAAAGACAAGGCATGCCTTGCCGCTCCATTATATCCGTTTCTAATACTCACATGACAACCGAATCGCATGATGATCCCTTCCTCCGTCCATAAACTCTCTAACGTTAAAGTTTCCGAATCCTGTAGTTGGTATTCTTCACACTCCGATGGTCGAAGTTTTAATAAAAAGGAGAAGGGAATATTGAAATAAACCAACGTAAAGGAGGTGGATATCATGTCTGTTTATGATCAAATCAGCTCTTGCTGCAGCAGGATCGAGAAAGCAGACACAAAAGAAGACGTACTCCGTGAAGTAGATAAGCTGGATCAATACGCCTCTTATCTAAGCGCTGAAAAAGCACATAAACTTCATATTCATTGTGATAATATCCGCAAACTTAACGTAGATGTGAAAAGTGAAACGGTCAACCAATCTCAATCGATCCGAAATTTATTTTCTTAGTATAACGGAGGACAAGGCTGCCAGCAGGTGGTCTTGTTTTTGCTGGCTCACATATTTTTATAGGCATGTGGAACAATGTAATCAAATACGAGAGTTTTTAAGGGGTTGAGCAGAATGGAACATAAATCAGATCAGAAAGACATGAATGATGAATTTTTACCGATGACAAGTGTTGCGAATAATACGGGTGACGAGGTTGCACCAGGTGTTTATGTATTAACGACCAAGATTGTAAACGTTTATTTCATCCAGTGCTCGGAAGAACCTACTACATATTTTTTAGTTGATGCCGGAATGCCGAAAACAGGAGATATGATTACCGAATGGGCGGAAAAATGGTTCGATGGGCCGCCAAAAGCCATTCTTTTAACCCACGGGCACTTCGATCATGTTGGAGCATTAAACGAGCTTGCCGAGAAGTGGGGAGTACCGGTGTATGCCCATCATAAAGAAATCCCCTTTTTAAATGGAGAACAAGATTATCCAAAACCAGACCCTTCTGCAGATGGGGGATTGGTCACGAAGCTGTCTCCGATGTTCCCGAACCACGGAATCGATTTGGGTAACCAGGTACAACCACTGCCCGTTGACGCCTCCATTCCGGGACTTGCTGGCTGGAAGTGGATCCATACACCAGGTCACACCCCGGGACATGTTTCATTCTTTAGAAAAAGTGACAAGGTGCTAGTCGCAGGAGATGCATTTATTACCGTCGAACAAGAATCGCTGTATAAAGTGTTAACGCAGAAACAAGAATTGAACGGTCCGCCTAAATATTTCACGACGGATTGGGAACAGGCGAAGGAATCGGTTCAGACTTTAGCTGCTCTTCAGCCATCCGTTGCGGCAACAGGACACGGAGTTCCCATGATTGGGTCACAGCTTAGAGAGGACTTGAATCGGCTCGCTGAAAATTTTGATGAATGGGCAAAACCGTCACATGGTAAGTATGTAGACAAATAAAAGGAAAATCCCTCGTGGTTTTATACATGAGGGATTTTTTTATCATTCATATCGAGTTTCCTGCAGAGCAGCTTGAGTCTCATGAAGGTGACGCAAATATTCCTTGGCATGCAGAAGCTGCTTCTTCTCATCATCTGTTGTTCCTTCACCAGCAGCATGAAGAGATAGCTGAGCAGTTTCAAGCCAGATTTTAGCGGTCTGAAAACAATTCGGTGTAGAGTTCGCCTGTGCCTCAATCATCGCTTCATCCGCTCGCTTTACATGGTCTAATACTTCTTGGATCTTGGGATTCAAGTTTTGCTCCATAGGGCTTACTTCTCCTTTTTTTGTAAAATGGTCTTATCGAACCTGCAGATGAATAAAATGAAGACATGCTGAGTTGTCCAACTTATTCTGGAGGTTGCTGATGCTGCTTATTATAAAATACGTCTTATTAGGGATATCACTCGCTGCTCCAATCGGTCCAGTCAACGCGGCTCAAATGGACCGCGGGATCAAATATGGATTCTGGCAGGCATGGATGGTCGGACTGGGAGCAACGATCGCTGATGGAATATACATGCTTATGGTGTATATGGGGCTCGTTCGTTATATCGATACACCGTTTATGAAATCGTTCCTTTGGCTTTTTGGCTGTTTTATTCTATTATATACCGGCATTGAGACGTTTAAAAAAGCAGCTAAAGAAACGAGCAGTGATAAGAATTACACGATCCATGCAGGTAGAAGTTTTCTTGCTGGATTTCTCATGTCGTTAACAAACCCGCTTACCATCTTATTCTGGTTAGGAATTTATGGTTCTATACTCGCAGAAACAGCTGCTACTTACAGTTTTGAAAGTTTGATGCTATACAGCGGAGCGATATTCGCCGGGATACTAGCCTGGGATTTTACTATGGCCCTGGTCTCGAGCAGTTTTCGAAAACTTTTGGCAGACCGGATCCTGGATGCCATATCGAAGCTTTCCGGATTATCATTGATCGGCTTTGGTTTTTATTTCGGCTATCAAGGCATTACGTTTTTGTTCTTTTAACAACAGCTCAAGATTATGCTGGGGCTGTTTTTTATTTTTTTCAACATGCATATAAGAGAGGTTACGTTAAACAATAATACTTGAGCAGCAGGAGGTATTATTGTGAAGAATTCAAATTGTAATGGGCCGGCACAACCTAAAGTGGGTCAATTAGACGTAAAGAAAATGGCCTGGTGGCAGCTCTCTTTAATAGGGGTCGGATGTACAATCGGAACCGGTTATTTTCTAGGCTCGACAATCGGAATTCAACTGACAGGTCCTTCGATCGTTTTTTCCTTTTTATTCGCGGCGATCGGGACATACATCGTTTTCGAACTTCTCGCTAAGATGACAGCGGCAGATCCTCAAAAAGGGTCCTTCTGTTATTATGCTTCGCAAGCCTTTGGAAGATGGGCGGGGTTTAGCTGTGGATGGAATTATTGGGTGTCGAGTATCTTGATCATGGGCAGTCAGCTCACCGCACTTTCAATTCTTTCGCAGTTCTGGTTCCCGGATATCCCGTTATGGGTCTTTGCTGCAGGTTACGCCATTTTAGCCATCATCGTCGTATTGGCAGGAACAGAGAAGTTTGACCAGATCGAGAATTTTCTCGCTGTGATTAAGGTTGCTGCGATTGTAATGTTCATTATTTTGGCGATCGCAGGGCTTGTTGGACTGGTTGATGGACGGTCTTATAATCTATCCATTCCACAAACCAATGATGGTTACTTTTCGGGAGGACTTAAAGGATTCTGGTCTTCCTTAATTTATGCGTTTTATGCGTTTGGCGGGATTGAAGTAATCGGCATGATGGCCATGCAATTAAGAAAGACAGAAGATGCGGCGAAAGCAGGCACGATTATGCTGTTAATCCTAACGATCATCTATGTGCTCTCTATCGGATTAGCCGTAACGACGGTAGAGTTAGAAGTTTTCAATCATAAAGAAAGTCCCTTCGTAACGGCAATGGAACGTTATCATCTATCTTTTTTTCCACATGTCTTTAATGGAGCGATTATCGTAGCTGGATTCTCTGCCATGGCTGCCGCGTTGTTCGGAGTCACGAACCTGTTGCAATCGTTAGCAGAAGATGGAGATGCTCCTAAGCTTTTTGCGAAAAAAATAAAATTCAAGGAACTGCCTCTTCCTGCAATGGGACTAGGAGCTGCCGGGTTACTGGCAAGTATCATAACCGCGCTGCTCTTGCCTGGAAGGATTTACGAATATATCACGACAGCCGCTGGAATTCTTCTACTATTTAATTGGCTTTTTATTATCTTTTCAGCGATAAAAATTCTACAGCAAAAAGCGATGGCTAAGGTGATTGCCGGAATCGCGATGCTATTAATCTTTGCCGCCGTAACTGGAACATGGTTCGAGCATACGATTCGACCGGGACTTTATGTAAGTTTAGTAATTGCAGCCATAATTGGCGCAGTCGCCATCATCATTCAGAGAAAACATGTAAAATCACAGTGAAAACTGTCACTTCTGTACACAAGGTGTGCTTTAGATGGCGGTTTTTTTCATTTTTGCTGGTTTAAAAATGGAGCTCAAGATCGGTTTGAGCGAAAAATGAAGATACTGAGCGAAACGAGGGTCAGTTTGAGCGGTACGAGAGCATTTTGAGCGAAGATCGACATTTTTGAGCGTAACTCAAAAATCTTGAGCGAACGTGTAATAAATATAAAAACACGTACCGTAAAAATAAAACCGTAATCTCTACATTTTATGGGAGGACTTCCTGCCTTGAAAATCGAATCTAACTCACACGGCACGTTCAAAGGTAGATCTTCTATGTATGTCTTTAAGCCGATTATAACAACCTTCCAAAATAAAAAAGCAGGTAGAATTGCGCCTGCTTTTAACCAAAACAAACAAAGTTTCTAATTTGGGAATAGCGATACCGCACTCGCTGACGGCGTCCGCCTACCCAGATATATCCGGTCACGCTGTTTCTGCGGATCTCGGTTGGGAAGAACCAAAAATCTCTGCCGAATTGTTCCTGACGACGTAACCCTAACAAGCCCCAATTTCCAAGACAGGCGCAGATTCTAGCTCGAAGTTGAGGCGGCTGGAAACTGGATGTGAAAAACGGCTGTGGAATTTGGGACTGCTGGAATTGTTGTGGCGGCGGTCCAAAAGGTCCATCATCGTCATCGTCCCCGTTTGGACGATCTACATACATAGGCTGCTGATAGGAATCATGGTGTTGATGGTAATAAGGTTGGTTATACACGAACTACACACCTCCTTGTCTTATGACTTTATGATATGGATATGTTGTATACATGGAATGAGTAGCTTGTACGCATGCCTAATTTAATCGGTACTATGAAATCAAGAGAGAGAGATGAACAAAAATGATTAAATACCCCATTTTAAAAAACAACGCAATGATCGGTGTAACCGCACCGTCCTCTGGTGTTCCTCCGCTTTTACATGACATGTTCAAACAGGCGTGTCATCGAATGGTAAAAAGGGGCTATCAAGTAAAAGTGGGAGATACGGTCTGGACACAGCAAAAAGCGAAGTCCGCGCCGGCAAAAGTAAGAGCAGAAGAATTTAATCAGCTGATGGCTGAAGATTCAGTAGGCATCATCATTCCTCCATGGGGCGGAGAACTGCTGATTGAGATCCTAGAGCATGTTGAATTTTCCGCGATAAAAAAGAAGTGGATTCTTGGGTATTCCGATACCAGCGCATTGCTTTTAGCGATTACACTAAATACAGGCATCGCAACAGCGAACGGACCGAACTTCGTTGATCTAAGAGCAGAGCAGTCGGATGAAACAACGGCGATGTGGGAGAACGTACTGTCAACGAAAGAAGGGGAATCTGTCCTTCAATATTCCTCATCTCATTACCAAAAGAAATGGCAACACGAAAACCCGACACCTCAATTATTTCACTTGACTGAAAAAACGGGATGGAAAACGGTATCCGGAAATAAAGAAAAAGTGGAAGGGCGCTTGCTCTCGGGATGTATCGATGTAATCCGGCATTTGGCAGGAACACCTTATGGAGATGTAAAAACGTTCCGCGAACAATTTATTATGAACGACTCCATCTTGTGGAACCTTGAAAACTGTGAGTTGAATACAGCCGATTTAAGAAGATCATTGGTTCAAATGAAACTGGCAGGCTGGTTTGAGGGATGCTCAGGAATCCTGTTCGGCAGAAGTGAGGCTAATGATCCTGTAGGGGATTATACGGTAGAAGATGTGTACCATGACCTAGCGGATGAGCTTGAAGTTCCTATCATTTATGATATAGACTATGGTCATCAGCCGCCGCAAAATACGTACATTAATGGTGCTTATGCAGAAGTCGAAGCGGATGAAACTGGAAAAGGGACGGTTTTGCAATATTTCAGACCGTAAATGGAATCAAATAAAAAAGAGTCAAAACTCAAGGAGAGTTTGACTCTTTTTCCAATCCATGATCAATCACCATTCAACATACCGAATACGCCTTTAGCCAGACTTCCTTCGTCACTGGAGCCGCCTCGGTGTGGAGCAGCAGCGAATACGCGGCTCGCCAATCGGCTGAACGGAAGAGACTGGATCCAGACCGTACCAGGTCCTCGTAAGGTTGCGAAGAATAATCCTTCTCCGCCAAATAAGGCTGTTTTCACGCCTTTAACCATCTCGATGCTGTAATCAACATCCTTTGTCATCGCCACTAAGCAACCCGTATCAACGCGGAGAACTTCGCCAGGAGCCAGTTCTTTCTTATGAATCGTTCCGCCGGCATGAACGAAAGCCATTCCGTCACCTTCTAGTTTCTGCATGATGAAGCCTTCTCCACCAAAGAACCCAGTGCCGATCTTGCGCTGAAACTCAATTCCAACAGAAACGCCCTTAGCCGCAGCTAAAAATGCATCTTTTTGACAGATTACTTTTCCGTCGAGCTCACTCAGGTCCATCGGAATGATTTTACCTGGATAAGGTGAAGCGAAAGAGACGTGTTTCTTCCCATGAGCATCGTTCGTGAACGTCGTCATGAAGAGGCTCTCACCCGTAAGTACACGTTTTCCTGCACTGAACAGCTTGCCCATCAGACCGCTTCCGCCGCCTGAAGATCCATCACCAAAGATCGTCTCCATCTCGATGCCGTCTTCCATCATCATCAGTGCGCCGGCTTCTGCGATCACGGTTTCTTTAGGATCGAGTTCGACCTCAACAAACTGCATGTCATCACCGTAAATTTTATAATCGATTTCATGGTTGTTCATATTCATACCCTCCATTAACGTGCATTTTTTCAGGAAATCTAATTAAAATACGTTGAAGTAAGTGAAATGGTTTCAAATTATTTACTTACTCCTGAATTATTTTTAGTTTCCAAATTCTTTGTGTTTATTTTGAGGAATGGTACAATGGTATGTAGTAATTTTAATACAATGATACTAGGAGTTGAACACTATGGCTTTAACCTTGGAAAAGGAATATATCGATTATTTTACAAATAACAGAGAAGAGTTCCAAGAGTCGTTATTAAATGAAGCCCGAAATGTTCGTGGAAAAATTGAAGAAATTTTATTGATCGGTAATATTGATCTATTATCCAATGCTCATAAACTTGTGATGTACACGATTCAAGGAAAAGACGAGGAACTAGAGAAATTTGCAAAAATAGAAGGTGTTTCGTGGGCATCATATAGCCTGACAATCGCATTTAAACTGGAGTGGGTACAAGCTATCCGCAGAACCATCTGGAAATATCTGCAGGAATTTGATCAAACCAATGAATTTGATGTAGATGCTGAGAGATTTTTTAATATGGAAAGACAGATCAATGACCGCATTGATAAGTTTTTAAATGAATTATTCTTAAGTTATTCAGAGTACAAAGATAAATTGATCGAATCACAAAAAGCGCTTGTTGAACATCTATCTGTTCCAATCATTCCGATTACCACTTCCGTCTGTGTCCTTCCTCTGATCGGCACGGTCGATTCATATAGAACGGACATTATTGAAGAAAAAGTCTTCACGGAAATCAGCAGACTTCGCATCGACACACTCATCATCGATTTTTCAGGTATTGCTGAAATGGAGTCAGAAGTGATCGAACACATGATCAAAGTCATCAAAGGAGCAGACTTGATGGGCTGTGAATGTGTCATCACAGGAATGAGACCTGACATCGTACTAAAAGTGGCGAGCATCGGACTTTCATTTGAGAGTAGAGCGACGACAAAAGCAAATCTTCAGCAAGCATTAGAGGATTATATAGGTAAATAAAACGCAATCATTTCATAAAAGGAACACAAAAAAAACGCAACAGCATTTGTTGCGTTTTTTTTCATGCGATCTAGGGGAAAAGGAACCTTGGTTATTTGCGAAGCAGTTTTCTTAATACCACTTTCTCCAATAAGCCCCATGGCAAAATCGATTTCATGAAAAGACTCATCTTGACGCCTTTTCCAATCGGATAGCGCAGTTTCGGGGTTTTCGGTTGTGCTGCAATTCTCGCAACAAGCTTCGCGACATCAAGCGGATTGCCGTGCCCGGTCTTTCCCGATTCGATCTCATCCAGCAGCCTTTCCATGAAAAAGTAATAAGGCGAGTCACTGTTAACCGCAGTGTTATCGATTGATGACCAAATGTTTGTTTGATAAGAGCCAGGTTCAACCAGCACCACATCAATCCCGAACGGCTTCAATTCTAAGCGAAGACTCTCACTCCATCCTTCAAGGGCGTGCTTAGATACCGTATAAGGAGATAATCCTGGAAAACCAAATTTTCCGGAGATGCTGCTCATGTTGATGATTCTTCCTGTCTGATTTTTTCTCATAAACGGTAGGACGGCTTGAGTGACGGCGATCACACCAAACACGTTCGTCTCAAACTGCAGACGGTATTCCTCTACGGATCGTTCCTCACAAAAACCGCCCAGTGCAAAACCAGCATTGTTCACGAGTACATCCACACGAGGAAACGCTGAAAGAGAGTCGGCAAAAGAACGAACCGATTCTTGGGATGTTACATCTAGTGTCTGCAGCTGGATGAAGTCCGATACCCCTTGTTCTTCAGACAAGCGTAAAAGATTCTCCGCTTTATCCAAACTTCTTACCGTACTTATGACTTTAAAACCGGCTTTCGCAAGTTCAACCGCACAGAGCATACCAAACCCGCTGGAAGTACCGGTCACTATGGCTATTTTTCTCATTGAATCTCCTATTCTTCTTCTACTTTAGGAATCGTTTTTTTCATAATGGTGTCACTATATTACCCTTAAACGTCGATTGTTCGCAAAAAGAAATCATTTATCTATAGAAATCAGAAGGTCTTTTGTTTCGATAGCTACTTACGAACTTCACAAATGAAGCATAAGCACCGACCGCGGTTATCCCATAGACGATTCCCATCACGATGCCCGTCCATAGACTGTGTGGGTGGGTAATAAAAATGGAGATAACTAGACCTATGGCACTAGCGATCATAGGAATTAAAGAAGAGTTCAGAGGAAGTAAGATTTTAAGGATTTCAATAAGCACAATGATAGCAGGTACTGCGATCAATGCATCCCAAAAGTTAGTATGGATGAATGGGAACTCCAAATAAATGCCTCCTTCATTTTACCTCATACGATACTCTATACAATTTGGAGCTAATCTTTCCTGTTATTCACTTTTACACTCACCATCTTTAAATGAGTCACCAGTCCCTAGTTTCTTCCAATATTACAATATGTGATTTATCATACATTTCGCCAAAAATTGTTATTCCCCTGTAACTGCTCTACAATCTCGCTGTCATCTCCACCTGTTAGTATAGGACAGGTCAGATCAAAAAAGGTCGGCGTATTAAAGAAAAAGGGGATGGTAGTTTGAAAAAACTAATAGCAGGTTTAGCGTTAGCAGGTGTTATGGCATTTAATCCAGTGACAGGGCATGCTGCAGTAGGGGATCAGACTCTGGAACCTGGAACCACTCATCAAGATGTACAAGAACTTCAAGAGATTTTAGATAAAAAAGGGTACTTTTCATATAGCAAAACAACTACTTACTATGGCGACTATACAACGGATGCCGTGAAAAAATTCCAAAAAGCGAAAGGGATTACGGTAGACGGAATCGCTGGTGACGAGACGTTTAAAGCATTAGGAGTCGATAAAAAAAGTGAAAGTAACGATTCCGATATCGTGGAAGTAGCGAAAAAATATGAAGGCACTAAATATACGTGGGGAGGAGAAACTGCTGAAGAAGGATTTGACTGCAGTGGATACTTAAATCAAGTGTTTGATGAAGCAGTAAACATCGACCTGCCGCGTACCGTGGATGACATCTATGCAGAAGGAACGAGTGTAGACCAGCCATCTGTTGGTGACATCGTGTTCTTTAACCTAGAAGGCGACGGACCAAGTCACGCAGGTGTTTATGTTGGAAACGGTGAATTCTGGCATGCGTCATCCTCAAACGGCGTAACATCCGATGACATAAACAGCTCTTACTGGAGCGACAAATATATCGGTGCTAAAAGCTACGAATAAAATAATAGACAAATAAGAAACAAGGCTGCTCAATGCGGCCTTGTTTTTTTGTATACGAAAGAATGAGATCTCACACATCAACCCGTAAACACAAAATATAAAGTCCTTCTAACTTATTATTATTTTTTAATAAAAAGAAGAAGAAAGTAAAATATATAAATCAATAAATTAAGATTATTAATATAAAAATTAAATATTTTAATTTTCCTGATTCACTTTTTGGATTTTATTGTATATAATCAAATTAAATAAAAAGAAAGGAATTTGATATGGCCCATCCATTACTTACGAGTTGCCCTGTTTGTACAGAAACACTTAAGATTACCAAGCTTCACTGCTCACATTGCCAGACTACCATCGAGAACGAATTCGAATTATCCCAGTTTGCTTCACTTACGAAAGAACAGCTTCATTTCGTTGAAGTCTTTCTTGTATGCCGAGGCAATATTAAAGAAGTTGAAAAAGAACTTGGAATCTCTTATCCAACTGTTCGAGGCAAGCTGAACGATATTGCATCGGCATTAGGCTTTGAACCAAAAAAGAAGAATGAAACAGACGAGAAGAAGATTGTTTTAATGCTTGAACAGGGTGAGATAACCGCTGACGAAGCACTTAAAATGTTAAAAGACGAATAGGAGGAATGTGAAATGAAAAGCGAAATCCAAAAAGTCTTAACAATGGTTCAAGAAGGTAAGATTGATACTGAAAAGGGTTCCGAATTAATTCAGGTTTTAAACGAAAAGGAACATAGTACAGCCTTGAGACCATTAAACTATGCCCCTCAAAGACCTTCGAGTTACATCGATAAAACGTTAAAGATTCGTGTTAAATCAGCTGAAAGTGACAATGTGAATGTGAACCTTCCCATTAAACTAGTAAAAGTTGTGTTAGCTGCAGGTCACAATATCGCATCCAAGATTCCTCAATCCGCACAATATGTGCAAGATATTAATATTGATCTTATTTTAGAAGCGATTGAAAATGAACTGGATGGTCAGATCGTTGATGTGAAATCAGCAAACGGTGATACCGTTTCAATCGTAATCGAGTAGGGATACTCATATGCTACATGTAAATGTAAAAACAAAAGATATTAAGTTTTCCATACCTGTCCCTTATATTCTTTTAAACATAGGAATTTCGATCTTAACCTCAAAAGTATTAATTCGCCATGCTAATAAATGGTCGAAACCTCATCTAGAAAAGAAAAAGATACCTTTTACGATTCCTTCCATAGATAAAAGAGAACTCAAAACAATTATTAAAGAACTAAAAAACCATAAAGGTCTAGAGCTGGTTAATGTGAAAGCAGAAGACGGTACCGAAGTAATTATTAAGCTTTAACATAACGTTCCATGAATGAAAATAAATACGTAAAATGAAGCGGCCAGACAATAATATCTGGTCTTTTTAGATGTTGTTATAGAAAATAGGAGAAGATAGTCTAACAGGATCATGATTTTTATTCTGAGAAAGAAATGATACCGATATGATGATTTAGTGTTTTCACTTTCCACTTCCTCAATTATCGTTTAAAATTAAAAGCTGCATGATAATCTCTACGAAAGAGGTAAGGTTATGAAACGTATTTCAATGCTATCAAACAAAAATAACAATCAAGAACCGAAATCTGATGAGATCAAGAACCGTGAAAATTGGCTGAAGATCATAATCATTGGAGCATTCGCACTTTTATTATTTTACAAAATCGCAACAGCACCATTTGTTTTCCGTTTTTCAGATTTCATCTCATTGTTCAGCTCGTTATTCGCAGTCGCTGTTACACTGATTTATTTTAACAAGATCAATAAGCTGGAAAAGATGCTTGAATCCTATACAAAAGGCAGACCCGTCCAGCAGGCAGAAATTCAGCTAACAGAAGAAACAGTGGTTGAACCCGACCAAAAGCAACTGGAACTTTTTGATGTAAAAGAAGAAGAAGCTGAAGTCGTTGAAGCGTTAGATGAAACAAAAGAAGAGGAAGAAATCGAAGAAGAAGAGTTGGAAGAAAGCGAGAAAGAAGAAATCTCTGAAGAAATCTTTGAAACGAAACGCATCAAAGAAGAAGAGCTTGCAAAAATTGAGATGGATAAAACACAGATTTATAACGAATTGTTTACCCGCGCTCAATTAAATGAAGAAGAGATGAAATATTTTAATGAAAAGATCAGAGAGAAAGAAACTGAATCATTTAACACAAAGCAAGAACTCAATCAGTTTAAAGAACGCATTCAAAATGTCTTCAAGAAAACACCTCAGTTTTTCCAAAAAAGAGATTCAAGAATTGAGGGAATCGTTCGTTTGCTGAACCCTGTTACATTGAGAAATGCCTCTTTAGAAGATCTCAATCAGCGATTAGATGGCGTCATTGATGTCATTCCGACTGAGACACTCGAATCATTAGTGAGAGACGGTTTCCTGGATTCTCATTATCACTTAACACGTTCAGGTTATCGTGAATTCGTAACGGTCAGCAAAACATTTCAATAAATAACCTTAAACCTCCTTCTTAATAAAAGAAGGAGGTTTTGTTTTGGGGGCGAAGATTGAAGTAACAGAACAAAGAAAAATACGCTTAAGGCGGTGCCTATATGAATGATCTTCAATTAATTGAAACATACAAGAATGACCTTCCCAATTATTCTGTTGAGCAGCTCAGACATATACCTGAAACTGGAGTTTGGTCGCTATGTCAAATGTACAACCATGTAATAGTTGTAGCTAATGAATACCTAGATCAGGTCGATTCTTGTGCTTCGGTAACCGAAGAGCAAAATCTCGGAAAAACGGAATTTGGTGAGAGGTTATTTCAAAATGGTGGATTCCCGCCTATTAAAATACGTTTACCTGGTGAGATGAACGCTCCACCTAGTAATAAAGAAACTGGTGAAGAACTCATGCGGAGACTCGAGCAAGTCATGGAAAGAATGCAAGATTGGGAAAGAAAAGTAGATGCTATAAACCCATACTACAAAATAAAACATGGTGGCTTTGGATGGCTTAACGCACGTGAATGGTACGACTTAATCGGGATGCACTTTCGTCATCACCTGAGACAGAAAAGTGAGCTCGAGCGAAGAGTTTTAGTTAAATGAAGGATGTGACTGAAATTCCTAGAGGCGTAAGGTGAGCTTCTTAACACCGAATAAAAAAAGAGGTATGACCCCAAGTTTCTATAGTTTGGAGTCATCCTCTTATTTATTATCGAGCGAAAAGATGATTGCCGATCGTCGTAACAGATTGTCTAGTGAAGATCCACGAGTTCGTCGCAAGTTCTGGGTTGTAATAATACACGGAACCGTATGTAGGATCCCAACCTTGTAACGCATCAATTACAGCACGGTACGCATATCGATTTGGGCTTAGATGATATTGTCCATCATGAACAGCGGTAAATGCATTGGTTTGGTGAATCACATCCCCCACATTGTTTGGAAAGTCTGTATCATCCAAACGGTTCAAAATAACGGCCGCCACTGCCACTTTTCCTATGTAGGACTCGCCTCTCGCTTCGCCGTGAACCACTCTTGCCATTTTTTCGACTTCATTCATCATTAAAAAGGTTGCTGGCCCAGCGACACCATCTGAAGAAAGATTAGACTTATACTGAAAATCCATAACAGCCCTCTCGGTGATCGGACCATAATAACCGGTCACGGGTCCATAAAAGAATCCCATGTTTTTTAAACGTTGCTGGAGTTCTGAAACCTCATATCCTTGACTGCCTGACTGTAACAGCCCATGAGCTTGTACATTCGATGGTACGAAGAGTGCTGCAGTTAAAACAAAAACAAGCATTACTTTTCTTATAAATTTTTTCATAATTGGCTCCTTTCTCCACTTTTTTCTATATATTATCAGTTTGGAAAAGGAAGGGCATGAAGCACTTGTTCTATTTTTGTATGATTTTATTTCTACATACAAAGTATGAAGTTATGACAAATTATTGTACTATTCTACTATATTTGCTAAATAAAGGTTTTTAATTGGAATAAAGAGGGTAAACAAGATGATTGATCGATAGAAAATAAACATGAGTAAATTGCTTTCAAAGGGAAATAGTAACAATGAATCAAACCTTAGGAGGCAATGACGTTGGAAAACACTAATGATTTTGTAGAAAAATTGCATGATGATCAACAGAAGCAAGAGAAAAACAAACAAAAGGGTAAAGGTAATCCTGGACATAAATTGCCGAACAAGCAACATAGCACAAATAAGTAATTTTTAAGTATGATCCACAGTGTGACATAACGTGCACTGTGGTTTTTTAGTCGTTCAGCATTCCCCGCAGCATTTAGAGATATTCGGGCAGAAACCTGGATTCTCTCTGCACATTTGTTTCGCAAACCCCGGATGCATCTGCCGAAGTTGATTGAAATAACAAACAATCTTATGGTTTAGTCTTACGCTGCGGTTCTCAAATTTCAAACGGAACTCCTCTCCGTGAGGCAGGTTCATAAGAGGTTCTTTTCGAAATAACATGGGCGTTATATGATTCGTTACTGTGTCGTTTACATTTATGATTCGGTTGCTATTCTTGACTTCCTTATAAAAACTTTTAACAAACGCTGTGTTGCCGATCGGTAAACTAGCAAAGGTGTAAAGGATCGGATTATTAAATGGTGTATTTACAGCGGCGTCTAATGTGAAAAGTGTAGCTAGACAAGCACCAAGACTATGACCCGTGACCAGAAGCTTTTTCCTAGGAGAGGTTCTCATCAGGACGGTCAGAATAATACTTCGGGATGCTGAGTAGAGGCGTGTGATTCCTCGATGGGTTTTACCGCAGTCTTTCACAAAAGGAAACGTAACTTGAGAGATATTTAAGTAGGAGGTTACGTTTTTTACAGTTGAAGTGCCGCGAAAGACGATAACAACGTGATCCTCAGATTCTGCGATAAAGCCGAAGATCTCACCAGAAGAAGAAGGGATGGGGCACTTTAGGGAGTATCCTTTTGGAAGGATGAATGATTTTCCAGCACTTAATTGATAAGCCTGATGACACATGACAGCCAAGAACATAGCTAGATGTCCATCATACGGATATATTTCCTTATCGCTACCCATAGGCCACCACTCCCTTCAGAATACTAGATGTAATAGTATATGAGAGAGAATCTGGCACGGTATAGACGGATATGATAGATATTCATATATTTATAAGATGAAACTGAACATGGTTGTAATAAAAAAAACACGCCTCCGACCATAGTCGTTAGCGTGTTTTCATGTTTAGAAGGAAGATTCTTCGACTTCTTGTTGTTTTAAAAGCAGAAAAGAAATGGCAACACCGATGATCACGAGAAACAGCATTACACCATAGATCACATGAATCCCTGATGCTAAGATCTCTTGGAGCTGAACCAGCTTTTCGGTCGGAAGGTTTCCATGATCAAAGGATGCGTTCAAGTTCAGGTCGCCTTGACCGGCTTTTTTCGCTTTTGAAAGTGTAATAATATTGAAGATCGTTCCGAATACGGCTGAACCCAGTGTCTGGCTGAACGTGTTGGTAAAGGAGTTGGATGCCACAGCCACACCTCTTTTACGAGATGAAACAGAGGACTGGATGATCAGCATAAAGACCGGCATCATCAACCCCATCCCAAGCCCGAGCACACCGGATGCGACATAAATCAAAAACTCAGGTGAATGTGCGTTTAATGAGAAAAAGATTGCCGAAGCTGTCGCCACTACGATTAATCCGAGTGTGATGATCCAGTTTTCTTTTATCTTGCCAACGAGGTTTCCGACGATCAGCGAACCAAGCGTCCAGAACACCGGCATAGGCATGAGGATGAAACCTGCTTGTGTGGCCGTTTTCCCCATAACTCCCTGACTCCAGATCGGTAGATAAATCGTGATACAGATAATAATCGCACCAACGATTAGTGTTAACGTGTTCACGATAAGGACACTTCGATTTTTAAATAAAGTAAGCGGAATGAGTGGTTCCGGCGATTTTAATTCGATCCTTACAAAAATTAAAAACGTAATGAATGCGAAGATGAACAGCCCGATAATCGTCGGAGTCATCCATTCCTGTGTCTGGCTTCCTGTTAAGAGAGCATACAGGAAAGCGATTGTCGCGAGGGAAAATGTTACAGCCCCTTTATAATCAATGTAAGGTTTTCCTTTTGTCAGATCTTCTTTATAGCTCACAACAAGCATGAAGAACGCAACAAGACCGAACGGAATGTTTAATAAAAAGATATAGCGCCACGAAAGAGTATCCACTAAAAGACCACCCATCAGTGGTCCTAGAACTCCAGCTACTCCCCATACGGCAGAGATCCAGCCTTGCGCTTTCGCTCGATCCTTCGCTTCTGAATAAAGATCACCGATGATTGTCATTGTAATCGGCATAACAGCTCCGGCACCTAAACCTTGAATCGCACGAAAGAAAATAAGCTGTTCCATCGACATGGCGATACCACAAAGGGCAGATCCGACTAAAAAAAGCACGATGCCGGATAAGATAACTTTTTTTCGGCCGAAAAGATCGGCGAGTTTCCCATAGATCGGTGTTGATACCGCAGTAGCGAGCATGTATACCGCATACACCCAGCTTACGAGCTCAATTCCTGACAGATCACTCGTGATCCGTGGTATAGCTGTACTGACAATCGTTCCTTCCATCGCCGCAAGAACTGTTACGAGCAGAAGCGCGGTCATAATTTGTTTTTTCATATAAAACCTCCTCAACAAAAAGGCAACCATCTATAAAGTGAATAAAATGATCAATTTTTAAATTAGTCTTAAAAGTGGAGACATCCTTGTGAGAATTCTTTATACTTAAACAAAACTAATTTAGGGGACGTGTCCACATGAAAAGAAAGTCTTTAGAGTACCGAGAATATGTCGCGAAGCT
>NZ_JAMBOR010000036.1 GCF_023715845.1 Fictibacillus phosphorivorans
CAGCCCACTTTGTTTCTTTTGAATAAACGTTTTTGCCCATGCAAAAACACCTCCGATTTTCACTTTTAATAAGTGTATCATTTCGAAGGTGTTTTATTGTGTCCCAAATACCTAGGTTAGTCTAATTTTACCCATGGTTTTTCTTCTTCTATAACATCAATTCTTACGACATACAGAATACCTAAAAATAAAATCGTTGGTACAATCCAGACGAAAGCATTGGTCATCGCGATAAATGACACAATGGAAGCAGCAAAAGCATCAAATGTAGCGTTATAGACATCTTGTTTACTGATCGATTGACTGCTTTTTATAATGGATGGATCCTGACTGGCAGCATAAACTTGAAATTCCTTAACAGACTCCGCTTTTAACCAGAAGATGGTTTGATCATCTGCTTTTACCGGATAAATTGAGAAATCATTCGTCGTACTGATTCGTTTTGCTTGCCACGTATCCCCTTTTAGCGATGCTTGATAAATATTACCCGCATCCTTCTTATTAGAAATGGCTCCTCGAGCAGAAAAAAGTATGGAAGGCACACCGTTCTTAATGTACAAATTTAAATAATTTGGATTTAAAATTTCGTAACCTTCCATTTCATCTTTAAAAGTAACACTTGAAAAGGAAAGGTCCTTTAACTGGTTCTTTGGTGCTGAACCATAGTAAGTCTTAAATGATTTTGTTCCTTGTTTGGTTGAATAGAACGTATAAAGGATATGAACGCCATCATTACTTTCAGCAAACCTAAAGTTATAGATTTTATCAGTTGGCGTTTTGCTGTACTTAAGTATAGAAACGGGCTCATATTGTCCGCTTTTTTCAGTTAAATAGAATGCTTCCATTTCAACTTTTTCACCGACAACGGCAATAAAGGAAGAAGAATCTGGATGAGCGTTCAACTCTGAAATCTTTTCTTTCGCTGAAAAGATCAAACGGCTTTTTTCGTTCTTAGGATCATACATATAAACTTCGTTGTCTTTCGTATAGGCAAAACGTTCCTTTGTATCGGCTAAAATTTCAACGTCTTTATCTATTACGCTATTTTTGCTGCCCTCACGAATGATTAAATCGCCCTGCGATACGAAAGCGATTTGCTTTCCGTTCGTCCAAAAGTTGCCTCGTTCATCCATTGACAGCTTTTCGGTTTTTTCAGAAACAACATTCAGCTTCTCATCCAAAATGGTTGCTTTTATACCATCATTGAGATGCGTGTAGATATGATACTGATTGTCTTCCTTAAAGGCAATAGGTTCTGAGCTTACGGACTCGGCCGCTATACTGACGGATCGGCTCCAGTCTTTGCTTGGAAGTTTAGTCTCCTGTCGAATGTTGTTCCAAACCACCAAACCTATCAAAAGTAGAACAATGGCAAGAGGAAGAAGATAAGCTTTTCGATTCGAAGGATTCTTTTTCTTCTTTAGTTTCGAATCTACGTTCATGGTAATGCCCCCTTTTTTCTATAAAAGAACAAGATTATTAGTATTCGGTATGTAGACGGATATTCCTGTAAAAATTATTCATTTTCTTGAAATTTCCAGCAATAATAAAAAGCTAAAGAAAATGAAACTTGTAGAAACAATGATTATTGCCGTGGAAATAATGTCGAAATTTGTGATGAGAATTCACTCATTTACTCCATGATTTATCTGCTGCATGGATGTACTGAAAAGATTCGTCATCACGGTTTATTCAATAAGGTACACAAGGAACTCCAGTTGTTCATGTAGAAATAAATGAATAGAAAGTTTAGATTACCATCTTCCATAAAATAAAGGAGTGGGTGGGGCGGTTGAGTAAGCTGAAGATTTTTGTTTATCTGGTTATGATTGTCTTGTTGGCTGGTTGTTCAAGCAGTGCTGCGCAGGGTACGTTAAATGACAAAAACTTAAAACTGCAGGATCACGTAAAAGGGGCATACCCGAGATATTATGATCAGGTTTCAAAAGAGGAGGCGCAAAAGGCTCTGCCGTTTTCTATAGAACTGCCTGATAAACTGCCGTTCAAAGTGACTTTTTCTACTTTTCAAATTTCAGATTGGGGAGAAAAGAGAAATATCATGCTCGATTCGATCTTTTACCCAAATCAGAAAGGAAAGAATGTCTATTTAGCCTATCGTGTCTCTAATTTTCTGCCTCATACAGAAAAAATTGAAACGGATGAAAAAGTTGAGCTTGATAATGGGACGAAAGCCTATTTCTCCGGAAGTCCTGATCTGCCGATACTGGCATGGGAAGAGGATGGCTTGTATCATAAGATGGAATATCTAAAAGAAGAAGAGAAAGATAGCAAGAAAGCAAAATCAAATTTGTTAAAAGCTGCGAGCTCAATATACGAATAAAGGAAGTAAAAAAGCTTGTGTCGTAGGGATTGGCGAGCCAATATTGAAATGAGTAAAAAAGAGGTGAGGAACGTGCAAAGGTTACTTTTTGAATCCGCATGGGACAGGACTTTGGCGGAAAAAGACAGGAATGAGATCGAGCGAGTTTTTTCTGAAATAAGAGCTGACGAAAAAGAAGGGTACGAAGCAATTCTATTAAAAACGGCATTTAATCATAAAGAAAAATTTTTGGTAACCGTTTTGTTAAGTAATTATTCAAAACAGCCAATGACACTTTTAGGAAAGAAAGTCGTATACAAAGAAAGAGGTCAAACGTTAGGAGAGTTCGAATCAGCATACACTTTAGAGATTCCTGCGCAGACAAGTATGCTATGGACATTTATATTTCCAGAGGGGAGTTTGGTCGATCAACCTGAGGGTGATCCGGGTGAGTTAGTTATTCAGTAGTGCATTTTGTACACAGTAGAGGAAAAAATTGTACGGTTACGCCACTTTTTGTACAGTTAGCACCGATTTTGTTCAGGCACCAAAAAATTATTAGGAGGAATACTATGACAGGTACAATTGCAGTCATTATGATATTCTCTATTCCCATTATTGCTATCATATCGGGATATTTTATATCACAGACCAAACTAAAGCACAAAATGCTTAAAGATGAGCTTGAACTTGAACGGTTAAAGCATGAGAATTATGTGATTGAAACACAAAAGATGAGGCTGGAGCTAGAAAAGATGAAACTTTTAGATGCTACTGACAAAAAAGAACTGGGATAGATTTAGTAAGGAATACCACCAAACAAAAAGCTTGAGGGAATAGATCTCCCCTCAAGCTTTTTTATATTTATCTGTAGTTAATGAACTGCACATCGATCGGCAGATCTGCTTCTTTTACGAGAGCAATGATCTGCTGAAGATCGTCTCTGCTTTTTGCTGTTACGCGAACTTGGTCATCTTGTACTTGGCTTTTAACTTTTAAACCGGAATTTTTAATCAATGTGTTGATTTTCTTAGCGTTATCTTTATCAATTCCTGTTACAAGCTTCGCACGTTGGCGAACGGTTCCGCCTGAAGCTTGTTCGATTTTGCTGTAATCCAGGTTTTTTGTTGGAACACCGCGCTTGATAAGCTTTGTAATCATTACATCTTTTAGCTGTTCAAGCTTGTATTCATCATCAGAAACTAAAACTAATTCTTCCGCCGATTTATCAAGCGTTATTTCACTTTTGCTGCCTTTAAAATCATAACGGTTTGTAATCTCTTTTGTTGCGATATTGATGGCATTGTCCACTTCGGATAAATCAACTTGTGAAACAATATCAAATGAACTTTCTTTAGCCATTTTGAAACCTCCCGACTTCACTATCGTTAATATACCTATAGTATAAAGAGAAATACGTCATGTTTCCAGTTTGTACACATTCTTTTGCCTAGATGAGGGTACAAAACATATAGAGTATGTTAAAATGAAGGCTGGAATTTTCATCGATGTTTTAACCAATAGGGGGGATACTTCGTGCTTCATTACAAAACTTATACACACGAAAAAAATCATCAATGGGTGATTTTTGTCCATGGTGCAGGGGGCAGTTCATCCATTTGGTATAAACAGTTAAGAGAATTTAAACAACACTTTAATGTTTTGCTTGTTGATCTACGAGGACACGGGAAATCACAATCTGAGAAATTTTTATTAAAAAAATACTCATTTAAAGAAGTAAGCCTTGATGTTCTTGAGGTTATGGATCATTTGAAGATTGAGAAAGCGCATTTTGTCGGTATTTCACTGGGAACGATTCTGATTCAAACGCTGGCCGAGATGAAACCAGAGCGTGTTTGTTCAATGACGCTTGGCGGAGCCGTAACGAAAATGAATTTCCGCTCACAGTTCTTGATTGCAGTGGGGAATCTATGTAAATCTTTTATTCCTTACATGTGGCTTTATAGTTTATTCGCATGGGTGATCATGCCAAAGAAGCGACATGAGGCATCGCGTTCACTTTTTATAGGGGAAGCGAAAAAGCTATGTCAGAATGAATTCAAGCGCTGGTTCAAGCTAACGCTAAAGATTAATCCGTTTTTGCAAAAGTTAACGAAAAAAGAAACGCCTATACCTACACTGTATATCATGGGTGAAGAAGATTATATGTTCTTGCCGCCCATTCAGGCGTTTATCGATAAAAAGAAGCATTCCAGGCTTTTGACGATTAAAGATTGTGGACATGTCTGCAATGTTGATCAACCGGAGATTTTCAATAAAAAATCCATTGATTTTATCCAAAAACAAATCGCAGCCGCACCGACTGCTTCATAAATTAGAGAAAGCCAGCTATGTTTAAGCTGGCTTTTTTATATGGCTAATTTGTGCGCCGTGTAAAAGACACTTCCTTTAAAAATGAGTAAGTGTCTTCATTTCATAACCTCGCAGCTCTTGCTATGGTGAACAGTCGGGATGCAGGGTGGAAGCCTTTTGTGATGAGATCTTTGATCATTGTTGCACCAAGCATATTGTAGACCGTTCCATTTTTACCAAAGCCTAAACAATAATACTCGCCTAACCGGTTAGGATGTTCGCCAATATAGGGAAGTCCGTCGTGAGATTCACCAAATGTGGCAGACCAGGAATGTGAAATTTCAGGTGAACCATCCGGAAAGAGTTCTATTACTCTCTGTAAAATTTGTTCAACTCGTTCATTTATTAAGCCATCCTTGGTGGATGCTTCTGCTTGCTCTTCATCTAATCCTCCTGCAAGAATTCTTCCGTCTTTTGTTGTACGCATATAGAAGTAGGGGCGCTTTGATTCCCAGATCATCCATTCTTTGTATTGATCCATTAAGGATGGGAGAGGTTCTGTTACAATCGAATACGTTCGGTTAAGGGTTGCACCTAGTTGCTGAGTGAGAAAGTCATTTTCGTAACCCGTTGCAAAAATGATGTGCCGTGCCTGAATCGTTCCGTTTTCCGATTCGCAGGTAAACCCGTGGACGTTTTTTGTTTTTCTCATAAGAGGTGTTTGCTCATAAATCTCAACGCCAGCCGCTTCAGCATCTTTTAACAAAGTCTGAACAAACCTATAGGGATTAAGTTCTGCATCACCGTTTTTTACGAGTGCAGCTGATTTTGTAAAGGGAAAGCGCGAAGCAATCTCTTGCGGTTCAAAAAATTCTACAGGGAAATCAAATCTCTTAAGCGTTTCATATTCACGGATTAGCGTTGAGGCTTCTCCAGGTGTACTGGCATAATAAAGACTTTTCTTTTCACTGAAATCAGATTCTTCCGATACGTTTTTGGCGATCCTTTTTAAGTCTTCTAAAGCATCCTGACACAACTGATAAAAATAAACGGCATCTTGCTCGCCTTTTTGTTCGATGAGCTCGTGAAGCATCTGATCACCTGAGAGCTGTAAAAATCCGCTGTTTGCTGAAGAACTGCCATACCCTGGTTTGCCTTTATCAATGAGGATTACATCGAGGTCGGTTTCCTTGCCTAACGTATAAGCACATAGAGCCCCTGACATTCCTCCGCCGATAATGAGCACATCGCATGTCTTATTCTCTTCAAGTACGGGATACTGAATGTCCTCGGTATATGTGGATGGCCAAAATAGCTGGTCATTGTGTATGTTCATAGTTACTCCTCCTCGTCCTCTTTTCATTCCCGGGAACCGTTAAAGAGAAACCGTAAATAAGGAAAAATTTTTCAATAGAATAAAGGACTTGCGGGGATTCTTCAGAAGGAGCATGTAGGACAAATAAAAAGCCGCTTCACCAAACTTGGTGAGCGGCTTTTCCATATCTTATGGCAGGTTCGTTACTTTGTCTTCGTTTTTAATAATGAGTAAGATCTTACCCATATCTTTTCTCATATTGATCTGCCTCTACATCAGATAACCCAATTTCAGTCATCTTCTTGCGCAGTTCATCACCTCTGGACTCGAACACGTTGCTGAGCGCCGTGCCTAGCCCTTCTTCTTTTAATCCGATTGTGTTTACATCTGCATTATCCGCTAGGTCATGCGTGTCGTCTTTTTCGTGTGACAGGACATAGAGATTGTCTTCATGAACACCTTTTGCTTTCAAATCACTGGCAGCAGCGATCAATTCTTGTTGTGAGTTAAATTCATGTACAATTGGTTTAACCATTTTTTATATCCTCTCCTTTAAACGATGATATAGTGTGTATTCACGGATTAAGGAGATTCTAAACGTTTAATTCTGAATCAATAACGGTATCATTTTACTATTTTCAATAACATTCGCGCGCTTTAATTTGACTAGAAATAAAAAAAGCACCCCGCTTGGAGGCACTTCTTCAACTATTCAATATCAGCATCTACTACGTCCAGTCTGCCCGTTTCAGGGTCAATGACAAGACCATGGACTTTAATGCCTTCTGGTAATAGCGGGTGATTCCTCACTAACTCTACACTGTTCTGCACGGAATCCTCTACACTTTCAAAACCATGCACCCATTTTTTTAGATCAAGGCCGGAATATTTGATCGTATCTAATGTAGATTGTTCGATGCCACGTTCTTGCATCTGGCCGATTAGTTCGTCTGCGTTTACATTGCTCATCCCACAATCATGATGGCCGATAACCATGACTTCCTTAGCCTTTAGGGCATAGATTGCAACAAGTATGCTTCTCATCACAGACCCAAACGGATGGGAGATAACCGCACCAGCAGATTTTATGATTTTTACATCACCGTTTTTAATATTCATCGCACTTGGCATCAATTCTGTGAGGCGTGTATCCATACAAGAGACGATAACGAGACCCTTATCAGGAAATTTAGTCGTTTGAAAAGGTTCATACTGTTTGTTTTCAACAAAATTTTGATTGTGCGTTAGTATTTCGTTAAGTATGGACATGATTTTCCTCCTTGTTTCTACAGAAAGTAGTTTTATTAAGAAATCCTAATAAAGTGTACGTCTTTTTCTATCATAATCAGCCTGAAGTCGCTAACATATTCAAGCTTATTCTCACTAGTATACAAAAAAAGGTGCTCAATGTGCTCTTTTTTGTATGTGAGACTATTTTTTTGTTGATAGAAATTTTGAAATCAAAGCACATTCTGACAAACATTTTATCATAAGGTACGTATAATCTCAGTTATCACCACATAAATTGGTAAGTTCGAAAGGAGGAAAGATATACAGAGGCTTGCCAGTTGGTTTTAAAATAGATCGGGAACTTATCATTCTTATATTGAAAGGGGAAGGGACATGGAAGTTATGACGTACATCCTTTGGGTTCTGCTGTTAATAGGGTCTGTTATGAAGAACGATATGGTTGCTGCTTCATTACCGAAATCAGGACAAGCTCTGCCTGCGGTGGATCGTTGGGGGAGAATACTGCTGAATGATGATTCGGAAAATGTAATTGAAGTAGAATTTCAGCAAGCAGTGAACGATAACTTTAATAATCAGACGTACGGTTGGGTGGATACGTCATAGCGATTAATGATTAGACATAAAAAATAAAACGAAAAGGGGGAAGTCTATTTTAAATAAAATAATTGATTTATGTTTTAGCATTCGCTAGCTGGGCGTACGGCCTGGATCACCGTACGCATGCTGGCTTATGAGGGATACTGCGCGGATTTGGAGAGGAAGGCAGCTTATTTTGGGCTGTCTTTTTGTCGTTATTTTATTTCTGGTGCCTCGTTTGATAGAATAGAAAAAAAAGATAGTTGTGGTGAAACAGATGAACATACCAGTAAGCCAGTTTGCGAAAAAAATAGAAAAGCATCTTGCGGAAATCAAGCAATCTGGAGAACATTCTCCTAAGCTTCGTGAGCATGTCACAGCCATACACACATTGTGCGAATTAATGATGGAAGCGGGAGATGACAAGGAGACTTCTGTAAAAGAGTGGGTTCCTTCACATCCTGTCCAAAAACCGGTGAGCATGGTGACTGCTCCGCCAGCGAAAAGCCACAAAAAATCGATGATGGACTATGACATGGAATACGATGATGATGACAACGAGGATAAGGACGGAAATGGAGATTCCATTTTTGATTTTTGATTAGTGAACCAGCTGGGCGGAGGAAGAGTCAGGGGGTTTTTGATCCATTCATAGAGAAGGGCTGACAAAAGTCAGCCTTCTTTTTTTGAATGAATGGCTATTTTACGGTACGTGTTTTTTAATTCTGTTACACGTTCGCGCAAGATGACCCACTTTTCGCTCAAAAACCTCGAGTACCGCTCAGAATCGCTGAGCTACGCTCAAGATTCCTGATCTTCGCTCAAAATGGATGGGTTATCGCTCAAACTTGCTGATTCGAAGCTTACTCGGCAATAAAAACTTAAAACAAAAAAGAAAAATAACACAAAAAAAACAGCGTCATTAAACGCTGTTAGATCGATACATAGGTGTGTTGGTTTTCCATTCTTTCATCCTTACGTTTTGCGATTTCAATTTTTTCGTTGATCTTTTTATTAGAAAAGTAAATTGCAGCTACTGTAGCAATTAGACTGAGAGTGGCAAGTCCTAAAATTGTATATAACATCGTAGTAATAAGTTCCATTTTGTTGTTCCTCCTTGGTTGTTCATTTTGTCTTAGTAGTTTTATTCCACTAGAAATTTTTATTAAACCTATTATTTGTGTAGGTCTTAGGAATCAAATAGGGAATATGAAAAAGGAATCATGGTAAAAATTTCTCCTCCGCTTTATAATATATTTACGAACATATGTTCGATATATGTTCGAAAAAAATGAGGGGTGAAACATGATGAATCAAGCGAATGAATGGCTTAACTTAGTAACTCTCCTCGGTAATGTTGGTTTTCCTATTGTGATTGCAGGCTACCTGCTCTTCCAGTTTGAGAAGCGGATTCAGAGCTTAGAAGGAATTATTAAAGAACTCCATTCAGAATTAGTTGAAAAAGAAGAACTGGAACGAAAGATTGATCAATACGTCCGGATGCTGGACATCGAACGCAAGACCAAACAACGTTAGCGTTCTTTTTTTATCATGGACGAGCTGTCCGCCAAATTCTTTACAATCCTGTGGCAACCTTTTGAATCAGTAAGTTTCAATGGTAAGATAAAAGAAAAACAGGAGTGGAACTATGAAGCTTTTTCTAATATTAGGAGCGATTAATGCCATGCTTGCTGTTATGCTAGGAGCATTTGGCGCACATGCTTTAGAAGCTAAACTCACAGAACGCAACATGCTGAGCGTCTATCAAACGGGTGTCCAGTATCAAATGTATCACGCATTAGCTTTAGTTGCGGTTGGCATTCTGCTTGGAAAATGGCCTGCATCTGCCTTATTGACTGGAGCAGGTTGGTCGTTCTTTATCGGAATCCTATTGTTCTCTGGCAGCTTATATGCGCTGTCGAACACAGGCATGAAATTTTTCGGGCCGATCACACCTCTTGGGGGAGTTGCGTTTATCGTTGGATGGATCTTATTGATCATTTCAGTTGTAAAAGCATAATGAAAAGGCGTTCCTTTTACGGGACGCCTTTTTTCTGAACTGTCTTGACCAGACATTTTTCTCTTTTTATCAGCGAGGACTGTATTGAGAAAACTGCCCAGATTGCTGCTGTGTTCCATATGGATAGCTATAATTAATCTCTTCATCGAACGTAATATAATTTACATATACCATTAATAATAAATACCGTTTGCCTGTTTGCGGGTCACTCAAAATTATGTGATCTCGGCCAGAAGCCTCTATGACTCCCTTAAAAACTTTAGCATTCCATTTTTCATTATTCTCGAAAGTCATATAAACCGTTGCGACCTTGCCTTTGTTTAATCGAAGAATATTTTCAATATAAGATTGCTCGATCGGCAGCTGGCCCGGTACAGCCAAATCTGCCATCTGATCTCCGCCTGCTCCTGGTCCCTGCTGGCCTTGTGCCATTTCCTGCGGCATACCCATTCCAGCCATGCCTCCCATCATGCCACCCATTGCACCTGTGCCACCCATTCCATTCATACCACTCATTCCATTTTGCTGCCGGTAATAAGGATTAAAATTATTCATCAACATGCCTCCCTAAAAGGTGTTAATACACACTCGGACAATCACTTTGTTTAGGCTGGTAAAAACAATGCGATTTGAAGCTGCCTGAATGGGGCTGATTGTACCACGTGGGTGGACAAGCCCCACCTGGATCAAAAAACCATAAGGCATTTCTTGCAGGGTGATAACGCTTGCCGTTGATTACTTTTTTAGCCAGTTTTTTTTCATTCTCACGGGCACCCTGATAAAAATATCCTTTGACCGTTGCTTCGAACCCCCCTGGTTTTTGAAAAACCATCTGCTGCATATTACGGACCTTTTTAAAATCAAGGCAGTCTCCGCGAATCCGGTTAACGCCAGTGTTACCCACAAGGAGCATCCCTTGGTTACCTTCCCCCTCAGCCTCAGCACGCATCAACCGTGCAAGTAGAGCAATGTCTTTACTGGTTGCTTTAACAACAGCCAATTGCCTTCCCCCTCTATGTGTCGATTCTTGGTGTACAAGCAGGGAAACAGAACATTCGATATATGTGTATGAGCCTTGTTTGGAAACTAGACCAATGCCTATTAAAGTTTTATTAGTTGAATGGAAGTATATACTTTTCATAAAAGGGTGGCGCCATACCATTTTAGTTTTTATCCAAAAGTCCGAATGAAGTTTTTACGGTACGTGTTTTTCAATTCTGTTGCACGTTCGCGCAAGAAGACCCTGTTTTCGCTCTGAATCCTCGAGTACCGCTCAAAATCGGTAAGCTACGCTCAAAATTCCAGATCTTCGCTCAAAATGGGTAAGTTTTCGCTCAAACTTGCTGCTTCAAGTCTTACAATAGCTTGAAAGGCAGTCTTTTTAGTAACTAATGTGGTTTTGACTGGTCAAAACATCTTTCTTCTTTAATTAAAAAATAAAAAAAGGACTTGAACTCAAAAGTTTTTACACTTTCGAGTCAGTCCCTTTATCCATCTAGCTACACTTGCAAGAAAGCAGGCACAGCTTCTTTTGTTAGGATATTTCCTACATAGAAAGATCCGAATTCACCGTAGCGTGCACTTACTTCATCAAAGCGCATTTCGTATACTAATTTTTTAAATTGAAGCATGTCGTTTGAGAAGAGCGTAACGCCCCATTCCCAATCGTCGAGCCCTACAGATCCAGTGATGATCTGCTTTACTTTCCCTGCATATCCGCGGCCAATCATACCGTGGGAGTACATCATTTTTTTACGTTCTTCCATGGAAAGCATGTACCAGTTGTCGTCACCGTCACGGCGCTTGTCCATCGGATAGAAACAAATATGATTCCACTTCGGAAGTTCTGGGAACAAGCGGGCTTTGATCATCGGATCCATCTCGCCACTTTCGTTTTGCGGGTTGTATGTGCTCAGCTCTACAACAGAAACGTAAGAATACGCTTTAATCGTATATTGAGCAAAAGCTGTTTTATTGAATGCGTTCTCGATCTCATTCAATTCTTCCATAGTAGGGCGAAGTAGCATCATCATAAAATCTGCTTTTTGCCCCATGATGCTGTAAAGAGCATGACTGCCTGCTTTATTTGCTTCTACGTTCTCCCATTTTTCAAGAAACGTTAAAAATTCGTTAATCGCGAATTCGCGCTGGTCACTTGTAAGGGTCTTCCAAGCTGCCCAATCCATCTCACGGAAATCATGAAGACAATACCAGCCTTCTAATGTAATAGCTGCTTCACTCATCGTTATATTCACTCCCTGTAAAAAATAAACACGTCCCTACAAATATACCATAAGTAGGAACGATTCCAAAAAGGGTTAGCTGTATTGACGGAGCGTGCCTTCAATCTTGGCTTTTACGCCAGATAGATCTTGCAGCTCAGCCCGTGTGAATGATAGGCGTACTTTTCTCTCATCAAGGTCCATTGCTTCTTCCAGCATACCGAACAATCCTTTTCCGCGCTTGTCGATTTCCATTAACAGCTCGATGCTGTTCGTTTGCGGAACGAAGATGACTTCAAGTTCATCCAGTTTTCCTCGATAAGCACCTGAAGCGGGAACGTACTCAAACTCTTGCAGGAAAGGAAGCCTGCGTCGCATAAAGCGCGGTGCTGCTTCACAAGTTGCTTTTCGTAGCCTGAAACCAAGCTGCTCGATCGCATTAAAAATGGACGCTGTTCCAGTATCGGGCTGTACACGAATCTGATCGTTATCGGTTGGATCTACCGCCATCTGAACGTCTAGGCCAGTCTTGATCCAAACTGGGGTACGGCCAAGGGTATAAGGCGTATGATAAGGAAGTTGTAATGAGAAAGGAATCTCCTGAGAGCTTCCTCCCTTAACATCAAGGCTTGAGCCAACCGTAGTTTTTTCAATGGCTGCAGTATCACGCACTTTTTTATCATTCACTTCACGATAGAATTCGGTCATTACATAAAGGTTGATGTGGTCGATTTTTTGATCTGCGTTTCCGCCTACTATTTTGATTGTTCCTGTAATTGTTTCTCCAGGTGAGTAAGTATCTTTATCTAAAATGGTGTCTACCTTTGCTGCTCCGATTCCTACACTAGCCAACATACGGTTAACAAAAGACATGCTGATTCCTCCTCTATATTTATCTTTCATTTTTACGGAAGGAATAAGATAAAGATTCATATCTCAAAAAAAACTTTCTTCCGCGGTGGAAGAAAGTTAGTATTCCGTTATGCAACCATTTTTCTGCAAACTTCTGCACATCGGAAGCAGGCTTCAGCACACTCCTGACAATGCTGGTGGTCATGCTTTTCACATTCCTTACCGCACGCTTCACACACTTTCGCACAAAGTTCACAGATCTCGTTGATAAATGAGCTGTTCCGAGCCATCGTCTCTGCGGCAAAGTTGCAAATGTCCGAACATTCGCGGTCGAGTCTGATGCAATTCGCCATCATCTTCACATCTTCTTCCTGCAAACAAGCATCATAGCAATGGTTGCAAGCCTGCATACATCGCAAGCATTCATCGATACATTCTTGATACGTTTGGTGCATCTTTAAAAACGCCTCCTTCATGGATTACAGTTAAAGTTTTCCCGGAGACATAACTTTTAAACGATAAGGCGAGAGGAGGATCAAACATGCCCCTGCTAAAAGCGAACATCCCGTAAGAGGAAATATCAACATTCGTTTTAAATATTCAAAATAAAAGAACTTCTCTTATCAAGCGCTTTCAACGATATGGATAGGTTTAAAAGGTTATAAAAAAGGAGTAACCTAGTAGGGAATGCTAATTATAGAGTCAGAAACAAGAAATTTAGGAGGCTATTATCATATGAGCGATCTCTTTATAGATTTAAAAAATAAAGTACAAGCAGCGAATCCGGTTATCGTTTTTCCTGAAGGAACAGATGAGAGAATTCTAGAAGCAGCAAGCCGTCTAGCTTCTGAAAAGGTATTACAGCCTATTTTAGTAGGAGACCAAGCGGAAGTTTCCTCAAAAGCAGAAGCGGGTGGAGTTTCATTAGGTGGAATCGAAGTCATTAACCCTGCTGAGTACCCAGAGTTTGATGCGATGGTTGCCTCTCTAGTAGAACGCCGTAAAGGGAAAACATCAGAAGAACAAGCACGTAAGATTTTATTAGACGAAAACTATTTTGGAACGATGCTTGTTTATATGGGTAAAGCTCAAGGGCTTGTAAGTGGAGCGGCTCACTCAACAGCTGACACGGTTCGTCCGGCTCTTCAGATCATCAAAACAAAAGAAGGCGTAAAAAAGACGTCTGGTGCATTTATCATGGTGCGTGGCGATGAGAAGTACGTATTCGCTGACTGTGCGATCAACATTTCACCTTCCAGCACAGACTTAGCTGAATCTGCTGTGGTTTCTGCTGAAACGGCCCGCGTATTTGGGATCGACCCGAAAGTAGCATTGCTTTCTTTCTCAACCAAAGGATCAGCTGTTTCTCCTGAGACAGAAAAAGTTGTAGAAGCATTGGAAATTCTTAAAGGAATGGACCCTAACTTTACGTATGACGGAGAGCTTCAGTTCGATGCAGCATTCGTACCGTCAGTAGCAACGAAAAAAGCACCGAATTCACCGTTGAAAGGGGAAGCGAACGTATTTATCTTCCCAAGCCTTGAAACAGGGAACATCGGTTACAAGATGGTTCAGCGTTTAGGTGGATTTGAAGCGATCGGGCCAATCTTGCAAGGATTGAATATGCCTGTTAATGACCTTTCACGCGGTTGTGATGCAGAAGATGTTTATAAATTAGCTTTGATTACAGCGATGCAGTCATTAGACGTTAAATAATGGGGAAAGCCAGCTCAGTGGAGCTGGTTTTTTTGATGGAGACGGACACTTTTGTAGTTGGAGATTCACGATCACATAAAAAGAGCACGATGTAATTTGCCATTTGAAGGAAGTGGATGTCCGTACCAAAAAGACACTGCCACTCATAGTGACAGTGCCTTTTCATTTCGATCCCACATTCTTTGAATATTTCCTGGGAGCAGTTCACTTTCATCCGGTGATAGCTGACCACTGAAAAAAAGATCGCTGTTTTTATGCAGGACTTGTAAGAGACGTGTGTGGATTTCTGCTACGGTGAGTTGATGGTTTAGCAACTCTGCTAAACTTGCCATGACTTCTGGCTGGATCTCAGGATATTGAAACTTTGTTGTCTCATCTTTTAATCCACGCTTGTAAAATTCACCGATTAACGATGCACGTTCCGATCCGCTGCCGTCCACACAAAGATAGATCTGTACCGCAACACCGCCGCGCATACGACGCTGTGAGATTCCTGCGAATTTTTTTCCGCCGATGCTTAGATCATAGCTTCCCGGGCAATAAGAGCCGACGATCTCGTAGGCATCAAATGTCGCTCCATAAGGTTCTAACAGTTGTTCCACTAATGCGGTCATCGTGTCATAGCCTTGATTGATGTCGATTGTTCCTTCTTTTTCCGGAAGAATAAGTGAAATGTTTAATACCCCTTCATCTAGTACAACCGCTAGTCCACCCGAATTCCGTACGATCACGCGATAGCCGCGCTCTTTCAAATAATCGATACCGTCCTTTAGATAGGGAAGTCGTGTATCTTGAATGCCGAGGACGATGGTGTTGTGGTGGACCCATGTACGTGCTGTCGCGGGGGAATTTCCGCTTCCAATAGAGGTACAAAGTGTATCATCCGTTGCAAAGGACTGTCTCGCATCAAATTCTGGTCCGAGTGTTGATTGGTCGATCAGTCGCCAAGCTGGCTGCTCTAACAGATGATTGCTCATGACAGTTTCTCCGCAACAATGATGAATGATTTTGGAATTCCGCGGTCCAGCTCTTCTGGATGCGGTTCTTCAACAAGCTGTTTGACCCATAATCCGTGGCTGCCGACTGCCGTCACGATTTCTCCAAGCGTCCATTGGCGGAGTTGTACCTGGAATGGAGCCCGTTCTTCAGAAGTAGCATATTGCAGTTCAGGAAGAAATTTGGAGTATGCGACATCCTTCGTTACGAGCTCTTCACTAAAATAATCCCCTGTAACTTTATGCTTTCTTACAGCTTGGCTTTTTCCTTGGGATTCTATCAGTTTGGTAGAAACAGGATGGAAGTCTTGCAGGATCAGTTTACCGCCAGGCTTTAATAGACCTGCCACCACTTCAAAATAAGCATTTAAATCAGTAAAGTAATGTAGAATACCGTTCTCCATGAAGGCTATATCATAATCACCTGTTAATTCGGACGCAGGCAGATTTAAAATATCTTCAACGACATAGCGAACATTTACGTCAGCCGCTTCAGCCAGTTCGCGAGCGTACATAGCGTTTGATTCCGAAATATCGATAACCGTCGCATCAGCTCCTAATAATGACAAAGCGACTGCTTTACTGCCGTGTGATCCTAAAAGGTTAACAATCTTTTTACCAGACACATCCCCAATGTACTGATCGAGTGGCTGTAGTCGCCTTTTTGGATCTTTTAAGATGCGCTTCGCCGCTTTTTCAGGCGTTCCAAAACGGTTCACCCAAGCCTGATAGGAAGAGTTACTCCAGGCCTGTCCATTTTTTAATCTTCGTTCTTGATCCATTTCATTTTCCTCCTGAAATCTATATACAAGTTGGGACGCTTATGTGGAATAATGAGCATCCGAACGCGCGTCAATCAACATTTATTCATATAAAACTATCATTGCCGTTGTAAGCTTTATCTAGTATAACGCATATTGAAAGGGGAAGAAAATGGTGGATTTATGAACACCTTTGCCCGAAATAAAGAGAAGCGGATATAGAAAAAAATAGTGGTTGTTTTGAAAGTTAGGAACACGATACAATAGGGTATATTCAAATGAATAAATCACAGATTCCGATCAGAAAATACCTTCTCAACATGATTATTGAGGAAGGGATTTTTCTTTTTTAAGAGAACTCTTACCTATAAATGCTGGCAGAAGGAGCAGGAAAAAATTCAATGGCGAAACCATTAGGAAAGCTGCACGAAGAAAAAGTGTTTAAAGACCCGGTACACCGCTATATTCATGTTCGTGATGAACTGATCTGGCGGCTGATCGGCACGCGCGAGTTTCAAAGACTGCGAAGAATCAGGCAGCTTGGTACTACATATTTAACGTTTCATGGCGCTGAACACAGCCGTTTTAGTCATTCGCTTGGTGTTTACGAGATTACAAGACGAATCATAGATATTTTCCAAGAAAAACAAACATGGGATCCGGAGCAGCGCCTTCTCGTCCTATCCGCGGCGCTTTTACATGATGTGGGACATGGTCCGTTCTCTCACTCTTTTGAAAAAGTGTTCGGGGTGGACCATGAAGAGTTCAGCCGCGATATTATTTTAGGGGATACCGAAGTAAATAGCATCCTTTCGCAGATGGGTGAAGATTTCCCGAAGCAGGTTGCAGAAGTAATCGCGAAAACGCACCCGGACAAGCTGATCGTCAGCTTGATCTCGAGTCAGATCGATGCGGACAGAATGGATTACTTACTGCGTGATGCGTACTTTACCGGAGTCAGCTACGGAAATTTTGATATTGAACGCATTCTTCGCGTGATGCGCCCTACTGAGGATGGCGTTGTCATTAAATCCAGCGGTATGCATGCGGTAGAAGACTACATCATGAGCCGCTATCAGATGTACTGGCAGGTTTATTTTCATCCTGTGACGCGCAGTGCGGAAGTCATCTTAAGTAAGATTCTCCACCGCGCGAAGGAACTATATGAAACAGGGTATACCTTTAAGAGAGAACTGTCTCATTTCAAGACCCTTTTCGAAGGGAGCGTATCTTTAGAGGATTATATATCACTCGATGAGGGTGTCATCCATTATTATTTCCAAGGATGGATGGATGAAAAGGATCCGATCTTGAGTGATCTTTGTATCCGTTTTATCGATAGAAAACTATTCAAATATACGGAAATGGTTTCTTTTACAGATGGCCATTTATTGTCTGCATATTTTCAGGAAGCGGGTATCAATCCGAAGTATTACCTTGTCGTTGATTCATCTTCTGACCTTCCTTATGATTTTTACCGCCCTGGTGAAAAAGAAGAGCGTCTGCCGATCAATCTGTTGAAACCAAACGGTGAGATTCGGGAGCTATCGAGAGAGTCCGACGTAGTTGAGGCGATCTCAGGAAAACGCCGCACCGATCATAAGCTGTATTTTCCGATGGATCTGATTGAAGGAATTCAAGATGAGTCTTTGAAAACCAAAATAAAAGAGATTTTACATAAATAGCACGAAAAAGGATGTTAGGGGGAACGTACAGTGTTTGAGGATCATTTAAAAGTCGTCACTCTGATTCAGGAAGCTGGGGAAGTGATTGGCCGAAAGAAACTTCAAAAAATGGTATACATCGCAAAGAAGCTAAATTTTCCTTTCCAAGAAAAATATCAGTTTCATTTTTATGGACCGTATTCTGAAGAACTGACGCTAAAGATTGAAGAACTGTGCAACATGGGATATATCCATGAAGTGAAGGAAAAGGTAAGCGGCTATTCTCAGTATCGCTATGCGGTGAACGAAGAAGGGCAGAAGCTCCTATCTACGTATGGAGCAGAGATCGAATTGCTGGGAGACTGTGTTCGCTCGATGAATGAACAATCTTCCCGTTTTTTAGAACTTGTTTCAACGATCATGTACTTTGATAAATTTGACGAGGATGAGATCAAAGAGAAGGTTCAGACGGTAAAAGCGAAGCAGAAGTATACAGAAGAGGAAATGAATGAAGCTTTTGCTTATATTTCAAAATTGAAGAATCGCGTGCAATAGAAATAAACCTGTTTGAGGGCTGTTTGTAGCCTAAGAACAGGTTTTTATTACCATTTAAACTGAAGAGGATGACCATGATGGTACAATCCATACAAATAAATGAACAGAATCAATAATGAAAACGGAATGATTAACCCAAGGAGAGTGGTCACAAACCCTAAGAAAATACTTTTTTCATATAAGCGAGTAGCAAAATAGCCGATTCCAAGGGCTAAGGACATCAAAAATAAAATAGTAGAAATAAGTAATATATTCATGATAGCCCCCTTTGGTAACAGCATATCCACCTCCTGATGACTGTAAACGACAGTTTGTATGAAACTTTTTACTAGTCATATCGACTAATAGGAAAAAGGAGGGCTTAGTGATGAAAAACATGAAGCTTATTTTCTTGGCGTTCCTTCTTGTTCTCCTAGCCGCATGTGGCAGTAAGCCTGCCCCTGAAGAGGATAAGAAGAGTGGAGCACCTCAGGTAGAAAATGATAAGGCTAAGGAGGAAGCAGGTGTGAAGGCAGAGGTCCAACTTGAAAAGGATAGTAAAGAAGGAAAGTTGATGTTGAAAAACAGTTCCGATAAAGAAGTTTCAACGGGAGTTGCTTTTACTCTTGAAAAATGGGAAGGCGGAAAATGGAACAAGATCAATTCGAATCAAATGTTCACGGAACAGATGATTACGGTAAAAGCCGGGGAAAATTATGAGCAGCCGATTGAGCTAAAGGATCAGGAAGCGGGAACTTACCGCGTGTCGAAAACATTTTTCGCAGAGGAAGAGAAGCATGAGGTAGCTGTTTTGTTTGAGAAGAAATGATGGAGTGTATTGTTGCTACATGGGTGTTGAAAGCGAGTTGATTTCCGTTCCAGATGCTCGCTTTCCGGGGGGCTCACCTGTCCCGCTCGTCCCCAAGGAGTCTCGCATCTTACACTTCAATCAATTGTACATGAAGAGAGAACTCAAAAAAACGACCATTAAAAAAACAAAAAGACCGGCATCAGCTCTAAGAAATGAACTGTTCCCTTTAAATTAGACAGTTTATAAAAAGTCCATTTAAGCAGCTATTAGATGACCTCGGAATTGTTCCGGGGTCATTCTGCTTAATGTCCATTGATATCTTTCTGTATTGTAAAATTCT
>NZ_JAMBOR010000037.1 GCF_023715845.1 Fictibacillus phosphorivorans
ATAGGATGTTTTGATGAATCAAAACCACCATTTTAAGCCGTTTATTGTTACATCGAAAGGCCTGAAATCCAAGTTTGAGCGAAAACCCACCCATTCTGAGCGAAGATCTGGAATTTTGAGCGTAGCTTGTCGATTCTGAGCGTTACTCGAAGATATTGAGCGAAACGAGGGTCATCTTGCGCGAACGTGTAACAGATTAAAAGAACACGTACCGTAAAACTTAAAACGAGGGCTGACGACCGTCAGCCACCCTTATATAGAGAGGTATTTCAATCCATAATGAAGAAGATGGAGAACATCCATCTTTTTTTATATAAACAAGAGAATAAGGATGTTTTGATGAATCAAAACCACCACTTTTAGCCGTTTATCGTTACATCGAAAGATCGTCACCCATCCTTTTCTAAAACTAAAAAACAAACAACCAGCCATAAACTACACTGGCTGGTTTCTTCTTTTCATAATTAAGGTATATCCATAGTATGGAGCAATTGCCCAAACAGGTAGGGAATCTTTTCGCCGGTTACCCGGAGGAATTGATTAATAAAAGGGAGCTCTTGTGAAGTATAAGTGTGAAATAGTTCACTCCACCATTCTGTATCATAACGGCTAATCATACTTAGGTTATAGAGCAGAACATAATGGACCATCAATTCATTGAGGACAGACATCTGAAGCAGATCCCGATCTACCGGAAAATAGTATGTATCTTCAGCGAGATGGTAATGAAGAGGAGCACAATCAAATGGAATCAATCGCTCTTTAACTAGAAGGCGATAATCATTTTCATCTTTTACTTCTAACTTAATTTTTGAAGAAAACATACTATTCATGTACTCCTCAAATCGATCTGCCGACATGTGCAGAAAATCAGCAGCTTCTTTAGATAGTAAAAAGGTATCGTTGGACTCTTTGATTAATTTCATCTGATAGATAACACCAGTCATTTGTTTGTACAGAGGAGTAAGTTCCGGGAGTGTGCTTAATAAGTCATTCATCATAAACTTTTCGCCCTCTATATGTTTCATGTGAAACATTTTTTCGCAAAAGTGATTAAACAATCCCGATTTCTGTACTTTCACTTCATCATTTAAAAATTCATAACTGCGCTTTTTTCTTTTTCTAGTTGATAAGCCATGGGCTAAAACGGAACTGGAATCGGGATAATCAGGATCATTACATAGGATGCATGCCTTCATCAACTGTGTCATCCCGTAAAAGAGAAGAACCGGTTTAAGTTCAACAGGAGCTTGATCAGCTAAATTATAGTATTTTTTTCCGTGTTCAATATAGTAAATAAATCCATACGTGTTATCAAAACTTTTTCCGTTGCTATCCTGCAGTTCATGTTTTTTATATTGATTAGCTAGAAATTGCTGGGTTTTTTGAGAGGAAAAGAACATATCAAACATAGACCAAACATCATACTTCATTACCACGGGTTGTTTTCCTCCTGCAATTTAAATTATTTGAAAAATCGAACATATCTTGTATTCCTTGACACTAGTTTACCCAGTTGATAATCTACAAATAATATTTTTCAGGATTAAAAATTTGAAGGGGTGGGTTTGGCATGTGGCAAGATAAATTTGCTAAAGAAGGATTAACGTTTGATGATGTTTTATTAATTCCTGCAAAGTCTTCCGTTCTTCCTAATGAAGTTTCCATTAAAACAAGGTTGTCTGATTCAATACAATTAAATATTCCGATCATTAGTGCTGGGATGGATACTGTTACGGAAGCAAACATGGCGATTGCTATGGCGCGTCAAGGCGGACTTGGGATCATCCATAAGAATATGTCGATTGAAGAACAAGCTGAACAAGTTGACCGTGTAAAACGATCAGAGAGCGGTGTAATCACAAATCCGTTCTATTTAACACCAGAACATCAAGTTTTCGATGCGGAGCACCTAATGGGTAAATACCGGATCAGCGGTGTACCGATTGTAGATGCAGATAAAAAGTTGGTAGGCATACTAACAAACCGAGATTTACGTTTTGTTCAGGATTATTCCATAAAGATCTCGGATGTAATGACGAAGGAGAACTTAGTAACAGCTCCTGTAGGAACTACATTAAAAGAAGCAGAAAAAATTCTTCAACAATATAAAATCGAAAAACTTCCTTTAGTTGATGAAGATGGTACGCTTCAAGGCTTAATCACGATCAAGGATATTGAAAAAGTGATTGAATTCCCAAATTCTGCAAAAGACTCGCAAGGACGTCTCTTAGTAGGTGCAGCAGTGGGAGTTACAAAGGATGCATTACTACGGGTTGAGAAGCTTGTAGAAGCTGGTGTGGATGCAATCGTTATTGATACAGCACACGGACATTCAGAAGGTGTGTTGCAGAAAGTAGCAGAGGTAAAAGCGACTTATCCAGACTTAACGATCATAGCAGGTAACGTAGCAACAGCTGAAGCAACGCGTGACCTTATCGAAGCTGGAGCTAACGTTGTTAAAGTAGGAATCGGACCTGGATCAATCTGTACGACTCGTGTTGTTGCGGGTGTAGGTGTACCACAAGTTACTGCTGTATATGACTGTGCGACAGAAGCTAAGAAATATGGTGTACCGATCATTGCTGACGGCGGTATCAAATATTCAGGAGATATCGTTAAAGCACTTGCTTCAGGTGGACATGCTGTCATGTTAGGAAGCATGCTTGCTGGAGTATCAGAAAGCCCAGGGGAGCGTGAAATCTTCCAAGGACGCCAGTTTAAGGTTTATCGCGGAATGGGCTCTGTTGGGGCAATGGAACGCGGCAGCAGTGATCGATATTTCCAGGAAAATAATAAGAAACTTGTTCCAGAAGGCATTGAAGGGCGCGTACCGTATAAAGGACCTCTAGCAGATACAATCTATCAGCTACTCGGAGGCATCCGCTCAGGAATGGGATATTGCGGAACAGCTACAATCGAAGAGCTTCAAAATAATTCTCGTTTCGTAAAAATTACGGGAGCAGGACTTCGTGAAAGTCATCCTCACCAAGTTCAAATTACAAAGGAAGCACCGAATTATTCGGTCTAAAGGCACATTTTCAGACAGAGGTATAACCTCTGTCTATTTTTTTGAAAAGGTGTATGTTACAATAATTTTTGTGTGTAAATGGGTATGGAGGTGCAGTTTTTTGAACAGCAAGATTAAGCAACTATTAGCGTTGACGCTAGTATTTTCATTTGTATTTGGAAGTTTATTTAGTTTTTCTCAAACAGCAAGTGCAGCGCCTGCTTTAGATATTAAAGCTGAAGGTGCTATTCTCGTAGATGCAGAAACAGGGAAAATATTATATCAGAAAAATGCTGATGCATTACTTGCTCCTGCAAGTATGAGTAAGATGATGACTGAATACTTATTGTTAGAAGCAATTGATAAAGATAAGATTTCATGGGATCAGAAAACAAGTATTTCTGAGTATGCACATAAGATTTCACAAAACCGGTCATTATCAAACGTACCATTGCGTGTCGATGAAAAGTATACTGTACGTGAATTGTATCAATCGATGGCGATTTATTCAGCGAATGGTTCAACGATTGCCTTAGCCGAGCTTTTAGCTGGTTCTGAAGGTGAATTTGTTAAAAAAATGAATGCTAAAGCTAAAGAGTTTGGCATGAAAGACTATAAATTTGTTAACTCTACAGGTCTTAACAATAAAGATTTATTCGGTAATCATTCCACGGGTTCCGAAACAGATGAAAACATGATGAGTCCGCGTGCAACTGCAATTCTTGCTTTCAGATTGCTGCAAGACCATCCTGAAGTATTAGAAACAGCAAGTATTCCACGTATGAAATTCCGTAAAGGTTCAGATGATGAGATTCAAATGGAAAATTGGAACTGGATGCTGCCTGAGCTGAACAGTGGTTATAAAGGGGTAGACGGGCTGAAGACGGGTTCTACAGACCTTGCGGGTAACTGCTTTACAGGAACGATCAAACAAGGCGATACACGACTTATATCGGTTGTAATGAATACTGATAGTCGTTTAGCTCGATTTAAAGAAACGAAAAAGTTATTTGATTATGGATTCGCTAATTTTGAAAAAGAAAAAATCTTGCCTGCTAACTATCAAATTAAAGGCAACAAAACGGTCCCTGTTGTAAAAGGTAAAGATAAAGAAGTAAACGTGGCAACAAAAGAACCTCTTTCTATGGTTATTAAAAGAGGAGAAAAAGAAAACTATAAGCCAAAATTCGTAGTTGATAAGAAGAAACTAACGAAAGACGGTGAACTGACTGCTCCCATTAAAAAAGGAGAAACAGTTGGACATATCAAAATCGAGTATAAAGGGAAAGGTGACGATTACGGTTACCTGCTTGATGGAGATAAAGAAGGGAAAACAGAAGTTGTAACAACAAAATCTGTTGAAAAAGCAAACTGGTTCGTTCTTGCACTACGAGGAGTCGGAAGCTTCTTTGGCGGAATCTGGTCCGGAACAGTGGACATGATTAAAGGGTTGTTCTAATTACTAATATCTTAGCTCTTCAGCGAATGCTGAGGAGCTTTTTTATAAAAGCTATTTTGGATACATGGTTTGCTCTTGATAGTAGTTGATTTCCGCTCTTAGATACTCGCTTTCAGCAGGGCGTGCGGTGGCGCGTTGTACCAATAGGAGTCCCCACCTGACCGCTCGTCCCACAAGAGTCTCGTATCATGGTATCATGCGTTCAATCAACTTGGTTGGGAAGTTTAAAACTATCAACAAAATACAACTATCTTCAAAAGCGAATATTTTCTGAAAATAGAGAGTCTTGCGCTTTTCATGAATTGCGATAAAATAGATGAGGACTAGTTTAGTTTTAAAAGAACCGAGGTAATCGGTTATACCACATATAATCAGGGGGTTTGTAGCATGTTAAAAACAGGTACTGAACGTGTAAAAAGAGGAATGGCAGAAATGCAAAAGGGCGGCGTTATTATGGATGTTATTAACGCTGAGCAAGCGCGCATCGCTGAAGAAGCTGGTGCAGTAGCCGTAATGGCATTAGAGCGTGTCCCTTCAGATATTCGTGCAGCAGGCGGAGTAGCTCGTATGGCTGATCCAACAATCGTTGAAGAAGTATTAAATGCTGTATCCATTCCTGTAATGGCTAAAGCACGTATCGGACATATCGTAGAAGCACGTGTGCTTGAAGCGATGGGTGTTGACTATATCGATGAGAGTGAAGTATTAACACCAGCAGATGAAGTTTTCCACTTGTTGAAGAGTGACTACACAGTTCCTTTCGTATGTGGTGCTCGTGATCTTGGAGAAGCATCACGCCGTATTGGTGAAGGTGCATCCATGCTTCGTACAAAAGGTGAGCCTGGAACAGGGAACATCGTTGAAGCGGTTCGTCACATGAGAATGATCCAAGGACAAATCCGCAAAGTTGTAGCGATGAGTGAAGACGAGCTTATGACTGAAGCTAAAAACTTAGGTGCTCCATTCGAAGTGCTGCTTCAGATCAAAAAAGACGGAAAGCTTCCTGTAGTTAACTTTGCAGCAGGCGGTATCGCTACACCAGCAGATGCAGCACTTATGATGCAGCTTGGTGCAGACGGCGTATTCGTAGGATCTGGAATCTTCAAATCTGAGAACCCAGAAAAATTTGCTCGTGCGATCGTTGAAGCTACTACACACTATCAAGATTACAAATTAATCGCTGAACTTTCTAAAGGTCTAGGTACTCCTATGAAAGGTATCGAAATTTCTACACTTGCTCAAGGCGAGCGCATGCAGGAGCGAGGCTGGTAAGTACATGCTGAAAATCGGAATTCTTGCTTTACAAGGTGCAGTACAGGAGCATGCTAAAGCGATAGAAGCTTCTGGAGCACAAGCTGTAGCAGTAAAACGTGTGGAAGAGCTTCATGATCTTGATGGCTTGGTTATACCAGGCGGCGAAAGCACAGCAATGAGACGCTTAATCGATAAATATCAATTCCTTGAGCCGTTGAAGGAATTTGCTAAAAATAAACCTGTTTTCGGTACTTGTGCAGGAATGATCTTAATGGCTAAAAGGATTCAAGGTCAGGACAGCGCTCACCTAGAGCTGATCGACATGACCGTAGAACGTAACGCATTTGGTCGTCAAGTTGACAGCTTTGAGGCTGATCTTATGATTCACGGAGTTGGGGAAGACTTTACGGGTGTATTCATCCGAGCACCATACATCGTAGAAGTCGGTCCTGATGTTGAGATCCTTTCAAAGCATAACGATCGAATCGTTGCAGCTAAACATGGCCACTTCTTATGTGCAGCATTCCATCCGGAATTGACGGACGACTACCGTTTACATCAGTATTTTGTGAAAATGGTACAAACAAGTAAAGAAGTAGTTGCATAAAATAAAAAAATACTGTACATTACTATAAAATCATCATAAAAAATCAATGACAGGAACTAGTAGCAAAGATGCCTTTGTGTAGAGAGTCGGTGGCTGGTGAAAACCGATCGAAGCGTTTTGTGAATCCATCCTCGAGTGAAAAGCTGAAGCCAGTAAGCTTTTCCGGTGAAGAACCGTTATCTTTAAACGAGCCGGCAATAGGCACAGTTCTATTGCAATCAGGGTGGCAACGCGGGTTAACTCTCGTCCCTGTTTCTAATGTGATCATTAGGAGCAGGGGCGGGAGTTTTTTAATTTTTATAACGAATAAAGGAGGAAACAAGCATGTTAGATTTAAAATTTGTTCGTGCTAATTTTGAAGAAGTAAAAGAAAAGCTGTCTGCAAGGGGAGAAGATCTTTCTGGTTTAGATCAGTTTGAAGCCCTTGATCAGCGCCGTCGTGAATTAATCGGTGAAACGGAGGCGTTAAAATCAAAGCGTAATGAGGTATCTAAACAGGTAGCTGAATTCAAGCGTGAGAAAAAAGATGCTGATCATCTGATCGCCGAGATGCGTGAAGTAGGGGATAAGATTAAGACAATCGACGAAGAACTTCGTCAGGTTGAAGAAGACCTTAACGGAATCATGCTTACATTGCCTAATATCCCGCATGAAAGTGTACCTGTTGGAGAAACAGAAGATGACAACGTACCAGTCCGCCATTGGGGAGATGTACCGGAGTTTTCTTATGAACCAAAGGCTCACTGGGATATCGCGACTGAATTGAACATCGTTGACTTTGAACGAGGTGCAAAGGTTACAGGAAGTCGATTTGCCTTCTATAAAGGTCTTGGAGCACGTTTAGAACGAGCTTTGATCAACTTTATGATGGACTATCATGAAGACGAACATGGCTATACAGAAGTCCTTCCGCCATACATGGTTAACCGTCAAAGCATGACGGGCACGGGGCAGCTTCCTAAATTTGAAGAAGATGCATTTAAGATTCGTGAAGAAGATTATTTCCTCATCCCAACGTCCGAGGTTCCGGTGACAAATATGCACCGTGAAGAAATCTTAACTGCAGAGGAACTTCCGATCACGTATGCAGCATACAGTGCTTGCTTCCGTTCTGAAGCAGGATCTGCTGGCCGCGATACACGAGGATTAATCCGTCAGCACCAGTTTAATAAAGTAGAGCTTGTACGCTTTGTGAAACCAGAAGATTCTTATGATGAGCTCGAAAAGTTAACGGGCCATGCTGAAAAAATTCTTCAGCTGTTAAACCTTCCATACCGTGTATTAAGTATGTGTACGGCTGACCTAGGATTTACAGCTGCCAAAAAATACGATATCGAAGTATACCTTCCAAGCTACGGGGAATACCGCGAAATCTCTTCTTGCTCTAACTTTGAAGATTTCCAAGCCCGCCGTGCTCAAATTCGTTTCCGTAGAGAACCAAAAGGAAAGCCAGAATTTGTTCATACACTAAACGGGTCTGGCTTAGCGATCGGCCGTACGGTAGCCGCTATTTTAGAGAACTACCAACAAGAAGATGGAACGGTCATCATTCCAGAAGTGCTTCGTCCATACATGGGGAATAAAGAAGTAATTAAGTAAAAAAAGAGAGGAATTTTTTCCTCTCTTTTTTTATTTTTTTTTAAAATAAACGTTGACACTCAAATTACCACATGTTATTATAGTTCTTGTCAGTCACACGGAGGTATACCCAAGTCCGGCTGAAGGGATCGGTCTTGAAAACCGACAGGGGTGTAACAGCCCGCGGGGGTTCGAATCCCTCTACCTCCTCCATATACATACTCAACCTCATCTGAGCTTATCAGATGAGGTTTTTTGTTATATTTTTTTTCTTAAAGATACTCCCATTCATAACTCAAAAAATTAATTTGTTTGTAAACAATGTAAGCGCTAACACTTTAAAGGATTAAAAAAACTTATTGACAGAACTTTTCGACAGGTAGTATGATGTCAATTATAACTTAATCAAATAATCAACACTTATTAAGAGAGACTGAGGGATCAGGCCCAATGAAGTCCGGCAACCTCCATTATGGAACGGTGCTACTTCCTGCAGAATGATTGATTCATTCTGGAAGATAAGTCGATGTAACTATTCGCCCTCTTCCACAGAATGAAGAGGGTTTTTTATATTGAAGGAGGACAGAAACATGATTGAAGTACGTGATGTAACAAAAATATATACCGCTAAAGGAAAAGACATTGTAGGAGTTAAGAATGTATCCCTCACGATCGAGAAGGGTGAGATCTTCGGGATTGTGGGCTATAGTGGTGCAGGCAAAAGTTCTCTCCTCCGTTGCTTAAATTTATTAGAGAAGCCAACATCCGGTGAGATTTTAATCGACGGAGTCCCGATTACCACCTTATCTAAAAAAGAACTTCGTGAGGAACGGCTAAAAATTGGAATGATCTTTCAGCATTTTCATCTGATAAGCGCAAAGACCGTTTTTGAAAATATCGCATTCGCACTACGAGCTGCCGGAAAGAAGAAAGCAGAGATTAATCAAAAGACCCTTGAGCTCCTGCAGATGGTTGGATTAGAAAACCAAAAGGATCAATATCCTGCTCAGCTGAGCGGAGGACAAAAGCAGCGAGTCGGCATTGCACGTGCACTAGCCAATGATCCTAAAGTTCTGCTTTGTGATGAAGCGACTTCTGCACTTGATCCAAATACAACAAAATCTATTCTTTCACTACTTAAATCCATTAATAAGAAGCTTGGCATAACGATTGTACTGATCACTCATGAGATGGAAGTTGTAAAAGAGATCTGCCACAGAATGGCAGTGATGCAGGACGGCGAGATCATCGAAGCGGGCGATGTATATAACTTATTCGCCCATCCAGAAAAAGAATTAACTAAAACGTTTATCAGCAGTGTTATACAGATGGAACTTCCTGAACCACTCTTAAAAGGACGTAAAGGCGTGGTCATCAAAATTCATTTCAAGGGTGCGATCGCAGAAGAAGCAGTCGTCTCTGAGCTCTTTCAAAACTTTAAGGTAAAAGGAAATATCCTTCATGGAAAGATCGAATACATTCAGGAAACCCCATTAGGCATTTTTATCATGGAACTGTTAGGTGAAGAGGCAGAAGTTAAAAGGGCCATCACGTACATTAAAGATCGTATACAAAATTTAGAGGTGGTGAAGCAAGTTGCTTGATTCATTGTACAGCATCCTTCCAGATTTGAATAAAGCGTTTTTTGAGACATTATATATGGTCGCGATCTCATTAGGGGTTGCATTAATCGTCGGCCTTCCACTAGGAATCGCATTATTTGTTACAGACAGGGGTTTATTCTTTGAAAATGTTTGGATCAAACAGGTTGCGGGTGTTTTAGTAAACCTGATCCGTTCGGTACCATTTATCATCCTTCTTGTAGCTTTGCTGCCTTTAACGCAGTTGATCACAGGTACAACGATCGGACCAACTGCTGCTTCAGTATCACTCTCTGTAGCCGCTATACCATTCTTTGCACGCTTAGTCGAAACTTCATTAAGGGAGATCGATAAAGGTGTGATCGAGGCCGCTGTTGCGGTAGGAGCAACACCATGGATGATTATCCGTGAGGTGCTGCTTCCTGAAGCGAAACCTGGGATCGTCCAAGCGATTACAGTCACAGCCATCAGCTTATTAGGATATTCTGCAATGGCGGGTATTGTAGGGGGCGGAGGAATCGGTGACTTTGCGATTCGATTCGGCTATTACAGATATGACAACACCATCATGCTTACTACAGTTATCTTGCTGATCGTTATCGTGCAGCTTATGCAAGTCATTGGTGACGGAGTAGCTCGAGCGGTAAATAAAAGATAAGACAACAAAGGGGATCTCATAAATGAAAAAGATAGTACTTACTCTATTTACAGCATTGGCTGTACTGGCTTTAGCCGCTTGCTCTTCCACATCAGGCTCACCAAAAGATAAAGAAGTTACTCTGGGTGCAACTGCCGGCCCTTATACGGACATGGTAAATAAAGCGATCAAACCTTCTTTAGAGAAAAAGGGATATAAGGTTAAGGTTATTGAATTCAGTGATTACATTCAGCCTAACTTAGCACTTTCTAAGGGAGACCTCGACGCGAACCTTTTCCAGCATAAAGTGTACATGGAGAACTTTGCTAAAGAAAAGAACCTTAAACTCTCTGAAGTCATCATTGTCCCTACAGCACCAATGGGACTGTACTCGAACAAATTTAAATCGGTAGACGAGATCAAAGAAGGAAGCACACTTGCGATCCCTAACGATCCTGTAAACTTAGCCCGTACGTTAATCATGCTAGAAGATGCAGGACTCATTACGATCAAAGAAAATGTTAACCAGCTGACCGCTTCTGAAAAAGATGTAAAAGATAATCCGAAAAACTTAAAATTTAAACCGTTAGAGGCAGCCCAGCTTCCGCGTGCAGTACAAAGTGCGGATCTTGCTGCTGTGCCAGGGAACTTTGCACTTGCTGCTAAAATGGATCTATTAGATGCGATTCAGCTTGAAAATATGCCTGATACGTACAGAAACCGTGTAGTTGTTAATACGAAAGATCTTAAATCGGAATTTGCTAAAGATATTAAAGAAGTAGTAGAATCGAAAGAATTTGAAAAAGTAATCGATGAAGAGTTTAAAGGCTTCGGTAAGCCGGAGTGGATGAAAAAATAATAGTAAATCCCCTTGCTCAGATGTATTGAACAAGGGGATTTTTATCTTTTATAAACGAACTTCACGTTTCGTTTCAATCTTTTGTGCGATTTTTTCGATGATATGATTGATTGATTCAGGATTTTCACGAATGTCATAATCGTTAATGTTTACACGGAGCACCGGACAAGAATTAAAAGATGCGATCCACTTTTCATAACGATCGTACATTTCTTCCCAATATGAAACAGGTGTCTCTTGTTCCATCTTGCGTCCTCGCTTCTGGATGCGAGCTAGTATATCATCTAGCGAGCCTTCGAGATAGATCAAACAATCTGGCTGAGGGAAATAAGGGGTCATCACCATCGCTTCAAAAAGGTGTGTATACGTCGCAAAGTCTACTTCTGACATATTTCCTTTATCATAATGCATACGAGCAAAAATCCCTGTATCTTCATAGATTGAACGATCTTGGACGAATCCTCCGCCATAATCGAACATTCTTTTTTGTTCTTTAAATCGTTCTGCTAAAAAGAAAATCTGCAGATGAAAACTCCATCTTTTAAAATCGTGGTAAAAATTTTCTAAGTAAGGATTGTTATCGACCTTTTCCATAGATGTACGGAAATTTAACCGATCAGCAAGAGCGTTGGTCAATGTTGATTTACCTGCACCAACCATGCCTGCTACAGTTATGACAGCATCATTTGGTATGCCGCATTGTACAAACTTGTTCATTTTGCAACTTCTCCTTTTTTCAAAGCTGCTTCTATTAAGGATAAAATTTTCTCTTTATCCGTTTCATACGCAACAAAATCAAGATCGTCTCCATTAAAGCTTAGCACCGGAATCTCAGGATGCTGTCTTTTAAACGCAGACATGAACGTATCATAATCAGCAGCAAGCTGTTCTAAGTATGCTGGCTCCATGTTTTGTTCAACGAACCGTCCACGCTTACGAACGCGCTCTAATAATGTATCAAGGCTAGCATTTAAGTATATGATCATGTTCGGAACAGGCATATCTTCTGTTAAGATATCAAAGCACTGCATGTATTTATGATAATGACGGTCTTTTAGCGTTCGACCGGCAAAAATTCGGTTCTTAAAGATATGATAATCGGAAACAACAGGTATGTGCTTTGCTAAGTATTGATTTTGAATATCTTCTAGCTGTTTGTACCTGTTACAAAGAAAGAACATCTCGGTTTGAAAACTCCACTCATCGATGTCGTCGTAAAATTTTCCGAGAAAAGGATTCTCTTCTACAATTTCCTCTAAAATTTGAAAATTAAAGTGTTCGGCAATCGCTTTTGCCAGTGATGTTTTCCCTACGCCAATCGGCCCTTCAACTGCGATAAAGGGGGTTGAACTCATCTTCCTTTTCCTCCCTTTCTTTAACAAAACGAAAAATTACAGACAAAGAATATTGTAGCATACGTTTGGAAAAGGTGGTTAGATTATCACTAAAATTAATCGAGATTCACAGCATCTTAGTATATATTTTTTTGTTTGCTTTTTTTAGCTTCCTCAATGATAGCCTTTAGATCTAACTCTTCACTTAAACTTATATCGGCATCAAGTGTTCGTTCCATTAATAGTAATGCTCTTTTATTGTCTTCTTCTATATTAGATGCGGAACAATCAGAAGGTGTATAAATAGTGAATCCGCGCATGTAAGCATCATTTGCAGTAAAGAGAACACAAATATTGCCTGCAACACCGCATAGGATCAGTGTTTGGATGTCCAGGTCATTTAATAAGGTGGATAATGGAGTTGAAAAGAATCCTGAGTGTTTTGGCTTTATAACAAAATAGTCGTCATCATCTGGCTGCAGTTGTTTAACGAACTCTCCGCCATCCTGTTCCATACAGTATTCCACAAGTTTTTGTTTATCAGACTGCCATTGTCCGAAATTATCATTTACATATATAACAGGTATTTCTTCCTTTTTAGCACGTTTCTTTAAGTTTGCTATCTTTTCTGCAATAGGAGCTGATGTTTTCAATAAAAGTTCAGCTTCAGGAAAATTAAAGTCATTGATTACGTCAATAATAAGCAAAGCGACTGGGATCTTGTCTTCTTTTTTCGGCATGGAAGTCCCTCTCCTTTATTTTTTAGATGATTGTTGATTTCGGTTGCAGGTTGCTTGCTTTCCACGGGAGCGGGTGGTGATCCTCTATAAAGTACACGAAAAATGTAATATACAATGTCGAGGAGTCTTACACCTGTCACTTTCAATCATATTGTATTGAAAGGATTCCTTTCTTTATTATTTACAAAACCTCTTGTATAATCTCTAACAACTAAAACTTTGGAGCGGGACGTATCATGAACCAAATAGAAAAAGATGAATACTTTATGCAACTTGCGTTAAAAGAGGCGAAGAAAGCGGCTGATATCGGTGAAGTTCCGATCGGTGCTGTATTAATAAAAGACGAAGAGATTATTTCGAAAGCTCATAATTTACGTGAAGTGGAACAAAGAGCGATCGCACATGCAGAATTATTAGCGATCGATCAAGCTTGTAAAGAAAACGGAGCATGGAGACTCGAAGGAACGACTTTATATGTCACTTTAGAGCCTTGCGCCATGTGTGCAGGCGCAATCGTTCTCTCTAGAGTGAACAGAGTCGTATACGGTGCTAAAGATCCAAAGGGTGGCTGCGCGGGTACGTTGATGAACCTTTTAGAAGAAGATCGTTTCAACCATCAGTGTGAAGTTGTCTCAGGTGTAAAAGAAGAGGAATGCCGAGAGATTCTTTCAACCTTTTTTAGAAATCTCCGGGATCGAAAAAGGAAGGAAAAGGAAGAGAGGAAGAAGGGTCTTTAAGGCTTGTATGGTTGATTTTTAATAACAGGCATAGTATACTAAGTCTTGCACATTCGATTGTGCATCTAAAAATGTTATACACTTTGTCGCGCTAGATGGGGAGGTAGCGGTGCCCTGTACTCGCAATCCGCTGTAGCGAGGTTGAATTCCTCTCCTCGGTTAGTTTCAACGTATGGCCGACGGACGTAAGTGGTGTTGATGTCCGGGTCCTGCGCAACGGAGACCCATGAACCCTGTCAGGTCCGGAAGGAAGCAGCAGTAAGTGGATCACTTCGTGTGCCGTAGGGCAACCTGGACTGAGCTAACTGCGTTTGTACGCATAGGTTGACTATTCCAAAGAGAGGTGCGCGGCATTCTAATATATAAACAATAACTCATCCTTGTCTCAGGGGTGAGTTTTTTGTAATGTTTCAGTATAATGAAGAAAGAATAAATTGATTTAGGGAGGCAAAGGGATGAGTTATCAGGCACTCTACCGTGTATGGAGACCGCAAAGCTTTGAAGATGTGGTCGGGCAGGAACACATAACGAAAACGATTCAAAATGCCTTGATGCAGGACAAGCTTTCCCATGCCTACCTGTTTTCAGGACCAAGAGGAACGGGAAAAACAAGTGCAGCTAAAATTATTGCGAAAGCCGTTAACTGCGAACGTGCTCCAGTTTCAGAACCATGTAATGAATGCGATGCTTGTATAGGCATAACGAACGGGACCATTTCAGACGTTCTCGAGATCGATGCGGCGTCAAATACGGGCGTTGATGATATTCGTGACATTCGGGACAAAGTAAAGTTTGCTCCTTCATCCGTAACATACAAAGTCTATATTATTGATGAAGTACATATGTTATCCACGGGAGCGTTCAATGCTCTTTTAAAGACGCTGGAAGAACCCCCGAGTCATGTTATTTTCATCCTGGCAACAACAGAGCCGCATAAGATCCCGGCTACGATTGTTTCAAGATGTCAGCGTTTTGATTTTAAGCGGATTTCATCGCAGTCGATCATTGGGCGGATGAAAAAGGTCGTGGATGCAAACGGAACAGAAGTAGAAGAAGATGCTTTGCAATTATTAGCCCGTGCTGCTGAGGGCGGGATGCGTGATGCACTTAGCTTATTGGACCAGGCGATTTCATACAGTGACGATAAGGTGAGAGTCGAGGATGTACTGTCCGTAACCGGATCAGCTTCCCAAAAGCATCTTTCAGATATGGCAGAAGCCTTTTTAGCAAAAGATGTATCAAAGGCTTTGACTATATCAACAGATCTTCTACAAGAAGGAAAAGACCCTGTTCGTTTCTTAGGAGATCTGATCTATTACTACAGAGACATGCTCTTGTATAAAGCAGCACCACAGCTTGAAGAGCTGTTAGAGCGCGTTTCAACGGATGAGTCGTTCGAACGACTGGCCTCATCTACTGAAACAGAGAATATCTATTCGATCATCAGCCAATTAAACCAGGCTCAGCAAGAGATGAAATGGACCAATCACCCTAAAATTTTTTTAGAGACGACGTTCATTAAGATTTGCTATCAAAAACAAGCAGGTGGATCGGTACAAACGGAGAAATCTTCTGTGGAACCTCTTTTACAAAGAATCGAGAAGCTCGAGCAGGAACTTTCTAAGATGAAACAGGGCGGATGGACGCAGAGCGGCGCTCCAGGTTCTTCTGAGCAAGAGGCGCCAAAAGAAAAAAGAGTGATTCGTACGCAAGGTGGAGCTTCACACGGCCAAGTAAAAGAGATGCTGAAAAAAGCCAAAAAACAAAACCTTGTCCAATTAAAAGGAATGTGGGGCGAAATATTAGACAGGATCCGTTCGGAAAAGGTAAGTGCGTATGCGCTGCTGTCTGGAGCAGAACCTGTAGCATGCTCTGACCAAATATTTCTGCTGTCATTTCAGCATGAAATTCATAGACAGATGGCTTCTCAAGAGAATAACAGAAGCTATGTAGAAGGGGCAGTTTATAGTACAATAGGAAAGAACCTGTCCATGCTGTCCATTTTGGATCCGGAATGGCAGAAACTAAAAGCTGAATTCATTAAAGAGCAACAACAAGGCCAGCCGTCTTCTGAAGAGCAGGAAAAAAAGGATGATCCACTTATTACAGAAGCAATCAAATTAGTTGGCGATGATTTAATTGAGATAAAAGAAGAAGATAACGAATAAGGAGGAGTTTTAAGATGAAAGGCAACATGAACAATATGATGAAACAAATGCAAAAGATGCAACGTGATATGGCAAAAGCTCAAGAGGAATTAAAAGATAAGGTGATCGAAGGAACTGCTGGTGGCGGAATGGTTACGGTTAAAGCTAACGGCCACAAAGAGATCATTGATATTGCGATCAAAGAGGAAGTTGTAGACCCTGAAGATATTGAAATGCTTCAAGACCTTGTGCTAGCGGCTACGAACGATGCGCTTAAGAAAGTAGACGAAATGGTTTCACAAGACATGGGCAAATTCACTAAAGGGCTAAACATTCCTGGTTTATTCTAGGAGTTATTCATGCATTATCCTGAACCGATAACGAAACTCATTGAAAGCTTTATGAAATTGCCGGGCATCGGACCGAAAACGGCGGTTCGCCTGGCATTTTTCGTATTGGAAATGAAGGAAGATGACGTACTGGATTTTGGCCGTGCACTGGTCAATGCGAAACGTCAACTTATCTATTGTTCCAATTGTTTTCATATTACTGACCGTGATCCTTGTATGATTTGCGATGATTCAAGCAGAGATCGTTCGACAATCTGTGTCGTTCATGATTCAAAAGATGTTATAGCAATGGAAAAAATGAAAGAATACCGTGGCCTTTATCACGTTCTTCATGGAGCGATCTCTCCTATGGACGGTATCGGTCCAGAAGACATAAAAATCGCCGAACTTTTAAAACGTTTAACCGACGAGGGAGTTCAGGAGATCATTATGGCGACAGATCCAAACATAGAAGGAGAAGCAACGGCTATGTATATGGCACGACTTCTTAAGCCCACAGGTATTAAAATTACGCGTATCGCTCACGGACTCCCGGTTGGCGGAGACCTAGAATATGCGGACGAAGTTACGCTATCTAAAGCGCTTGAAGGCAGAAGAGAAATCTAACTAAAGGGGTTTGCTACATGTTTTTTTCCCGAAAAGGGCGCTTGAAGCGGTCTGGAGATCAACAGTTGCTCCAAAGTCTTAATGAATTAAAAGCAGAATGGATGCATCAAAAAGCAATGGTGGAACGAAGTGTCGAACCATCAGAAGAAGTCATTTTTAAACTTCAGTTAGCAGAATCTAAATATTTCTTCTTATTAAAAGAAGCTAAAAAAAGAAATGTAACGACCAGCAGATTAAAATAACTGCTGGTCTTTTTTTTGGACAACTCCCATACAATGACTAATAAATAAAATTGGTTGTAGGTATAGGAGGTTTTTAAGGTGGAGCCGATTACTGTAATCGCGATACTTGGGACTATCATTTTCGTTCTTTTGCTGGCCGGTGCTCCCATGCGCCCAATTAAATGGCTTGGATTTGGAATCACACGCTTTTGTATTGGAGCATTGCTTCTCTTCTTATTAAATGCGATCGGGAATTCTTTCGATATACACATTCCGATCAATCTGTTCACTGCACTGATATCCGGAATTGCGGGCTTACCAGGATTAGCTTCCCTTGTTGCTATAGAGTTTTTCATTCTAGGATAGAATCCTTCATTAATAATGAATACTGTGATCGGTCCAAAGACTGCCCAGAGGCTAATGAAAAGCCTTCTGGGCATTTTTTATTAAAATCGAAAATAATTTAAAAATAGCTATTGACCAACCTAGCGAACCGTGATATATTATTAAAGTCGCCAAAACGAACGGCGTACTAAATGAGTTTTTACAACAAGTTCTTTGAAAACTGAACAAAAGCAAAGGTAAGGAATTAAGAATGAATTCCGTCAGTAAGAAATTAGAGCAAGTCAAACACTTTTATGGAGAGTTTGATCCTGGCTCAGGATGAACGCTGGC
>NZ_JAMBOR010000038.1 GCF_023715845.1 Fictibacillus phosphorivorans
CTTTTCATGTGGACACGTCCCCTAAATTAGTTTTGTTTAAGTATAAAGAATTCTCACAAGGATGTCTCCACTTTTAAGACTAATTTAAGTACCGCTCAAAAATACCGAGTTTCGCTCAAAATCTCTACGCTACGCTCAAAACACCCCTAGTTTCGCTCAAAAAACTCATTTTTCGCTCAAGACTACTTCCTAACACAAAAACAAGGGAGGCAGAACACCGCGATTCCGGCTGTCATCCCTATAAAAAGGATCGGCCCGGAGCAGAATACGTACTTTTATTTTTGTAACTACTCTAAAAGATTGTTATTTTTTCTTTAAAACTCCCCATGAAAGATGATTGGAGCATAAGGTGCGAGACTCCTGCGGGACTGGGGGTCAGGTGAGAACTTTTAAGGTGCGCTGCAGCAAAAGGGCTCACCGCCTGCTCTCGGAAAGCGAGCACATGGAGCGGAAATCAACTACCTACAAAGTTCTAATTGTTTTTATAAAATTTTAAACTTATAGTTGAGTAAATTTTCTGAACTATGTCATAATGGATAAATACTATTTTGAAAACGCTTTCTGATTAGGTAGTTAAAGGAGGAGGATTTTAATTTGAAAAGTGAACCAATGTTGAACCAAGATCTGCAACACGCAACAATGAACAAGGGACCTATACCACCGCAGACACTGGGACAAAAGCTTAAAATGATCGGTCCCGGATTTGTTGTTGCTGCCACCGGTGTAGGAACAGCGGATATGATCACAGCTATTGTCATCGGAACTTCTTTCGGCATGACCTTCGTATGGGCGATTATTGTAGGAGCTATCTTAAAATATTATTTGAACGAAGGTGTCGGCCGCTGGTATCTCGCAACTGGACAAACGATCCTGCAAGGCTGGCATTCCCTTGGCAAATGGGCAACTACCTATTTTGGCGTATACTCCGTGATATGGGGCTATATTTACGGAGCAACAGCCGCAATGACCTGCGGGTTAGGCATGCATGCGATGTGGCCGATCATGCCAATCTGGGCGTGGGCAGTCGTGCACTCATTGCTCGGTTTCGGACTTGTATGGACGGGCCGTTATCTGCTGTTCGAACGGATCATGACCGTTCTCATCGGTGTCATGTTCATTACAATTATCGGAACGTCCCTGCTTTTCTTGCCATCAATCGGTGAGTTTGCAGGCGGAATCGTACCAAGCATGCCTGATGGATCACTCATGCTTGCATTAGGATTAATCGGCGGTGTTGGCGGTACAATTACGATGGCCTCTTATGGCTATTGGCTGAAGGAAAAAGATTGGAAAGGAAAGTCTTTTGTTCCCGTTATGAGAATGGATACAAAAGCCGCCTACGTAATTACAGGTATCTTTACGATGGCAGCTCTTGTGATCGGTGCTAAATTCTTGTTCGGTACAGGTGTAAAACTTGAAGGGGATCAAGGTTTGTTGGACCTTGCCGGACTGCTTGGACAGGAATTTGGAACGCCGTTACGCTGGCTTTTTCTGATTGCCTTCTGGTCTGCTGCTTTCACATCACTACTCGGTGTATGGAACGGGGTGCCTTACTTGTTCGCTGACTTCTTAAGAACGATTCGAACAAAAAAGGAAGACCTCCATAAAGTGAAGCCTGTGTCGGAAAAAGATAAGTCTTATCGTGCTTATCTCGCTTGGCTGACATTTCCTCCGATGCTCATTTTCGTCTTTGGTAAACCAGTACAGCTTATCATCATCTACGGTGTACTTGGTTCATTGTTCATGCCTTTCTTAGCGATCTCTTTGATCATCTTGTTGAACTCGAAGAAGGTAGACATGGAGTATCGCAACAAATGGGTGACAAACGCGGTTTTAATCGGTTGCCTCCTCATGTTTGCGTACCTCGGACTAAACGAACTGCAAAAATTACTTTAATAAAGAAAACGTCTCGTATTGCTGCGGGACGTTTTTTTTGTGGATAAATCCAGGGTCAGAGCGGTGCAACTTATGGTTGCAAGACCATTGCAACTAATACTATCTTTACTTTTATCAGAAGAATTAACCATAATAAGTGATAGATCAATGAAAGGTGACTCGAAAAATGACTTTTGGAGAGAAATTAAAAAACGAGCGAAAGAAAAAGGGTTGGTCGCAAGAAGAGTTAGCTGAGAAACTATTTGTTAGCCGCCAGTCCGTATCGAAATGGGAGAACGGCCAGAATTATCCCAGTATCGAAGTGATTATCAAGTTAAGCGATCTTTTCGAAATAACAATTGATGAATTGTTAAGGAGTGATGAAGAATTGACAGACAAAGTAATAAAAGATAGTAAACAATTGAAACACCCTAGGCTGAAACTCATGTTTGATTTTTTAGTTTTTATTGGCCTTGTTCTTTTACTGGTTAAAATCGTTGTTTTACTTTTAAACAAATTTACAACATTAGATTTTTCATTGTACGGGAGCCATTTTCTATATAATTTTGGACCTTTACTTTTAACGGTCATTGGTGGAATTGGCTCTGATCAATTGAAGAAAAGTTACAAAGAGGAATAAAATTGCTGTATGTGTATCACGTTTGTAAGACATTTTTTTAAGAGGATAACGATTTTTCATGTAGAAGTGTTAGCATAAGGACCATAAAAAGGAGGGCATATATGTACGAACTGAAGACCAAAGTGAACGACAATAGTGTCATCGAGTTTATTGAAAACGTGGATAGCCCGAAAAAACGTGAAGATGCTTATAAGCTATTAGATATTTTCTCAGAAACGACTGGTTTTGAGGCGAAAATGTGGGGACCGAGCATCATAGGTTTTGGCTCGTATCACTATAGATATGATACTGGCCATGAAGGAGATGCACCGCTTGTTGGATTTTCGCCGCGTAAAGCGAAAATCAGCCTCTATTTGGCGACAGGAGACCCGAACCGGGAAGAACTCCTGAGCAATTTCGGTAAACACACGACGGGTGCCGCTTGTGTGTATATCAATAAATTAGCAGATATTGATGTAGAGGTGCTAAAAGAACTGATTGAACAGTCTGTAGCTTTTTTACAGAAAACATATCCACAAACATAAGTGTAGGCTAAAAGGAGGTTACCTTGAAGAAACAGAATCCAAATTCTTTTTCAAACATGGGGTTAGTGGTAGGCATAGTAATTGGTGTTTCAATTGGAGCTGCGTTTGATAATATAGGCATTGGCATAGGAATTGGTATCGCTGTGGGCATTGCCCTTCAGGGTATACAGAAGAAAAAGAAATAGCAAATAACGTAAAGGAGCCCAATGAGGACTCCTTTTTGTTTTTATTAGTGCTTGCATCTGCATTTGCACTTACAGCTGCAGCTGCACTTTTTTTTCTTTTTTCTGCATTTCTTGCACTTTAGAATGATGTAGCTTGAAGAAGACTCACATTTATCCCAAAACATTAAAATCACCCCCGCTATTTCCCAGCACTTGTTAAATAGCGCTGATACCTCTATCATATGCGGGAGCGGACAAGTTGTTTAGACGAATGGAGAAGAATATTTATAATGTAGGCGATTGACTCTAGTGGTCATGGTTTCAATAAAATCTTGGACAAATGCCTGATAGTTAAACCAATTGGCAAGATGGTCAACTTCTTCTGGAGGCTCCTGTGGAACTAGCGGCCTGAAGTCTGCTTCACTAAGCCCTTTAGTTGCGTCCATGTTGATGGAAACCGTTGCTTTTCTGTTCACATAACGTACTTGGTCAGGATGGGTGAGCGCAAATAATGGCAGAACATCATGCAGGGGACTGCCCTCAATACCAGGTACCAGTTTTTTATATGCTTCGTTATAGAAATCAAAGATCGGCTTGATTAATGGTGAAAACTCATTGTACGTTGCTGAAGATATTACATTGATCGTTTCAGGTTTGATAATCGCGTAGTTCGTGACGTTCAATGGAAAGATATAGACGTTCTTCGCTTTATTGAGTACGAGGTTTGAGGCGATGGCATCGCCGTGAAAATTTGCTTCAGCAAGCGGGGTGACATTCCCCGGCACCAGAAAAGCTCCTCCCATTATATAGAAAGCTGAGATCTTGCTCATTTGTTCATCACCACCCAATATAAAGGCGGTCGCTAATGAGGTGGACCTTCCAACGTCCACAACGATTAAGTTATTTTCATATTTCTTAATAATTTTAAAGATTTCATCAAAATTTAGAACCTCACGTTGAACCGTATCCGGTGGCTGAATGGGTCCGAGACCTTCTTCGCCATGGATTTCAGGATAATAAACGGCGATCTCACCGCTGAATGGACTTCTTGCGCCCGCAATAATAGGGACGTCCTGACGATTCGCAAGCTGCAAGAGATAGGCAATATTTTGAGTGGCCTGCTGCTGATCCACGTTTCCATAACTTGAAACAATGCCCACCACTTGTATTTCTGGGTTAAGCAGTGCATACATGATCGATAGGGAATCATCAATTCCTGGGTCACAAAAAATCAAAACATTATACATAGGCGCGCCCCCTTCAACGATAAATATATGCAGAAATATCATGAACTTAACTGTTGGTAATCTGAACTTTTATTAAATAGGTGAATGGTAGGACGAACGATTATGTAATAGGTAACTTTTAGAAAAACATGCTATCATGAAAACAAACGATAAGGAGTTGAGTGAAAATTGAAACAAGAGATCATCGAAAGATTTACTTCTTATGTAAAAGTGGACACCCAATCAGATGCTAGCAGTGAACATATACCTTCAACACCGGGACAACTGACTCTCGCAAACATGCTTGTTGAAGAGTTAATAGAGATCGGCATGGAAGATGTGACGATAGATGGGAACGGCTACGTGATGGCAACTCTTCCATCTAATACGGATAAAGATGTACCTGTCATCGGCTTCTTAGCTCATGTTGATACGGCATCTGATTTTACCGGAAAAAACGTTAATCCGCAGATCGTAGAGGACTATGATGGGGAAACAATTAAGTTAAATGAAAAATTACATATTGAACTATCACCGAAAGATTTCCCTAGTTTAAAAGATTACAAAGGTCATACTTTGATCACGACAGACGGTACTACACTGCTTGGAGCGGACAACAAAGCGGGTATCGCAGAGATCATGACGGCCATGAAATACTTGATTGACCACCCAGAGATCAAGCATGGGAACATCAGAGTGGCGTTCACTCCTGATGAGGAGATCGGCCGCGGTCCGCATAAGTTCGATGTTGCTGCGTTTGGAGCAAAATTTGCCTACACAATGGACGGCGGACCTCTTGGCGAACTGGAATATGAGAATTTTAATGCAGCGGATGCAAAGATCAGAATTCTAGGCAAGAACATTCATCCAGCTTCTGCAAAAGGAAAGATGGTCAACTCTGCTAAAATCGCAATGGAGCTTCAGGGTAAACTACCTGCCGACGAAGCGCCTGAATTTACGGAGGGCTATGAAGGCTTTTATCATCTGATCGGTTTAAAAGGTGATGTTGAATTGACAGAGATGGTTTATATCATCCGAGATCACGACAAGGAACTTTTTGAAAAAAGAAAAGCAAAGATGCAGGCGATCGTTGATGAACTAAGAGAAAAGTATGGTCAAGATAACATTCAGCTTGAGATGAAAGATACGTATTACAACATGAAAGAGAAGATCGAACCTGTTAAGGAAATCGTGGATCTCGCTTACAAAGCGATGAAGAACTTAGGAATCGAGCCAATCGTAAAACCAATCCGGGGTGGAACAGATGGTTCTCAGCTATCCTTTATGGGGCTGCCAACACCAAACATCTTCACAGGCGGGGAAAACTATCATGGCCGATACGAATACATCTCAGTCGATAACATGATCAAAGCGACAAAAGTCATCGTCGAACTTGTTCAATTATTCGAGCAGGAAGCATAAAGCAAGTGGAAGCTAACCCTTTATAGAGAGTGGTTAGCTTTTTTTTCAGGCACCTATTTTTTGAGGTGTATCACATATTTACCATTTAGTGTCATTTTATATTTCGAAAAATTCTAAAAATAGCTGTCATTCATATCGAAAACTAATTATAATATATTTATATAAATAAACTACTCAGTCGATTTTAATTAATGAAGATAAACCATTAAAGGAGGAGCCACATGGAATCCTATATTTTTGAGAGAAATCGTAACAAACTGAAAGATTTGCTTCCGAATGAATCCCTTACGATTCTTTTTGCTGGGAAAGCGCCACAGAAATCAGCTGATGAGGACTATGCTTTCGTACCGAATCGCAACTTTTATTACTTAACAGGTATTAACGAGCCAAACGTGATTCTGATGATGAAGAAGAACGGTGAAACATTTGAAGAAACGCTTTTTATTAAAAAAGCGGATCCTTTCATGGAGAAGTGGGTCGGTAAAACCGTTTCGAAAGAGGAAGCGGAAAACATCTCGGGAATCAAAGACATTAAATATGTGGATAGCTTTGAAACGGTTGTGGCAGGAAATTTCTTTACGAATCAAACGAAAGCAGTGTGCCTGGATCTAGAGCGACGCGGTTGGTCAGGTGCACCAACAAGCACCTCTCTTTTTGCCAAACATATTCGTGAGCATTATCCACACGTTGCGATCCATAACATCTATCCAGAGATCTGTGACCTGCGCGTGATTAAATCAAATGAAGAAGTTCAGAAGATTAAAGAGTCGATCGAAATCACCAAAGAGGGAATCTATAATCTATTAAGGCATGCAAAGTCCGGTATGATGGAATATCAGCTCGAGGCACACTTTGATTTTACTTTAAAATACAACGGTGTTCGGGATTATGCCTTTAAGACCATCACTGCAAGCGGCAAGAACGCAACAGTTCTGCATTATGAGCACAATAACGCAATGACGCAAGATGGTGATCTCGTCCTGCTGGATCTTGGCGCACAAAAAGATTATTACAGTGCGGACATCAGCTACACGTTCCCGGTAAACGGGAAATTTACAGACCGCCAGAAAGTGCTTTATAACATCGTGTTAAAGGCGCTAAAAGAAACAACCGCGATGATTAAACCCGGTCTTCCTTTTGCAGCACTAAATGAATATGCAAAAAAAGTGCTCTCCGAAGAGTGCAAGAAAATCGGCTTGATCCAAGAGGATTCCGAGATCTCTAAATACTATTATCATAGTGTCGGGCATTTCCTTGGACTTGATACACATGATGTCGGTTCGTACAAAGACCGCGTGCTTGAGCCCGGAATGGTGATCACGATCGAGCCGGGTCTTTATATTGAAGAAGAGTCGATCGGTATCCGATTAGAAGATGATATTTTGGTAACTGAAGACGGATTTGAAAATCTATCAAAAGATATCATGCGTGAAACAGATGTGATTGAAGAGTTCATGGCAACACAAGGAGCTCAAGCTGCTGTAAAAGCATAAATAGAAGAAGAGACTGCTGTCTCTTCTTTTTTGTGAAATCATACTCGTTTAAATAAACGATCCATCCAACTGCGGAAGGAACGGGGGGAACCGTTAGTTACTGATAACAGTTTTTGCCCCTTCACGTATCTAGTAATATTGTGCCACAACACATTCGCTTGTTTTTCTCGAGATCTAATGTTCTCAGGTGTTTGATCCATAACAGATACACAGTCACCTGCACCAAATAAGAATGGAAACTCTGTATTCTGTAAAGTATTTTTCACAAGCATCGTGCCATTTTCAGCAATAGGGACCAGTGCTTGTTTAAATAAAGAGAACTTCATATTCATATCAAAAGAGATCACATCAAAACGGTAGATCTCGCCTGAAAAACCGAGCAGCATCTTTTGAAGCGGGTCAAACGAGATAATGGTGTCTTCCACAATAGAAATCGAGTTGTTTTCGGGTAAGTTTTCTAAAACTAGCTCCTCTTTAGAAGGTACGATAATCGTAATGCCATAGCCTTTAGGCTGTTGTTTGAATAGATGGCGAAGGATAGATTGGTGGACTGTATCGCCGCCGATTAATAAAATTCTAGTCAATTTACGCACTCCTGTTAAAGTTTTTTCTTATATCCATCATAGTGGTTTATAGCGATATTCCCAAACGGTTCGCTTTTTTCTCAGAAACAATAATAAAATCATAAAATATTGTGTCGCACATTATTAAAGAAGGACCTTGAGTATTTCTCTCAAGGTCCATCCTTATAGTTACTTAATATAATACTTTCTTTGCCAACACGCTGATTACTGAATCATCCATTGGCGGGTTATGGAGACCAGCTCTTACGTCACGAAAGTAACGCTGTAGAGGATTATCTTTTGACAGGCTTTTAGCACCAACGATTCTCATCGCAATATCAACGATTTTGTTCGCTCCGTTGGTGACGATATGCTTTACGGCTGCAAGTTCCGCTCCCATTTTCGGCCTCTCTTCAGGGAAAGAGACCCATTTTTCGGCCACTGCATATAACATTTGCTTGCATTTGTAGTATTCCAGTTCCATCTCTCCGACCTTTCTTTGCACTTCAGGGACGTCTTTAATCGGTCCTGGTAAGCTGTTTGGTGAATACGTTTTTGCAAACTCAATGGCATATTCTCGTGCCGCACCTGCGATTCCTAGATAACAAGCGGGTATGTGTAGCAGCCAGGCCTTCGGAAAGGAATAGTTCGTTTGGTCGCCTTCTTCTTCAACCAGAAAGTGAGAAGGGACGCTTACGTTGTTTAAGAGTAAGTCATCACTCCTCGTACCTTGCATAGAGATCATGCTCCACGTTTCTTCGATCGAAACGCCCTCTAAAGAATGATCCACTAAAAATACACCTTTTTGATCTGTATCCCCAATCCGGGCGGTAACAAGGGAATAGTCCAGTGCCACTGCCATGGAAGTAAATGATTTTCGTCCGTTCAACAGCCATGTTTCGCCCTGTTGAACAGCTGTTGTCTGGGGCATGCCTCCACGAGTAGGTGAGCCTGTGGCTGGTTCTGTAGCCGCACGGTTGATCAAGCTTTTTCTGTCCACAATAGTTTCACATAGTTCTTGAAACCTGTCTGCGTTCCAACTGCCATTTTCTGCGATTTCCAGCAGACTGCCTAAATGCCAGCCAAGACATAGAGCTGTTGCGCTGTCACCTTTAGCGATCCGTTCTTGTACGGACAGGAACTCAAGGAGATTAAGTCCATGGCCCCCATAATGTACAGGAATCGTTAAAGCTTGAAAATCCTTCGCTTTTAATTCCTCAAAGTTTTTAAAAGGAAAGTGCTGTTCCTCATCAAATTTTGCCGTTCTTTGTGAAAATTGCTGTGATAGTTCCTCTGCCTGTTGCAGGATTGATTGAAAAGACATGAGATGTTACTCCTTTTAGCTTTCAACGGATTGTCGTGCAGTACTGTTTGCGTAAGAGAGGGCCGCAAAACTTAGTAGAATCATGACCGCAAAACTAGCAATCGTACTGGCAAGCATGGCAAGATAAATATTTTCGATGACTCCAGTATTCGTAAAGAAGCAATAGAGTGCAGTTCCGGTGATCAAGGATGCAATCGCACCATACTTATGAGCATGCTTCCAAAAGTAAGCCAGTAAAATAGGGGCCATAACACCGCTTATGATGGCGGAATAGCTGAATTGAATCAACAAAGATAATGATTCAGGTCTGTTTAACGATACATACAGCGTGATCAATCCAACAAAAAAGAGTGAATACTTGGATACCTTTAATGTTCTTTGTTCCAGTTCGTGATTGGTCAGGTGTTTATTGAAATACGGTGCTACGACTTTATAGATGTCATTACCGATGCTTGACGTAATTCCAAGATACAGACTATCTGTACTGGATAGAATCGCTGAGATGATCCCGAAGATCAATAAGGCAGCAAACACCGGATGGAACGCTTCAAATAGATACATAGGGATGGCCTGGTCTGCATTCTGCAGGTTTGGGAAAGAAGCACGGGCAGCCAAACCTCCAAGTACCATCAGTGTTGAGATAATAAAAAGTATAAGTCCAGATGACAGCACGAACGGTCGAAGATCTTTCTCGGAATCAAGCGATAAAATTTTATTTAATAGATGAGGCATCAAGACAAAACCGAATAACAGGAACTGTACTGCTGCTATGGCAAGTTTACTATTGTAGGGACTTCCTTCTGCCGTGTTAACTGCTTTTACGAGATTAGGGTCTACACTTGCAAGTTTGGAAGTTAAGGTACCAAAATCCCCGATTACCCAAAAGATCGAGACAAATACGAGAATACTCGTGACTGCCATGAACAATCCCTGGACTCCATCCGTGACGAGCTGGGCATATGCGCCTCCTAGTCCGATATATAGTATCGTAATACAAACCGCGATGACGATTCCCCATGCATAAGGCATGCCGATAATGGTTTCAAAAATAGTAGCCAAGCCGACATTCTGGCCAACAATATAATAAACGTTAAAAAGAATTAAGAGAGCAACAAGTACTTGTAAGGTTTTACTGTTATACCGTCTGCCGAGCCATTCAGGTAATGTCAGCACATGACCGCATTTCTTCGAATAACTCCAAAATTTCTTAGCAAGCAGTACGAGTGCAATCCACGAAACACCAAAACAGCCTAGGGTGTACCATAAGACAGATGTTCCGTACTGATAAGCAAGTCCGGGAACGCCGATGAACAGATTTACGCTGGCGTAGGTAGCTGCGAAACTGGCGCCGACGATAATCGGGCTCACACTGCCTTTTGCTGTTGTGAATCCTTTTAACGTATGACTATGGGAAGAGCCTTTCTTCCCAATCCAGGTCATTAAAAAGAAGTATCCGATAAAGAGGGAAGCAACGATCCAGATGACATAGCCTGGTACGTTCGCTAGCATTACTCACCGCCTCCTTTTGGATAATATTTATAAACAATCGTTAATCCGATAATCCAGCAAACGGCAATTAATAAAAAATACGTAGTGATCATAATCGATAGGGTCTCCTTTAGTTGAGAATAGGTGTCACTTCTTCAAGCGTCTCGGGATTCTGAAGAGTAGAAATATCGCCAAGTGGCTTTCCTAAATAACGGCTCTTCAGCAATCTGCGGGCGATTTTTCCGCTTTGTGTTTTAGGAAGAGCAGAGATTCTGATGATTCTGTCTGGTTTTAGTGCTTTTCCAAGTTTCCGGCTGAGGTGTTCTCCAAGTTCAGCTTCGCTTACATCGCCTTGCAGCACTGCAAAAACAACAGCGGCTTCTCCTTTAATCTTGTGCGGAACACCGATTGCAGCACTCTCGATTACTTTTTCGTGACTGGAGAGCGCGATTTCAATCTCGCTCGGACCGAGGCGTTTTCCGGCAATGTTTAACCTGTCATCTGCACGGCCCAGGATGTACCAGATCCCGTCTTCATCTCTCTTAACAAGGTCCCCATGTGCCCAAACTTCGTCCCACTTGCTCCAATATGAACGGAGATACCTTTCATCATCTTCCCAAAACGAATGGGTCATTCCCAAAAATGGCTGTTGAAGAGCAAGTTCTCCGATTTCTCCCTCTGTATCACTGCCTTCTTCGTTTAAAATGGCAGCCTTTATTCCAGGAATCGGTCCATGAAAACCACAAGGCTTAAGAGGCTTTGTGGGATAACAGCCGAGGATGCCACCTGAGATCTCGGTGCCTCCTGAGTAGTTGATGATCGGACATCGATTCTCGCCGATATGTTCCAAGTACCATTGCCAGGCTTCGGGATTCCAAGCTTCTCCGGTCGAACCAAGAATGCGGAGAGAAGAGAGATCATTCTTTTTAAAGGTTTGCAGATCCTTTGTCATCAAGGAACGAATAACAGTAGGAGCTAGTCCGAAAATGGAAACCTGGTGTTTTTCAATGAGAGACAATAGACGGTTCGCTTCTGGATAATCGGGACTTCCTTCGTACAGTACGAGTGTGATTCCGTGAATCCCGGAACCGAGTAAGATCCATGGTCCCATCATCCATCCGAAATCCGTCACCCAGAATAAGCGGTCTTCCTTTTTTACATCAAAGCAGAAGTACATATCAATCGCACTTTTTAACGCATAGCTCGTATGAGAATGCAGTGTTCCTTTTGGTTTTCCAGTAGTACCTGACGTGTAGATGAGCAACAATGGATCGTTCGCCTCAACGAGAACTGTCTCTGTGGATCGGCCAGGCTGGATGACATCTTCTACATTCTTGTACCGTCCAGATCGTACCGGTGGTGTTGAATGAACATGATTCACAACAAGAACATGTTCAACGGAAGGAGACTTTGAAACCGCCTCTTCTGCAACTGAGAGCAGGTCGATCACTTTACCGCGTCTATAAAATCCGTCTGCTGTAATGATTGCTTTTGCTTCTGGATCTTGAAGCCGGACAGCAACTGCTTCTTCTCCATAACCTGAAAAAATAGGGATTACGATCGCTCCGATTTTTGCGCATGCATAAAAGGAGATAGGAACCTCAGCGATCAGAGGTAGGTATACGGCAACGCGGTCGCCTTTTTGAATGCCTAGTTGAACAAGACCAGCTGCAAGTTCATTGACTTTTTGATTGAGGTCCAGGTAAGTGATGGAAGTGGTGCGACCGCTCTCTTCCTCGATCACGAAAGCTTCCTTGTGGCCGTTTCCGTCCGCAATATGCTTCTCAATCGTGTTCTCAACAATGTTGGTTCGTGCCTGATTGAACCAAGATGTCCAAGCAATTCCTTTTGAGTTGTCGATTACTTGTTCATAAGGTGTGTTCCAGCGAAAATCAAACTCTGAAAGAATCGCCTCATAGAACCAGGTTGGGTCTTGAAGGGAACGTTCATATAACTCATCCGGATCTCTTAACTGATGCTTTTCAATAAAGCGTGTAAGATTTGCGTTCTGAATGTGTTCATCAGATGGAAACCATTCAAATGCATGTTGTTGTGGTTTTGTATTAACAGTGATCTCAGCGCTCATCTTCAATTACCACCTTTCAGGAACTTCAATTAATAGTGCTGTACCTTGGCCGCCGCCACCGCAGAGAGTAGCGATTCCTTTACCGCCTCCGCGGCGCTTCAGTTCATGAGCCAACGTTAAAATTAACCGGAATCCCGTTCCTCCAAGCGGATGACCGATAGCGATCGCTCCTCCGTTTACGTTTACCTTGTCAAAATGGATACCCAGTTCATTGCAGCTCGCGATCACAACACTTGCGAACGCTTCGTTAATCTCGAATAAGTCGATATCATCAATACTTAGATTATTTTTCAAAAGTACATCTTTAATGGCTTGTGCTGGTTTTAGGTGGAGACTTGTATCTGGTCCTGCGATCTCGCTCCAGCCAAGAATCCTTGCAAGTGGAGTCTTTCCGAGTCTCTCAGCTTTCTCCTCTGATGCGATGATCCCAAGACTGGCACCATCAGACATCTGTGAAGCATTTCCTGCTGTAATCGTTCCTTCTTCGTGGAAAGCAGGACGCAGTTTGGCTAGTTTTTCAACAGATGAATGAGGGCGGATGCCTTCATCTTCCTCAAGAGAGTATTTGCCTGTATCAACCGGTACAATCTCCGCTGAAAGTCTGCCGTTCTTTCGTGCATCTTCCGCTCGGGACTGGGAAAGGAAAGCAAATTCGTCCTGTTGTGTACGTGTTATACCAAGCTCTTTATTCTTGTTGTCACTGAGTAGCCCCATCGATTGTTCATTTAAAGAGCATCGTAGCCCGTCGTTTAAGGAATCGTAAAATTCAACATGTCCAAACGAAAGTTCTTTTCGGATCGAAGCAAGGTGTGGAGCATTTGTCATCGAATCAAAGCCTCCGGCAACAAAGAGCTCACCTTCACCAAAGTGAATCTTCCGAACGGAGTCAATCACAGTTGATATTCCAGCGAGACATACGTTGTTTAACGTGATCGCGGGTGTACTTAATGAAACACCTGCGTTAGTTGCAACCTTCCTAGCCGGATTCTGGCCGTGGCCCGCCTGGATCACTTGTGCTAAACTCACACCATCTGCCGTTTGAGCCTCTGGTACTCTAGCGAGTAATTCTTTTAATGCAATCGTTCCTAAATCCGTCCCGTCAAAAGGGGATAGCGAACCCTTCCATTTACCAAAGGGAGTACGTACCCCATCTATAATCACTGCACTCATCTAAACCGTCTCCTTTTTATACAAATAAAAAAACCTCTTCTCAAAAAAATAAGAAAGAGGTTTAACATTCATAGCTCTTCCTTATCTTTCAGACTAGTTAGCCTGCTGGAATGGGCACCTTTTTATTGTCTTGCAATAAATGGTTGCCGCGGGATCATTGGACCAGATTCCTACCCCGACTCTTGATAAGGTAAATAGATTATTCGCTTGTTTGAAATTGTTGATAATCTTAGCACAGCAAAAAAACAATTGTCAACTGATTATTTAGAAAATAATAAAAATAGTAACGAGAGTCTTTGAATAAGTTTACAAGCTTGTAAGATAATCTTTCAAAAAGGTAGAAATGTAGCGTTAATAAAATTAAAATGGGAGAAAAAAGGGGCTTGGCTGTGGAAATCATTACTATTAAGCGGGTAGATAAATATATAGAAGAACTTTCTGACCTTTTAATAAAAGTAGTTCATGGCGGGGCATCCATCGGATTTTTGCCACCACTTAAAAAGGATGTTTCTGACGCTTTTTGGAGAAGCTGTGTGACACCCGACATTATTTTTATCGCGGCAAAAGTAGATAACAAGATTGCCGGAACGGTCCAGCTCCACTTGTGTACGAAACCAAATGGCACACATCGTGCTGAAGTCGCGAAGCTCATGGTGCATCCTAACTTTCGGCTACAAGGGATTGCCCGTCAGTTAATGAACGAGATCGAAAATCGAGCGAAGCAGGAAGAACGTTCATTGCTCGTCTTAGATACAAGAGAGGGAGATTCGGCGAACGTGCTCTATCAATCTCTCGGTTTTATCGAAGCGGGACGCATTCCAAACTTTGCTCAGTCTGAAACAGGAAATCTCGATACGACGATCCTTTATTATAAAACGATATAAATGGGAAGGGGCTGACTGTTTAAGTCCCTTTTTTAGATCAAACAAGAGAAAAAGGACGTTTTGAAGAATCAATATCACCATCTTTAGCCGTTTTTCGTTACGTAGGTATATTTGAAAAACCAAGTTTGCGCGAAAAGCCACCTGTTCTGCGCGAAGAACTAGGTTTTTGCGCGTAACTCGGCGATTCTGCGCGAAAAGAGGGTCATCTTGCGCGAACGTGTAACTTGTCCTTTTGGTTCAGCCCCTTTTTCACATGCCATTTTATGAACCTCGGGCTAATTCCTCTATTCTTCGGGTATACAAGATATTAAACCAAAGCAGATATACCCTGAGGAGGAGTTAAAAGATGAAATGGCGAGGCAGACGTGGAAGTTCAAACGTTGAAGACCGGAGAGGGATGGGTGGTAAAGGACTCGCAGTTGGAGGAGGAGTCGGCGGTCTTATCATCGTCTTACTCATAACGTTATTAGGCGGGAACCCCGGTGATATTCTTGGAGGGATCAACGACGGATCTGAGGAGAATGCTCCATACGAAGAAACAGAGAAAGAAAAAGAAGATGCTCAGTTCGTCTCTGTTGTGTTGGCGGATACGGAAGACGTCTGGACCGAAATTTTTCAGGAAAAAGGCAAGACGTATAAAGAACCGAAGCTTGTTTTATATACAGGAAGTGTTCAGTCGGCCTGTGGAGCAGCGGGTTCATCTGTTGGCCCTTTTTACTGTCCAGGGGACCAAAAGCTCTATATAGATCTTAGTTTTTACCAAGAACTTCAGAGCAAATATGAAGCACCAGGAGATTTTGCGATGGCTTATGTGATTGCTCATGAAGTCGGACACCATGTGCAAACCCTTTTAGGACAGTCTCAACAGCTGCAGGAGATGCGCTCAAAACTAAGTGAAGAAGCTTTTAACAAATATCAGGTCAGATTTGAACTGCAGGCGGATTATTACGCAGGTGTTTTTGCGAATCACGCACAGGATATGAACGTGCTTGAAAAAGGAGATCTGGAAGAAGCCCTGACCGCAGCAAGTGCAGTCGGCGATGATACGCTTCAGAAGAAACATCAAGGCTATGTTGTTCCTGAAAGTTTTACACATGGCACATCGGAACAGCGCAAACGATGGTTCCAAAAAGGATTTAAAAATGGAACCATTGAGGGTGGAGATACGTTTAAAGCGAAAGAACTGTAAAGAAAATCGCAAGAAGGAAGCTGACTGACTTTGATATGCTCCCCTTAAGGTAGACAGATTAAATAAAAAATCTGTTTTACCTTAAGGGGAGTTTTTTTATGGGGCATTCTAAAGAGTTTAAATACAAAGTCTTGTCCACTTATGAAAATGGCAATATTACTGTAAAAGAGCTTTGTGAAAAGTTTGGAATTTCAAAGAACTCATTCAAGAAATGGGTTA
>NZ_JAMBOR010000039.1 GCF_023715845.1 Fictibacillus phosphorivorans
GCAAACTGGACATGGCGAGGGCCATGTCCAGTTTAATCCAGGTGTGTTTATTCAAAAATAATACTTAAAAACAACACAAACCCCATTTTCAACAAAGTTGAAATGGGGTTTGTCTACGTTCTGAGACCGGTTAAATACCGGTCTTAGCATCTGCGTTCGGATATGGATTTATTGATGAATTGGCAATTCTTACTTTTCGTAGCGCGAACCACCATAAGAAAATCATGAACGGGAACATATAAAAGAAAATATACTTAGTATTCGATAGAAGTAAGGAATTAAAGGTTCCATGCAGAAGAATAGGGATGATCAGCGAAAGACTTAAATAGATTATTTTCCTCTTCCCGGCTGAAAACTTTCCTTTTCCTAGATAAAAGCCCATGATGACGCCAAACAGGGCATGACCGCTTACCGGAAGGAGTGCACGGATCAATGCTTCTTCGATCCCGAACGTGTACAGATAAAAAATATTTTCTAAGGATGCGAAACCAAGGGATAACGCAGTTGCATATACGATCCCATCATAGGGTTCATTAAATTCTTCATGAAGGTATGCACCATAGAAAACTAAGAACCATTTTAAAAACTCCTCAAGCGTTCCGCCTACAAAAAATGCATCAATAAATAAAGGGATGTTCATCTCTTCCTTAAATCCAAACTGCAGGACCATAACAGGAAATACGAGAAGGACTCCAAATATATAAACCTTGATTACCAATGATAAAGGTTCTGTTTCATATTTATCTTTTAGGTAAAAAAATGATAATAGAGCAATAGCCGGAGCCACCGCTGCAGAAATTACAGCTAGCATGTCCTGCCTCTTTTCTACTGTTTTTTTCTATCGTAACATGATATTTTAAGAAGTGGAATAGAGAACAATTAGAACAAGGAGGGCGGCAATATTGAAAAAAATATTACTGATTCATACAGGTGGAACAATTGCAATGGAAGAGAACAAGAATACAGGCGGTGTCAATACGAGAGAAACACATCCACTTGAAGCCACTATCTCTGAATTATCTGATATAGCGGAAGTCACGGTAAAAAATTATGTTAACCTGCCTTCTCCTCATATTACACCTTTACACATGCTTGAACTTGCTTCATTTATTAATGACCAGGTACAAGCAGATCGATATGATGGACTTGTCATTACACACGGTACAGACACGCTGGAAGAAACAGCATATGTTCTTGACTTGATCTTAGAAACACAAATTCCAGTAATCGTCACGGGTGCCATGAGGTCCAGCAATGAACATGGTTCTGACGGTCCATATAACCTTATTTCTTCTGTAAGGGTCGCCTGCGAACAGCAATCATTAGGAAAAGGTGTCCTCGTCGTATTCAACGATGAGATACACGCTGCTAAAAACGTGACCAAAACACATACGAGCAATATTGCTACTTTTCAAAGCCCGCAATATGGCCCAATTGGAATCGTTACAAAAAGAGGAGTACTCTTTCATCATACCCCTTTACGATCAAGTCGTTTTAAAGTTAACCAATTTTCTAAGAACGTTATCTTATTAAAAGCATATGCAGGAATGGATGGAGAATTAATAAATACCGCATCAAAATCTGCTGACGGTGTTGTGATCGAGGCTCTCGGACAGGGAAACCTGCCTCCAGCAACAGTTCCTGCTATAAAAGGGCTCATATCACGTAACATTCCGGTTGTTCTGGTTTCAAGATGCTTTAATGGTATTGCACAAGATATCTATTCCTATGAAGGAGGCGGAAAACACCTTAAGGAGCTGGGTGTTATTTTCTCAAACGGTTTGAATGGACAAAAGGCTAGACTAAAGTTAATGATCGCCCTTGAGCAAACAAACTCATCTGAGAAACTTCAGCAATTGTTTTTAGACTAAATAAAAAAGCCAATATCCTATTTAGGATGATTGGCTTTTTCGCGTTTTTCGATGGTGTTTGCTATCATCTCTCCATGAAATCGTCCATTTTCAATAAAAATTTCATTAGCATTGTTACCTGCAGCGATTACACCTGCAATAAAAAGGCCTTCAACATTTGTTTCCATCGTGTCTTCGGAGAAAAATGGCCGGCCAGTCTCCGAATCAATTTTTACTCCCATGTTTGAAATAAATTGATGATCTGGGTGATATCCTGTCATCGCGAAAACAGCTTGAACTGAAACGGCAGCTTCTTCCCCTTTAATATCCACAATAATCTCGTCTTCACGAATCTCTTTAACGCATGATTCAAATGTCATCTTGATCGTTCCTGCTTTCACACAAGCTTCAAACTCCGGGAGAACCCATGGTTTGATACTTGGGGAATATTCACTGCCTCGATAAAAGACGTGAGGTCGCGCACCTGCTTTCTGTAGTTCTAACGCGGCATCGATCGCAGAATTTTTACCTCCAATCACAGCCACATCCAGATCATAATAAGGATGTCCTTCATGGAAGTAATGATGAACATGCGGCAAATCTTCCCCTTTAATATTCATATAATTTGGATTGTCATAATATCCCGTTGCTATAATTACGTTTTTTGCTTCATATTTTGTTTCTTCGTTTTTCCGGTTCAACGTTTTTACAAGGAATGTTCCATCATTCAATTTATCAACTGAAACAGCCTTTTCAAAAGTCCGTAATTTTAACCGGTTTCTTTTTACAACTTCTCTATAATACGTAAGGGCATGTATTCTTTTTGGTTTTCTTTGTTCATGAACAAATGGAAACCCTCCGATCTCCAGTTTCTCACTCGTGCTAAAAAACGTTTGATGGGTAGGATAGTTGTAAATAGTGTTCACAACATTTCCCTTTTCGATCACACAATATGTTATACCTTTTGATTGAAGAGCTAATGCTGCCGCTAAGCCGCAAGGTCCTCCTCCTATAATACAAACATCTATTTTCACTTTTTCACCACTCCAAGAACCACGTCATATCTTTATTTTGCCAATAAAAAAATCTCCTATCATCATATGATAGGAGATTTAGATATCAATTGCAAAATATTAAATCCATCCTCTGAATCGAGAAGCCTCAGCCATTTTACGAACACCGACCATGTAAGCCGCGAGTCTCATGTTTACTTTTCTATTCATAGCTGTTGTATAAACCGTTTCAAATGATTTTACCATTACTTTTTCCAGCTTCTCTTCAACTTCTTCTTCAGTCCAGTAATACCCTTGGTTATTCTGAACCCATTCGAAGTATGAAACCGTTACCCCACCAGCACTTGCTAAAACGTCAGGGACAAGCAGGATTCCTCGTTCTGATAAGATTCGAGTTGCCTCAAGCGTTGTAGGTCCATTTGCTGCTTCAACAACAATCGAAGCCTTAATCTGATTAGCATTTTTCTCGGTAATCTGATTTTCAATCGCAGCAGGTACTAATATATCGCAATCAAGTTCTAAAAGCTCTTGGTTTGTTATGGTATCTTTAAATAACTTTGTAACTGTACCAAAGCTATCTCTTCTTTCAAGAAGATAATCGATATCCAGTCCTTCCGGATCATGAAGACCGCCATACGCGTCGGAAATCGCGATTACTTTCGCTCCTGCATCGTGCATGAATTTTGCAAGGAAGCTCCCTGCATTTCCAAATCCTTGTACAACGACACGAGCACCTTCAAGCTGTATCCCTTTTTTAGCGGCAGCTTCACGAATACAGATCGTTACACCTTTTGCAGTTGCCGTTTCACGACCGTGAGAACCACCTAATACTAGAGGTTTACCTGTGATGAATCCAGGTGAATCAAACTCTCTGATTCTGCTGTACTCATCCATCATCCAAGCCATAATCTGTGAATTTGTAAATACATCTGGAGCAGGAATATCCTTTGTAGGACCTACGAGCTGACTGATAGCTCTTACATATCCTCGGCTTAATCTCTCAAGCTCTCGGAAAGACATCGTACGCGGATCACAGATAATTCCGCCTTTTCCTCCACCGTAAGGGAGATCAACGATTCCTGCTTTTAAACTCATCCAAATTGATAACGCTTTAACTTCTGTTTCTGAGACATTCGGATGAAAACGAACGCCGCCCTTTGTTGGACCAACAGCATCATTATGCTGGGCACGATATCCTGTGAAAATTTTAGTGCTTCCATCATCCATTTTTACAGGTATGCGAACCGTCAACATACGGATTGGTTCTTTTAGCAACTCAAAAACTTCGGAAGAATACCCTAATTTATCGAGCGCATCCGCGATAACGGATTGCGTGGATTGAAGCACATTGTCATTGTTGTGATTATTATCGGAATTTTGGTCTGTCTTATTTTGGGCTGTCATTTGTTTACCTCCCATATTTGTCACCTCTAAAGTTTAGTCAAGCTTCAGTGACAGTATACACCTTTGCGAGACTGTTGAGAAGTTAAATTTAGTGAATTTCACCTAAAAAGTAAACGCTTTCTTAATCACATACTGTTACGAAAATACCTAATTTTCTGCCAATATACCTATATCCAATGTTTGTCCACTTCTAAGGGAATTTACCCCACCCTTTAATCAAGATGGGGTGGTTATTATTTTACTTTTTTAAAGATAGCTCAATTAATTTTTCAATCATTGTCGGATAATCCATACCAACTTCTTTAGCAGCATCCGGAAAAAGACTTGTTGGCGTCATACCAGGAAGAGTGTTCACTTCTAAAATTACTGGCTGTGAGCCGTCGTGGGGAATGATAAAATCTACACGAGAATATACTTCACACCCTAGGACTTCATGAGCAGCAATTGCCTGTTTCTGTAAGAGCGCTGTTGTTTCTTCGTCTACTCTTGCAGGAACATGGTGTACGCTTCCGCCTTCAGCATATTTTGATTCATAGTCATAGTAGGCATTCTTAGGTTCGATCTCAACAACTGGCAATGCTTGCAACTGCCCGTGCTCACCCATTACAGCAACAGTTACCTCTTTTCCACTTACGAATTGTTCAACGAGGACCGTATCATCATGTATAAAAGCTTCAGCAACCCCTTTAAGAAGCTCTTCCCTGTTTTGAGCTATTGTTAAACCGATTGTTGATCCTTCTCTGTTAGGCTTTACTACTGCAGGAAAATCAAAAGATAATTCTAACTGATCTTCGTTATAAGATTTTTTATATAATACCTTTTCTTTTGCAATATTGATTCCAGCTTCTTTAAAGAACTGTTTTGATTTTGCCTTATCCATTGCTATTCCTGATGCAAGCGCTCCAGATCCTACATACGGAATGTTTAACATATCTAAAAGTCCTTGAAGACGTCCATCCTCACCAAACCTGCCATGTAATCCTAAAAAGACCACATCCGCTTCGATTTCAAGCACCTCATGTAATCGCGAGGGATGAAAATCAATTCCAATAACTTCATGACCCTTGCTTTCAAGGGCTGCAATTATTTGTTTTCCCGTAGATAATGATACTTCACGTTCAGCAGAAACTCCGCCATATAATACTGCAATTTTCATTAGTGGTCACTCCTAGCCCAAAAGTTTATGTATTTATTATATTCCCTGATCTTTTTACTGTTCAGCGGAAAAAAATATTACTAATCATAACAGATTTTTCAGAGATCAGTAAGGTAAAACACAAATGAGGACGCAGAAATTTGCGCCCTCCTTCCTGTTTTTGTTATTTAAAGTGACGATCAAGTTCACTTACCGCTTCAGTCTTCATTAATTCTTTTCCATATTCAATTACGCGATAGCTTGTAATGGTTGAGGAACTTCCAAATTCAGCAAGAATGGCAATAAATAAATCCAGATCAAGTGGATTTATTTCTTCCTCCTCAAATTTTAAGTAAAAATGATTATTGTAAGAGAACAATCTGCCACCCTTGATTTCTAGTGAATGAAGTCGTTTCGCTAGTAGGATAACATCTTCAAAAGATGAAAATTCATAAAAAATTTCATCATTCTCATCTAATGTAACTTGCATCTCTATATAATCTTCATCATAATCTTCTTCTAAGTCGTACTCATTGATGCCTTTTGTAACAATAACAACCATACCTTGAGCAGGAAGTGAAAATACTTCAACCGCAATAGGACCGTCAGCTTTAAATCCTACCTCATCATCAGCCTCTGTCATCATATCACGGAAAAGCTGATGTACTTTCGGAATGTCTTGCCATATTTCTTCTTTTGAAATACCACGTTCATTCAAATCATCAAAAGTTAGGAAGATCTTTATTTTATTATAGGTTAACCGTTCTACCCGCATCACTGGTCCCCCTTACGATCGGCGCTATTATGTCTTAGTTACAATATATGAGTTTGTGAAAAGTTGGTGCTAAAGAAACAAGCCAATTATGTCAGCCATCAATATTTATTTTTAAGCTTCTTAGAAATCCAGCCTTCCCAATCTGTTTTCGTGCTGCCGATTAACAGATCGCTGTATTTCTCCTGAACTTCTGAAGAGAGTTGGCTAACAGCAGATCCACCTACACCCAGAGAAGTTCCAGGGTATTTTTCATCAATATTTTGAGCCCACCTTAGTGTTTTGATTACCGGGTCCACTACAGTACACGATAAGAATACCATCCTAGGTTCAACTTCTTTAATAACAACCTCAAAGTCTTTCTCCGGAATGCCATGACCTAAATAGATTACTTCGAACCCTTTACGTCTTAAAAATAGTGTAAACATCAGTAGTCCTAATTCATGTTCCTCATCAATTCCGCAACTTGCTATAACTTTAGGTAAATGCGGATCAGAAGGCAGCCATTGCATAAGTTGTCCTATTTTTGTTCGTAAAAAGGATGAAGTAAAGTGTTCGTGTGCAACTGTTATTTTTTGATCTTCCCAAAGATGACCGACCCGTACTAATAATGTACCCAAAATATCAATTATGACTTTTTCCAAATTATACATACTGAAAGCTTGACTTAACAAATCGTTTGCTTTCTTTTCTTGAAATGAAAGTAAAGCATCTAAAATCAGCTTGGACATTTCCGCAGCTCGGTCTGTCGTATCGGTTGAAAAAGGTGCAGCTTCTTTATAAAGTTCCCCGTTTTGCGCAAGGTCTACTGCTTGGCTAATCGTAAATCCTTGATTAACTTTATTCACTAACCATTTTAATATGTATACTTGTTCATCGGTATATAATCGGTGTCCAGCTTCATTACGATGAGGCTGGACAATGGAATAGCGTCTTTCCCAGGCTCTTAGAGTACCAGCTTGTATACCAAGCATTTTGGAGACCGCTTTTATGTTGTATTTTCCTTCACAAGACATCTGCAATCCTCCAAAGATCAAGTTAAGAAGAGTATATCTGATAAATCATTGTACTGTAAACTTTTTGCCTTAACCTAGAGTGATCAGATGTGCCTCACAAGGCGCACACAATCGAAGCGGAAGATGTGTAGCACCAAAACCGTTGCTTACTAAAAGTTTATAAAAACCTTCATCATACCAGCCGCCTCTTTTTGCGATCCCTAAGGGTCCCAACCTGATCTGGCCTCCATGAGTATGTCCTGACAGCACTAAACGTATTTGATGATCCTGCGTAATTTTTCTTGATATATCAGGATTGTGACTGATGAGTATACGGCATGAAGAACGGCAATCCATGATGGCATCTTCTAATCTGTCTTTTTTAAAAGAAAGATCATTCACCCCTGCAATATCAAGAACATCTTTGTCTCGATGAAGGGAGATATTTGTATTATCTAAAATGGTTACGCCACATGAGAGGATTGTCTTCGTTAAGAGGTTAACATCTTCATCGTAATCATTATTTCCCCATACAAAATAAACAGGTCCAATTTTAGAAAGCATCTTTATGTTATGTTCCACCCTAGCCATAGGAACTCCTTTTTCTAGCAAGTCCCCACCTATAATGACAATATCAGCACCTACAGCTTTTTCAAGAAGTTGATTCGTGATGGTTCGGCGATGGATATCTGATATGAAAAAGATTTTATAATCCTTGAAAGAAATCGGTAATTTATCAATCTTTACCGTCTCTAAACTGACACGATTTCTATGTGCTTCAATATACATATATAGTAAAAGTATGAGTCCAGCTACTAAAAGAACATAAATCATTATTGCCTCCTGCAAATATTAATTCTTCGGCTTATACATGGAAAATGCTGCGTTAATTTTTTGAATATTTAAAAAGTATTAGTTGAAAAATTTGTAAATTTAACGTATTATTATTTATACGAATAACAAAAATAAAGAGAGGAACAACATCATGACATTAACTAAATTAAAAAACAAATCTCTCGTTACTGACCTTGATTTATCTTATAGCAAGCGACTGGGCTTGCCTATTGAAGTGTACTGCCCTAACACACATGAGACGATTGCTTTTGGCAGAATTGATCATTTCTGCGAAAATACCGTAACCGTGCAAGGTCAGTGTTACGAGAGAAACGCTGTATTATTTTTCGGCTGTCCATGCCAGTAATATTGACGACTTCTATTTATGATAGATATTAATGTTGTATTCTTTTTTCATGAATTCAAATACAATATGCCTCTGATTCCATAGCTCCTCATCGCTCCACAGTTCCCTATTTCGCTCAATAAAATCTGAACGAATCGCTTCGAACTCTTCATCTGCTTTTTTGTATTTTTTTTTCATCCAAATCATATGAAAACTTGAGAATAGAATAAAAACCGTACAGATCCAAACCATCTCATCTGCAAAAATGACGGTTAACGGATTTTCAAAGCGCGAGACATCTGAAAGCTTAAAAAAATATAGATAAATAAAAGTTGCGATCAATACAAAGATCATGGACAATCCCCATTGATTAATCGCTTTTTTCCATCTATCTTTTTCTTCTTTTTTTTCGACTAGTTCAGCCAAAACAATGCTTGTAAGCTGATTAATATAAGGGTTTATTCTCCAGTGATTCAATGCGTTCATACACAAAACCTCCTGTAGAATAACTATGCCTATACAAGCAGATTCATGCTTTGGTTTCAGACCAGTTCATTTACTTCTACCCTTTCATGACTATCCGTTTATAGATGCATATTATTTATTTTAATAAACATAAAACAAGACCGTCAGGAAAATGGTCTCCTGACGGTTATTTATCGTTCGATTTCCACTGTTTCAATACCTTTTTTATCTTCACTATGAACTGGTGTGGATACTTTTTCTGACCAATATTTATAAGTGACAGTCAGACCAATCAATAAAACAAAAGAAAGAAGCAGCAGTCTTGTCAGCCAAAATACGGAAACCACTTTTTGTTTATCGGGAATTTCTTTCTTTTTTCTGTCCCCTCTATTCTTTCCATGAATTTCACTTCTTGAAGGGAGCGGACTACTTTGAGATTTACTTCTATCAACGGCTTTTGTTCTAAGATTTTGTGCCTGGTCTTTCTCCATGTATGTCACTCTCCTTTTTCGTTGTCTTCCTTAGCCCTTCTATGTTCTTTAGCTATCCAGCAGCCAGAAATAAAATCAATTAAAAAATGAGCAAGAAACGGGATCCAAATGGACTCGGTCCACTCATATATGAGCCCCAGCCAAAAACTTAATAGGGTAACAATACCGAGTAATAATGGTTTTTTAATATATCGGACATGAAGAAGTGAAAACATAAGACTTGTAATCATTAAACCTAATAAAGATTGTAAAACTCCGCGGAATAGCCATTCTTCTGCAAAAGCAATTATTAATGTCAATATAAAAATATGTGGGTACGATAAGGAGCTGAAGATTTTATCATTGATTCCGCCATCGTCTAAATAATGATCAGGAATTCTTTTTTTCAATATGATCGATAAAAAGGGGAATAACAATCCAGTTATTCCACCTAATAGGAACCCTGTACTTGTTAGGGAAATTTCATTATTCCATGGAAAAGGAACATGAAAGAACCAAGCAATAACAGCAGCGATTACGATAAAAAAGCCTTGTGAGATATAAACGTTTACTAATAACTCTTTTGGTGTTAAATCATTGATTAATACTCTTTTTGAAGAGTGATTCATAGTAATTATTACACTTCCTGTCTAAATAACCGTTTCAGTTCATCTTCCCATTCGTGATCAATCAGTAACTTTGGTTCTTCTTTTCCATAGAATCGTTCCAGATCATCTTGACAACCGCTGCAACAATACTCCATATCATTCTTTTCCTCTTCACCGAAATAATTGAGCAGCATATTTCGTTTACAACCATTTGTCATGATCCAATTCTCAATCATTCTTAAGGATCTCAATTTTTCTTTTTTTCTTGCTTCTATCTTTAACTTTAGTGTTTTTTTCAACGATTCTCTTTTATCTTCTGAAATACCCTTTTCATTCAATACACCCGCACTATTAAGATGGTATTCCATAAACCTTTGACCGGTTTCAGAAATACCTGCTAGATGTAAACGTTCAGCTACTGTTTGTTCGGAAAGTACGTCATAGTCTGATAGAATGAAATCTATTTGGTTATGATCAGGAAGCTCATTTTCAATAAAATGGAATGGAATCTCTAAATCAGACGGATGATAGAGAAGAATTGCAGCTGAAGGGTGTAAATCCCTCCCTGCACGTCCTATTTCTTGAACATACCCTTCCATATTCGAAGGTGCATGATAATGTAAGACATACCGTATATCAGGCTTATTAATCCCCATTCCAAATGCGTTTGTACACACGATCAGCTTTAATTGCGAATTTAGAAACTGCTTTTGTACAAGTAATCTCTCATCTTGTTCCATTCCTCCGTGATAATAGGAAACATTATGCATCCCTTTTTCGTGAAGGAGATTAACAAGCTGTTCTGCACTTCTTCTCGTATTCGTATAAACAATGCCCGGACCTTTTAATTCACTTATTAGATCGATGGCTCTATCTTGTTTATGCTCTAAGTCAGAAAAGGATTCTACAAAAAGGGAGATATTCGGTCGATTCACACTATGTATATGGACTTTCGCCTTTTCGATTCCTAAATATTTTTGAATGTCTTCCTGCACTTTAACGGTAGCTGTCGCCGTTAATGCCAGGCAAACAGGGTCACCGAGCTCTTTTTTTACATATACTAAATCTAAATAATGCGGCCTGAATTCATGTCCCCATTGAGAAATACAATGGGCTTCGTCGACAACAAACAGTGACCATTCGACTGATAACAAGGTAGAACGTATATAGTTATTTTGCATGATTTCAGGACTTACAAAGACAAACTGGTAATCTTTTAAATGTTTTAGAATTGATCGTTTATCTGATTGATCTAAAAAACTATTTAACGCTACTGTCTTTTTAAAACCAGTTTGTTTAAACTGATCAACTTGGTCTTGCATAAGAGATACTAAAGGGGAAACGATTAAAGCTCTTCCTTTTAATAAAACAGCCGCCAACTGATAGATCAGAGTTTTTCCCGTGCCAGTAGGCAGCATGCCAAGTACATCATGACCTGAGAGTATATCTTCTAATATTTCTTTTTGTCCTGGTCTAAACTCATCAAAGCCATAGTACTGTTTAAGTGCCGCTTCCAACTGCATGTTTTCCACCTTCTTTAGCGAGAACTAGCCGTATTTGCAAATATGTTAAATGAGGAAAAGCTTCTTTTATCGGCCTGAGTTTGAATTTTTTTGTTTTGTTATAAAAATGGCTAACTCTATCTTTATCTTCATCGCGTATGTATGGTTGAATCGAAAAGTCTGGAATCTCCCGAGCGATCTCTACAAGATGGTCTTCCATTGTACTTAATTTAAGGTTTCTGATTTTCATAATCTCTTTTAAATCTTTTTCTTGTTTGAGAAGATGATACGTCTGCAAGGCAGATTTGGTCAAGGCAGGGATATCAATTAGCTCCCCTAACAGTGTATATAAGACCGTGTAGCTTTCAGGCTTTTCTTTTATGGAATAGAAGATCATATGAAGAACTGAGCGAAAACGAAGAACTGCTTCAACTCTTGATAATCCCCACTCTCTAGCTGATTGATCAAATGTATGTCCCACTCTGTTGTATCCTGACAGTTTGTTAACAAAGATCTCAGCACTTTTTGAATCGCATTTTTTCAGTATTATTTTTAATTCAATGTAAAGTTGAGAGGCAACCTGTTTTCTTTGCTCATCTGTTCTGGGAAAAAGAATTTTTACCTTTTCAGCGGCATCACGATCTCGAATAACTGGAGAAAAATTCAAGAAATGATATAGCGCGTTCGATAGTGATTGTACAAATAAAGAAAGAACCTGCCAGCATTTATGTTCGATCGAAGCATATTTTAATCCGTTGAGCTTTTCCATGAAGAAATAATAGCTCTTATTCTTTTCAAGGAAATTTGAGCCTTTTTCAGATATAAGAAAGACCTGATCTTCTTTAAGATTGATAAATTCCTTCGTACAGAGCTCATCTAGGATTGAGTTAAAATCTTCTACTGTTAAACCCTTTAACGAAGCATAATAGGGTTCGATCTTAAACCACTGACTATCTGACAGTGATTGTGCAGTTTTCTTTCCCGTCAATATGTAATAGATACCGGAGCATTTACGGCTGCCGTCTACTTTTTGAAGAACATCCATTATTATGGCACGACTAATATCCATACGATCACCACTCTAAATTGTTACATCTATTTTATCAGATTATAGGGATTTTAGAATAAAAGTGTTATATTTTGAGGGAACCTGGGTATAAAAGATAAGATGAGGATACTAATTTTCTATTGAAATGTAGGGGGATACTTATTACAATATGATTAGAAGACCCTAAATAAAAAATAATTAACTTGTATGAACGGATTAGTTTTCCAATTCCTTAGGAGGTATTCATTATGCCAAAGTATACGATTGTTGACAAAGAAACTTGTATCGCATGTGGAGCATGCGGAGCTGCAGCACCTGACATTTACGATTATGACGATGAAGGAATTGCATTTGTGACACTAGACGATAACCAAGGAATCGTTGAAATTCCAGATGTACTGCTTGAAGATATGCAGGACGCTTTTGAAGGTTGTCCGACTGATTCAATTAAGGTTGCTGACGAGCCTTTTGATGGCGATGCATTAAAATACGAATAGAACGTCACTGAAAGCCCTCTTTTAAAGAGGGCTTCAGCTTGTAGACAAAGTCATGTCTACAAGCTTTTTTTATTGTACAATTAAAGTAGATAATGTTTGAGGGGAGAAATATACATGTTATCTAAGCATACTACTGAAGGACGTCACCAAGTAACT